>NZ_JBYZMP010000002.1:0-561371 GCF_058216375.1 Pontibacter sp. GD7 | reverse complement strand
CCGGCGTTTTTAGAAGCAGAACACATAGAAGCCTCCTGTCTTTAGGTGATACATATAGCTATATCCCTAAAACAGGAGGCTTCCCTTTTTCATCCCATTACAAAGTTCGGGATGACTCATGTGGCGGGTCCAAGTTTTTTAGCCAAAACTCTAAACAGCTTTACTACTCCTAACTCCACCATCTGCACGAAGCACAGAACAATTTAAATACTTCTCAAGATATAAAAATTGCGATAAATCCTGTTAACAAAAAGAGCCACAACACTGCTGCTGTGGCTCTTTTTATACTATAGGTTTAAGTTAAAGGTCAAATAGTGGTTTGCCTTGATCTTGTTCGTTATCGGTACGGCCTTGCGGGGTTTGCTTTTTGATTAGTTTGGTATCTGTTATATCCCGCTTCAGGCTGTTGCCAATATCTTTTGGGTTGCTTTTGCTTGTGTCCGTCAACTCGGACTGTTTGCTTTTATTCTGATCTTTATTTTTCATGACTCGATCTTAATAAAATGAGCTGCTATTCTTCGGCATCTGATTGCGCCTGTTTGCCGCTATCGCTACGCTTGCCGCCTGCACTGGACCAGCCTTTGCCACCTGATGATTTTGCCTGGCTTCTGCCAAGGTTATCACTTGTATCCTCTGCGGCCGGACGGCTTTTATCCAGCGAAGCCTGTACAGCTAAGCGGTTTCCTTTCTTACCATCTTCAAATGATTTTTGAGGGTTGCTGGCAAAACCATGAAACTCCCAATTGGTGTTTTTCTGTCCTTTCATTGTGGTTTTAGAATTTTAAGTGAAACATATATCAGGCAGTGTGCCCGGCTAATAATTTTCTATTGGTATGGTAAAGCCCTACTTTGGGCTATCGCTGTTGTCTTCTTTATCCTGGCTGCCTATTTGGGTATAAGCCTTTGCATCGTTATGCCAGTCAGGTTCAGTATTGCTGTCTTTAGCCTTAGAGGTAGGTGGGTTGCGGTGCGGGCCCTGTTCGCTGCCAAGGTTGGGCTGCATGGTGCGGGAAGTATCGTTTACATCCTGCGACAGCCTGTTTTGGTCGTTGCGCTTGTCCGTCTTCATAGGCAATTGGTAAGGTGAAAAGTAGCCTGCATGGCGCAGACTTACCAACTAGTGTACGAAGCTAAGGGCGTGTGGTTCAGTAAAATGGAGGGTAATTATGCCTTTCTGCAAACTAGCACAATGGGTTTCTGGTGCATGTCAGTGGTAAAAAGCAGGTAAATGTCACCTCCTTCTTTTATGCCTGTTTTGCGGCGTATCTCGGCTACAGACTCCGGAAAATTACGGACTGTGATGTTGGCTTTTTTTGCAGGCAGGTGCTTAAGCAGCTCTTTTTTATGGTAGCGGCTAATGGCCATGCACTGAAAGCTGCGTCCCGTAAAATCGGGTATAAGTATAGCAGAGGTATACAGGTGGCTGTTTGGGTGCAGCTTGCCTATATTATACTTCTGTGCCACTGTTTTAAAAGCACCTGCCTTAAGTATAGCTGCGTTGGGCTCATACACAAATTGCATGGGGTCTGTGTATCGGGGAGTTGCGGCTTCTTCGCTGGCACGGCTAAAGTCCAGGGTTTGGGCAGGCGCTTGTGCCAAATGGTTAACTGCAGTTCGTGCTGTTTCGGTTGGTGCGGGTGCACCGGCTTGCAGTAAGTATAAAACCTCTTTTACCTCGTTCTGTACCGCTACCACCCACAAACGGCTTACACAGCCAAGTTGCTCTACTGCCTGGTCAATGTCCAGCATCGGAGAGGTTTTAAGCAGAACGGCATCGGCTTTCTGAAACAGAAGCGGCAACAGGTGCAGCACATCTGGCTCGCAGTCTTGCAGCAGGTGCAGCTTTTCGTGTTGGTGACCCCGACGGGCAGGGTCCAGGTAAATCACATCGGCTTTTCCGGTAAATGCCTTCAGGTATTCCTCGGCAGTGGTATTTATACTTTGGATATTGCCAGCACCGAGTAGTTTAAAATTATGCGCTGCTATTTCCTGCAACTCAGGGTTCTGTTCCAGGTGCACGACCTCATCAAACTGCCTGGCAAAGTATAAACTGTCCACTCCAAAGCCACCTGTAAGGTCAACCAGCAATTTGCCACTTAGCAGAGAAGCCTTAAACGCAGCTGTTTGCTCCGATGAGCTCTGCTCTACAGAAAGCAAGACCGGGAAAACAGTATCAGGATTGTGAGCCCAGGTTGGCAGTTTTTGCGCGGCTTTCTGGCGGGCCTGGATCTGCTGCACCAGCTCAAGCACGGGCAATTGCGGGTAACGCCTGGCCTGCAACATGAGCGTGGCTGGGTCCTGGTGCAGGTGCTCCTGAATAAATTGCTTCTCTTCTAGTGTAAATAGGCGCATTTTGAAAAAGCTGTAAAGCAAGTACAAAAGTATAGATTTTATCCGTTTTATAGAGGATTGCTACATTGGCCGGCTAATTATTGAGAGTAGCATATTTTAATTTTGTTTAATAAATTTATAAGAACATTAAACAAAAATATCAGATAACAGTTTATTAGAGAGTTATCTAATTGTTTTACTTAGAAAATTGATTTCAACTATGAAGAAGAGCTTAAGATTATTATTACTGGCTGTATTACCTGTTATGTTTTTTACAGCCTGCGACGACGACGATGATTTGGATTTGCTGGAGGATAACGCGCAGGTAATGGTAGTGCATGCCTCACCCAATGCCCCAGCCGTTGACCTGTACGTGGATAATACCAAAGTAAATGCCACTGCGCTTAATTACCCGAACAACACTGGCTACCTGGACGTGGATGATGGCAGCCGTAACTTTAAAGTAGTGCCTGCCGGTGCAGCCGTTGGTAGTGCCGTGATAGATGCCAATGTTACGCTGGATGCGGATAAGGCTTATAGCGTGTTCGCTGCGAACACTTTATCTAATATAGAGGCAGTGGTGCTGGAAGACGACCTGACTGCACCGGCATCGGGTAAGGCCCATGTTCGTTTCGTGCACTTGTCGCCGGATGCACCAGCTGTGGATGTTGCAGTTCAGAATGGCCCGGTTCTGTTTTCAAACATTCAGTTTAAGGGTAGCACAGCTTTTACGCCAGTTGATGCCGGAACTTATACTTTGGAGGTAAGACCAGCAGGATCTACAAACGCAGTGCTTACTACGCAGGTGCAGTTAACAAACGGTGCGATCTATACCATTTTTGCCAGGGGCTTTGTTACTCCACCATCGGGCAACAACAACACCCTAGGGGCCGAAGTGATCGTAAATAATTAAAATACTCTTGAAGAAGACTACATGCGGCAGCGCCAGCTTTATAAGTTGGCGCTGCCGTTTTTCTATTGTTACCCTGAGGATCAGAAGTATAGGTAAGTATTGTTGAACTTGCGCAACAAATTGCGTAATTTTGTGTTTTACCTGAAAAAATATAGATAATGATCGATACACAGCTTAAGTACAAAGTAAAAGACATCTCCCTGGCAGCATGGGGACGTAAAGAGATCAGGTTGGCAGAGGCAGAAATGCCAGGTCTGATGGCTATCCGTGAAGAATATGGCCCAAGCAAGCCACTGGCAGGTGCCCGCATTGCAGGTTGCCTTCACATGACAATCCAGACTGCTGTTCTGATTGAGACACTGGTGGAGCTGGGTGCTGAGGTTACCTGGTCTTCTTGCAACATTTTCTCTACTCAGGACCACGCCGCTGCTGCCATTGCTGCTGCAGGTATCTCGGTTTACGCCTGGAAAGGTATGACCGCAGAAGAGTTTGACTGGTGTATTGAGCAGACATTGTTCTTTGGCGATGAGCGCAAGCCGCTTAACATGATCCTGGATGATGGTGGTGACCTGACTAACATGGTGCTTGATCAGTATCCGGAGCTGGCAGCTGGTATCAAAGGCCTTTCCGAAGAGACTACTACTGGTGTGCACCGCTTGTACGAGCGTATGAAGAACGGCACGCTTACAATGCCTGCCATTAACGTTAACGACTCTGTTACTAAATCTAAATTCGACAACAAGTATGGTTGTAAAGAATCTCTTGTAGATGCTATTCGTCGTGCTACTGACGTAATGATGGCTGGTAAGGTAGCTGTTGTGGCTGGTTACGGCGATGTGGGCAAGGGTTCTGCTGCCTCGCTTAGAGGTGCTGGTGCCCGTGTTATCGTTACCGAGATCGATCCGATATGCGCGCTTCAGGCTGCCATGGACGGTTTCGCGGTTAAGCGTATGGTGGATGCTGTTAAAGAGGCTGACATAGTGGTTACAGCTACTGGTAACAAAGACATCATCAGTGAGCAGGAGTTCCGCCTGATGAAGGACAAGACGATTGTTTGTAACATCGGCCACTTCGACAACGAGATTGACATGGCCTGGCTGAACAAAAACTACGGCCAGACAAAAGACGAGATCAAACCACAGGTAGACCTTTACAACATCGAGGGTAAAGACATCATTGTATTGGCAGAAGGCCGCCTTGTAAATCTGGGTTGTGCTACCGGTCACCCTTCTTTTGTAATGTCTAACTCATTCTCTAACCAAACACTTGCCCAGATAGAACTTTGGACAAATGCAGAGGCTTACGAGAACAAAGTTTATACTTTGCCGAAGCACCTTGACGAGAAAGTGGCTCGCCTGCACCTTGGTAAGATCGGTGCTGAACTGGATGAGCTTTCGCCTGACCAGGCACGTTACATTGGTGTTGAGGTTGAAGGACCTTACAAGCCAGAGTATTACAGATACTAAGAAGCGATTGCTTTCATATAAAAAGAGCCGGCGCATTGGTATGTGCCGGCTCTTTGTTTTTAAAGCCATGATACTGTGAACTTATCTTTCAGATGATGTTGAACTTCGACATCAGTGCCTTTTTATAAGATTTGCCTATCGGGATCTCGCCCTTCGAGAACACAACTGCGTTTTCTTCCAGTGCCTCTATCTTGTCCAGGTTGGCAATATAGGACCTGTGTACCCGCACAAAGCTTTGGGCCGGCAACTTGTGTTCCATGTCTTTTAAAGTAGAGCTTACCAGGTACTTCTGATCGGCGGTTACGATAAACGAATAGTTGTCGTAAGCCTCTACCCAGATAATATCGCTGTACTGCACCTTTATGATACGGTGCTTTACCTTTACAAAAATGTAATCGTTGATAACCTCCTGGTCTTTGTCAGCTATTTGCGTACCATTCAGTTCCTTCTCTTCGCGGTGCCCGCTATCATGCTTGTAGAGCGCTATCTCGATGGCAGAGCGCAGGCTCTTCTCATCAAAAGGCTTCACTAAAAAACCATCGGGCTCGGTTTTCTTGGCCCGATCAATGGTGGCATGGTCTGCGTATGCAGTAAGGTAAATGAAAGGGATATCGAACTCCTGCCTTATACGGTTCCCGATCTCAACGCCATCCTGTCCATTTCCAAGATTAATGTCAAGCAGTACCAGATCCGGCTGCGTTTCCCGGATTTTATCGATTGTGTTCTTGCCAGAGTCTATTGCACAGGTTGTATAGCCCAGTTCCTCCAGGCTGGCCGCAAGGTCCTCGGCAATTATCACTTCATCTTCCGATATAAGAATTTTAGGTTTAGTCATAGCTTTAAGTTCTTACGGGAAAATAATAATTATGGTGGCAAAACAAAAGATAATATTGAATTAGTGCCATTGTTGTTGCAAAAATTTATTTTACCGTTAATTTTTTTACTCAGCGAGGATACTAATTGCAGTCCGAAAGAACTTTTCATCTTTTCATCGAAATCAACAGGCAAGCCTCTACCGTTATCGCTTACGATTAAAGTATAAGTGCCGTTCGATTGTTGTTCCAAAATCACCCGTAACAAGCCGTTATGGCCCGGCACCGGGAACGCATACTTCAGTGAGTTGGAAACCAGTTCGTTTACAATCAGGCCCAGCGTAATGGCGGTATCTATGTCTACCTTAATAGGAGGCACCCTTAACTCCAGGTGCACCTGCTCTTCGGTGGTGCCATAGGCTTCGTACAAGCTTTCGCAAATGCCCCTGAAATAATCATCAAGGTCTATTTCCCCAATATCGTCGTGGCGGTAGAGGCGCTCGTGCAGTATGGCCATAGAGCGCACGCGGCTTTTGAGTGCACGCATTACCTCTGTTGCCTGCGGGTCCTGCACATACCTCGACTGTAGGTTTAGCATGCTGATCACGATCTGTAGGTTATTCTTTACCCGGTGGTGGATCTCCTGCAGCAGCATTTCTTTCTCGCGGTTCTTGCGCTCCAGCTGCCGGGTGCGGTGGTTTACCCGCATTTCGAGCAACGAGTTCATTTTAACAAGGCTTTGTTCGCGCAGTTTTATGATACTGAGCACAGCACCGGCCACCACAAGCAGCAACACCCCAATAAACCACTCGCGGCGCCAGATCGGGGGCACAATAGACAAAGTATAAGCCAGGGGCTTTGGAGTCCAGTAGCCATCGTTATTCTGGGCCAGCAATTCGAAAGTATAGTCGCCGGGGGCAAGATTGGGGTAACTTGCGTAAGCCTGGTCTGTGGCCGCCGACCACTGCTTCTGGTACCCTTTAAGGCGGTATTTATACCTAACCTGCTCAGGCCCGGACAAGCAAATGGCGTTAAAGTTAAACGTGATATGGTTCTGGGTGTGTGGCAGTTTCAGGTCGCGCGGTAAACCCGTTGCCGAATCGGGTGGGTAGCCAAGCTGCTGCCAGTCGGTAGGCTTCTGAAACAGCATGATATCGTTCAGCATAACCGTAGGGAACACTTTGTTGCGCCTGTCGAGTTTGGGCAGGTACTTTGTAAGTCCTTTTGTAGTGCCAAACCAGATGCTGCCGTCAGGGGTTTGCGTAATGGCATTGTTGTTTATTTCGATGCCCCTAAAACCGTTTGCCCCGGAATAGCTTCTAAAACTGAGTTTCTTGTGTTCGCGGAGTTTCGGGAGAAAGATTTTCAGTACATTTCTGCTTGTGCCTACCCATAGGTTGTCGTTGCTGTCAACGTATAGTCCCTTTATGCCTTCGTTGGGCAGGCCATCCTCGCGGGTAAAAAGTTTTGGCTTGCCCCATCTGTCGTTTAATACAGCTATACCGTAGTTAAAGCCACCAAAGTATAAGTTGCCATACTTGTCTTCCGCCACCGATGTAACTTCTTCTAGCTGAAAATGCGCTAACTCAGATGCCTTTACAACCTCTCCGTTCACCAGTTTATACACCCCAGTAGAGGCAGCTATCCACAGCTGTTCTTTACCATCCAGGTGCAGGTGGTAGATTCTTGCCACCGGAAGTATGGCTGGCATTTTATACTTTTTCACGCCCTCTTTGGTATAGCATGCAATGCCATTGGCAGTGGCCATCCAAATGTTTCCTTTGCTATCAGGAAGGCACTGGTATACTTCGTTGGCAGGCAGTCCGTTTGCCGTGGTGTAATGGGTGTACCCAGTAGGGGTAATTTCCCAGGCTCCATTGCTGGTTGCTACCCATGTATACTTTCCGTTGTTTACAGTGATGCGGTGCACCGTAGTGCCTTCGCTCCAGATTGGCTTCAGGTTCCAGTTTAATCGGCCGCCTTCCAGGTAAGCGGTGGTGCCTTCGTCTGTGCCAACCCATACCCTGCCTTTGTTATCGTTAGTTAAGGCCGTTATGCGGGGCTCACTTATCTCCGTGAAATCAAAATAGTGTACAAACCACGGCGAGGTATACTGCTGTAGCCCATACCCGTTAGTGCCTATCCAGATGTTCCCTTCCCTGTCGGAGGCCAGTGCAATCACCCGCTTGGACCTGAGGCCGTTCTGCCTGTTAAAGTGAGTGTAGTGTTTGCCATCAAACTTAACCAACCCATTTTGTTTTAGGCCGATCCACAGGTTGCCGTACAGGTCTACCAGGAATGATGATACCTCCAGGTCTATTCTGTTAATTGGCAGGTCAAAGGTATAAATGGTGTTGTCTGAGAATCTTGCAGGGCCGTTTTCGGTGCCGATCCATAGATTTTTGCCCTTTTTCTGATACAACGTGGTGATCTGATTGCTGGGCAGTGCGCTGTTTTCAGTAGTGTAATGGTGTACCCCTGAGTTGGTGATGCGGTGTAATCCATCAGAGTGGCTTCCGGCCCATACTTCATTGTCCGGGGTTATGAGCACAGCATGGTACGGCTGCTCGGGCAATTCTGTATACTTTTTAAATGAGCCATTTTTGTAATAGTATAGGCCTGCCTCAGTAGCAAGCCAAACACTACCCTCGCTGTCTTCTGCGATATCATAAACAGTGCTGGCTGCCAGCCCTTGTTCTCTGCCATACTTAGTCAGCTTCTTTCCGTCGTATTTAACAATGCCCCGGTCAGAGGTGCCTATCCAGATGTTCTTTTGCCTGTCCTGGTGCAGGGCTGAAATGTTGTTGCTGCTAAGGCCGCTTTCGTCTGTGAAAGTATAAAATTGCTTTCCGTCGAAACGGCTGACGCCCCCTCTGGTGGCTATCCATAAATGCCCTGTGTGGTCCTGGAGAATATCCTTTACCTGCGACTGAGGTAAGCCCTGTTCCAACGTCCAGTTACGGAAATTATACTGCTGTGCCCTTACCTGTGCACTGATCACAATCAGAAGTGCACAAGCTAACATGACAATGTATAAAGGGCGTTTAAGCATGTAGAGGCAGCAGGTAATGCCGTAGCAATGGTGGAGCAAATAGTGCAAATATGTATTGTACTATAAATTAGTGTTTTTGTTACGTTTAAAACCTGCTTATACACAAGATTTTAGAGTTAAAACCCCGATATTTGCAGCATTAAACCCAATATTGTTCCTGATGCAAGTAAAACTGTCTGTTACCATTATCACCTTTAACGAGGAGGCCAACATTGAGCGCTGCCTGAAATCTGTTGAAGGAGTAGCAGATGAGATAGTGGTAGTGGACTCGCTCTCTACTGATCGTACGAAGGAGATCTGCCTGAATCATGGTGTTGTGTTTGTGGAAAATGTGTTTGAGGGGTACAGCGAGCAGAAAAACTTTGCCAATGCAATCGCCTCTCACAATTACATCCTTTCACTTGACGCTGACGAGGCGCTGACAGAAGAACTGAGGCAAGCCATACTTCAAGTGAAAAGTAACTGGACTGCTGATGCCTACAAAATGAACAGGCTTACCTGCTACAGAGGCAAATGGATAAAGCATTCGGGCTGGTACCCTGACTGCAAGCTAAGGCTGTTTGATAAAACGAAAGGTGCTTGGGTAGGAAAGCTTCACGAGAGCATCCAAATGTCTGGAGGCAGTACCGTGAAAAAGTTGAAAGGCGATATTTTGCATTATTATAGCCATAACGTAAAGCAGCACCTCGACCAGATTAACAAATACACTGACCTGTTTATGGTGGAAAGCTGGCAGAAAGGAAAGCAGACTTCTGTGCTCGCCATACTTGTAAAGCCGCCGTTCCGTTTCTTCAAGACTTACTTCCTGCAGCGCGGTTTCCTGGATGGCTTTAGTGGGTTCTTCATCGCGGGGCTTTCTGCCTACACAGTTTTCCTGAAGTATAGCAAACTGTACCTGGCCAATAAGGCAGGTGGGCCAGACAAAGTATAAACAGCCGCTAAAATTAATAGAATACGCATGGTAACAGGTATATCAGTTGTGATCCCGAACTACAACGGGGTACGCCTTTTCGAGCATACTTTGCCAACAGTAGTAGAAACGCTAAGGCATGCGGGCAAACCCTATGAGATCATTGTTGTTGATGATTGCTCTACTGATGCTTCAGTTGAGTACCTGCGGCAGCATTATCCGGAGGTGCGCATCTTGCAAAACAGCGTGAACAGCGGCTTTTCGGTTACAGCCAACAAGGGAATCAGGGCTGCGGCATACGATAAAGTATTGTTACTAAACAGTGATGTAAAGCTGACTCCGGGTTATTTTGACAATCAGTACAAGTACTTTGACAAGCCGGACACCTTTGGGGTGATGGGCCGCATTGTTGGCTGGGACGATGACAAGATTCAGGATGGCGCCAAATACCCATACTATCACGGCAGCAAAATAAAGACATCGGGCAACTACCTGCTTAAAGACGAAGCGCTGATGCAGGATGGCCTTTACTCGATGTACCTGTCAGGGGCAAACGCATTTATCGATAAAGCGAAGTTTCTGCAGATAGGGGGCTTTAACGAGTTGTTTTCGCCTTTTTACGTGGAGGACTATGAACTATCGTTGCGGGCTTGGCGTCTTGGGTACAAGTGCTACTATGATTATAGCAGCGTTTGCCGGCACCAGGTGTCTACTTCGATTAAGTCCAAGAGCAAAAAGAAGTATGTTAGCACGGTTTACGACCGCAACAAAATGTACCTGCATGCCATCCACCTGGAAGGGGTAAAGCGCCTGCTGTGGTTCATGCAGCTACTACCTGAGGCACTGGTTCGTGTACTGACCTTCAGGTGGCACTATCTAAATTCGCTTGGAATGTTTATTGGTTCTTATGGTAAAGTAAGGCAATCAAGAAAAGACTTTAACAGGCTGGCCAGGCAGGTAAACAGAAGGCAAAGTGTAAAGCAGGTGGCTGATTTTATTCTGAGCAAGCTAAACGCCCATACTAAAAAGTTTTAACCGTGCAGTTATACTTTGCTGCATAAAGTAACCAGATTCCCGCTACATGAAAATTAATTTTGTTGTTCCTTTTCCGGCTACAAAGCCCAGCGGCGGAGTAAAGGTTATGTATGAGTATGCCAACCAGATGGCTGACAGGGGACACGATGTTACGATAATACATGGGATCAAGCAGATGCACAAAACCATGAAGAGCCCGCTCTGGTATAAGCAGTTTCTCTTTTTTATGAAAGGTGCATCGCGTCCGGCCTGGTATAAACTGCACCCGCAAATAAAAAGTATTATTGTACCCGAAATTTCGGACAAGTATATTCCCGATGCCGATGCAACAGTATCAACCTGGTGGGCCACTGCAATACAGGTAAGCCAGCTGAGTGCCACCAAAGGCCGCAAGTATAATTTGATACAGGGGTACGAGGTTTGGGACGGGCATGAAGACCTGGTGCACCATTCTTACCATTTACCAGTAAAGCACATCGTTATCTCCAGGCACCTTCAGGAAGTGGTGCAAAAGATTTCTGGTAAAACACCCATCTATATACCCAATGCAGTAAGCACAAAATCTTATTATGAGACCACGCCAATTCAGAGCCGTAAACCGGCAAGCGTGTGCATGATGTTTTCCGAACAAGAGCTGAAAGGGTCGAAGTATGGGTTAGAGGCGCTTTTAAGGCTTAAAAACGTATTCCCGGACCTTACCGTCGATCTGATTAGTGTGCCTAAAAAGCCGGCGAGCCTTCCAGACTGGATCAAGTATAACCGCAACCCCTCCAACATCAGGGAGATCTATAACCGGAACAGCATCTTTCTGTCGCCGAGCCTGAGCGAGGGCTGGGGGCTTACCTGCACCGAGGCCATGCTTTGCGGGTGTTGCCTGGTTTGCACCGACATAGGGGGGCACCGTGAGTTTGCGATAGACGGAGAGAATGCCTGTACCGTAGAGCACAGGAATGTCGAGCAGATCTATGAAACAATCAGGATGCTTATCGAGAATGACGAAAAGCGCTACAAATTATCGAGAGAGGGCAGACTGCACATAGCCAGAAAATTCTCCTGGGAAAAGTCGGCCGCAATGTTAGAAAATTTATTTACTGCAGACAGGAAACAATAAGCCCGTAAACGTAAGTATGGATAAATACTGCCCGGTAACTGAATTTTTTTCCGAAAAGCGGTCAAATTTTTCAAATCTTATCAGGCTATAGTATATATACCACAACAGGTGCAACCCTAAGCGTGCTACTGCTGTATGTAATTAAAATTTCTATATTTGCGTATAAATACGCGATTGAGGACTTCACAAAAGTACAAAATCCAAGTTGATGAGCGAGCAAACAGGTAAACAGCTTAGTAAAGAGGAGAAAGACGCACGGTTTGAGGCCGAACTGCTGCCTGTGCTGGACCCCTTGTATAACTTTGCCTACAGGCTCACCTTAGACGAAGACGACGCCAATGACCTGGTGCAGGAGACCTATCTGAAAGCCTATCGTTTTTTTGACTACTTCGAGCAAGGAACTAATGCAAAAGCATGGCTGTTCCGAATCCTGAAGAACTCATTCATAAACGAGTTTCGGAAAAAAAGCAAGCAACCTGCCAAGGTAGATTACAGCGAAGTAGAGGGGTATTATAACTCCGAAGACGTAGAGGGTGAGAGCGGGGTGGCTTCTACCACAGACATGCGCACCGAGAGTGTGCAGGACCTGATCGGAGATGAAGTAGCCAGCGCCTTAAATGCTTTGCCAGTCGACTTCAGGACAGTAATTATACTTTGTGATCTGGAAGGTTTTACCTATGAGGAAATGGCCAAGATACTGGACATCCCGATAGGTACTGTAAGATCGAGATTGCACCGTGCCCGAAACTCTTTGAAGGAGAAGTTGGAAAAATATGCCAAAACAATGGGTTATAACAGTTAGCAAGATATTTTAAGAGTTTTTAGTTAAGATGGAATCGAAAATTACAGAAGTTTACCAGAAGATACCCGACGAGAGTTACGATACACACTGTGACAAGGTGTCTGACATGCTGGACCTCATTATTGACGGCGAAGCCTCCTCTGAAGAAGAGAAATTTTTTAATACACACGTTGAAGAGTGTGTAAGTTGTTTCGAGAACCATCAGAAACAAAAGCTTCTTAAAGGGATCATCAGCGGCCATCTCAAGCGCGTGATAGTGCCGGAAAGCCTGGCATTATCGATCAGAGCGAAGATTCAAGAAACTTTATAGTCCCTAATGCAAGGCAAAATCATCATCTTTTCGGCACCGTCTGGCGCCGGCAAAACTACCATTGTTAAGCACCTGCTCAACGTTAACCCTAACCTGAGCTTCTCAATTTCGGCCTGCACACGCGATAAGCGCGGCCGAACCGAGGTAAACGGAAAAGATTACTACTTCATCACTCCGGAAGATTTTAAGCAGAAAATCGCCAACGACGAGTTTGTTGAGTGGGAAGAAGTATACGAGGGCGCCTTTTACGGCACTCTGAAATCGGAGGTGGAGCGCATCTGGAAGAGCGGCAAACATGTGATTTTGGATGTTGATGTGAAGGGCGGATTAAGTATAAAGCACTTCTACAAAGAAAGGGCGCTGGCTGTTTTCGTAAAGCCGCCTTCAATAGACGAGCTGGCCAAGCGTTTGACTGCACGTAACACCGATTCGGCATCAAGTATATCAAGCCGTGTTTTTAAAGCAAAGTTCGAGCTTGGCTTCGAAGACCAGTTCGACACCGTGATCGTGAACGATGACCTGGACAAAGCGTGCCGCGAGGCTGAAAAGCTGGTGAACGAGTTCCTGAATGCAGAACCTGCCATCGTATGAAAGTAGGGCTGTTGTTCGGCTCCTTTAACCCGATCCATATAGGGCACCTGATCCTGGCCAACTTCATGGCAACCAATACCGACCTGGACACGGTGTGGCTGGTTGTGTCGCCTCAGAATCCATTCAAACCCAGCAACACGCTGTTGCATGAGTTCGACAGGCTACACATGGTGTCGCTGGCGATTGCGGATAATCCGGTGTTGGGGGTGTCTAACATCGAGTTTAGCATGCCCAAGCCAAGCTACACCATTGATACGTTGACGTACCTGCAGGAGAAGTACCCGAGCTATGAGTTTGTGCTGATAATGGGGGAGGACAACCTGCCGCTTTTCCCGAAGTGGAAGAATTACGAAAGTATACTTAAATACCATCGGGTGTATGTATATCCGCGCTCAGGCTCCGTAACCACCGAGCTGCCCGACATGCCCAGCGTAACATTTGTAAAAGCGCCCATACTTGATATCTCGGCCACCTTTATCAGGCAGTGCATCAAGGAGGAGAAAAGTATAAAATACCTCGTACCCGACGACGTAGCAGAGTACATCAAGGTACACAAGCTGTTCCAGTAGTCTAAACCGCAGATTAATGGGGATTAGATTGATTTGACGGATTTTTGTTGGAGAGGACTAAAGTATAAATTTGGTTTCGCTAAAGTTAATCTTGTCTGACCCCACAAATCCCCTATCAAACTGTAGTTAAGATAAAAAAAGAGAGCCCCGCAATTTTGGTTGCGGGGCTCTCTTTTTTATAAGCCAGAATAAAAGTCTTATGTCTTATATCCTGTATATCCTGTGTCTTGCGTCTTTTTATATCGTCATGATCTCTGCTTCCTTCTTGGCAAGCAGCTCATCAATTTTAACGATGTAAGCATCCGTCAACTTCTGCACTTTGGCTTCCGCGTCGCGTACAGCATCTTCAGAAGTGCCTTCTTTCTGCAATTTCTTCAGCGAGTCGTTCACGTCTTTGCGCACGTTGCGGACACTGATCTTGCCGTTTTCAGTTTCGTTCTTTACCTGCTTAACCAGCTCACGGCGGCGCTCTTCAGTAAGTGCCGGAATATTCAGACGGATTGCATCAGCCTCCTGCTGCGGGTTAAGGCCCAGGTCGCTGTTCTTGATGGCTTTGTTGATCTCGCCCAGCATATTTTTTTCCCAGGGCTTGATTAGCAAAGTGCGTGCATCCGGAGCCATAACGTTGGCTACCTGAGAAATAGGAGTAGGAGTGCCGTAGTAGTCAACACGCAGACCATCCACCATAGCAGGAGAGGCTTTGCCAGCACGGATCTTTGTAAGCTCTGAGCTAGTGTGCTGCACTGCTTTTTCCATAGACTCCTCTGCTTCGCTGAGGTAAAACTGAATTTCTTCCGTCATATCAAATTATCGCTTAAAATTTCTGATGAAACTATACGTAGGGTTATGATGCAAAACTACTGATTTTTTGCTGTTTTGTTTTAATCGAGCCTGCCGGTGCGCTATGTTTGTTACTTTATGGTCTCTGTCAGGTCGTCCATGGTAACAAGCGTTCCGATTTCCTCGCCCTGCACCAGGCGCTTCAGGTTGCCTTGTGTATTCATATCAAACACAATTATTGGCAAGCCGTTTTCTTTGCAAAGCGTGAAAGCTGTCATGTCCATCACGTTCAGGCCTTTTTCAAACACATCCTTAAACGAGATGTTTCTGTAGAAGATCGCATCCGGGTTCTTCTCTGGGTCTGCAGAGTAGATGCCATCTACACGAGTGCCTTTCAACACCACATCCGCCTCGATCTCTATTGCGCGTAAGCTGGCCGCAGAGTCTGTTGTAAAGTAGGGGTTTCCGGTGCCGGCACCAAAAATAACCACGCGGCCTTTCTCCAGGTGGCGCACTGCACGGCGGCGAATGTATGGCTCGCATACCTGCTGTATGTTTAGGCCGGATAACAAACGAGTATAAACGCCAAGTTTTTCGAGGGCACTTTGCAGGGCCATGCTGTTAATTACCGTTGCCAGCATACCCATATAGTCGCCCTGCACGCGGTCAAGGCCAACCTGCTCGGCCTGCACACCTCTGAATATGTTGCCACCGCCAATAACTACGGCCACCTCAACGCCAAGCGCTGCCACTTCTTTAATCTCCTGCGCATACTGTATCAGCCTGTTAGAGTCGATACCGTACTGCTGTTCTCCCATCAGCGCCTCACCGCTAAGCTTTAGTAATATTCTCTTATACTTCACGATCTATACTATTTTGTTATAAGTTTGGTCTAAAGTTGTTGAGGGCAGACAGGTGCTGCCCAAATGGCAACACAAAAAAGTTAAAATAAAATCAAAACCTGATTCTTTTCCACGTTCTGTCGTGGCTGCACTTTAATTTCTTTCACAACACCATCACCCGGCGACTTCAGGATGTTTTCCATTTTCATGGCCTCCAGAATAAGGATCGGGTCACCTTTCTTTACTTCCTGGCCAGGCTGTACCTTAATGTCAAGTATAAGCCCGGGCATTGGAGCCTTCACATCATTTACCTTTTGGGTATTGGCATCACTCATGCCAAGCTGGTCCAGCAATAGGTCAAAACGATCTTTGGCGTAAACAGTTTGCTTAATACCGTTAATTTTGAACGTAAATGACTTTGCCTGGTAATCAGCCTCTACTAACTCGGCCGTATAAGACTTGTTGTCCTTTATGATATGGTAAGTGTTAGGACCAATAGGCTGTATGTCCCAGTTTAAAGGTGTTCCGTTTAGAAGAATGGAGTCTTTCTGAATATCAACCTGCCATGTTTTGTCGTTAGCGGTTTTTATCTGGAGCATCTGTTGTATGTGGTTTTAGAGCTTAAAGATAATTGATTTCTCACAGTATTTTTAGAACTTGACTTCAAAATTAAAACATTCCGTCATGAATCATAGATTTTTGAGTGTAGTTGGTCTTGCCGTAACGATGGCATTTGCCGGTGGTTGCAGTACCAGCAAACCCTCAGGTAAGTCGGCCGCTGAAGACCAGAGCCTTGGCCGGCCATCTGCTGCTGTAACTGAAACACAGCCGGTGTGGGCCCCTAAAAAACATAGCTTTAATCCATCCCGCACCCTGGAGCACGACCTGCTGCACACTAAGCTTCGGGTTAGCTTTAACTGGGAGAAGCAATATTTGAACGGGCTTGCAGAACTGACGCTTAAGCCATACTTCTATCCGCAAAATAAACTTACCCTCGATGCCAAGGGCATGGATATACATGCGGTAAACCTGATGAAAGGGTACAATGGCACTCCCTTAAAGTATGAGTATGACGGGCAAAAGCTTGTGATAGACCTGGGCAAGACCTATACCCGCACAGAAGAATACACCATAGAGATAGACTACACCGCCAAACCAAACGAGCTGAAGGTGCAGGGTAGCGATGCCATTACGCAAGACAAGGGGCTATACTTTATAAACCCACTGGGAAGCGACCCCTACAAACCAAAGCAGATCTGGACACAGGGCGAAACGGAGTCTAACTCAGCATGGTTCCCAACCATCGACACACCCAACGAGCGGATGACGCAGGAAATCTACATTACAGTAGACCCTAAGTATACCACTTTGTCTAATGGCACTTTCATGTATTCGCGTCAGAACGCCGACGGTACCAAGACAGATTACTGGAAGCAGGAGTTGCCCCATGCGCCATACTTAGCCATGATGGCCATTGGTGAATATGCTGTAGTGAAGGATAAGTGGCGCAATAAGGAAATTGCCTACTACGTGGAGCCTGCTTACAAAAACACAGCCAAAAAGATTTTTGGCAATACACCAGAGATGTTGGAGTTCTTCTCTAAAAAGCTTGGCGTAGAGTATCCATGGTCAAAGTATGCACAAGTGGTAGTACGGGATTTTGTTTCTGGTGCAATGGAGAATACCTCAGCCTCCACGTTTATGGAAGACCTGCAGATGAACGAACGTGAGCTACTGGATAAGCATTGGGATAATATTATTGCGCATGAGCTATTTCACCAGTGGTTCGGCGACTACGTGACAACAGAATCGTGGGCTAACCTGCCTTTGAACGAAGCTTTTGCAAACTACTCTGAATACCTGTGGGCAGAACACAGGTATGGCCCCAATGAGGCTGCCTATTTGCAAATGGATGAGCTGGCGCAGTACCTTGACGAAGCCGAAACTAAGCGAGAGCCACTTATCAGGTATTACTATGGTGATAAAGAGGACATGTTTGACAGCCATTCCTATGCCAAAGGGGGGCGTGTGCTGCATATGTTACGCAAACTGGTGGGCGATGAGGCCTGGTGGGCTTCCCTTAACCGTTACCTGACACAGCACAAGTATACCGCCGTGGAAGTAGCAGAGTTACGCATGGCCTTTGAGGATGTGACAGGCATGGACCTGATGTGGTTTTTCGACCAATGGTTTATGAATCCCGGACACCCCGAGCTTGCTGTAAACCATACTTACCAGAATGGCGTGCTCAGTGTTAAGGTGCAGCAACTCCAGGACACCACATACATGCCTGTTTACCGGTTGCCCTTAAAAGTTGCGGTGTGGTCAAATGGCAATAGGACAGATTATCCTATAGTAATAGACAAGGCAGAGCAAACATTTACCTTCCAGGTAGCAGGCCCGTCACAGTTAGTGGTTTTTGATGCTGAACAGCAATTGCTGGGCACTGTGTCGCATGAAAAATCAAAAGAGGAGCTGGTTTACCAGTTTTATAATGCCGGGATGCTTGCACCAAAGCTGGAGGCCATAGTTAGACTCCAGGATCAACTCACAGATCCTGCGGTGTTGAAGTTACTACAGGCTGGTCTTAAAGATGATTATTGGGTCGTAAGAAGTACGTCAATAAACACCTTGAGCCAATTAGATGCTGCCAAAGCAAACCCTGTGCTGGATGATATAAAGAAGTTGGCAGCAAATGATAAAAAGGGATCGGTTAGAGCCGATGCTATACTTACACTGGCAAACTGGGGAGGCGATAAGTATAAACAAGTATACCTGGATGCGATGCAGGATAGTTTCTACACAGTAGCGGCGGCAGGTATTATCGGGTATGCAGGCACTGGTGCGCCTGACGCCATGGCCAGGTTAGCCAAATTCGAAAACGAAAAAGGGGAGGAGGTTACCTTGGCATTGTCTTCTTTCTATGCCGTGCAGGGCAGTCCGGATAAGTATGACTGGTTTGTGAGTAAAATCAGGCAAAGCAAGGGCGGGGCGTTGTATTACCTGTTGCAAAGTTTTGGGGCTTTTTTAGCAGCAAACCCACAAACAAACACCCCAGAAACCATAGCATTATTACGTGGTCTGGCGCAGAACCATAACATTTACTATGTAAGAGGGGCGGCATACCAGGCCTTGATGGTTATGTCGGAGAAGCCGGAAGTGCAACAGATACTGGCGGAAATAAAAGAGAATGAGACAGATAAGCGGTTGTTGGAAATGTATAACTGAGATGGTCAAAAATAAACTTCAGAAAAAAATGAACTTTTTTTTCAAGAATATTTGACATGAAAGAAAAAGCGGTTAATTTTGCATCTCCTTAGAACGAAGAACGCAGGTTTAAGCGGCTGATCTAAGGAGCTAGTTCTGCAGATTTATTGCAAAATTAACTAATGGGGAGATTCCAGAGCGGCCAAATGGGACGGACTGTAACTCCGTTGTTGTAATGACTTCGCAGGTTCGAATCCTGCTCTCCCCACATTTTTTTGCCGGAAAGGCTTTTAGTATTTAAGCGGGAGTAGCTCAGTTGGTAGAGCGATAGCCTTCCAAGCTATAGGCCGCGAGTTCGAACCTCGTCTCCCGCTCTCTCAGGTATGAGGGAGCTGTATTTGTATTTATAGGCTTTTATTTAAGGAATTTCATGCGCATGGATTTCCTTTTTACTATAGGTGCAGATTTAGGTTCCTGAATGGGATCAAGCCGACGTAGCTCAGGGGTAGAGTACTTCCTTGGTAAGGAAGGGGTCGTGGGTTCAATTCCCATCGTTGGCTCTAAGTCCGTTACGTGTAATTAAAAGCGCGACATAAACTTAAACGTTTTAACCTTAATTTAATATCATACAATGGCTAAAGAAACATTTGACCGTTCCAAACCGCACGTAAATATCGGTACTATCGGTCACGTTGACCACGGCAAAACTACTTTGACTGCTGCTATTACAACTGTACTAGCTAAGAAAGGTCTTGCTGCACTTCGTGACTTCTCTTCAATCGACAACGCTCCTGAAGAAAAAGAAAGAGGTATCACTATCAATACATCGCACGTAGAGTACGCTACAGATAACCGTCACTATGCACACGTTGACTGCCCAGGTCACGCTGACTACGTGAAGAACATGGTTACTGGTGCTGCTCAGATGGACGGTGCTATCCTTGTGGTTGCTGCAACTGACGGTCCAATGCCTCAGACTCGTGAGCACATCCTTCTTGCTCGTCAGGTAGGTGTACCTCAGCTTGTGGTATTCATGAACAAAGTTGACATGGTTGACGATCCAGAGCTTCTTGAGCTTGTTGAGATGGAAATCCGTGAGCTTCTTTCTTTCTATGACTTCGACGGTGACAACATTCCGGTTATCAAAGGTTCAGCTCTTGGTGGCTTGAACGGTGACGACAAGTGGGTGAAGACTATCGAGGAGTTAATGGACGCAGTTGACAACTGGATTCCAATTCCAGCTCGTCTGACTGACCTTCCATTCTTGATGCCAGTTGAGGACGTGTTCTCAATCACTGGTCGTGGTACAGTTGCTACTGGCCGTATCGAGCGTGGTGTAATCAACTCTGGTGAGCAGGTTGATATCCTGGGTATGGGTGCTGAGAACCTGAAGTCTACAGTTACTGGTGTGGAGATGTTCCGTAAGATCCTTGACAGAGGTGAAGCTGGTGACAACGTAGGTCTACTTCTTCGTGGTATTGAGAAAACTGATATCCGTCGTGGTATGGTTATCTGTAAGCCAGGTTCAGTTAAGCCTCACACACACTTTAAAGCTGAGGTTTACGTTCTTTCTAAAGAAGAAGGTGGCCGTCACACTCCATTCTTCAACAAATACCGTCCACAGTTCTACTTCAGAACTACAGACGTAACTGGTGAGATTCTACTTCCAGAAGGCGTAGAGATGGTTATGCCAGGTGATAACATCACTATCGAAGTGAAGCTTATCAACGCTGTAGCAATGGAGAAAGGTCTACGTTTCGCTATCCGTGAGGGTGGTAGAACAGTAGGTGCTGGTCAGGTAACTGAAATCCTTGACTAATTACTGATATGATTCAAACCCGTTCTTAAATTTTTTAGGAACGGGTTTGTTTTCATAAAAGATTTATATAAATTTGCACTCCATTTAGCGAAAATGGCGTGCATTTTTTTACGGGTGTAGCTCAATTGGTAGAGTAGCGGTCTCCAAAACCGTTGGCTGGGAGTTCGAGTCTCTCCACCCGTGCAATTAAAAAACAGGAAGCGAAGCAATGAGCAAGGTTACAAACTATATAAACGAGACGGTTGAGGAAATGAAACAGAAAGTTTCATGGCCTACATATTCTGAATTGCAGAATAGCTCAATATTAGTACTTATTGGTTCGCTTATTTTTGCTTTAATCGTTGGTGCTATGGATTTTGTTTTTGATTCAGGCCTGACTTGGTTCTACAACCAGTTTTAATTAAGACAAAGAATGGCTGAATTAAAATGGTATGTGGTGCGCGCAGTAAGCGGGCAGGAAAAGAAAGCTAAAGCTTACCTAGAAAACGAGATTGTAAGGCAGCACCTTGAGGAGTATATTCCTCAGGTTCTCATACCAGCTGAAAAGGTGTATGAGATGCGTGGCGGAAAGAAGCGGATCAGAGAGAGAAACTTTTTCCCGGGTTACGTGCTGGTTAATGCCGATCTTTCTCACGGCGAGGCAGAGCATATTATCATCAGCACGCCTGGTGTAATAGGGTTTTTGGGTTCTAGCGAGAAAGACGCCAGCAAAAAGCCAGTGCCACTTCGTCCTTCAGAGGTTAACAGGATATTAGGTACTGTTGATGAGGCTGAAGAGCAAGCAGAGATCTTGGATACGCCATTTATTGTAGGAGAAACAGTTAAAGTAATGGATGGCCCATTCAGTGGTTTCTCTGGAACAGTAGAGGAAGTGTTTGAAGAGCGTAAGAAGCTTAACGTAATGGTGAAGATTTTCGGAAGAAATACGCCAGTTGAGCTGAATTACATGCAAGTAGAAAAAGAATCGTAGTAAATAAATAATGGCAAAGGAAATAAAAGGTTATCTGAAGCTTCAGATAAAGGGAGGTGCCGCGAATCCATCGCCACCGGTTGGACCTGCACTTGGTTCTAAGGGTCTTAATATCATGGAGTTCTGTAAGCAATTCAACGCTAGAACTCAGGATAAGCCTGGCCAGGTGTTACCAGTATTGATTACAATCTATGCAGACAAGTCCTTCGACTTCGTAGTTAAGACTCCACCTGCTCCAGTATTGTTAATGGATGCTGCTAAAATTAAGGGCGGCTCTAAAGAGCCAAACCGTAACAAAGTAGGTTCAGTTACTTGGGATCAGGTTAAAGAGATTGCAGAAACTAAGATGCCGGATTTAAATGCATTCAAACTGGAATCAGCTATGAAAATGGTAGCCGGTACAGCTAGAAGCATGGGTATCACAGTATCTGGTAAAGCTCCTTGGAACGAATAATTAGAGTTAAAGGATAATGGCGAAGATTTCAAAAAATAGAAAAGCGGCTTTAGAAAAAGCTGACTTGACAAAGGAATATTCTTTGACAGATGCTGCTTCAGTAGTAAAAGATATCACTTTTACAAAGTTTGACGCCTCTGTTGATATCGACGTTCGTCTTGGTGTAGACCCGCGTAAGGCTGACCAGATGGTGCGTGGTATCGTGACATTGCCGCACGGTACAGGTAAAGAAGTTAAAGTACTTGCATTAGTTACCCCTGATAAAGAGCAGGAGGCTAAAGATGCTGGCGCTGATTATGTAGGTCTAGATGATTATATCCAGAAAATCGAAAAAGGATGGACTGATGTTGATGTGATCATTACAATGCCTGCAGTTATGGCTAAAGTAGGTCGTTTAGGTAGAATATTAGGTCCTCGTAACTTAATGCCTAACCCTAAGTCAGGAACTGTTACACAGGACGTAGCAAAAGCAGTAAAAGAAGTAAAAGCCGGTAAGATCGACTTCAAAGTTGATAAATATGGTATTATCCACACGAGCGTAGGAAAAGTTTCTTTCTCAGCTGAGCAGATTGCTGCAAACGCATCTGAAGTAATTCAGACATTGAACCGTTTGAAGCCATCTTCTGCGAAGGGTACATACATTAAGAGCATTACATTGTCTAGCACAATGAGCCCGGCCGTAATCGTTGACAAGAACGCAACTATCTAAGAAAATGACCAGGGAAGAAAAAGAAATAATTGTAAAGGACCTGAGCGAGAAGTTAGCGAACACAAACTACTTCTACATTACTGATGCTTCAACTATGTCAGTTGCTGGTATCAACGCTTTCAGGAGACTTGCATTCGATAGAGGTATCGAATATAAAGTATACAAGAACTCATTAATCAAAAAGGCTCTAGACACACTAGAGGCTGATACAACTGCACTTGAGGGTGTTTTGAAAGGCGCTTCCGGTATCCTGTTCTCAACTGAGTCAGGCAATGCCCCTGCAAAACTTCTTAAGGATTTCAGAAAGAAAGGCAACCAGTTGCCACTTCTGAAAGGCGCGTACATCGATGCTGGTCTATACGTTGGTGATGACCAGTTAGAGGCTCTGACACAGATCAAATCTAAGAACGAGCTTATCGGTGATGTTATTGGTCTACTTCAGTCTCCTGCGAAGAACGTGGTATCTGCACTTCAGAGCAGCGGCGGCAAGTTAGCCGGTATCTTAAAAACTTTATCAGAAAAAGAATAATTCTAAAAACGTAATCAATAAGTAACTTTTAATTTCAATAAAAATGGCAGATTTGAAAGCATTCGCTGAGCAGTTAGTAAACTTAACTGTTAAAGAAGTTAACGAACTAGCTACTATTCTTAAGGATGAGTATGGCATCGAGCCTGCTGCTGCTGCTCCAGTAATGGTTGCTGGTGGTGGTGCTGCTGAAGGAGGAGCTGCTGCAGAAGAGAAAACTTCTTTTGACGTAATCCTTAAGTCAGCTGGTGCTCAGAAACTAGCAGTAGTTAAGCTTGTAAAAGAGCTTACTGGTCTTGGTCTGAAAGAGGCTAAAGAACTAGTTGATGGTGCTCCAAAACCTCTTAAAGAAGGTGTTGCTAAAGACGAAGCAGATTCACTGAAGAAATCTTTAGAAGAAGCTGGTGCTGAAGTGGAGGTTAAATAATCTCATTTCATCAACATACCGAAAACAGGTAGACCTGGCATATTCGTCAGGTCTTTTCCTGTTTGTATACGAATTCATTTTTTGAATTCATTTTTGCCCACAGCTGTTTTGGACTCTGTGTGCCTATAACTGATTGTAAACGTAAAACTTCAAGGCTTTGGCTAAGAACAAAACGACAGATCGAATCAATTTTGCCTCTATAAAGCCGGTAATTGACTACCCTGACTTCCTGGATGTGCAGGTGCAGTCATTCCAAGACTTTTTTCAGTTAGAAACGCCTGCTGAAAATAGAGCTCAAGAAGGCTTGTTCAAAGTGTTTGCTGAGAACTTCCCTATCTCAGATTCAAGAGAAAACTTCGTGTTGGAGTTCATCGATTACCATATCGACCCTCCAAAGTATTCTGTTGATGAAAGCATCGATAGGGGCCTGACTTATTCAGTTCCTCTTAAAGCTAAACTTCGCCTGATCTGTAATGATGAGGACAACGAAGACTTTGAGACAATTGAGCAAGAAGTTTTCCTAGGGAATATCCCATACATGACAGAGAAAGGTTCTTTTGTCATCAACGGTGCCGAGCGTGTTATTGTGTCTCAGTTACACAGATCACCAGGCGTGTTCTTCGCGCAAAGCAAGCACACGAACGGTACTAAATTATATTCTGCCAGAATTATTCCTTTCAAAGGATCTTGGGTTGAATTTGCGACTGACGTTAACAACGTTATGTACGCATACATCGACCGTAAGAAGAAATTCCCAGTTACGACATTGCTACGTGCTATTGGTTATGGCACGGACAAAGATATCTTAGACTTATTTGGTTTATCTGAAGAAGTACCAGCGGATAAGTCTACACTTAAAAACTCAATCGGTAGAAGGCTGGCTGCTCGTGTTCTTAGAACATGGACAGAGGACTTCGTAGACGAGGATACTGGTGAAGTAGTATCAATCGATAGAAATGAGGTACTATTGGAGCGTGACTCTGAGATTACAGCAGATGATATCGACGTTATACTTGACTCAGGCGTTCAGTCTATCATTCTGCACCGTGAGAATGTAAACATTGCAGACTATGCAATCATTTACAACACGCTACAGAAAGACAATTCAAACTCTGAGAAAGAGGCTGTTGAGCAGATTTACCGTCAGTTAAGAAATACTGAGGCTCCAGACGAAGAGACGGCGCGCGATATTATCCAGAAGCTATTCTTCTCTGACAAGCGTTATGACCTGGGTGAAGTTGGTCGTTACAGAATCAACAAGAAGCTGGGTCTGGATACCAATTGGGATGCCAAGGTATTGACAAATGAGGATATCGTGCTGATCGTGAAATACCTGATCGGTTTGATCAACTCAAAAGCTGTAGTGGACGATATTGACCACTTGAGCAACCGCCGTGTGAGAACTGTAGGTGAGCAGCTATATGCTCAGTTCGGTGTTGGTTTGGCACGTATGGCCCGTACGATCAAAGAGCGTATGAACGTACGTGACAATGAAGACTTCAAGCCAGTTGACCTGATCAACGCGCGTACGCTGTCTTCTGTGATCAACTCCTTCTTCGGCACAAACCAGCTTTCTCAGTTCATGGACCAGACTAATCCTCTTGCAGAGGTAACACACAAACGTCGTGTGTCTGCATTAGGTCCGGGCGGTCTTTCAAGAGAGCGTGCAGGTTTCGAGGTACGTGACGTTCACTATACACATTATGGCCGTCTATGTACAATTGAAACTCCTGAAGGCCCGAACATCGGTCTTATCTCGTCTCTGTGTGTGCACGCACGTGTAAACCACATGGGCTTTATCGAAACGCCTTACCGCAAGGTGGTTGAGGGTAAAGTAGAGATGGATGGTACAGTAGAATACCTGACTGCAGAAGAAGAAGATACTCACCACATTGCTCAGGCGAATGCCCTGATAGATGAGAAGGGTAACTTCGTGAATGAAAGAGTAAAAGGAAGGTTTGAAGGTGACTTCCCGGTAGAAGAGCCTAACACCTATACTTATATGGACGTTGCGCCAAACCAGATCGTATCGGTTGCGGCCTCGTTGATCCCATTCCTGGAGCATGACGATGCTAACCGTGCCCTGATGGGTTCAAACATGCAACGTCAGGCAGTACCGCTTCTGAAGCCACAGGCTCCGATAGTGGGTACAGGCCTGGAAAGAAGAGCAGCTATTGACTCAAGAGCACTGGTAATCGCAGAAGGCGAAGGTGAGATTGATTTTGTAGATGCCACAAAGATTGTTGTGAAGTATGATCTGTCTGATGACGAGAAGCTAGTATCGTTTGATGCAGAGTATGTTACTTACAACCTGATCAAGTTCAGAAGAACGAATCAGGATACATGTATCAACCTTACACCTATTGTTAAGAAAGGTGAGCGTGTAACTAAAGGCCAGCCGCTGTGCGAAGGTTATGCAACAAACAATGGCGAGTTAGCCCTTGGCAGAAACCTGCAGGTAGCGTTCATGCCTTGGCAAGGTTATAACTTCGAGGATGCCATCGTTATCTCTGAAAAAGTTGTAAGAGATGACGTGTTCACTTCAATTCACATTGAGGAATTTGAGCTAGAAGTTCGTGAAACGAAGCGAGGTGAAGAAGAATTGACTTCTGAGATCCCTAACGTAAGCGAAGAAGCAGTTCGTAACCTGGATGAAAACGGTATTATCCGTTTAGGTGCTGAAGTTAAAGAAGGTGATATCCTTATCGGTAAGATCACGCCAAAAGGTGAGACTGATCCGACTCCGGAAGAAAAACTTCTGCGTGCCATCTTCGGTGATAAAGCCGGTGATGTGAAGGATGCCTCGCTTAAGGCACCGCCATCACTAAATGGTGTTGTGATCGACACGAAACTGTTCTCAAGACCTAAGAAAGACAAAAACCTACGTGCCAAGTCTAAGAAAGAGGTTGAAGAACTAAAAGTGAAGTATGGCAAAGAGCTGACAGCTATCAAGAATGTGATGGTTGATAAGCTGGTTGCCTTGCTGGAAGGCAAGACTTCACAAGGCATCAGACACAAGTTCGGTGATGAGATCCTTTCAAAAGGTGTTAAATTCTCCAAGAAGAATATCATCGAGGCATTGTTCCCTGAAAAGAACCCATACAAGGACGAAAGTAACTATGCGGTTCCGGAAGAAGTGAACATGTTCAAGGATCTGATTCTTGAGAACTGGACAACTGATGAGAAAACGAACGGCATGCTGGTTGAACTTGTTAAGAACTATAACAAGCGCAGAAATATTGTTTCTGCACACTTTAAGCGTGAGCGTTTCACATTAGAAGTAGGTGACGAATTGCCGGCAGGTATTGTGCAGCTAGCAAAAGTATACATCGCTAAGAAGCGTAAGCTGAAAGTGGGTGACAAGATGGCGGGCCGTCACGGTAACAAGGGTGTTGTTGCAAGAATTGTTCGTGAGGAGGATATGCCGTTCTTAGAAGACGGAACCCCAATGGACATCGTGCTTAACCCACTTGGTGTACCTTCGAGGATGAACATCGGTCAGATCTATGAGACTGTACTTGGATGGGCTGGTCTGAAGTTGGGTAGAACATATGCTACTCCAATTTTTGACGGTGCAACTGAGGAGCAGGTTCAGGCTGAACTGGCTGAGGCTGGGCTTCCAAGCTTCGGACGTTCATACTTGTATGATGGATTGTCAGGCGATCGTTTCGACCAGCCGGTTACAGTAGGTGTGATCTACATGCTGAAACTTGGTCACTTGGTTGACGATAAGATGCACGCACGTTCAATCGGTCCATACTCTCTGATTACGCAGCAGCCACTTGGCGGTAAAGCACAGTTCGGTGGTCAGCGTTTCGGTGAGATGGAGGTGTGGGCACTTGAGGCATTCGGTGCTTCAAACGTACTGCAGGAAATACTTACAGTTAAGTCTGACGACGTGATCGGCCGTGCGAAAGCATACGAGTCGATTGTAAAAGGTGATGTTCTGCCGAAACCAAATATCCCTGAATCTTTCAACGTATTGATTCACGAGCTAAGAGGTCTGGCACTGGAAATCACATTAGAATAGTAAAGTATAAGCTAAGCGCTGAGGCAATTGCCGAAGCGCTTAGCTCGCTTTATACAGATTAGCTGTAAGGCATATTCATTGTATCGACATTATTATAATAATATGGCATTTGCGAAAAATAAAAAGCTAACTCAGGACTTCTCCAAAGTAACGATAAGCCTAGCTTCTCCAGAGTCGATTCTGGAGCGTTCCAACGGTGAGGTTACAAAGCCTGAGACCATCAACTATAGAACCTATAAGCCTGAAATGGGAGGTTTATTCTGCGAAAGAATATTCGGACCCGTTAAGGACTGGGAATGCCACTGCGGAAAGTATAAGAGAATCAGATATAAAGGTATCATCTGCGACCGTTGCGGTGTAGAGGTAACTGAGAAAAAAGTGCGTCGTGAGCGCATGGGCCACATCGAACTGGTTGTTCCTGTAGCGCATATCTGGTACTTCAAATCACTTCCGAACAAAATTGGATATCTGTTAGGCTTACCAACTAAGAAGCTTGACCAGATCATCTATTACGAAAGATATGTAGTAATCCAGCCAGGTATACTTGCCGAAGACGGCGTGAACCAGCTTGACTTCCTGACAGAAGACGAGTACCTGGATATGATTGACAAGCTCCCACGCGAGAACCAAATGTTGGACAACAATGATCCAAACAAGTTTATCGCTAAGATGGGTGCGGAAGCATTACAGATGCTGTTAGAGCGTACGAATCTTGATGACCTGTCATATGAGCTTCGCCATGCTGCAGCACACGAAACTTCACAGCAGCGTAAAGCGGAGGCCCTTAAGCGTCTTCGTGTTGTTGAGGCGTTCCGCGATGCTTCTACAAGAATTGAGAACAGACCTGAGTGGATGATCATCCGCATGGTGCCTGTAATTCCGCCAGAGCTTCGTCCGCTAGTTCCATTGGATGGCGGTCGTTTCGCGACATCTGACTTGAACGACCTTTACAGACGTGTTATTATCCGTAACAACCGTCTGAAGCGTCTTATCGAGATCAAAGCTCCTGAAGTAATCCTTCGTAACGAGAAGCGTATGCTACAGGAAGCGGTAGACTCTCTGTTCGACAACTCACGTAAAGTGAACGCAGTTCGTGCTGAGGGTAACCGCGCGCTTAAGTCACTTTCTGACATGCTGAAAGGTAAGCAGGGACGTTTCCGTCAGAACTTGCTTGGTAAGCGTGTTGACTACTCTGGCCGTTCGGTAATTGTGGTTGGTCCTGAACTGAAGCTGCATGAGTGCGGTCTGCCTAAGAACATGGCGGCCGAGCTTTTCAAGCCGTTCATCATCCGCAAGCTGATCGAAAGAGGTATTGTCAAGACTGTAAAATCAGCAAAGAAAATAGTAGATCGTAAGGACCCAGTAGTTTGGGATATCCTGGAGAATGTGCTGAAAGGCCACCCAGTACTCCTAAACCGTGCCCCTACACTACACAGATTAGGTATTCAGGCATTCCAGCCAAAACTGATCGAAGGTAAGGCAATTCAGTTACACCCACTTGTGTGTACGGCATTCAATGCCGACTTTGACGGTGACCAGATGGCGGTGCACGTTCCACTTGGACCTGCTGCTGTACTGGAGGCGTCTATGCTGATGCTGGCTTCGCACAACATCCTTAACCCTGCGAATGGTGCACCAATTGCGGTACCTTCTCAGGACATGGTACTTGGTTTATACTATGTATCTAAAGGAAAGCGCAGCACAGAAAACGAAAAGATCGCTGGTGAGGGTATGAGCTTCTACTCTGCGGAGGAAGTTATCATCGCCATCAACGAAGGCCGTTTGTCTAAGCAGGCTTACATTAAGGTAAGAACAAAAGTGAAGAATGAGAAAGGCGAACTGGAGATGAAACTCATCGAAACAGTTGCCGGCCGCGTTATCTTTAACCAGTTCGTGCCAGAAGAAGTAGGTTTTGTTGACGAGCTATTAACGAAGAAAAAACTTCAGCAGATCATTTCAAGAGTGTTCAAAGAGACAGGTATGGCTCGTACGGCTCACTTCTTGGATGATATCAAAACACTAGGATTCCAGTCAGCCTACAAAGGCGGTCTGTCAATGGGTCTTGGTGATATCAACATCCCTGCTGAGAAAGACATACTAGTAGAGCAGGCTAAGAAAGAAGTAGATGCTGTATGGCAGAACTACTCAATGGGTCTGATCACTGATAACGAACGTTACAACCAGGTAATTGATATCTGGACTCGTATCAACAACCAGATCACGGAAACGTTGATGCGCCGTCTGGAGAATGACGATCAGGGCTTTAACTCGATCTTCATGATGATGCACTCAGGAGCCCGTGGTTCTAGAGAGCAGATCCGTCAGCTGGGTGGTATGCGTGGTCTGATGGCGAAGCCTCAGAAATCATTGCAGGGTTCAGTAGGTGAAATTATCGAGAACCCGATCCTTTCTAACTTTAAGGAAGGTCTTGATGTAATCGAGTACTTCATCTCAACTCACGGTGCTCGTAAAGGTCTTGCCGATACAGCCCTTAAAACTGCGGACGCAGGTTACCTGACTCGTCGTCTGGTAGACGTTTCGCAGGACGTGATTGTGAACGAAGAGGACTGCGGTACTCTACGTGGCCTGGAAGTAAGCGCACTTAAGGATAACGAGGATATCGTTGAATCCCTGTCAGAGCGTATCCTTGGTCGTGTTACAGTACACGATGTATATGATCCGATCACAAATGATTTGATCGTAGAGTCTGGTGCTGAGATTACGGAGGAAATTGCCCGTGCAATTGAGAACACAGCTATTGAAGCAGTAGAGATACGTTCAGTACTTACATGTGAGTCTAAGCGTGGTATCTGTGCTAAATGCTACGGCCGTAACCTTGCAACCGGTTTCATGGTGCAGAAAGGCGAGGCAGTTGGTGTGATCGCGGCACAGTCAATCGGTGAGCCTGGTACACAGCTGACACTTCGTACATTCCACGTGGGTGGTACAGCATCTAACATTGCGGTAGAGGCAACTATACTTGCTAAGTTCGGCGGTAAGATCGAGTTCGAAGATGTAAGAACAATCGACACTGTAGATAATGAAGGTGAGCCAGTTAAAGTAGTAATGGGACGTTCAGGTGAGGTTAAAGTAGTTGATCCAAACACTGGAAAGCTATTTATCTCTAACCACGTACCTTATGGTTCATTCCTGAATGTGAACGAAGGCCAGATCGTAGAGAAAGGCGATAAGATCTGTCATTGGGATCCATATAATGCGGTTATACTTTCAGAGTTTGATGGTGAGATCAACTACGAGTCAATCATTGAAGGCGTAACTTACCGTGAGGAATCTGATGAGCAGACAGGTTACCGTGAGAAGGTAATTATCGATACAAAAGATAAGACACAAAACCCTGCTATCGTAGTAGTACCGAAGAATGGCGAGTCGAAAGGCTACAACATTCCGGTGGGTGCACACTTGACTGTGGAGAACGGGGAGAAAATCAAAGCAGGTCAGATCCTTGCTAAGATTCCACGTGCAATCGGTAAAACACGAGACATTACAGGTGGTCTTCCACGAGTTACTGAATTATTCGAGGCTCGTAACCCATCTAATCCGGCAGTTGTGTCTGAAATTGATGGTGTAGTTACTTATGGAAGTGTGAAGCGTGGTAACCGCGAAATCTTCATTGAGTCGAAAGACGGTGTGAAGAAGAAGTATATGGTTCCATTATCAAAGCACATTCTGGTACAGGACAATGACTTCGTTCGTGCAGGTATGCCGTTATCTGATGGTGCAATCACACCAACAGATATTCTGAATATTCAGGGACCAGGTGCAGTACAAGAGTACTTGGTAAATGAGATACAGGAAGTATACCGTCTGCAGGGTGTGAAGATCAATGACAAGCACATCGAGGTGGTAGTTCGTCAGATGATGCAGAAAGTTGTTGTTGTTGACGCAGGTGATACAAGCTTCCTGGAGCACCAGGTAGTTGATAAAGTTAACTTCATGGAAGAGAACGACAGAATCATCGACATGAAAGTTGTGGAGGATGCCGGAGACTCAACCAGCCTGAAGCCAGGTCAGATCGTTACAGCCAGAAGACTTCGTGATGAGAACTCAAGCTTGAAGCGTCGTGACCTGAAACTTGTGACAGTGCGTGATGCACAGCCAGCGGTTTCAAGACCAACATTACAAGGTATTACACAAGCATCACTTGGCACACAAAGCTTTATTTCTGCGGCATCGTTCCAGGAAACAACTAAAGTGTTGAGCGAAGCAGCGATAAAAGGTAAAGCTGATGAACTTCTAGGCTTGAAAGAAAACGTGATCGTAGGACACCTGATCCCAGCAGGTACTGGTCTGAGAGAATACCAGAACATGATTGTTGGAAACAAGGAAGAATATGAGTCACTTGTGGAGTCGAAAAAAGCTTCATCCAGAGCTAAACAACAAGAATTACAAAATAGATAATCAAAATGGCGGAAGATCTGCAGAAGCAAAATCAAATAAACATTGAGCTATCGGAAGAAATAGCAGAGGGCGAGTACGCAAACCTGGCTATGATAGCGCATTCAAGCAGTGAGTTTGTAATTGACTTTATAAGATTGATGCCAGGATTGCCTAAAGCAAAAGTTAAATCAAGAATTGTTATTACCCCAGAGCATGCCAAAAGATTATTGGCAGCTCTGGCGGATAATATCAATAAGTTTGAAGCGAGTTTTGGAGATATTAAGCAATCACAGGAAGCTCCTTCTTTCCCGATGAACTTCGGTGGAACGGTAGGGGAAGCATAAGGTGCTAATAATTAATGGATTAAAATTTTGAATTTGCAAAGTGATTTTCCTACCTTTGCAGACCAAATTTTAGAGTGGAAAAATATCTATAATTAACAAATTATAAATGCCTACTATACAGCAATTAGTAAGAAAGGGAAGAGAGAAATTAACTTCGAAGTCGAAGTCTCCAGCCCTAGATTCATGCCCACAGCGTCGTGGCGTATGTACAAGAGTATATACTACAACGCCAAAGAAGCCTAACTCAGCTATGCGTAAGGTAGCCAGGGTGAGACTTACAAACGGTAAAGAAGTTAACGCCTACATCCCAGGTGAAGGTCACAACCTTCAGGAGCACTCAATTGTGCTTATCAGAGGTGGTAGAGTGAAAGACCTTCCTGGTGTACGTTACCACATCGTACGTGGTGCTCTGGATACTGCAGGTGTAAACGGACGTCTTCAGTCACGTTCTAAGTATGGTGCTAAGAGACCAAAACCAGGTCAGGCTCCAGCTGCTGCAGGCAAAGGTGGAAAGAAAAAATAATTCATAGAGTATAAATACAATGAGAAAAGCAAAGCCTAAAAGTAGAGTTCTCCTCCCTGATCCAAAGTACAAAGAGACATTGGTAACACGCTTTGTTAACTATATGATGGTTGACGGTAAGAAAAGTGTTGCTTATGGTATCTTCTACGACGCTGTAGAACTAGTAGAGCAAAGAACAAAAGAGAACGGCCTAGAAACTTGGAAGAAGGCATTGAACAACATCATGCCAAGTGTCGAAGTTAAAAGCCGCAGGGTAGGTGGTGCTACTTTCCAAGTGCCGACTGAGGTTCGTCCGGACCGCAGAGTATCTCTTGGTATCAAATGGATGATATCATACGCTCGCAAGAGAGGTGAGAAAACAATGAAAGACAGATTAGCAGGCGAGATCATCGCAGCTGCTAAGGGTGAAGGTGCTGCCGTTAAGAAAAAAGACGACACGCACAGAATGGCAGAAGCAAACAAAGCATTCTCACACTTTAGATTTTAATAATGGCTAGAGACTTAAAATATACCAGAAACATTGGTATTGCCGCTCACATTGATGCCGGTAAAACCACTACAACAGAACGTATACTTTATTACGCCGGAAAGTCGCACAAGATAGGTGAGGTACACGAAGGTGCTGCCACTATGGACTGGATGGAGCAGGAGCAGGAGCGTGGTATTACTATTACCTCAGCGGCTACTACAGTAAACTGGCCATACAGAGGCAATGATTACCATATTAACATTATTGATACACCTGGTCACGTAGACTTTACTGTAGAAGTAAACCGCTCTTTGCGTGTACTAGATGGTCTTGTGTTTTTATTCAGTGCAGTTGATGGTGTAGAGCCTCAGTCTGAGACTAACTGGCGCCTAGCTGATAACTATAAAGTTGCACGTATCGGTTTCGTTAACAAGATGGACCGCTCTGGTGCTGACTTCTTAGCAGTATGTAAGCAGGTTAAAGAAATGTTGGGTAGCAACGCAGTTGCCCTTCAGCTGCCGATCGGTGCTGAAGATAACTTCAAAGGCGTTGTTGACCTTGTGAATTTCCGTGGTATTATCTGGAACGAAGAAGATAAAGGTATGACCTTTACAGAAGTTCCAATTCCTGATGATATGATGGAAGAAGCTGAAGAGTACAGAGAGAAGCTTCTTGAGGCGGTAGCTGAGTATGATGAGACCCTGATGGAGAAATACTTCGAGGATCCAAACTCAATCACTGAAGATGAAATTCTTGCCGCTCTTCGTGCTGCAACTATTGATATGGCAATTGTACCAATGCTTTGCGGTTCTTCATTCAAGAACAAAGGTGTTCAGACAATGCTTGATTATGTGATGGCACTTTGCCCATCTCCTCTTGATAAAGAAAGCATTAAAGGTACAAACCCTGATACAGGCGAAGAAATAGCTCGTAAGCCAAGTGAAAGCGAGCCATTTGCTGGCCTTGCATTCAAAATTGCTACAGACCCTTATGTAGGTCGTCTGTGTTTCGTGCGTGCATATTCAGGCGTACTTGAGTCAGGCTCTTATATCTTTAATACCCGCTCAAGCAATAAAGAGCGTATTTCTCGTATCTTCCAGATGCACGCTAATAAGCAGAACCAGATCGAAAGACTGGCTGCCGGTGACATCGCAGCTGTTGTAGGCTTCAAAGACATCAAAACTGGTGACACACTTTGCGATCAGAACGCTAAGATCGTACTTGAGTCAATGGAATTCCCTGAACCAGTAATTGGTTACGCGATTGAGCCGAAATCTCAAGCGGACTCTGATAAGATGGGTATGGCTATAGCTAAACTTATTGAAGAAGATCCAACGCTTCAGGTGAATACAGATGAAGAGACTGGGCAGACCATTCTTCGTGGTATGGGTGAACTTCACCTGGAGATCATCATCGACCGTATGAAGCGTGAATTTAAGGTAGAACTGAACCAGGGTGCTCCACAGGTTGCTTACAAAGAAACAATCACGAAGACAGTTGAGCACAGAGAAGTGTTCAAGAAGCAGTCTGGTGGTCGTGGTAAGTTCGCCGATATCGTGTTCACAATGGGTCCACGTGAGGATGGCAAGCCAGGTCTGGAGTTCGAAAACGCAATTGTTGGTGGCGTGATTCCAAAAGAATTCATCCCGGCTATTCAGAAAGGTTTCGAAGAGGCTATGAAGAACGGTATCCTTGCAGGCTTCCCAGTGGATGGCATGAAGGTGCGTCTGTTCCATGGTTCATTCCACGATGTAGACTCTGATTCACTATCATTCGAATTAGCTGCTCGTCAAGGTTTCAAAGAAGCAGGTAAGCAGTGTGCTCCAAGACTTCTTGAGCCAATCATGGCAGTTGACGTGGTTACTCCGGATGAGTACACAGGTCCGGTTACAGGTGACTTGAACAGAAGAAGAGGTATCATGAAAGGTATGGATACGAAAGGTGCATCGACAGTTGTGAAAGCTGATGTTCCTCTGTCTGAACTATTCGGATATGTAACAGACCTTCGTACTATTACTTCAGGTAGAGCAACTGCCTCTCTTACTTTCTCTCATTATGAGCAAGTACCACAAAACTTGGCTGACGCCATTGTTGCTAAAATTAAAGGAACAGCAGCTAAATAATCAAGTATAGAAATGAATCAGAAAATAAGAATAAAGCTTAAGTCTTACGATCACAACTTAGTAGATAAGTCATCTGAGAAGATTGTGAAAGCAGTAAAAGCAACTGGCGCAATCGTAAGCGGTCCTATTCCTTTACCAACAGAGAAGGATAAATTCACAGTGCTACGCTCACCACACGTAAACAAGAAGTCACGTGAGCAGTTTCAGCTTTGCACTTACAAAAGACTAGTAGACATTTACTCTACAAGCTCTAAGACAGTAGACGCACTGATGAAGCTTGAGCTTCCAAGCGGCGTTGATGTTGAGATCAAAGTTTGATAAAGTAACAGATCATAAAAAAAGGGAGTCGAGAGGCTCCCTTTTTTTATTTCACACTGATAATAAATAATTTAGAAAAGGTTTGTTAAAAAAGTTTAAAAATCATTAACTTTGCACTCCCTTAGCAAAAACTGAGGGGTAGTATTGTTGTATCCATCTTTAAAAACAAGTTGAATGCCTGGAATTATCGGTAAAAAAATCGGAATGACAAGCCTCTTCACATCAGATGGTAAATACACACCAGTAACGCTTATTCAAGCTGGTCCGTGTGTAGTTACTCAGGTGAAGACAGTCGAGACTGATGGCTATGAAGCTGTACAGCTTGGCTATGGCGAGAAAAAGCTTAAGAGAGTAACGAAAGCGGAAGCTGGACATTACAAAAAAGCGAACACTTCTGCGAAGAAGAAAGTGGCAGAGTTTGATGTTGAAGGTTCATCATTTAATCTTGGTGACACTGTAGATGTAAATCTGTTTGTAGAAGGAGAGTTTGTTGATGTAGTAGGAACATCGAAAGGTAAAGGCTTTCAAGGTGTTGTAAAGCGTCACAACTTTGCTGGTGTGGGTGGCCAAACTCACGGTCAGCACAACAGGGCAAGACACCCTGGTTCTATTGGTGCCTGCTCATGGCCATCACGAGTATTCAAAGGAATGCGAATGGCTGGTAGAATGGGCGGCAACAGAGTTAAGATCCAAAACTTAACTGTAGTTCGTGTGATAGCAGACAAAAACCTGCTAGTTGTTAGTGGCTCTGTACCAGGTGCCAAAAATTCTTACGTGTTAATTGAGAAGTAAAATGGAGCTTTCTGTATTAAATATCAAAGGTGAAGATACAGGCAGAAAGGTAACTCTTTCTGATGCTATATTTGGTCTAGAGCCAAATCAGCATGCGATGTATCTTGACGTGAAACAGTACCTGGCTAATCAGAGACAGGGTACTCACAAATCAAAAGAGCGTAATGAAGTAGCAGGCTCTACAAAGAAAATCAAGAAACAAAAAGGAACTGGTGGTGCACGTGCTGGTAGCTTAAAGTCTCCTGTGTTTATTGGTGGTGGTAGAGTATTTGGTCCTAAGCCAAGAAACTACAGCTTCAAGCTAAACAAAAAACTTAAGGAAGTTGCACGTCTTTCTGCACTTTCTTTACTGGCTAGAGATAACAAAGTGGCTTTGGTAGAGTCTTTCTCATTAGAGACGCCAAAGACAAAAGAAATGATCTCTATCCTTAAAAATCTGAATTCAACTGGTAAAACTCTTGTAGTTACACCTTCTGTAGATAAGAATGTGGTGTTGTCAGGTAGAAATATTCAGAAGCTAAAAGTATCAACTGCAGCTGATCTGAATACTTATGACCTGTTAAATACAGAGAAATTAATACTGGTGGAGGAATCAGTGAATGTATTAGAAAACCTCTTTAGCGCATAATCATGAACGTTCTAAAAAGACCACTAATAACAGAAAAGTTTGCTGCCATGAACGAGGTTGGTAAATATGCTTTTGAGGTTGATAAGAAAGCCAACAAAGTAGAGATCAAGAAGGCAGTTGAGAAGATGTACGGAGTTACTGTTGAAAAAGTAGCTACTATGAGATCGATTGGTAAAATGAAGACCAAGTACACGAAATCTGGTGCTGTTACTGGCCGTACTTCTTTGATCAAAAAAGCAATCATCACCGTGAAGGAAGGTGAAGTTATAGACTTTTACAGCGGTATTTAATTAAGTAGAAATGGCTTTAAAAAAGTTAAGACCAACAACACCAGGTCAAAGATTTAGAGTAGCCCCTGCGTTCGACGAGATCACAACGTCTACTCCTGAAAAATCTTTGTTGGCACCTATTAAAAAATCTGGTGGACGCAACAACTCTGGTAAAATGACAATGCGCTATATCGGCGGTGGTCATAAGAAAAAATACAGAGTTATTGACTTTAAGCGCACCAAGCATGGTGTGCCAGCTACTGTAAAGACAATTGAGTACGATCCGAACAGAACAGCTCGCATTGCATTAGTATATTATGCAGATGGCGAAAAGAGCTATATCATTGCTCCAGCTGGTTTACAGGTAGGTACTACAGTTATGTCTGGATCAGGTATAGCACCTGAAGTAGGAAACTGCTTACCTTTATCAGAAATTCCTCTAGGTACTATTATTCACAACATTGAACTGCAGCCAGGTAATGGTGCTACACTTGCTCGTAGCGCTGGATCTTATGCTCAGCTTGTTGCTCGTGAAGGTAGATACGCCACTATCAAGTTGCCATCAGGCGAGTTGAGAATGGTGCTGGCTAACTGCTATGCAACTGTAGGTACTGTTTCTAATTCTGATCACATGAATGTGAAACTTGGTAAGGCTGGCCGTAACAGATGGTTAGGCAAGCGTCCAAGAGTTCGTGGTGTTGCGATGAACCCGGTTGATCACCCTATGGGTGGTGGTGAAGGCAAGTCTTCAGGCGGTCATCCACGTTCACGTAAAGGCCTATACGCAAAAGGTCTTAAGACTAGAAACAAGAATAAGTATTCTGAGAAACTTATAGTTAATAGAGGAAAGAAATAATAAATGGCTAGATCATTAAAAAAAGGGCCTTATATTGACTATAGGCTCCAGAAAAAAGTCGATGTAATGAACGAGTCTGGTAAGAAAACAGTTATCAAGACTTGGTCACGCAGATCAATGATTTCACCTGACTTCGTTGGTCATACATTCGCAGTTCACAATGGTAATAAATTCATCCCTGTTTATGTTACTGAAAACATGGTAGGCCATAAGCTAGGTGAATTTGCTCCGACAAGGAACTTCAGAGGTCACATTGCTAAAAAAGATAAAGGCAAGCGTTAATCATGGAAGCAGTAGCAAGATTAAATAATGTGCCTACTTCTCCTCGTAAAATGAGATTAGTAGCAGGCTTGATCCGCGGAAAGAGCGTATCTAAGGCCTTGGGTTTACTTAAGTTTGAACCTAACGCTGGTGCGGCTAGACTTGAGAAGCTTCTTTTGTCTGCTTTGGCAAACTGGCAGCAGAAAAATGAAGATGCTCGCATCGAAGAAGCAAACCTTTTTATCAAAGAAATCTTTGTTAACGAAGGTAAAATGCTAAAGCGTCTTCGTCCGGCTCCACAGGGTCGTGGTTATAGAATCAGAAAGAGATCTAACCATGTTACTCTGGTTATTGACACAATGACCGAAGAGCAGATAGAGAAGCAATCTAAGAAATCTAAAAAAGCCAGCAAGTAAGAAATGGGACAGAAAGTAAATCCAATTGGTTTTCGCCTCGGTATCGTTAAAGGTTGGGATTCTAACTGGTATGGCGGCAAAGATTTCGCTGAAAAGCTGATCGAGGACGAGAAAATCAGAAAATACATTTTAGCGCGTATTCCTAAAGGCGGTATTTCTAAAATAATAATCGAAAGAACGCTTAAGCGCATCACGATCACAATTAACACGGCACGTCCAGGTGTTGTAATCGGTAAAGGCGGACAGGAAGTTGATAAGATCAAAGAAGAGCTGAAGAAGCTTACAAGCAAAGATGTTCAGATCAATATCTTTGAAATTAAGCGTCCGGAGCTTGATGCCAAATTGGTTGGTGAGTCAATTGCTCAGCAGCTACAGGCTCGTATCTCTTTCCGTCGTGCCATGAAACAGGCGATTGCATCTGCACTGCGTGTTGGTGCTGAAGGTATCAAAGTTCAGGTTTCAGGTCGTTTAGGCGGTGCTGAAATGGCAAGAACGGAGCATTATAAAGAAGGAAGAACTCCTCTTCATACGCTGCGTGCTGATATCGACTATGCACTATCTGAGGCTCAGACAGTTTATGGCAAATTAGGAATCAAAGTATGGATCTTCAAAGGCGAAGTTTACGGCAAGAAAGATCTTACTCCTAACGCTGGCTTAGAAAGCAAAGGCGGCCCTAGCTCTGCGCAAGGTGATAGACGTGGTGGACGCAAGAAGACAGACGGTGCACCTAAGCGTAAGCGCCGTCAATAATTGTTCTCTAACATTATTAAGTTTTAGAAAATGTTACAGCCAAAAAGGACTAAGTATAGAAAAATGCAAAAAGGCCGCGTGAAGGGTCTGGCTCATAGAGGCAGTACTATTTCATTTGGTTCTTTTGCGATCAAATCTCTTGAGGCATCTTGGATCACTAGCCGCCAGATTGAGGCAGCTCGTATTGCGATGACAAGAGCCATGAAACGTGAGGGTCAAGTATGGATCCGTATCTTCCCTGATAAACCTGTTACCAAGAAGCCAGCCGAAGTTCGAATGGGTAAAGGTAAAGGTTCCCCAGAGTATTGGGTAGCAGTTGTTAAGCCAGGCACTATCATGTTTGAATCTGATGGTGTTTCTCTAGAAGTAGCGAAAGAGTCATTGAGACTAGCTGCACAAAAACTGCCAGTTAAAACAAAGTTTGTAGTACGTAGAGATTACGTTGAGAAATAGTATATGAAAAATTCAGAGATAAAAGCTTTATCTTTAGAAGAATTGAAAGAGAAGCTTAACACTGAGAACTCCAACATGCAGAACATACGTTTTGCGCATGCTATATCTCCGTTGGAGAACCCAATGAGAATTCGTGAGACGAAGCGTTTGATCGCTCGTCTGAATACAGAGATACGTCGTCGTGAAATTGAAGCTAACTCTTAATACTTAAAGGAAATCATGGAAGAGAGAAATCTTAGAAAAGAAAGAAGTGGTAAGGTTGTTAGCAACAAGATGGACAAATCTATCACTGTATTGGTGGAGAGCAGAATGAAGCACCCTATTTACGGGAAGTTTGTAAGCAAATCCACAAAGTTCATGGCTCATGACGAGAAGAATGAGTGTAATATAGGTGACTATGTTAGAATTCAGGAGACTCGCCCACTAAGCAAGAACAAGAACTGGCGTTTAGTAGAAATTATAGAAAGAGCGAAGTAATATGATACAGCAGGAATCAAGACTTACTGTTGCGGATAACAGCGGTGCGAAAGAGGTACTTTGTATCCGTGTATTGGGTGGTACTGGTAAGAAGTACGCCTCAATTGGAGATAGAATCGTTGTAACTGTTAAATCAGCTCTTTCTTCTGGAAACGTTAAGAAAGGTACTGTATCGAAGGCAGTAATCGTAAGAACTAAAAAAGAGGTAAGAAGAAAAGACGGTTCATACATCAGATTTGATGACAATGCTGCAGTTCTTCTGAATGCAAACAACGAGCCGCGCGGCACACGTATCTTCGGACCAGTTGCGCGTGAGCTTCGTGAAAAGCAATTCATGAAAATTGTTTCGTTAGCTCCTGAAGTTCTATAATCCCTAATTCAGATTAAGATGAATAAGAAAAAACTTCATGTAAAGACTGGCGATACAGTAAAAGTTATTGCTGGTGACGAGCGTGGCAAGACAGGCCGCATAATCGCTGTAAATATTGAAAAGCAGAAAGTAACTATCGAAGGATTAAACCTGGTTACCAAGCACTCTAAACCAAGTGCAAAGAACCCTCAAGGTGGAATCTCTAAAGTTGAAGCTCCTATTCATGCTAGCAATGTTGCTTTAGTTGATGCTAAAGGCGAAACATTCAAAGCAGGTACAAGAAAAAACAGCGAAGGAAAAACAGAGCGTTATTCTAAAAAAACAGGAGAGGTAATCTAAGATGGCTACTACAAGATTAAAAGAAAAGTATCAGAACGAGGTAGTGCCTGCCCTTAAAGAGAAGTTCCAGTACAAGAACATCATGCAGGTGCCTAAAATCACCAAGATCTCAATTAACAAGGGTATTGGTGCTGCTGTAGCTGACAAGAAGCTGGTTGACATTGGTGTAGAAGAGTTAACTACTATCACTGGTCAGAAAGCTGTTGCAACTATTGCTAAAAAGTCTGTTTCTAACTTCAAGCTTCGTGAGGGTATGCCGATCGGAGCTAGAGTTACACTGAGAGGTGAGAAAATGTATGAATTCCTTGATCGTCTTCTTACAATTGCTCTTCCTCGCGTTCGTGACTTTAGAGGCGTAAGCGAAAAAGGCTTTGATGGTCGCGGTAACTATACTTTGGGTATTAAAGAGCAAATCATCTTCCCAGAGATCAGCATTGACAAGATTAAGTCTATCACAGGTATGGACATTACTTTTGTAACAACTGCTAATACTGACGAAGAGAGCTACGAATTGCTGAAAGCATTCGGTATGCCTTTTACTAACATCAAGAAATAAGAAACATGGCTAAGGAAGCAGTAAAAGCAAGAGAGCTTAAAAGACAAAAGTTAGTAGCAAAATATGCTGCTAAGCGAGCTGAACTAAAGGCTAATGGCGATTATGATGCGCTGGATAAATTACCACGCAACGCGTCGCCGGTTAGGTTACATAACCGTTGCAAGTTATCAGGACGTCCAAGAGGATATATGAGAAAGTTTGGTATTTCTCGCGTTCTGTTCAGAGAACTTGCAGTTATGGGTAAAATTCCTGGTGTAACAAAAGCTAGCTGGTAATTATTTTCTTAATAAGTTAAGAAAATAAATAAGATATTAGTATCTTTGCCGCTCGCTTAGAGTAAGCATTCATTATTTAAGTGATTCGTAATGAACTCAGATCCAATAGCAGATTATTTAACTAGAGTGCGTAATGCTATAAAAGCTAACCACAGAATAGTTGAAATACCATCTAGCAAGATAAAAAAAGAGATAACAAAAGTATTGTACGACAAAGGGTACATTCAAAGCTACAAATTTGAAGACTCTACAGTACAAGGTACAATCAAAATAGCTCTAAAGTATAACCCTAACACTAAGCAATCTGCTATTGTTAAATTAGAAAGGGTTAGTAAGCCAGGGCTTCGTAAATACGCTGGAAGTGAAGCGTTACCAAGAGTTCTTAATGGACTTGGTGTAGCAATTTTGTCTACTTCTAAAGGCGTAATGACTGAAAAAGAAGCCAAGTCACTTAATGTAGGTGGCGAGGTGTTATGTTACGTTTATTAATAGGAGGATAGACAATGTCACGTATAGGAAAATTGCCAATCAACCTGCCTAATAACACAGAAGTTAGTATTGCTAATGACAATGTGGTAACAGTTAAAGGCCCTAAAGGTACATTAACTACCGCTGTTGACAAGGATATAGTTGTTAAGCAGCAGGATAACCAGATAGTTGTTGAGCGTCCAACTGAGCAGAAGCGTCATAAAGCTTTACACGGCCTTTACAGATCACTGATCAACAACATGGTGGTTGGTGTTAGTGAAGGTTATAAGGAGCAGCTTGAGCTTGTAGGTGTTGGTTACAAAGCAACTGTGCAGGGAGATGTTTTAGAGCTAGCTTTAGGTTATTCTCATAACATTTTCATGACTTTACCAGCTGAAGTATCTGCAAATGCTGTTACAGAAAAAGGTAAAGCCCCGGTTATTACTTTAGAGAGTAATGATAAGCAATTGATAGGTCAGGTAGCTGCCAAAATTAGATCATTACGTAAAGTAGAGCCTTATAAAGGTAAAGGTATCCGCTTTGTGGGTGAAGTAATCAGAAGAAAAGCTGGTAAGACAGCATCTAAATAATCATCATCATGTCTACTAACAAAGTAACAAGAAGACTTAGAATTAAGAGAAGTATCAGAAATAAAATTTCTGGTACTGCTGAAAGACCAAGACTTTCTGTGTTCAGAAGCAACAAAGCTATCTATGCGCAGATCATCGATGATACTACTGGTAAAACCTTAGTAGCAGCTTCTTCAGCTAAACTTGATGATGCAAAAGCGAACATCGAAACTTCCAACATAGTTGGAAAAGAAATTGCTGCCAAAGCCCTTGAGAAAGGTATTACTCAGGTAGTATTCGATCGTTCAGGTTACCTGTACCACGGTAAAGTTAAATCATTGGCAGAAGGCGCTCGTGAAGCTGGCCTTAAATTCTAAAGAATATGTTGAAGAATAATATACGTAGTGTAAAAGCTAGCGAAATCGAATTAAAAGAGAGAGTAGTTGCTATTAATCGCGTTGCCAAGGTTGTTAAAGGTGGTAGAAGGTTTAGCTTTGCGGCCATCGTAGTTGTAGGTGACGGTAATGGTGTTGTAGGTTACGGATTAGGTAAAGCTAACGAAGTAACTGACGCTATTGCTAAAGGTATCGACGATGCGAAGAAAAACCTGGTGAAGGTTCCGGTTTACCATAACACTGTCCCTCATTCTATGGAGGGTAAGTACTCAGGTGGATTCGTGCTTGTTAAGCCAGCAGCACCAGGTACTGGTGTAATCGCAGGTGGTGCGATGCGTGCGGTACTAGAGAGTGCTGGTATCAAAGACGTTCTTTGTAAGTCAAAAGGCTCTTCTAACCCGCACAACGTGGTTAAAGCTACTTTTGATGCATTATCTAAGATGCGTGATCCTTTAGCTGTTGCTCAGCAGAGAGGTGTAAATCTTCAGAAAGTATTTAACGGTTAATTGATATGGCTCAGGTTACAATTACACAAATCAAAAGCATTATTGACAGACCAAAAAACCAGAAGCTTACTATCAAAGCTCTTGGCCTTGGTAAGATCAATAAATCAGTGACTGTTGAATATACCCCTCAGATTGCTGGTATGGTAAATAAGGTTCATAACTTAGTTGAAGTAAAAAATATTTAAGATGTATTTAAACTCCTTACAACCTGCAGAGGGTTCTGTAAAGAACCGCAAAAGGATAGGTAGAGGTACTGGCTCAGGAAGAGGTGGTACATCTACAAGAGGTCATAAAGGTGCTAAATCACGTTCTGGTTACTCTCAGAAATCTGGTTTTGAAGGTGGTCAAATGCCACTTCAAAGAAGAGTGCCTAAGTATGGCTTTAAAAATATCAACAGAGTTGAGTATAAAGCTATTAACTTAGACGTTATCCAGGCTTTAGCTGAGTCTACTAATGAAACAGTGTTGAATTTTGATTTTTTCAAAGCTCATGGTTTAGTTTCTAAGAACGATAAAGTGAAAGTTTTAGGTAGAGGCGAGTTAAACAAAGGTGTTGAGGTACATGCTCACGCTTTCTCTCAGTCAGCTACAGACTCGATTGAAAAGGCAGGCGGAAAAACAGTTGCGATCTAGTAGATATGAAGAAGTTTCTAACAACTATTAAGAACATTTGGGCTATTGAAGACCTAAGAGTGCGTATTTTAAACACGCTAGGCTTTATAGCTATTTTTAGACTTGGTTCTTTTGTAGTTCTGCCTGGCATTGATCCCAATCAACTGCAAGCAAATACAGGTGGACTATTTGGTCTGTTAGATACTTTCTTAGGTGGTGCTTTTAGCAATGCTTCAATCTTTGCTTTAGGCATCATGCCATATATATCTGCTTCAATTGTATTGCAGCTTTTAACCATCGCTGTACCTTATTTTCAAAAGATGCAGAAGGAGGGTGAGTCTGGTCGTAAAAAAATCAACCAAATCACCCGAGTTCTCACTATAATAATTACACTTGCACAAGCTGTAGGATTCGTTGCTACGATCAATGCTGAGGCTATTGCGATCAATACTACCCTTTTCACAATTACGTCGATGATAGTCCTAACTTCAGGTACTATTTTCTGTATGTGGTTGGGTGAGAAAATCACTGATAAGGGCATAGGCAATGGTATTTCTATGCTGATCATGATCGGCATTATTTCCAGATTCCCTGGGGCTATACTTGCTGAAGCCTTGTCAAAGCAAATCAATGGAGCTTTAGTTTTCTTATTTGAGATTATAGTTCTGTTCTTCGTGGTTATGTCTGTTGTAATGCTTACTCAGGCGATCCGCAGAATTCCAGTGCAATATGCAAAGCAGGTTGGTGCCAGCTCTCTTTATAGCGGACAGCGTCAGTTTATTCCTCTGAAGGTAAACGCTGCTGGTGTGATGCCGATAATTTTCGCGCAGTCTCTAATGTTTCTCCCTTCTATGATCGCATCAATTTGGGCAGATTCTAATGATACTGCGAATTACATTGGTTCTACTTTCTCTGATTTTACCTCTTGGCAGTATAATCTGGTTTTTGGCCTGATGATTTTGATCTTTACTTATTTCTATACAGCTATAAGTGTAAACCCTAACCAAATTGCAGATGACCTAAAGAGAAGTGGCGGGTTTATTCCAGGTGTAAAACCTGGTAGAGCAACATCAGAGTATATCGATGCTATTTTAACCAGAATTACTTTGCCAGGTGCCATATACTTAGCATTGGTAGCTATTTTCCCAGCTATTGCGATGTTATTTGGTGTAACAAGAGAGTTTGCTCAGTTTTTTGGGGGTACTTCTCTGATCATCATGGTTGGTGTTGTTCTGGATACTTTACAGCAAATTGAGAGCTATTTATTAATGAGACATTACGATGGCATGATGAAATCTGGAAAACTGAGAGGTCGTACAGAAAACATTGCTATGGTATCTTAATAGATGATATTTTACAAAACTGAAGAAGAAATTGAGCTAATTCGCCAGAGTGCTTTGATATTGAGCAAAGCACATGGCGAAATAGCTCTTCTTGTAAAGGAAGGGGTCTCAACATTAACGTTGGACAAAAGAGCGGAAGAGTTCATACTTGATCATAAAGCCAAACCTTCTTTCAAAAATTACAATGGCTTTCCTTTCAGCTTGTGTATATCTGTGAACTCCACTGTGGTTCATGGAATGCCAAGTAACTATGTTTTAAAGGACGGTGATATTATTTCTGTAGATTGCGGAGTATTTCACCAAGGTTATCATAGTGATTGCGCTTATACACATGCAGTAGGAAATGTTACTGATGATGTGAAGCAACTTTTAACTGTAACTGAGGAATCACTCTATAAAGGGATTGAGAATGCTACAGTTGGTTCCAGGCTAGGCGACATTGGTTATGCCGTACAGCAACATGCCGAAAGTCACGGGTATGGTGTTGTGCGTGAACTTGTTGGTCACGGCTTGGGAAGGAACTTACATGAGTCGCCTGAGGTTCCTAACTATGGCCGAAGAGGCCAGGGTATAAAATTGCAGGATGGGTTAGTGATCGCCATTGAGCCAATGATCAATCTGGGTACTAAAAGTATTGTACAGGAAGATGATGGCTGGACAATCCGGACCCGGGACAATAAACCATCTGCTCATTTTGAACATACTGTTGTGGTAAGGAAAGATAAAGCAGAAATTTTAACTACTTTTGAATATATAAAACAAGCTAAGCAACAATAAATGGCGAAACAGTCATCTATAGAACAGGACGGAACAATTATCGAGGCATTATCTAATGCAATGTTCCGTGTAGAGCTTGAGAATGGTCATCAGGTGATAGCTCACATTTCAGGAAAGATGAGGATGCATTATATCAAAATCCTTCCTGGTGATAAGGTTAAACTGGAAATGTCACCTTATGATTTAACCAAAGGCAGAATTGTTTATCGATATAAATAAATTACAATGAAAGTTAAAGCATCAGTAAAAAAGAGAAGTGCTGAATGTAAAGTTATCCGCCGCAAGGGGAAGCTTTATGTGATCAACAAAAAAAATCCAAGATATAAACAAAGACAAGGATAATTATCAATTATGGCTAGAATAGCAGGAGTAGATATTCCGGATAACAAGAGAGGCGAGATCGCATTGACGTACATTTACGGTATTGGTCGTAATCTGTCTCAAACTATTTTACAAAAGGCCGGGGTGGATCTTGACAAAAAGGTGAAAGACTGGACTGAAGATGAAGCTAATGAAATTAGAAATGTCATTGCGTCTGATTATAAAACAGAAGGTGTTTTAAGATCAGAGGTGCAATTGCATATTAAGCGTCTTCTTGACATTGGTTGCTACCGTGGGTTAAGACACCGTAAAGGTCTTCCAGTACGTGGACAGCGCACGAAGAACAACTCGCGCACTAGAAAAGGTAAGCGTAAGACAGTTGCAAACAAGAAGAAAGCTTCTAAATAATCATTAATCATGGCTCAGAAAAGAAAAGATAAAGCTAAAAAGCGTGTCGTAGTTGTTGAACCAACTGGCCAAGTACACATCAAAGCTTCTTTCAATAATATTATTATATCTGTAACCAACAATGCAGGACAAGTAATCTCTTGGGCTTCTGCTGGTAAAATGGGTTTCAAAGGTTCTAAAAAGAACACTCCTTACGCTGCACAAATGGCTGCTTCTGATTGCGCAAAGGTTGCTTATGACCTTGGTATGCGTAAAGCTGAAGTTTTTGTTAAAGGTCCAGGTGCAGGTAGAGAGTCCGCCATCCGTACTGTACAGAATTCAGGTATCGAGGTAACTGCTATCAAAGACGTTACTCCATTACCTCACAACGGATGTCGTCCTCCTAAACGCAGAAGAGTTTAATTTTTAAAGTAGATTAAATAAAATGGCAAGATATACTGGTCCTAAAAGCAAGATCTCAAGAAAGTTTAACGAAGAGATCTTTGGCCCAAGCAAAGCGCTAAAGAAAAAAAGCTACCCTCCAGGGCAGCACGGCCGTGGCCGTCGTAAGAAGCAGTCGGAATATGCTGTTCAGCTTGCGGAAAAGCAGAAAGCTAAATACATCTATGGTGTACTTGAGAAGCAATTTGCAAACATATTTGAAAAAGCTCACAGAAAAGGTGGTATTACTGGTGAAAACCTGTTAGTACTTCTTGAGTCAAGACTAGATAACACTGTTTATCGTTTAGGTATAGCTCCTACAAGAAGAGCTGCTCGTCAGCTTGTTCTTCATAAGCATATTACTGTTAATGGTGAGGTGGTAAACATCCCATCGTATAGCTTAAAGGTTGGTGAGACAATAGCTGTAAGAGAGAAATCAAAATCTCTTGAAGCAATTACTACTAGCTTGTCTGTGCGTAACGCACGTGCATTTAGCTGGTTAGAGTGGGACGCAGCTGAGATGGTTGGTAAGCTTGTAGCTACCCCAGACCGTGAGCAGATTCCTGAGAAGATTCAGGAGCAGCTTATCGTCGAGCTTTACTCTAAGTAATCAGCTAAATCAATTTATAACCTTTAACACTGCAAGTATGTCAATATTAGCATTTCAAATGCCAGAGAAAGTTGTAATGGAAAAAGCAGACGACTTTCATGGTTTATTTGAATTCAAGCCACTTGAAAAAGGTTACGGTGTAACCATTGGAAATGCGTTACGCAGAATTTTGCTTTCTTCACTTGAAGGTTATGCAATCTCTAGCATCCGCATTCCTGGTGTACTGCACGAGTTTTCCTCTGTTGAAGGCGTGGTTGAGGATGTTTCTGATATCATCCTTAATTTGAAAATGGTTCGCTTTAAGAAAATAAGCGAAGTTATCGATGATAAGATTACAGTAACTATCAGCGGCCAGGATTCATTCTCTGCCGGTGACATCAGCAAGTTCTCTTCAAGCTTTGAAGTTCTGAACCCTGAGTTGGTTATTTGTCATTTAGATAAGAACATTACTTTTGAGATTGAGCTGACTATTCAGAAAGGACGTGGTTATGTTCCTGCTGATGAGAATAAAGCTCAGGATCAGGTTTTTGGCCTAATCTCTATCGACTCCATTTTTACACCAATTAAGAATGTTAAGTTTAGCGTTGAAAATACGCGTGTAGAGCAGAAAACTGACTACGAAAAACTTATACTTGATATTCAAACTGACGGTTCTATTCACCCGGAAGATGCATTGAAAGGTGCAGCCAATATTTTGATTCAGCACTTCATGCTGTTCTCTGATAACACTATGACGTTTGAGACGGCGAAGCCTGAAGAAGAGGAGGCTGTAGATGAAGAAATGCTTCATATGCGTAAAATCCTTAAGACTTCGCTTCAGGATATGGATCTTTCTGTGAGAGCATACAACTGCTTAAAGGCTGCCGACATTAAAACGCTTGGCGACCTTGTGCAGCTTGATATCTCTGACATGATGAAATTCAGAAACTTCGGTAAGAAATCATTAACTGAACTGGAGAACCTGGTGCAGGAGAAGGGATTAACCTTCGGTATGGACCTTTCTAAGTATAAATTAGAAGAAGAATAATTATTAATTACGGCATAATTCCCGATCCCGCTTTAGGTTGATCGACGGTATGCACGTGCACAATTCAAAATAATGAGACACGGTAAAAAATTTAATCACTTAGGAAGAACGGCTTCGCACCGTAAGGCAATGCTTTCTAACATGGCATCGTCTTTAATCCTTCACAAGCGTCTTTCTACTACGGTAGCTAAGGCTAAAGCACTACGCAAGTATGTTGAGCCTCTGCTAACGAAATCTAAGAACGATACTACTCACTCAAGAAGAACGGTATTTGCTTACCTGCAGAACAAAGAGTCTGTAAAAGAGCTTTTTGACGAAGTATCTGCTAAGATTGCTGGAAGACCAGGTGGCTACACTCGTATTCTTAAGACTGGTTACAGACTAGGTGACAACGCAGAAATGTGTGTTATCGAGTTAGTAGACTACAACGAGGATATGCTAACTTCAGCAGCTACTGCTACTACAGGCGCTAAGAAAACTCGTCGTCGTTCATCTGGTAAGAAGAAGGATGAGGCTTCTGCAACTGAGACTAACCCAGCCGCTACTGAAACTAAAGATGAGGCGAACAATGCTGAATAAGGCATGCCTTTAAATATTTTGAAAGGGACATGGCGTAAGTCGTGTCCCTTTTTATTTTTGTAGTAAATTTTAAAAATGAAAAAGCACGTTTCTTCTGATGCTGTTCTTTTGTTAGAGGATGGCACAATTTACAAAGGCAAGAGCCTAGGTCGTATTGGTACTTCTGGTGGAGAGCTTTGCTTTAACACTGGTATGACCGGTTACCAGGAAATCTTTACAGATCCATCTTATTATGGTCAGGTGGTTGTAAATACTGTTTCGCATGTGGGTAACTATGGTGTGCAGCATGAGGAAGTAGAGTCTGGGAAAGTGCAGATCAGTGGATTGGTGTGTAAAGATTTTTCACACTTTTTCTCCAGAAAAACAGCTGAAAGCTCTTTGCAGGATTATTTCGAAAATGCCGGAATAGTTGGAATTTGTGAAATAGACACCCGTGCTCTGGTGCGCCATATCAGAGACAAAGGTGCTATGAATGCCATTATTTCTTCTGAGATAACGGATATTGATGAACTCCGTAAGAAGTTGGCTGAGATTCCTTCGATGGCTGGTTTAGAGCTTGCATCACATGTTAGCACAACTGAAGTTTATGATTCTAAGCCAGAAGAAGTAAAGTATAGAGTAGCTGTGCTTGACCTTGGTGTAAAGCGAAACAGCCTTAGAAACCTGGTTGCAAGAGGATGCGAGGTAAAAGTGTTTCCTTATAATACGCCATTCGAAGAAATGGAGAAATGGAATCCTGATGGGTATTTCATTTCCAATGGCCCTGGTGATCCGGCTGCCACTAAAGTTGCGATTGACAGCGTGAAACAAATACTGGATAAGCACAAGCCCATGTTTGGTATTTGCATGGGCCACCAGATGCTGGCTCAAGCCAATGGCATTGCCACATATAAAATGCATAATGGCCACAGAGGCTTAAACCACCCGGTTAAAAACCTGCGCACTGGCAAAAGTGAGATCACGAGCCAGAACCACGGCTTTGTGGTGGATGCCGAGCAGATTAAGAACCATCCGGAAGTTGAAGTGACGCACATTAACCTAAACGATAATACCATTGAGGGTATTAGAATGAAGTCTAAGCCAGCATTCTCAGTGCAGTACCATCCGGAGTCTTCGCCGGGCCCACATGATTCGACCTATTTGTTCGATGATTTTGTGGCACTATTAGAGCAGTATAAAAACAAGTAAAACTATACTTAAAAACAATCTAATGAGCTTGATAACAGATATTAAAGCAAGACAGATCTTTGATTCGAGAGGTAACCCTACTGTTGAGGTAGATGTAGTAACCGAAAGCGGTATTCTTGGCCGTGCAGCTGTGCCATCTGGTGCTTCTACGGGCATACATGAGGCAGTAGAGTTACGCGATAACGACAAGAGCAAATACATGGGTAAAGGTGTATTGCAGGCCGTTAAAAATGTAAATGAAAAGATTGCTGAGGAGCTTGTTGGATTCCCGGTGTTTGAGCAAAACTTGCTTGACAAGATCATGATCGAACTGGACGGCACTCCTAATAAAGGTAATTTAGGTGCAAATGCCATACTTGGTGTTTCGCTTGCCATTGCCCGTGCCGCTGCACTTGAGCTAAACATGCCGCTTTACCGTTACGTGGGTGGTGTTAATGCCAACACGTTGCCAGTTCCGATGATGAACATCCTGAACGGTGGTAGCCACGCAGACAATGCCATCGACTTCCAGGAATTCATGATCATGCCAGTGGGCGCGCCTTCTTTCTCTGAGGCATTGCGTATGGGTTCTGAAGTATTCCATCACCTGAAGAATGTATTGAAGAAGAAAGGCCTTTCTACTAACGTTGGTGATGAGGGTGGCTTTGCTCCGAATATCGCTTCTAACGTGGAGGCGATTGAGGTAGTGCTACAGGCAATTGAGGCTGCTGGTTACAAGCCAGGCGACGATATGTTGATCGCTATGGATGCTGCCAGCTCCGAGTTTTACGATGCCTCTACAGGTAAGTATACTTTCAAGAAATCTACCGGCGATCAGCTGTCTTCATCTGATATGGTAAGCTACTGGAAAGAGTGGACTGAGAAATATCCGATAGCCTCTATCGAGGATGGTATGGCTGAAGATGACTGGAAGGGCTGGAAAGAACTTACAGAAACCATTGGCAACAAAGTACAACTTGTAGGCGACGACCTGTTTGTGACGAATGTAAACCGTCTGCAGCAAGGTATCGACCAGGGCGTGGCTAACTCTATCCTTATCAAAGTAAACCAGATCGGTACGCTTACAGAAACGATCAACGCGATTAACCTTGGCCTGCGCCATGGCTATAAGAGCGTTATGAGCCACCGTTCTGGCGAGACAGAGGATAACACGATTGCTGACTTAGCAGTTGCCTTGAATACTGGCCAGATCAAGACAGGCTCAGCTTCTCGTTCTGACCGTATGGCTAAGTATAACCAGTTACTTCGCATCGAAGAAGAACTTGGCGAGGTAGCTTATTACCCTGGTAAGAAGTTCTAAAAGTATAAAACGAAAAATTTTTATACCTAAGGCTGTGGGTTTTCTGACTCACAGCCTTATTTTTGTATAAGTACCTCTACAGCTTAAGTCTATGATCAAGCGCATTCCGAAGTTTTTCCGCAATTACTATTTCATTACCACGGCCCTGTTTCTGGTATGGATGCTCTTTTTCGATTCAAACGACTTTATAACGCAGTTTCAGATGCGCCACCAGTTAAGAGAGCTGGAGCAGGAAAAGGAACATTATGTAGAGAAAATGGCGGAAGTAGAAAAAGACCGTAGGGAGTTGATGGGTAACCCTGAATTACTGGAGAAATTTGCCCGTGAGAAGTATCTGATGAAACGCCCGAATGAGGATGTGTTTATCATAGTGCCAAAAGAAGACTAAAGGTAAGAGTTAAGTATAAAGAGTTATACTTTGTGGAAGCGGTTCAAAAGAGCCGCTTTTGTTTTTATACTTACTAACATCTTTATTTTGGCTGTAAAGCTGCTTAAGGCATAAATGTCGTAAGAGTATCGTAGAAGTACCGCTATCAATTAGGTGGTTTGCGGAGTAATATTGAGGAAACACAAACTATATTATTCATGAGTGGACTAGGTCACAAGATTGCAGAGATCAGGAAGCGCAAAGGCTTGAGTCAAGAAGAGCTAGCGGAGCTTGCAGGCATAAATCTACGTACTTTACAAAGAATCGAGAAAGGAGAAACTGAACCTAGAGGCTATACTCTTAAATCTGTATGCCAAGCTCTGCACGTTGACATAGAAGAAGTTTACGACTACAATAAAGAAGCTGATCGAAGTGTATTATTGCTATTGCACCTGTCTGTACTTTCTTACCTGATGATTCCTCTGGGCAATATTATTTTCCCGCTTATTATCTGGATTACTCAAAAGAAGCGAGTACTGCATATAGAGGAGCAAGGAATCAAACTTCTCAATTTTCAGATTACTTGGTCGCTGGTGACTTACCCTTTAATAGTAGTTTACGCGATGGTGAAGATACTGCACTACCCAGGTGCTAACTATGTACTTGTAACATTTCTGGTTTTGTACTTCCTTAACGCACTTTATGCCATAAGGGCTGTTTTGCTGATTTACAAAGAGTCTGAAAGTAACTTATACCCGTTTGCCTTAAACATCTTAAAGCATTAGTGAAGAGTATACACCCTATCATCCTTAATCCCTCCCCAAATTATTCGTAACTTTGCGCCACGAGCAGCTGTTGATCTCAACAGAGGCCTCATATTAAAACAGAAACTATGGCAAAAGTTGCAATAAACCTTTCAACGGGTTCCATACAGCAAGAAGAAGTAATTGTGGGTATAGATTTGGGTACAACCAACAGCCTGGTGGCCTACATCCATCCTGAAGATAAAAAGCCTATCGCCATCAACGACCAGGGGCGCGGTACCATCGTGCCTTCTGTAGTTCACTTTAACCCGAACGGGGAAACTATTGTTGGTACTGATGCAAAAGAGTACTTGCTTACCGATCCGGCTAACACCATTTATTCAGTGAAGCGCCTGCTTGGTAAATCTTATAAAGACTTAGGCGAGCACAAAGATTACTTTGGATATAAGATCATCGACGATAACAGCGAAGGTCTTGTGAAGGTACGAGTGCAGAATAAATTTTATTCACCGATTGAGTTATCAGCAGAGATATTGAAAGAGCTGAGAGAACGTGCCGAGCATTCTCTTAAAACTCCTGTAAACCGTGCCGTAATTACCGTACCGGCATACTTTAACGATTCACAGCGACAGGCTACCCGTGACGCAGGTAAACTGGCAGGACTGGAAGTACTGCGCATCGTGAACGAGCCAACAGCTGCTGCGCTTGCCTATGGTATCGGTATTGACCCGGCCGAGGAGAAAACAGTTGCCGTTTATGATTTGGGAGGCGGTACTTTTGACATTTCCATACTTAGTATCCACCAGGGCATCTTTGAGGTGCTTTCTACCAATGGCGACACTTACCTGGGCGGCGACGATTTTGACCGTGCCATCATTAACCACTGGATTCAGGAAAATGAACTGATAGCGGACACGGTAAATGAGGACAAGCACCTGCAGCAGGAACTACGCCTGAAAGCCGAGGAAGCCAAAAAAACGCTGAGCTCACAGGAAGTATATACCAGTAACATCGATGGCAAGATTGATTGCCACATAGAGCGCCATACTTTCGAAACACTGATTGCCCCGATTGTAGCCAGAACAATAGAAAGTTGCCGCATGGCGATGGCTGATGCGAAGTTACAGCCGGAGCAAATTGATGCTGTGATCATGGTAGGTGGCTCTACGCGTGTACCGATGGTGTATGAGGCCGTTTCGGAGTTCTTCGGTAAGCCAGCCAACAATACGCTTAACCCGGATGAGGTTGTGGCGCTTGGTGCAGCCATTCAGGCAGACATACTTGCCGGTAATCGCAAAGATATACTGCTGCTGGACGTAACGCCGCTTACACTGGGCATTGAGACCATGGGTGGCCTCATGGACCCGATCATCCCTCGTAACTCTAAGATCCCAACCAAAGCAGGCCGCCAGTATACTACATCTGTGGATGGGCAGGTGAACATGAAGATATCGGTTTACCAGGGCGAGCGTGACCTTGTGAAAGAAAACCGTAAACTGGCTGAATTCGATTTGAAAGGTATACCTGCCATGCCTGCCGGTTTCCCGAAAGTAGATGTGAATTTTATACTTAATGCCGATGGTATACTTAAAGTAGAAGCAGTCGAACTCCGTTCAGGCGTGCGTCAGGAAGTTGAGGTGAAACCACAGTATGGCTTAACAGACGAGCAGGTAGAGAAAATGCTGATGGACTCGCTGATGAATGCTAAGGAAGACGTCGCTGCCCGCATGCAGATAGAGGCACGTTCTACAGCCGAGCAGATGCTGTACCAGGTTGAGCGCTTTATTGAGAAGAACGGCGAGCACCTGACGGAAGAAGAGATTGCCCTTACAAAAGAGAACCTGCAGAAGTTACAGGATGTGTTAGCCGCCAGAGGTGACAAAGATGCTATCTACGCTGCTGTAGACAGACTGGAAGAGCAAACGAGCCCGTTTGCAGAGCGTGTGATGCAGATATCCATTAAGCAGGCTATGCAGGGTAAAAAGATAGAATAGACTTCAGTAAACCTCTCTTCTGAAGTATTTATACCTTTTAAATCAAAAGCGCCGGTAAGAATGTTACCGGCGCTTTTGATTTTATACTTTCAAGGATATCATTAATGCTCGAGAGCACGAAATACGATCTGTAACAGCTCTATGTTAAAGTATAGGAGGGTTGCCACGATAATCACACCTACCATTAAGTTAGCATAAGGCGCCTCGTTTTCCCGCACATCGCGCACGCCCCAGTAAACATAGGCAATCAGGGCAGCCACGGCATACGCCAGAAAAAGTATAAGTATAGCCAGCAGCACCGTTACAGAGGCAATCCTCCAGAAATAATTGAGTCCCAGCCAGGCTACATTCAATATCCACACCAGCACCAGCATCAGCATACTTCGCTTTGTAGAGCCAAGTCCTATGCTTCTAAAGACGGATGCAGGTGCAGATGCCATACTTATATTGACTTGATTTTGAATTTCTTGGCAAGTGATTCCAGGTCACGCTCAACTGGAGCCAGCAATGGAATACCTTTCTTCAGGCGCTTCTCTGTCATTTCACGCTCGGGGTCGCCTGGTATTACTACGCATTTTTCACCTTTCACTACACTGGCTTTTCTAAATGTTTCGATCCAGTTATCCATGTGCTCCTTAAAATCATCTGCCGGACGGAAAGCATCGATGCGCATGGCTCCTAAAAAGTGACCGATTCCTTCGCCTACAGGGTCCTCAGGTGGAGACAGAAAGCTTACAAACGGAGGCACCCAAGGACCATAATTAGCACCCGAAAGTACAGCAGAGAAAATATCAACGATAGAAGCCAATGCATAACCCTTGTGGCTGCCGTGTGTTTTGTCGCTACCCAATGGCAACAACGCGCCGCCCTCTTTCAACTCATTAGCATTGGTAGAACGCTGGCCCTCGCGGGTTTGTATCCAGCCGGCCGGGGCTTTCTTCTCTTTGCGCTGCAGTATCTCCAGCTTACCATTGGCAGCAGAGGCAGTGGCGAAGTCGGCAACAAAAGGAGGTTGATTTTTAGTAGGAACGGCTACAGCGATCGGGTTAGTGCCCAGCATCCTGTCAGTGGAAAAAGTAGGGGCCACCAGCGGCGAGGCATTTGTCATGGCCATACCGATCATGTCATGACTAAGTGCTTCCATGGCGTGAATTCCGGCAATGCCAAAGTGATTCGAGTTCTTAACTGATACCCAGCCTGTGCCTACTTTGTCTGCCTTTTCGATAGCAATGCGCATGGCCTGGGGGGCCACCACTAACCCAAGGCCACCATCGCCGTCTACGGTTGCTGTGCTCGGCGTTTCGTGTACGATGCGTACTTTGGGTTTTACGTTAATGCGACCTGCCTCCCATAGGCGAACGTAGCCGCTCAAGCGAGCCACTCCATGCGAGTCTACGCCACGTAAATCGGCCTCTAAAAGTACTTCTGTAGCTAGTTTTGCGTCCTGCTCAGGGCAACCCATGCTCAGGAAAACCTGCTGTGTAAAATCAAAAAGTTGTCTATAGGAATACATAAAGTATATGCGCTGTTAAAAGGCGGCAAATTAAGAAATTATCAAACCAATGGCTCAACTTTATACTTCAACTCACGGCTCATAAATGATAATCTTAAGTTTTAATAGTTGATAACGAGCTAAATATATACTTTTTATATACTTTCGTGGCTAAACAAGATTTTATGGAACAGATTTTGTCTTTGGCATATCAGGTTCTAAAACAATAGCTTTATGAGACAAGCTCTACTTCTTTTATCGCTGCTGCTGGCTGTAACTACGGTACAGGCGCAAACCAAAATCGTTTTCGAGGAAAATACTTCTGATACCTACCTGATGAAGTATGGCAACAGCAGCCAAACCTCTCTCAACAACATCATCACATTATTGGAAAATGCACAGGTAACTGCTCAGGGCGGAGGACGGCCAAACCGCAAGCCGGAGTTTACAGTTCGCCTGGAGCAGCATGCCCGTATCACTGATACCGGAGATCAGCTTCTGTTGCAAGTAAATTTAAAGAATGTTGTGGTAAGCGGCGATATCAATAACAAAGGCTTTGATCTTGGTGATGTACTGAAACCGGAGGAGCTGAAGTATAAAGTATGGCTGCTGAACAGTAAAAACGAGAAAGTAAAGGAGTTCACTAATCAGCGCCTTGGACTATACGGTAGTAATCAGAAAATGCTGGAGGTAACCATTCCGGACACGGCGGCTAACCAAAACTATAAACTCAAGATTGAAGGCAAGGAGGTAAACTATACTTTTGAGACTGAGAATAGAGTAAAAGAACGTCTGAACCTTGTGAAGGAATACTTTGCGGCAGAGGCTAAAATACAGCGAGCACTACAGGAGGTAGCACACATCCGGCCGGATGACGTAGACCGGATTGACCTGCAGGACCGCAACCTGAAAGAGATGGAAGTGCTGTATGCTAACTTAAAGAGCCAGCTGGTTGAAAAGCTGAACCTGGAGAAGCACGATCCGCAGCGCCTGAATTATAAACTGGCACAACTACAGGAAACGCTTCTGGACCGCCGTCGCGCCATCAACCATACGCTGGCCACCCTGGATCAGCAGTTCTTTAACCGTGGCTTAAGTATGATGCAGCGGGGCAATCGTTCCGGGGCACATGTATACTTTGTGAAATCCATAGAGGCGAACCCGCGTTTTGCACCAGCCCACGTTGAGCTAGCCCGACTTGATTTTATGAACGGCTACATCCGCGAGGCAGGTAGCCGTACCCGCGACGTGCTGACGAGTATGCGCGTAGACCGCGAAACGGAAGCCATTGCCCTGGATCTGATGTATGATATCTATGGCACTTACATAACCAATGGCAATGCACTAACCACCCGCGGCGACTACCATAATGCCCTGGCTTCTTTTGCGGAGGCCCGTGAACTGTGCAGCACCATCCGTGGTCTGCGCTGCAGTATGAACGCCCTGAACGAAGGGGAGGGTAGAGCTGCCATGGGCGTTTACCATGGTCTGGTTGATAATGGCAAACGCCTGCTGGCCCGCAACGATCTGCGTGAAGCGGAGCGTGTAGCAGAGGAGGCTTTGGCTTTCCAGCGGGACTATGACTTTGCGCTGAACCGTGAGCAGGAGGCAACCGAATTGATGGGCCAGGTGAAGTTCCAATACTACCTGCAGCATATCGACTTGGGTAAACGCTACCTGAGCCAGAAAAATTACGATGCCGCCTTGCGTGAGTTTGAGGATGCCTTAGACCTAGAGGGACGTTATACTTTCAAGCCGGTGCAGGAGCTGGGTACTTTGGCACAAAAAGCCGCCAAACCAGTGCTACTGGATAAATTAACTGAAGGCTACGAGTTGGCCATGCAGAACAGGTTAAGTAATGCCCGTGCCACAGCCTCTGCGGCTACGGCCATGCAGGAGCGTTTTGGCTTGCAAAGCGATGCCGAGGTATTGAGCAAATATAACCTGCTGCGCGAGCGAATCTTTACCCAAGAGTGCACGAACACCCAGGCTGCTTACGACAAGCACTACCAAAACGCCCGAGACTTTATCGGCCAGCGAAAATACATTGCCGCCGACCAAGCGTTTCAAGCTGCTATAAAGGTGGCTGAGGAAAAAGCGGATTGCAGCATTGCTACTTTCACTGCCAAGGATGGCAGAACAGAGATACTGGCCGCAGCCACCTACCAGCGCATGCTCGAGGATGCCAACCGCCACATAGCCGGCAAGCGTTATGCGGATGCCGTGCAAGTATACGAGCAGGCCAGAGCTTACTATTTAGACAAAGGCGTTGGCAAGTTTGGCTTAAACCATACCTCGCTCTACAACTATGCCCGTGAGCACAAGCGCGAAGATTTTACGGCACATGTAGTAGCATACTTTGCCAGTATACAAGAAGAGGAAGCCGCCATACAATTGTTAACCTCTTTACTGGATAGAGGCTACGCCAAACGCAAAACCAAGAAAGTGCAGGAGCAATTGGGTAAGCAACTGGCTTTAGAAGACAGTAAGAAAGCCCTTGACCAGGATGCTAAAGTTGTATCTGCACAGTACACCCAAAACCACAAAGGCCTTAAAAAGCTGCGCAAGGCTTATGTAAAAGAGCGGAAGCGATTGAGTAAGTAGAACCCCACCCTAGCCCTCCCCTAAAAACATGGGAGGGAGTTTCTTATCCTGCATATTTTTATTTTATCTCCAGTTGCAGAAGGCATTAACCAAGCAGTGTCCATCCCAGCCTTTGGGGTGAGCGCCTTGTAGCTGTTGCGGTGCCGAACGTAGTGAGGCAGCCGGAGCAGAGCGGAGGCAGCTTCAGGTACACCGTGCGATGCCCGAAGGCGAGGCCACGCGGCCTTGAGCGCACCGAAGCCAGATGTGAAACAATGGGCAAGTAAGGCTGAGGAAAAATAGCTGCTAGATAGAGAGGCAGGAAACGGGTAGTAAGGATACAAAACGAATAATATTCCTAGGGGAGAAAGTAAACTACATACTTTCCAGCGCCTGCTGCAACACACCTTCTTTCAAAGCATAAGCCGATACCCGAATCTCCTGCAGGTTATACTTTTGGAGCACGAAATCCACAGCTATACTTGCCAGCACAATCATATCCACGCGCATTTCAAGCATACCCGGTATGGCCAGGCGTTCTTCGTGGTTTTTGCGGAGTAGGTCGTGGTGTATTGTGTAGTAAGCTCCAATAGTCAGGTAAGATGCAGCAGGTTGCGCTTGCTGGCGAGAGGTATCGCCTTTGCTCAGGGCTTCAATGTCGCAGATGGTATCGAAAGTGCCGGAGGAGCCTACTAGTACAGTTGGTTTATACTTTTCTACGGCAGTAGTTAAGGGTTGCAGCTTCTCTTCGAGGTACGTTTTTTCGGCGGCTATACTCTCCGGGGAAATCGGGTCTTCGGTAAAGAATTTGTCCATCAGGCGCTGGGCTCCTACCTCGAAACTCTGCTTCCAGAAGATTTCCTGATCATTGCAGATGATAAACTCCACGCTACCCCCACCAATGTCCATGATCAGAGCTGTTTTCTCATCCAGCACACCGGCAGAGCGTACGCCATAGTAGATCAGTTCTGCCTCTCGGGCTCCGTCTATTACTTCTACCTGTATGTCGGTTTGCTTGTAGATGTCTTTCACAAAATCGTCGCCGTTAGCTGCGTTGCGCACCATACTGGTTGCCATGGCCCGAACTGTTTCCACGCCATACGCATCAATCTGCCTCCTGAAATCTTTCAGCGTGTTAAGCGCACGCTCATAAGCTTCCGGCGCAATGGCCCCGTTGCTGATGCCACCCTGCCCCAAACGCACCGGCACTTTCGTCCTGACAAAATCATGCAGCTTGCCATCTTCGCCTACCTCTGTGATGAGCAGATGAAAGGTGTTGGTACCCATGTCGATAAGTGCGAGGCGGTTCATGTTAATTGTTGGTTGTTAATTGTTGATTGATTAAAGTATGGCGCAAGTGTTAAGCGCAAGCGTCACTTGTGCCTGTACATGACGGCAAGTCTTCAGACTTGAGGAAGTATGTACGGTTTACGGAAGTCTGAAGACTTCCTGTCATTGCTCGTCACAAGTCCCACTTCGTTTAAGACTTGCGCCAGCTAGGGTTTTAAACTTATTTTTTGGTATCAATCAATAGCACGCCATTTATGGCTCTAATACCATATATACTATAAGCAGTCTGTTTTTTGAGTAGGTTTATTTTCTCAATATCATTTTGGGAAAGAGAATTGATTGTATGAGCGATGTCTTCACCACGCAAAGGAACGCCATTAACCACAAGTATGGGATTTCTGTTTATCAAACCTTGACTATTTAATTCACTTATAGTGTTAACTACTGTTTTATTTTTCAAATCAGAATAGTACTTGGTACCTAATAATTCATCTGTAAATGAAGTAATTATTACTGCCCCATCAATGCCTTCTTGGCCATAAATCTTAGTTGCGGCATTTTTGTTTACAGCTGTTATATCAGTAAAATCCTGTAGTTTAAATTGATTAAGTAACTCTAACTCCTCTTTGTCAATTTTAATACCATTAAGAATCAGAATAGCCTTATCGTTTATTCCAATCTTACTAATCTCACTATTAACAATATCAATCAGGCTTTCTTCGCCTACTTTTTGCTGGCTTTGAGAAGTAATTATTTGATTACTTGAACTTGCTACTTGCTTGTTGGTACAAGAGTAAAGCGATCCTATCAGAAATAGGAATAGTACGTTTTTCTTCATTGATCAAGAGCTTAGTGTATGATTATTGAAGTTAGCGATTTTACTATTAAGATGGGTTTAATATTAATCAATAGTAAAAACCCTACTTCCCCACCGAAGTAAACCTAAAGAAAGTCCCCAAAGGCAGTTTGCGCTTTCCTCCATCCAGCAAGTATAATTCACCTAATTCCTCATTCTTCACCTGCTCGCCAAACGTTTCGCGCATCAGGTTGTCAAGTATAAGCGCTGAGAAGCCCATGGAGTAGAGGTTTATCACCAGGAAATAGTCTGTGCCGTCCAGCATGTCGCGGCAGAGTTTGATCAGCTCGTTCAGTTCGTCTTCCAGTTGCCATTTTTCGCCATTTGGCCCGCGGCCATAGCTTGGCGGGTCCAGTATGATGCCGTTATACTTGTTGCCACGTTTTACTTCGCGGCGGGCATACTTCATGGCGTCTTCTACGAGCCAACGCACGTTGTCCAGGTTGCTGGCCTCCATGTTGTCGCGGGCCCAGAAGTTTACCTGTTTTATAGAATCGAGGTGGGTTACGTCGGCGCCAGCGGCTTTGGCAGCTAGAGTAGCGGCACCGGTGTAAGCAAACATGTTCAGCACCTTTGGCTGTGGAGTTTTTAGCTTGCGGGTGTTGTCGTAAATAAACTTCCAGTTGCTGTCCTGCTCCGGAAACAAGCCCACGTGCTTAAACGAAGACAAGCCCAGTCTAAAGCGCAGTTTCAGGTCGTTATACTTGTAGTTGATAAACCATTGCTCGGGCATTCCTTTTTTTAGCTTCCATTGGCCTTTTTCCTGGCTGCCTTTGTCGCGGGTAAACACGGCGTTGGCCAGGCGCTGCCACTCCTGCTCGGGCAGGTGCTTGTCCCAGATGGCCTGCGGCTCGGGGCGGGCTACATAGTACTGGCCAAAACGCTCCAGCTTTTCAAAATTTCCGGAATCAACCAACTCATAGTCAGCCCAATTTTCTATTGTTAAAAAGGAATACATATCTTTGTCGTTTAGTTCGGGCTGCGCGCCACTTGGGCAAAAATACTTATAATCTGCCTAACCTTAAAAAGTGCACGCGCCCGGCGGTTTATTTGTTACACGTACATGGCAATCAGCTTTTTTAAATACCAGGGCACGGGCAACGACTTCGTGATGGTAGACAACCGTAAACTTACATTCCCGGCAAACGACGAGGCTTTTGTAAAACATCTCTGCGACCGCCGTACCGGTATCGGTGCTGATGGTCTGATTCTCTTGCAGGACCACCCCGACTACGACTTCGAGATGGTGTACTTTAACGCCGACGGGCGCTTAGGCTCCATGTGCGGAAACGGCGCGCGCTGTACCGTACGTTTCGCCAAGCAATTAGGCGTGATTGAGGACGTGGCCTGTTTCCTGGCTGCCGACGGTGAGCACCAGGCCAGCGTAGAGCGCGACCTGATCCATTTGAAAATGAACGACGTACAGGGTGTGGAGCAGATCGGAAACGATTACTACCTGAACACAGGCTCGCCGCATTACATCCGTTTCGTGGACGATGTTGAAAGCCTGGATGTGTTTGAAGAAGGCCGTGCCATCCGTTACAACGAGCGTTTTAAAGAAGTTGGCACGAACGTAAATTTTGTGCAGCGCCTAAGCGATAACGAGATTTTTGTGCGCACTTACGAGCGTGGTGTTGAGGATGAAACCCTGTCTTGTGGTACAGGCGTAACAGCTGCTGCACTGGTGTCCGGAATCCTGGGCATGCAAAGCCCGATCAAGGTCAAAGTATTAGGCGGCAACCTGGAGGTTTCCTTTAAGCAGGAAGAGGGTACGTTCAAGCACATCTACCTGATCGGCCCGGCCAAGCAGGTGTTTACTGGTGTGATTAGCGCGTAAAGCTTGTATGTTTTTTTCGCAGGTGTAAATCATCTCTTCAAAGGGGAACATTCGCATATGTTATCATGAACCATCGAGTCGTATACCGCCAGTTTGAGCGAAGCGGTAACTGGTGGTTGAGTATGATAGCCAGTTTGCAACTGGCGAAAGTATAGTTATGGGAAATGCCAGTTACAAACTGGCCTCATGTATAGCCACAAGTTGCGCTGACGCTAAACTTGCGGCAGAGTATACTTAGAGTGAAATGGCATTTACATCCAATCCTGCCAACAACTACAGTTCAAAAAGCAAAAGCTCAACCATAAAACAAGACTCCTGGTAAGTATAAATTGTCAGGAGTCTTTTCTTTTTGTAGCTTGGCTAAAGTATAAACTTACATTTACGTGTTCCTGAAAACCGAAAACACCTACCTACGCGCCCTGGAGCCATCCGACCTGGAGTTTCTTTATACTTTGGAGAACGATGTGTCGGTGTGGCATGTGGGCAACACGCTTGTGCCATACTCTAAATTTGTGCTGGAGCAGTACCTCGAAAACGCCACCCAGGACATTTATACTGTAAAGCAGCTCCGCCTTGTTATCTGCAACGCGAACCATGATGCCGTTGGCGCTATAGACCTATATGACTTCGACCCGATGCACCGCAGGGCAGGGGTGGGCATCGCCATTGCCCCGGACCACCGCAAAAACGGACATGCCTCCGATGCCCTGCAACTACTGGCCGACTACTGCCGCAACACTCTGCAACTGCACCAACTCTACTGCTCGGTTACAGCCAACAACCTGCAAAGTATAAACCTGTTTGCCAAAGCCGGCTTCCAAAGTATAGGCACCCGTAAAGACTGGCTCCGCACCCCCGATGGCTGGGACGATGTGGTGGAGTTTCAAAAGATTTTTTAGTTGTTGGTTGTTAGTCGTTAGTTATTGGGGTGGTTTAGTGTAGACGTAGAGACGCAATATTTTGCGTCTCAAACTACCAGACGCCCTACCTGATTAGTTCTATTAACGAACAACTATTAACCAACAACCAACAGATCATACTTCCTCCAATATCCAACAACCAGCAACCAGCAACCAAAATCCCCCTGCCACAATGCCACTACCTTACCAAGTTATGGCATAGCTATTTAGGCAGCCAAAGTATAAATAGCGATACCGCTATACTTTATCGGTAAATATGGCAGATAACCTATTTGCAAAGTAAAGTGGTATTGTTTTAGTACAGAGACATTAGAAATATCGGAAAAACCCCTATTTTTGACGATATTGCAAACGCAGGATTTCATTTAAGAACAACAAATACAGATGTTTGATTTTTTCGGTAAAACCGTTGCGAAACTATTCGGAACCAAGTCCGACAGAGATATAAAGGAGGTACTACCTTATGTATCCAAGGTAAATGAGGAGTACGCCAAGCTAAACAGCATTTCAGATGACCAGCTTCGCCAGAAGACTTATGAGATAAAAGGCATCATTGATGAGCGCCTAAAGCCTATCGATGAGCAGATCGCGGCTTTGCACAAGCGCATCGCAGATGAGCCTGAGCTGAACATAGTACAGAAGGAAAACATCTTCTCTGAAATTGATGAGCTGGAGAAGCAGCGCAACAAAGACCTGGAAGTAGTGCTGATGGAAGTGCTGCCTGTTGGTTTTGCCATTGTAAAAGAAACAGCCCGCCGCTGGAAAGAGAACGGCCAACTGGTAGTTACTGCCACCGACATGGACCGTGAACTGGCTTCTCGCAAGCCAAACGTACAAATCGAAGGCGACAAAGCTATCTGGGCAAAGACCTGGATCGCTGCCGGCAACGAGATTACCTGGGACATGCTGCACTACGATGTGCAGTTGATTGGTGGTATTGTGCTGCACCAGGGCAAGATTGCTGAGATGGCTACTGGTGAGGGTAAAACATTGGTGGCTACGCTGCCGGCTTACCTTAACGCGCTTGCCAAGCGTGGCGTGCACGTAGTAACCGTTAACGACTACCTTGCCCGCCGTGACTCTGAGTGGATGGCGCCGTTGTTCGAGTTCCATGGCCTTACCATCGACTGCATCGACAAGCACCAGCCAAACTCTGAAGCCCGCAGAAATGCCTACAAAGCAGATATTACCTACGGTACAAACAACGAGTTCGGCTTCGACTACCTGCGCGACAACATGGCCCGCGAGCCACAAGACCTGGTACAGCGCAAGCACCACTACGCCATGGTCGATGAGGTGGACTCGGTGTTAATTGACGATGCCCGTACGCCATTGATCATCTCTGGTCCGGTGCCACGCGGCGACGAGCATGAGTTTTACCAACTGAAGCCACGCATTTCGATGCTGGTGGAGGCACAGCGTAAAGTGGTGACAAACTTCTTAACCGAGGCCAAGCGCCTGATAAAAGAAGGTAACACACAGGAGGGCGGTCTTGCCTTGTTCCGTGCTTACCGTGGTCTGCCTAAGAGCAAGCCGTTGATCAAGTTCCTGAGCGAAACAGGTAACCGCGCCATCATGCAGAAAATAGAGAACTACTACCTGCAGGATAACTCACGCATGATGCCGGAGGCCGATGAGCCGCTATACTTTACCATCGACGAGAAGCACAACCAGATCGAGCTTACCGAGCGTGGCATCGACCTAATCACAGGTCAAGGTGAGGATCCGAACTTCTTCATCATGCCGGACATCGGTACGGAGATCGCCAACATTGAGAATAACAAAGAGCTTTCGCATGAGGATCAGTTGCATGCAAAAGAGCAGCTTATCTCTGATTTCCAGGAGAAATCGAAGCGTATCCATACAGTAAACCAGTTGCTTAAGGCGTATACTTTGTTCGAGAAGGATACAGAGTATATCGTAACCCCAGACCATAAGGTAAAGATCGTAGACGAGCAGACAGGTCGTGTAATGGAAGGCCGTCGTTATTCTGACGGACTGCACCAGGCAATTGAGGCGAAAGAGAACGTGAAGGTAGAAGATGCCACACAGACTTACGCTACGGTTACGCTGCAGAACTACTTCCGTATGTACCACAAACTTTCTGGTATGACGGGTACTGCCGAAACAGAGGCAGGCGAGTTCTGGGACATTTACAAACTGGACGTGGTGGTAATCCCAACCAACCGCCCAATCCAAAGAAAAGACGAGCACGACAAAGTATACAAAACCGTTCGTGAGAAGTATAACGCCGTTGCCGATGAGATTGTAGCCCTTACAGAGGCTGGCCGTCCGGTGCTGGTAGGTACTACTTCGGTGGAGATCTCGGAGTTGTTGAGCCGTATGCTGACGCTTCGCAAGATCAAGCACCAAGTACTTAACGCGAAATTACACCAGAAAGAGGCCGAGATCGTAGCCGAAGCTGGTAAACCGGGCACGGTAACTATCGCCACCAACATGGCGGGTCGTGGTACTGACATTAAGCTTACGGCTGATGCAAAAGCTGCAGGTGGTTTGGCAATTATCGGTACAGAGCGCCACGAGTCTCGCCGCGTTGACCGTCAGCTGCGTGGTCGTTCAGGCCGCCAGGGTGACCCAGGTTCTTCGCAGTTCTTCGTATCTTTGGAGGATAACCTGATGCGTTTGTTCGGTTCTGACCGTATTGCCCGCCTGATGGACCGCATGGGCCTTGAGGAAGGTGAGGTAATTCAGCACTCGATGATCACGAACTCTATTGAACGTGCGCAGAAGAAAGTGGAGGAGAACAACTTTGGTATGCGTAAGCGCCTGCTGGAGTACGACGACGTAATGAACGCACAGCGTGAGGTAGTATACAAGCGCCGCAGAAACGCACTTTACGGAGAGCGCCTTGAGCTGGATATCTGGAACATGATCTATGATATCAGCGAGGATGTGATTGTAAGCTACAAGAACATCAGCGACTACGAGAATTTCCAGCTGCACGTACTGCGTGTATTCGGTATCGAGTCATCTATCACTGAAGATGAGTTCAAGTCTACGCAGGCTAACCAGTTGGTAGAGAAGCTTTACAACGAGGCCCTGAACCACTACCTGCAGAAGAACAAGAAAATTGCCGAGCAAGCTTACCCGATCATCTCTGACATCCACATCAACCGTGGGCCGATGATCGAGAACGTGGCCGTGCCATTTACAGATGGAAAGCGCCAGCTGGCAGCCGTTGCCAACCTGACCAAAGCGTATGATACACATGGCATGGAACTGATTCGTGCGATGGAGAAGATCATTACGCTGGGCACCATTGACCAGGCCTGGACAGACCACCTGCGCGAGATGGACAACCTGAAGCAGAGTGTACAAAACGCTGTGTACGAGCAGAAAGACCCACTGTTGATCTACAAGTTCGAGTCGTTTGAGCTGTTCAAGCGCATGATCGGTAAAGTGAACGAGCAGACAATTCAGTTCCTGTTCCATGCGTTTATACCAGTGCAGGCACCAGAGCAGGTGCAGGAGCCGCGTCCGCAGCAAATGCCAAAGCCACCGGTGCTAAAAGAACAGAAGCAGGAAGTACACTCGTCACTGGAAGACCAGTCTGGCCATACTTCAGCATCGGCACCAGAACCTGAAAAGATCATGCCGGCGCACTCGCAGAAAGTGGCAGGCCGCAACGACAGAGTAAGCGTTCAGTACATGGATGGCCGTGTAGTGAAGGACGTAAAGTATAAAACCGTAGAAGACGACCTGCTGCACAACCGCTGTGTACTGATTGAAGAGTAAAACCAAAAGCTGCAAAGTATAAATTTGTGGCTGCAACAAGTATAAATTTAGATGGCAAAGGATGTAGGAGAAAGTTGACTTTCGTCTTATGTCCTTTGTCTTTTATCCTTAAACCATGACCGGAGAAGAAATAGCTTCCTGCATAGACCATACCTTGCTCAAGCCCGATGCGACAGCCGACCAAATGCTGCAGCTTTGCGATGAGGCACGCAACTATGGCTTTGCCGCCGTGTGTGTGCCCCCGTGCTATGTGCAGCTTGCAAAAGAGCGTTTAGGGCCCGGCTCGCTGGTAAAAGTGGCTACTGTGGTTGGTTTCCCGTTGGGCTACCAGCACAGCAAGGTTAAGTTCCTGGAAACCCACCAGGCCATAGCCGACGGAGCCAACGAGATTGATGTGGTAATGAACGTCTCGGCGTTTAAGTCGGGTAAGTATGAGGAAGTAGAGAATGAGCTGAGTGATCTGGCTAAATTCTGTCATCTGAAAGAGGCTGAGCTGAAGGTCATCATCGAGACGGCGCTACTCACGGAAGAAGAAATTATTGAAGCCTGTAACATCTGTGCAAATGCAGGCGCAGACTTTGTAAAAACATCCACGGGTTTTGCCTCGCGTGGTGCCTCTGTGGAGGATATTAGGGTGATGCGCCGTGCGCTTCCAAAATCGATCAAAATAAAAGCTTCCGGAGGCATTCGCACGTATGAAGATGCAGAAGCGTTAATAAAAGCTGGTGCCGACAGATTGGGCTGCTCTGCCAGCGTTCAAATTGTAAACCATGAACAACAGAATTCTTAGTATCATACTTTCGCTGGTGTTGTTGCTGACCTCAGCGTGTAAAACATCTACGGGCACTCCAACCGCAGACACCGGCAGGTTTCCGGGCAAAGAGAAGGTAGCCGAAGACCTGAGCGTGTACCGGCCAAAGTATAACGCCCCAGAAACAACAGTAGTAACACGCGTTGAGCCAACCAACCACGTAAACAGCAAAGTGGCTGTGCTGATGGACACTGTTGCTAGCGTGAACAAGAACATAAAGTATGCGCAGGGCTACCGTATACTTGCTTACAATGGTTCACAGCGGCAGGATGTAATGAACCTGCGCAAATCGATCTTAACGCGTGTGCCAGAGGTAAAAGATTACCTGACCTACCAGCAACCAAACTTCAGGCTTAAGATCGGAGATTTTTTTAGCCGCATGGAGGCACAGCAGGTACTTAACCGCATCTCCGACCTGATTCCAAATGCACAGATCGTGCAGGAGCAGATCAATATAGATAAGAGCTATTGATTTTTTTAGACAAAAGACAATAGACATAAGATGTAAGACATTAGAAGCGTTGCGAGCCGGAAAGGTCGTAACGCTTTTCTGTTTGATATCTGTTTAAATCTGTTTTTAATTGAAGTCTACTAACTATAATTTTCTTTTCTGGCGCAAGTTTTCAAACTTGTGTCTTATAATGATGTCGAGTTTGTAACTCGACTGGCCCGGAGGTCCAGGCTATACCAGCGAGGGTGCCCAAAATATTGTGGGACTGAAGACACGTAGCATTGCAATCCAATACTTTAGACAACATGAATACAGTAGATAAAATAAAACAATTGGCACATACTTATGCCCCCGACACGGTGCAGGTGCGCCGCCATATACATGCTAATCCGGAGCTGAGCTTTGAAGAGTATAATACAGCAGCCTACGTAAAGCAGGTGTTGGAGCAATATGGTATTCCCTCTGAAAGTATGGCCGATACGGGTTTGGTGGCTTTGATCAAGGGCAGGAACCCTGAAAAGAAAACCATTGCCCTGCGCGCCGACCTAGATGCACTCCCTATTGTGGAGGCAAATGAAGTAGAGTATAAGTCGAAGAATGAAGGGGTAATGCATGCCTGCGGGCACGATGTGCATACAGCCTCGTTACTGGGTGCTGCGCGCATACTTCAGGATTTGCGCGAAGAGTTCGAGGGTACTGTAAAGTTAGTTTTCCAGCCGGGAGAAGAGAAATTTCCGGGGGGTGCCTCCATCATGATAAAAGAGGGTGTGTTGCAGAATCCTGCTCCAGAAGGTATCGTAGGCCAGCATGTGTTCCCGATGTTGCCAGCCGGTAAGGTAGGCTTTAAATCGGGGATGTACATGGCCAGTGCCGATGAGATCTATATTACCGTAAAAGGCAAAGGAGGTCATGCGGCATTACCAGAAATGAACATAGACCCTGTGCTGATCTCGGCCCACCTGATCGTGGCGTTGCAGCAGATCGTGAGCCGCCATGCCAGCCCTAAAACGCCGTCGGTGTTGTCGTTTGGAAAAGTGGAGGCCAAAGGTGCTACGAACGTAATCCCGAATGAGGTGAAGATAGAGGGCACTTTCCGGACGATGAACGAAGAGTGGCGCAGAGAAGCGCACAAAAAGATAAAGAAGCTAGCCGAAGGGCTTTGCGAAAGTATGGGTGGCAGCTGCGACATCGACATAAAGAATGGTTATCCATACTTAAAAAATGACCCCGAGCTTACCGGTGTGGCGCGCAACGCTGCAGAAGCTTACTTGGGAACCGACAACGTGGTAGACCTGGATCTTTGGATGGGAGCCGAGGATTTTGCCTACTACTCGCAGGAAGTACCGGCGTGTTTTTACCGCCTGGGCACCCGCAACGAGGAACGCGGCATTACGTCCGGTGTGCACACGCCAACGTTTGATATAGATGAGGCAGCCCTGGAAACTGGTATTGGCCTGATGGCTTATATTGCATTGCAGGAACTCAATAATTAATGGTATGAGACTAGCCCTACTTTTGTTTATACTTTGCACGTTTGTAGCCTGTAACTCTTCGGTGAAGGACACAGATGAAACCGAAGTAAATGAAACTGAGGCTGTGGGTACTGGCAAAGCAAGTGACGTATTAATTGAGAACCAGACCACCCATGTATTCTCAGATACTGCTGCACCAGACACTTTTAAAATAATACTGCGCGGGGATAGCCTCCTGACCTCAAAAGCGACGCTGGAAATTATCAGCAGCAAAGGGGAAGTGCTCTATAAAAACGAGTTTGCGGCTGATTTCCTGTTTGATTACAACCTGCAGGCCAACGCAACGGCTCAGGAAAAGGAAGGGTTTATCCGCGACAGGGTAAAGAACTTTTTTAAAGCTGAAAACTTTATTAAGCCAGCCATAAAACCAGAACATCGGCTAGACCCTAACTACAGCAACAAGGCAGTCTGGGATGAGGTAAAAGCTGATACAAGTGCTGTTGGCTTCCATTACCAGTTAGGCAAGGAAGACGGACGCTGGCTAGCCTACTCCAAAAAGCAAAATAAGGTGGTTTTATACTTTAACTGCTGTTAACAACAATCTTTGCATGAGAAAACTAGTTATACTTTTCATTATCCTGTTGCCGATGTTATCGCAGGCGCAGAGCAAGATCACAGCATCTACGGCTATCTGGCCAGAACTGCAGGTAAACTATGGCCTTGGCAGCGAGGGTATACTTTTCTTCCGCAACCAGTACCGCATTAACACCGACGGTGATTACAACGACCTGAAAGAATCTGGTTTGCTGAGCAACTTTGAGCGGGTGGAGTTTAGCCTGGGTTATGAGCACACGTTTAATGAGCACTGGCGCGGAGGTGCCTTGCTACGCTATGCCGCCGAAGACTTTCCAAAGATCATGTTTTATACCGGGTTCTTACGCCATAATGGAAAGCTGGGCAGCCTATACTTTAACAAGCAGCTTATGGCAGAGTATGTAGACCAGGAGGAACGCGATGCTTTCAGCCGGTTCAGGTTAGCCGCTGAGATTGGAAAGCGCCTGCCCCTGAAAAGTAAGTTTATCACGCCAAGTATAAGCTATGAGGCAATGGTCATCACGGAGTTTGGCAAAGAAGCAGGCAACGACACCCAGGAAAGAACCATTGACCGTACCCGCCTGCGCCTGAACCTGAATTATGAACTGAATGAAAAGCTGCGCATCAATCCATACTTTATGCGGCAAACCGACTACTATTTTGTGCTGGTGCCTCCTGTATATGATGATATGGGTAAACTGGTAGAGGATGGCTACACCACCAAGCGCAACCGCATTTACCCGGTTTTCGGGTTGGAGCTAAAGTATAACATTAACCGCACCCCAAATACTGCCAGTATTACGTATTAGTGTAAATGCTAACTGTCATTCAGTCACCTGTTTAGCTATAATTCTAATTTTTAAATGACATTATTTCATTAAATAAAAGGATTATTCGATTGGTATAGTTTTTACATAGCCATAGTTGTAAAACGATTTAACAAACTTAAGATATACAACTATGGCACTTAACAGATACAACGGCATGCAGGAAAGTATGCCAAATTCATTCAGCTCTATGTTGGACAGGTTCTTTAACGAATCTGTAAACTCAAAAAATTACACTGGATTCACGCCGCACGTAGATGCCTGTGAAACAGAGAAAAACTACGAGATTGAAGTAGCCTTGCCAGGTGTCAGGAAAGAAGACATCAACATTGATTTCCAGGAAGGCAGATTGAACATAACCGGTGAGCGCAAACTGGAGAAACAGGAAGAAGGCCGCCGTTACCACATGCTGGAAACCCAGTACGGTTCGTTTAGCAGAACCTTCTACCTGCCGGATAAAGTTAGTCCGGACAAGATCACAGCCCAACTGGAGGATGGCATACTACTGGTAACTGTTCCGAAGGATGAGCAGAAAACCATGAGACGCCAGATAAACATTAGCGGGGCAAGCGATAGCAAGAAAAAGAGCACCGAAGTAAAGACCACTGAGGAAAAAGCCACAGCAACAAGCGACAATGGTAAGGCCAAAAAAGCCTAAACAATAAAAAAACAGAAGGAGAGGCCGAATATTTTTGGCCTCTTTTTTGTTACTTAATAGCTGTGAATTTAGTATCACCTGTATATGAGATACTATCGTATACTGTTTAGCGTTACTACATAAAGTATAGCTCAATTCTAATATTATTACAGGATCATTAATACCAAATACAATACTAAAACTAATCACATGAAGACGAAACAGTTTATTGTTGGCTTAACGCTTTCTGCCATGTTGGGTGGCGGTGTTGCCGTTGGTAGCTATAAGCTGCTGGAAAACGACGCCACTTCTACAAAATCAGGACAATCTGAAGAATACCCTACGGTGCGTTACACTAGTAACATGTTCAGCAGCAACGTTGAGGCACCTCCGGGCCTTAACTTTGTGAAGGCTGCCCAGGTTTCTACCCCTGCCGTAGTACACGTAATGACGGAGTACACACCAAGTGTGGCAAGCCGCAGTTCCAGCCCGATGGACCCGTTCCTGCGTGAGTTCTTCGGCGACGGCTTTGGGCAGCGCGTACCACGCGGACCACAGGTTGGCTCCGGCTCAGGAGTGATCATCTCATCCGACGGTTATATCATCACAAACAACCACGTAATTGCCGATGCCTCTAAAATTGAAGTGGTAATGGACGATAAGCGTAAGTTTGAAGCCAAACTTGTGGGCACAGACCCTACCACTGACATTGCCCTGCTTAAAGTAGGTGCTGAAAAGCTGCCGACTGTGCGCTACGGTAACTCTGATGAGTTGCAAGTAGGCGAATGGGTACTGGCCGTGGGTAACCCCATGAACCTTACCTCTACGGTAACAGCCGGTATCGTGAGTGCCAAAGGACGTAACATTAACATACTGCGTACAAGCCAGAACAAGGACCTTAGCATCGAGTCGTTTATCCAGACAGATGCAGCCGTGAACCCGGGTAACTCTGGTGGCGCGCTTGTAAATCTGAACGGTGACCTGGTAGGTATAAACACTGCCATCGCTTCTCAAACAGGTTCATTTGCAGGCTACTCTTTCGCGGTGCCTTCTTCTATCGTTAGCAAAGTAGTGGACGACCTGATGAAGTATGGCGAAGTGCAGCGTGCCTTGCTTGGTGCCTCTATCCAGGAAATTGACGCTACGTTTGCTAAGGAGAATAATATCAAAACGCTTAACGGTGTATACATTGCCGGTGTAGAGGAAAACAGCGGCGCCAAAGATGCCGGCCTGAAAACCGGTGACGTGATCACGGCAGTGAATGGCGTTAAAGTTGCAAAATCGTCGCAGTTACTGGAGCAGATTGCCCGTTACCGCCCTGGCGACAAGGTAAAAGTAGATTATCTGCGCGATAACAAAGAGAAAAACACGACTGTTACGCTGAAGAATCTGAACAACAGCACAGAACTTGTAAAACGCAGCACAGCTAAATCCATTACATTCGACGGCGCTACTTTTGATGCTATAAGCAAGCAGGAAATGACCCGCCTGGGTATTGATGGTGGAGCCAAGATCAGTGATGTACGCAACAGCAAGTTCCGCGATACGGGTATGAAGGATGGCTTTATCATCACCAGAATTGATAAGTATCCTGTTAATCAGCCATCTGATGTAGAGAAATACCTGAAAAACATCGATAGTGGTGTGGTATACATCGAGGGTGTTTATCCGGATGGCCTGAAGGCATACTACCCGATAGGAAAAGGTTAAGCCTGATAAACTATACTTACAGAAAGCTTCTGCAGCCTTGCAGAAGCTTTTTTATTTTTTAGATTTGTAAGAGTACCTTTTAAAACCGATAAAAGATAAAACTAATGAAACAGACCATAGATGAACTTCCGCTGAATAAAGAGTTGGTAGATGTGCTAAAGCATTTGGGCATTAAAGAGCATAACCCGGCTTACAGCACAGGTTTGGCCTGGGGCGGACAGGAAAACAAACAGACGCGTTCCATTCACTCCCCGGCCGATGGCAACCTGATAGCACAGGTAAGTATGGCCACCGCCGATGATTACAACCGTGTTATCGAAACGGCTGGCGAAGCTTTTAAAGTATGGCGAAAGATGCCTGCCCCCAAACGCGGCGAGATTGTGCGCCAGATAGGTGACAAACTACGTGAGTATAAAGAGCCGCTAGGTAAACTAGTGAGCTACGAAATGGGCAAGATCTTACAAGAGGGCCTTGGCGAAGTGCAGGAGATGATCGATATCTGCGACTTTGCTGTAGGGCTTTCCCGCCAACTGCACGGCTTAACGATGCACTCTGAGCGCCCGCAGCACCGCATGTACGAGCAGTACCACCCACTGGGTATTGTAGGTGTTATCTCTGCCTTTAACTTCCCGGTGGCTGTCTGGAGCTGGAACGCCATGCTGGCAGCCGTTTGCGGCGATGTTATCGTGTGGAAACCATCCGAGAAAACACCGCTTACCGCCATTGCCTGCCAGCATATTATCAGAGATGTATTAGCCGATAACGAACTACCGGAGGGTATCTTTAACCTGGTGATAGGCGATGCTGAGGTTGGCAGCCTGATGAGCCACGATAAACGCGTGCCGCTGGTATCGGCTACAGGCTCTACCAGAATGGGCAAGAAAGTAGGCGAGGCTGTAGGAGCGCGTTTGGGCAAATCGTTGCTGGAGTTAGGTGGTAACAATGCCATTATACTTACAGAGAACGCTGACCTGGAGATGGCCTTGCGTGCTATTGTATTTGGTGCCGTGGGTACCTGTGGCCAGCGTTGCACCTCTACCCGCCGCCTGATCATACACGAGAATATCTACGAGCAGGTAAAAGAACGCCTGCTAAAAGTATACCCGAACCTGCCAATCGGACATCCGCTGGATAGCACCACGCTGGTAGGTCCACTGATCGATAAAGATGCTGTTACTGCCTTTACCAATGCGCTGGAGAAAGTACAGCAGGAGGGAGGCAAACTGCTGATTGGCGGTGAGGTACTGAACGGTGATGGCTTTGAAACAGGCACCTATGTGAAGCCAGCCATTGTGGAAGCTGAAAACCACTACGAAATGGTACAGGAAGAAACCTTTGCCCCAATCCTATATTTGATCAAGTATAACGGGGATGTAGAAAATGCCATCGACATACAAAATGGTGTACGCCAGGGATTATCTTCGGCTATTTTCTCTACAAACATCCTGGAAACAGAAGCCTTCCTGAGCCATTGGGGATCAGACTGCGGTATTGCCAACGTGAACATCGGTACTTCCGGAGCGGAGATCGGTGGTGCTTTTGGTGGTGAGAAAGAAACAGGCGGAGGACGCGAGTCCGGATCGGATGCCTGGAAAGTATACATGCGCCGTCAGACCAACACCATCAATTACAGCCGTGAGTTGCCACTGGCACAAGGCATCAAGTTCGACATCATGGACTAGGTTAATGTAATCATGACCTCGCAGCGCGCGCAGCTCCTGCGAGTGTCTTGCATCAACTATAAATTCAAAAGCCAGCTCTTACTCAGGGCTGGCTTTTTTGTTGGTAGTAATGGGGCTAACGACTACTGCCCCTCCTTGTCTAAGGAGGGGAGTTTCTATTACAGCTAATTTATAGTTGCTATAGTCTCGTGCTTAAGTAATGTCAGAATTCCCCTCCTTGGACAAGGAGGGGCAGGGGTGGTTTGACCCGGTTTTGTAGAAATTCCCCTCTTGAGAGGGGTAAGGGTGTGTCAGCCATCTGCCGCCAACGCTCTAGCCTTTTTTTGAGAGAGACATTGCCATCCCATCACCTCCAAACTTCCTCAGAACTAGTAAATAAAATTATCAGAAAAATTTTTGCAACTTCATGCAACCTGGGGCATCTCACGTTGTCTTTAGGTCAGAAGTTGGTTAAAGAGAGGGATATTTGGTAAACCACTAGAACAAAAGCGCAACACGAAAACCAGAGTAATTTGGAAACTATCAGCTATCAGGACGTAAACAGCCAGGTTATTGATAAATGCAGGGAAGGCGACAACCGTGCACAGTATGAGCTGTACAAGCTGTACTCCAAGGCTATGTTTAACGTGAGCATGCGCATCACCAATGACTATACCGAAGCTGAGGACGTGTTGCAGGAGGCCTTTATCAGTGCTTTCAAGAACCTACATACTTATAAAGGCGAAGCGTCTTTTGGTAGCTGGCTAAAGAAAATTGTGGTGAACGCGGCCATCAACGCCATCCGGAAAAGAAGGTCGGAGTTGGTGCCGATGGACGAAAGAACCATAGGGGAGGTGCCAGAGGAAGTTTACGACGACGACAGCGAGTGGAAAGTAGAGAAAGTGCGCAAAGCCATCATGAAACTGCCAGATGGCTACAGGGTAGTGCTGACTTTATACTTACTCGAGGGTTTTGACCATGCCGAGATAGGGGAAATACTCGGGATCACCGAGTCAACTTCTAAATCGCAGTACAGCAGGGCAAAGAAGAAACTTTTGGAAATAATGAAGGAACCGCACTTTGCGGCCTGACAAAACATAATGCATGAGGAGATTTCTACCATGAAAGATAGATTTGAGGATTTTGTGAGTGAACACCGCGACGAGTTCGATGTGTTTGAGCCGCGACCGGACCTCTGGCAGAACATCTGCCAGGAAATACCGGCCCCTCGCAAAGAGGCAAAAGTAATTAACATCAAGTTCGGCGAACGTGCCAGTTTCAGTGCCGACTTCCTGTTTATGCGTATTGCGGCGGCTGTTGTGTTGCTGCTTGGCTGTGGTCTTACGCTTATCCTGATGAAGCAAAACACACAGAGTTCCAGTGCCATGCTGGCGGCCTCGCAGCAGCAGGTTATAAGCAACATAGCCCCGGAAGTAGTGGAGGTGGAGGCTTACTACGTGAGCCAGATTGAGGATATGAAAAGCGAGCTAAGCGAATACGACAAGAAAGTGCTTGGCCTCGGCGACCAGCAGGAAATTGACCGCGAACTGGCCCGCCTGGATGAGAATTACAAACAGCTTAAAAAGCAATTATACACAACCCCTAATACCGAAGAAATTGTTGAGGCCATGGTCCAGAACCTGCAGATACGGATCGAGGTGCTTAACAGGCAACTGGAAGTGCTCCAGAGTATAAAAAAGATGGAAAGAAACATTAATGCAGACCGTAAACAAAATGAAACTACGACTATATAACCTGACCTGGTGCCTGGCCTTATTGGCTATGACCTTACCAGCCAGGGCGCAGAAAGCTAAACCCGCCCCAGCGCCCTGCCCCTCCGAGGTGCAACTCAACCTTAACACAGATTGCGTTGCCACACTAGCCCAGACTTCTGCAATTGCAGAACTTCAGAAACTGCAGAACTCAGGTGTATTGGCAGACCTGAACCTGGAACTTGACCACATAGAGCTTGACATGGGGCAGAACGGGGAGTTGCTGCAGATAAACCAAAATGCCGAAACCTCTTATGATGCCGAAAAGCGCAAAACATTTGAGAAGACCTATAAGGTTAACAGCGCTGACATGCTGAGCATCCAGAATAAGTTTGGGCAGGTAAAGGTAAATACCTGGGCTAAGAGCGAGATCCAGGTGAAAGTGGACATTATAGCCAGAGCCGCTACAGAGGCAAAAGCGCAGGAGATACTTGAAAAGATCGACATCGTGGACAGCCGCAGCGACAACACCATCTCTGTAGTTACTAAAATGGACCCCATGCGTGTTTCCGGCAACAGTAACAAGAGCTTTGAGATAAACTATACGGTATACATGCCGGAGAGCAATGCACTTACACTGAAGAACTCATTTGGCGACGTGAACCTGGCCTCTCTCAAAGGAAAAACCAACATTAACGTATCGTATGGTGCCCTGAAAACAGAGCGCCTGAACAGCAACGAGAATAATGTTAAAGTAACTTACGGCTCCGGAAACTGTGGTTATATAAACGGCGGACAAATAATTCTGGCCTATGGTGATTTGTATGTGGGTGGAGCCAACGGTTTAAAAGGCAGCGCCAGCTATGGTAACTTTAAAGTGGGACAGCTAAGCGAGGAAATGGACATGACCTTCAAGCACGGCACGTTTAAGGTAGATAATGTGAGCAAGAGCTTTAAGAAAATAGCCCTGAACAGCAACTACGGTACTGTAAGTATGAATTTCGACGACAACTCCGCCTTTAACTTTGATGTAAACGTGCAGTTCGGTGATTTTAAAGTAGATAAGTCGTTGGTGAACATTACCTCTCTTGAGAAAAGCTATACTTCTGCGGAGTATAAAGGTAAATTCGGGGACTCTTCGCCGAAAGGCGTTGTAAGTGTAAGCTCCAAGTTCGGAGATGTGCGATTTACGAAATAAGTGTTTGTGATATAAAGTTTGTTTAAGTGGAGAAGGGCCGGCCTGTATAAAGGCTGGCCCTTTTTATTTATGCCAGGTGGGTATTCTTTTACTGCAGGGCTGGTTTTCTTTTATACTTAGTCTTATTTTAGGCCAATCAATACGTTATCCAAAGTATAACCTACATAAGCACACCGTATGGCAGCAGATAAAAAAGAGTTACTGAATTCATCTAAAGCACCTGAGCCTGTTGGCTTGTACCCGCATGCGCGCCGCGTGGGCAACCTGCTATTTTTATCGGGCGTGGGACCCAGAGAGCGAGGCACTAAAAAGATACCTGGCGTAGAACTGGACGAGAACGGGAACATACTTTCTTACGATATCGAAAAGCAGTGCCACTCAGTATTCCAGAATGTGCGCTACATTTTAGAGGATGCCGGCAGCAGCTGGGATAACCTGGTGGACGTGACGGTGTTCCTGACAAATATGAAAGACGACTTTGCCGCTTACAACAAGCTTTACGCCGAGTACTTTAAAGACAACCAGCCATGCCGCACTACTGTAGAGATAAACAAACTGCCTACACCCATTGCCATTGAGCTAAAGTGTATCGCTACCATTGATACGCCAACAAAAGGCTAAAGTATAAACACTGTAGTTTTGAGCAGGAACAGAGAAGAACTTTTCAGGCAGCGAGCCCAGATGCTTGCCGAGCAGGAGAAAAAGGCGGCTGCAAAATCGAGGTGGGTATCGTGGTTGCGTGTGGCTGTGTTTGTAGCCGGCGGCGGTCTGGCCTATCATTTTTTTAACACCGATAACCAGGAGGCTGGCGCGGGAGTTATACTTGCGTTTTATACCCTGTTTATACTTGTAATGCGCTGGCACAGCCGGCTGGAGTTCAAGCATCAGCAGTTGGTACTTTTGCGGCAGGTAAACGAAGAGGAGCTTGCCAGGCTGCATGGTAAGTTAAAAGCTTTTGATGGAGGAGATATTTTCATCGATGACCACCATCCCTATACTTCCGACCTCGATATTTTCGGGCAAAGCTCTTTGTTCCAGCTTGTAAACCGTTCGGTTACTAGTATAGGCAGGTTAAAGCTGGCGAAATGGCTGCGTGTGGCTGCGCCGGCTCCGCTTATACTTCAGCGGCAAAAAGCAGTAGCAGCGCTGGCAGCAGAAGATCAGCTGGATTGGCTGCAAGACTTGGTGGCCTTGCCAAGGCACTTTAAACACGACGAGGCAACCGCAGCAGGATTTATAAAGTGGTTCTCTGATAAGTTCTTTTATAAGCAGCATACCTGGCTGAAGGCGCTTGTATTTATACTTCCGGTGGTTACGCTAGCCGCTATTGCCGCCTGGGCCTACGGTGCTGTTTCGGGGTTTGTGCCTACCGCCTTTTTAGTAGTGCAGTTTATACTTGCCTACAGGTTCAGGGTAGAGCGCGACGAGTACTACGACAACAGCATGGGCATCTACGAAGCCATGCGCAGCTATACCAGGCAGTTGCAGCACATCGAGCAGAAGCAGTTTTCTACGCCATTGTTGCAGGAACTGCAGGCTAAGCTGGAGCAGTCTGGCACCAAAGGCTCCGAGAGCATACACAAGCTGGCTACCATTATCGATTACTTCTCGTGGAGGCTAAGTACCTTAATGGCCTTTTTCCTGAACACGGTGCTGATGTGGGATTTTGTGTGGATGTACCGACTGGAGAACTGGCGCGATAAGTACCTGCCGCAACTGGAAGAAATGCTGGATACGCTGGCTGAGATAGAAGCCCTGGCAAGTATAGCGGCTTTCCAGCATGCGCATCCGGAATATGCTGTTCCGGTATTATCTGATGCCCCTTTTGAATTAAGAGCCAAAGAGCTGGCGCACCCACTCATATTCTCGGTTACGCCGGTTGCCAATGATTTCGAGATGCAGGGTGCTGGCAAGACCATGGTGGTTACTGGCTCTAACATGTCGGGTAAAACTACTTTTCTGCGTACTATAGGTATAAACATGGTGCTGGCGCAGATGGGGGCTCCGGTTTGTGCTAAAAGTATGACCTTGGCCCCGGCTCAAGTATACACAGCCATGCGCACCGCCGATAACCTGGCCGAGAACACTTCTTCTTTCTATGCCGAGCTAAAACGCCTGCGCATGCTCCTGGAGCTTACAGAGCAGGGCCAGCCGGTGTTTTACTTTTTAGATGAGATACTCAAAGGCACCAACTCCCTCGACCGCCACGCCGGCGCTATGGCCCTTATTCGCCAGCTGCACAAACGCAATGCTTCCGGTTTTATCTCTACCCACGACCTGGAACTTGGCGCCATGGAGCAGGAACTGCCCGGCAGCGTATACAACTACAGCTTCAACAGCGACATTATCGGCGACGAAATTAAGTTCGATTACAAACTACGCGAGGGCATTTGCCGTAGCTTTAACGCCAGTAAACTGATGCAGCTGATGGGTATTGAGGTTTAATTTTTTGACAAAGGATATTTTGACAAAGGACAAAAGATTTTTCTGATAGAGTACTTGATTTGTCATTTCAAACATGCCTGAGACGAGGGTCGAAAGGGACCAGCGCAGCTGTGAGAAATCTGAATCAGGATTTACAGGATTAAAAGATGGACAGGATTTGGCCATCAATTTAAGTTAAAGGCTCTTTCGGACAAGGAAGCTCGCAGCAGCATAAAATCCAGACTAGCCTGTCCCGCAGCATTTCGGGAGATGTCCGAATTAGATTTACATAACTCGTAAATTCCCCTCTTGAGAGTAGGGTCGTTTCATTCTAATAAAAATGAGAAAAAAATACTGTCATTCTGTTAAGAAACTTGTGAGAAGGGAGGTTAAGCTTATACTACCAGCTACCAAGATCCTTTCAGGATGACAAAAAAGATAGAATGAAACGAGCCTGCTCCTCGGAGGGGCAGGCTCGTTTAATCTCTACCCGACTATAACATTAACACATTAAACCAATTAGCACATTAACACCATGAGAGTAGTAGCCGATATACCAAACCCGCACGTTAAAATTACCTTGCACTCCTATAATGGCAAGTATATTATCAAGTTCGAAAAAGCGAACCTGGAGCAGAGCTATAAAATAGAAGAAACAGAAGTAAACGGCGATGAGGATGTAAAAGCTTTGATAGATGATGAGTTTATCGAGGCCGTACTAAATCGTTTCCAGGATATGCGCGATGCGTTTGTGAGTACGATTAGGAGGAATGAGTAAAAATGTTGCGCCTGCTACAAGTATGGCAGCAAAGCAAAAGAGGCACCCTGTTTTGCGTGCCTCTTTATTTCTATTGCAATCGAATTAATCATTAAGCTTTCTCAGTTCCATTACCTTATAGCGAACTCCTAAAGTAAAGTTAAGCTTGGTGCCATTAGAGTATACTTCAGCTTCTTGTGTAGCACCACCATGAGATTTATACTTTATATCAGTGCGTGTTAGATCATTAAAGCCGTGCAGGTAATTCACATTTGCATCTACTGTGAATTTATTGCTTAGTTTGTAACTTAGGCTTGTACCGCCTTCCAGTAGCCAAGCGCTTTTCTCTAAAACATAGTGGTCTTTGCGCCAGGCCACGCCATCTTTCTCAAAATCTCCACTCCATGTTCCATATCTGAATCCAGTATCTAGCGGATAATGAAAATATGAGCCGCCACCATAAACATGAAGTGCTGTTCGCTCTCCAAAATTAAAAGCCTTCACATTTAACCGAATCGGAACACGTACAAAACTTGTTGTGCGATCACCTGCCTCAAAAGAACTTTTAAAATCTATACCATTTATCCTGACCTCCTGCATCAAGGGTTCTTTAATCATCCCTATCTCAAATGCATACTTATCATCCCGCTCATAACGGAGGGTAAGCCCATAGGGGGAGGCACCAAACCTGTTAACAGATTGCACCAGATTATACTTGTCTTGCTTATTTTGGAACTCAATGCCCAAGCCAAACTCGGGGCCAACATAAAATTTGTGCTGGGCTTGTATATTAAAAATTGTGCACACAAGCAGGCCGCAGATTAGGATTAATCTTTTTGTCTTCATGATCAGTCTTTGTAGTATTCGTTATTGTGTTTGCTGAAATCGAACAGCAGGTAGCTCAACCGTATTAAATAATTTGTGCTGCTGCCTTTAGAGTAGGAGTTTGCTTTTCTAGTTGGCTCTGCATTATCAGAAGTATCTTCATAAAGCTCTGCGTAAATACGTGTTATAGGCTTAAAACCTTGATAGTAACTACCTGTAAGTGCAATATTCCATTTCGGCTTTATTTGATATTTTATGCTAACGCCTGCTTCTCCTAAAATAAATTGTTTATTTACAGAATATACATTCGCCTCGAAGTATGGGGCTAATGGTTTGGAGTTTTGGAGATCACTTCCAAACCTTTGTGTGCCTGTAATACATTCTCCAGAAGGACAATCTGCTTTGGAATTGTAAACATATGACAGACCGGCAATACCTCTTAGTTGTATTTTAGGGCCGATTAAAAATAAGTTCCTATTTAATCTAATAGGTATTTGTACCATGCGATCTGGTCTGCTCCATCCATAATAATTGCGAGCCACTGTTGTGTTTACATTTGCTGTTTGTGGATTGCTGTAAAACCCACTTTCGATCGTATAATCTTTGTTTAAGTCGTAGCTAAGGCTAATACCTTTTATGGTGTGGTGATATTCTTTCGGGAAAAGTAGTCTTGTTGGGTCATCATAGGTAAAATGTTCCTGTTTAGGACCTATTTCTACTCCAATGTGGAGCTTTTGCTGGGCTGTTGCAGTCAGGTAGCTATACGCCAGGAAAAGCGTAAGAAAGGTAAGTTTTGTCTTCATTTGATTTTTAGGTAGTAGATTTTTGAGTCTTCAAATATATGAAAGAGTAAGTATTACACAATATGTTACATAAAAAAAACGCCCCTGATCTCTCAGGGGCGTTTCCTTTATACTTGCAGCTTATACTTAAGCGATAGCTACACGCTTGAAGTTGTTAACTGTCATGCCTTTGCTTGTTTTGTCAAGCAGCTGCGCGATAGTTAAAGAAGAGTCTTTTACGAACTCCTGGTTAAGCAACGTGTTCTCTTTGTAGAACTTGTTCAGCTTGCCCATTGCAATTTTCTCAAGCATAGCCTCTGGCTTGCCTTCTGCACGAGCCTGCTCTTTACCGATCTCGATCTCACGCTCAACAGTAGCAGCGTCAACGCCGTCTTTGTCAAGGGCAACCGGGTTCATAGCAGCAATCTGCATCGCAACGTCTTTACCTACTTCAGTAGCATCAGTACCGTTTGTGTTTACAAGGCCTACCAATACACCTAGTTTACCAGTAGAGTGCGTGTAAGCTACAACCTGATCAGCGTTTACAGTCTCGTAAGAAACAACGTCGATCTTCTCACCGATCTTACCCATCAGGTCAGTGATGTGATCCTGAAGAGAACGGCCATCCTCCTGGTTTGCAGCAAGAAGCTCCTCTTTAGTAGCAGCGTTAGTAGATACTGCTGTATCCATAACTCTCTGTGCTAAGCTCTTGAAGTCAGCAACTTTAGATACTGGCTCAGTTTCGCAAGCAAGTGCAACTACTTTACCGTTAGTGCCGTCGTTGCTAACCTGCGTTAAAACGATACCCTCAGAGGTAGTGTTGTCAGCACGCTTGCTGGCAATTTTCTGGCCCTGCTTACGAAGAATATCTTTAGCTGCTTCGAAATCGCCGTTAGCTTCTGTAAGCGCTTTCTTGCAGTCCATCATACCTGCTCCGGTTTCCTGACGGAGTTTGTTAACGTCTTGTGCTGTAATAGCCATCTTTTTATAATTAAGAATTATGAATTAATAATTAAGAATTCTGTGTTAGGCGGTGAGTGGAAAGTGAAAGTCTTTTGTCCTTTGTCAAAAAATCTTTTGTCCCTTTCCCTAGTCCCCTAAAACAAACTGAACATTGAAGCAGCAAAGCCCAATGTTCAGTTCGTTGTTATTGCAATATGAACAATTGATTATTGCTCGTCAGCTTCTTGCTTAGCCTTGATGCCTTCTTCCTCAGAACGCTTACGCTCAGTTTCCTCTTTGTCAACCTTACGCTCAGACAAACCTTCCTCGATAGCTTTACCGATTAGGGATACGATAAGCGCTACAGACTTAGATGCGTCGTCGTTAGCTGGGATTGGGAAATCTACAAGCTCAGGGTTAGAGTTAGTATCGCAGATAGCGAATACTGGCAGGTTCAGTTTCTGAGCCTCTTTCACTGCGATGTGCTCACGCTTCACGTCAACGATGAAAAGCGCAGCTGGCAGACGAGATAGGTCAGCGATACCGCCAAGAACACGCTCCAGTTTCTCACGCTCACGAGAAAGCATTAGTCTTTCACGCTTCGCGATAGCTGCATAAGCAGTGTTGTCTTTCACCATCTTATCGATAGTAGACATTTTCTTAAGAGACTTACGCACAGTAGCGAAGTTAGTAAGCATACCGCCTAACCAACGATCAGTAACGTAAGGCATTTTAAGACGACGAGCCTCTTCCGCTACGATGTCCTGCGCCTGCTTCTTAGTAGCAACGAAAAGGATCTTACGGCCAGACTTAGCGATGTTCTTGATAGCAGCAGAAGCTTCCTCAAGAGCAACCAATGTCTTGTTTAAGTCAATGATATGGATACCGTTCTTCTCCATGAAGATATACGGAGCCATTTTCGGATCCCACTTGCGGGTAAGGTGGCCAAAGTGAACACCAGCCTCAAGTAATTCTTTATAATTAGTACTTGCCATGTTGTTGATACACCTAAAATATTAACGTTTACTGAACTGGAATGAACGACGAGCTTTACGCTTACCGAATTTCTTACGCTCCACCATGCGTGGGTCACGCGTGATGAATCCTTCTTTACGAAGTGCTGACTTAACTTCGGCGTTCTCAACTACCAGTGCTTTAGAGATAGCAAGTCTTAGTGCCTCAGCCTGGCCGCTTACACCACCACCTTTTAGATTAGCAGTAACATCGTACTTGCCAATTAGATCTAAGGTTTGAAACGGCTGATTTACTATTGTTTGCAATACTTCGTTAGGGAAGTATGCCTTGATATCTTTACCGTTAATAGTGATATTCCCTTGCCCGGCCGTCATGTAGATACGAGCCACCGAGGTTTTTCTTCTACCAGATGTATTGATAACTTCCATTAAAATTATAAGTTGAAGGTTAATTCTTTAGGCTGCTGAGCTGCAAATGGATGCTCGCTTCCTGTAAAAACATGAAGATTTCTGAATAGCTCGCGACCTAGTGGGCCTTTTGGCAACATACCACGAACTGCACGCTCAACTAGCAAAGTTGATGATTTAGCCTTTAGCTCACGTGGAGAAGTCTTCTTCTGACCGCCTGGGTAACCAGTGTGTGTCAGGTAGTACTTCTGATCCCACTTACGGCCTGTGAAACGTACATTATCAGCATTGATAATGATCACGTTGTCGCCGCAGTCAGCGTTAGGAGTATACGAAGGCTTGTGCTTGCCTTTCAGGATCTTAGCAACTTCCGATGCCACACGACCCAAGCTTCCTTGACCTGCATCAACAATCACCCAGCCTTTGTTGGCTGTCTTCTTGTTGACAGTAAGGGTCTTATAACTTAAATGATCCATTTTTAGTGGTTGTAAGCGATTATTTATTTAACTATTTGATTTTTCGGACTTTGAAAAATGGTCACAAAGATAGAAAGACTTTATTTGATATGCAATACATGTGTTAGAAATATGCTGTGTAGCAGGAGGGTAGCAGTTGCGAAGTTCTTTTCATGTCCCTTAAAGTATAAAAGCCCTAAAGGACGTATCAGATTCTTTAGGGCTTTTACAAAGTATGAATACTAGTTTTTCTTTATCATAACTGGTGGCGGTGGCGGAAGTAACCCAGGCAGTTCTCCATACTTACTTTTGGCAGTTGCCATACCTTTAGCGTTGCTATAGTCATATACCTCAGTAGCTCCCGATTTCAGGTAAATAAGTATAGACTGTGGGCCTTTCTCGGAGTGTACGCGCCAGCCAACTTTTTCAACAGCTGTATTTCTCTTCAGGAAGTTAGTATACTCCACAGGCAAGTTGTTCTTATCGTCATAATAGTCTATGTCGTCTGGCGTAATTGTGAAAATGCCATCCTGTGGTTGCGTCCTTTTAGAGCGAGCATCAAATTCCTCCTGTGTCACAACCTCTGCAGGAGGTGGAGATGAAGGCAGTTTGCCATACTTTTTCTCTGCGGCAGCGCGGCTTGCTTTGTCCTCCAGGTTATAAATCTCTTCTGTTGTCTCCAGTCTTACAATTATCTGATTTGCACTCGTCCAAAACAGCTTTCTTACCTGCGGGTTACGTGCGTAGAAGTCTTTGTATTCGTCTACTACTTGTGGTCTTTTTTCTTGTGCAGCACCTGGTATGCTGGCTACTACTTTGTCGTAAAGCTCATTATCAGGTAAGTATAATCCATACTTCTTGACAGCCGCCGCTATGTCCTGCTCGTTGTCTAACTCATACACATCAGCAGTTCCGGTAACAGGTGTTATCGTTAAATTGTGGGGAGCTGTCCAGCAGGCGGTCTTGTAAGAAGGATTGTCTTTGATGTAGATGGCCGGGCCTACTTTTGTATATCCACCAGCTTCACCGGGGTATATACTTTTAAAAGCAACCAGCAGCACAGCAACGAGGGGCAGCGCAATAAGCAATCTCAGCTTGTTGGCCTTGGTACTTGGCAATTTGTTCATCATGGCTATTCTTGTTTTTAGAGGTGAGAAATTGAATTGATTCGCAATTTGCGGCTCCGAAATACCAGTCACCTTCAGGAGGAGGTACTGGTAGTCTTTTCGGTCTACGCCGGCGGTAAGTACATTCTGGTCGGCAATAAACTCCAGGTTCTCTTTTATGGCTCGTTTCATAAGCCAGCCGCCCGGGTTAAACCAGCAGAGCAGCGTGCCAAATTCAATCAGCAATACATCCAGGGTATGCCAGCCTTTTACATGCACTAGCTCATGGTTAAGTATGGCGTTGAGTTCGTGATGCTTGTGCTGCTTGGGGTTTAGGTAAATGGCCTGCCAGAACGAGAAGGCATGGTTTATACTCGGTACCTGGCGGTAATCAATGCCATTATGTCTGGCCGGCACAGACCCCGCATGTATTTTATAAAGCGAGATAAATTGAAGTAGTAGCCTCATAGCTACTAAAACTGCCCCCGCAATTACCAAGCCCACCGGTATCAGCCAGTAGTCAAAAGCCTGCGCTTGCTGGGTTGTTGTTGATGCCTGCCAGGTTGTGGGCAAAGCTATCGCATAATTATTTACAACTGCCAATGGCTCGTGCCGCTCAAAAAACAGGGATAGGTCCACTAATGGGTAAAGCGCGGAAAACAGGATCCCAAAAAGCAGGTAGCCCCGGTTTAAAGTATAAAATGTTAGCCGACGCAGCACGAAGTGGTATGCCAGGTAAAACAAGACCAGGGCAACGTTTGCTTTCAGGAGGTATAGAAGTAAGGCAGGCATATTATTCAGACTTTTTGTTTTCGATCATGTCTATTATCTCTTTCAGTTCTTCGGCGCTTATCTGCTTCTCTTTCGCAAAAAAAGCTACCAGTTCTTTGTAAGAGTTTTTGAAGTAGTCTCCCACAAATCCTTTCATGAACTTCTTCTTGTATTCAGCTTCCTTGAGCGAAGGCAGATAACGGTAAGAGTTGCCCAGCTTTTCACCCTTCACAAACCCCTTCTTTTCCAGATTCTTTACTGTAGAGGCCAGTGTAGTATATGGTGGCTTGGGCTCAGGCAATTTTTCAAGAAAATCCTTTATAAAGCCGCCGCCGGTTTCCCAGATCACCTGCATAGCCTCTTCTTCTTGCTGCGTTAGTTTTTCCATACTTTTACGATGTTTTCGTATAGTTACGAAATGTTCGTAATAAAAGCTACGAAACTTTCGTAATTATTTTTGATATGTTTAAAATGGACTAGCTGGGGCTTTTTATTGAAAGGATATCGGGAGGTTAGTAATTCATCTGACCCCAACAAAATAGGTACTGGTATGGAATGAGCAGCCTGCCGTATCATGACAGTAGAATTACTAAAGTATAAATCCTATATTTATACTTGTGCTTTTTAAAAGTATACTATGCTCAAGAAACTTTACCTATCCTTTGCCTTAGCCGGACAAAATATCCGCACCAGGCTATTCCATACTTTGCTCTCCATACTTGGTATTGTGATTGGCGTAGCGGCCTTGGTTACAGTGCTCTCGCTGATAGATGGCTTGGAGGAGTTTGCCCAGCAGGAGATCACGAAAACAACCGACTTTAAAGCTGTTATTATAGGCACCCGCACCCACAAAAGAATAAATGACATCTCGCTGGCAAAAACCGATTATAGTTATCTGGACTACGAAACGATGAACAGCCTGGCAGCGTCGGTTCCGAAACCTGCCAGGGGTTTTCTGCAAGTGAAAAGCAATAAAGAGATTTTTCTGGAGGGTAAGTCAGAACCAATGGGGGCTGGCGTAATGGCGACAAACCTGTACTACCCCACAGATGCTGAAGCAGCGCATGGAAAATTATTTGATGAAACAGATGTGAAGCAGCAAAAGCCAGTAGCCATCGTTAACCATGGTTTCACGATCCAGGCCTTTGGGCAAGATTCCGCAGCATTTGCACTGAACAAAACCGTGAAGGTTGATAGTCTGGAATTGAAAATTATTGGCGTACTGCCCGAAGACGAGGATAAAGCAGCGCGAGTATTTTTCCCGATAACTTTGCTAAACGACTCACAACTAAAGGCCAACCCACCAGTGGGGATACTGGAAGCGAAGGATATAATGGATGTGGCTGAAATCAAGAGTTTTTCCGAAGATTGGCTGAAAGCAAAATTCCCCGCCGATACTACTGATTTTCAGGTGGCTACTAACGAGGGCAGGGTAGAGCAGGCAGCCAGGGGCTTCTTGCTGTTCCGGGTGGTGATGGGCATGATCGTGGGGATATCGGTGATCGTGGGTGGTATTGGTGTTATGAACGTGCTGCTGATCTCGGTGACAGAACGCACCGTGGAAATTGGGGTGCGCAAAGCCCTTGGTGCCAAAAAGCGCGACATACTGCTGCAGTTTCTGGCCGAGTCTGTAACGGTGTCTTTGTTCGGAAGTATACTTGGCTTGCTCCTGGGCATACTTGCTACATTGGGTATTGTGCCTATAGTTAAGGCTTTTGTTGATGTACCGTTTCAAGCCGCTTATACTTTAGATACCTTCATGGTTATTGCCAGTATAGCCGTGGTGGTAGGGATTGTGTTTGGTACCTATCCGGCAACCCGCGCAGCCAAACTGGATCCGGTAGAGGCTATCAGGAGAGAGTAGCGTGAAATTTATACTTTATACTTTTCAGCAAATAAAGTTATACATCTTTCTGTGATTAAGTTTCGTCTACAAAAGCAGCCAAACAAGAAACTATGAAAGCCATACTTGTAAAACAACCCGGCGGACCAGAGCAACTTATACTTGGAGAGTACGAGCAGCCTTTGCCGGGACCTTACGAATTGCTGGTAAAAGTACACGCCACAGCGCTTAACCGTGCCGACACGCTCCAGCGGCAGGGCAAATACCCACCACCAAAAGGAGCCAGCCCATTACTTGGTTTAGAAATAGCAGGAGAGGTAGCAGAGACAGGTATAAACTGCACACGGTTTAAAAAAGGAGATAAAGTTTTTGGCCTGTTGCCGGGAGGTGGTTACGCCGAGTATGCCATCATTGATGAAAACATGGCAATGCCGGTGCCGGACAATTTGACCATGGAACAGGCTGCTGCCATACCCGAGGTGTTCATGACGGCCTATCAGGCTTTGTTCTGGCTAGGCAAGCTGCAGCCACAAGAGCGTGTACTGATACATGCAGGTGCTAGCGGAGTAGGTACTGCTGCCATACAGCTGGCCCGGGCACACAAAGCAGAGGTGCTTACAACAGCATCGGAGTTTAAGGTGCATGCCTGCAAAGAGCTGGGTGCGCACAAAAGTATAAACTACCAGGAAGTGCCTTTCGAAGATGAGGTGCTGGCTTATACGAACAACGAGGGTGTGGATGTGATCGTGGATTTTATAGCCGGGCCATACTTTAACCAGAACATTGAATGCCTGCGCACCGATGGCCGCCTGGTTATACTTGCCAGCCTGGGCGGGGGAAAGGTAGACGATTTTGACCTGCGCAAGATCCTGATTAAACGCCTGCAGGTGATCGGCTCTACGCTGCGCTCCAGAACCAAAGGCTACCAGATACAGCTAACCCAGGAAATGAGCGACTTTGCCATGCCGCATTTCATAAGCGGAGCCATAAAGCCTGTTATTGATTCTGTGTATGATTGGCAGGATGTAGCCGAGGCGCACCGTTACATGGAGCAGAATAAGAACATCGGAAAGATCGTGCTAAGGGTAAGCTGAGACACAAGATTTCAGACTCAAGACACAGGATTTTCTTCAATATGTTGTCCCGAATGCTTTGGGGGTACATCAAAGTTTATTTAAAAAGAGTCTTACGTCTTGTGTCTGAAATCTTGTGTCCTAATACTTCCTAGTGTGTTCTAAGCTGCTTGACCAGTACAGCAAAATCCTTAGGGTAAGGTGCCTCTACTTTTACCGGCTCTCCGTTTAGCAAAGTAAACCCAATATTAAAGGAGTGTAGGGCAAAGCGCTTTATAAGTGGCTGCTCTTCTGTGTCTTTCTTTAGGTTAAATTTGCGTTTCAGGCTGCTTAAGTATAAATGCTCACCTCCGTAAAGCGTATCGCCAACAATTGGTGCACCCAGCGATGCCAGGTGTATACGTATCTGGTGCAAACGACCTGTAACCGGCAAACATTCTATCAGGCTGTGGCGGCTGTAGTTCTCGACTGTGGTAAAGTATGTTTCGGCTGGCTTGCCCTGTGGCGTTAGTTTGGCCACACCCTTGGCTCCCGCAAGTATAGACTTGTTTACCAGTTCATCCTCGAAATGGTGTACGCCCCATACAATTGCATGGTATACTTTGTAAACCTCACGGTGTTCAAACTGCATGGCTACATGGCGGTACGCCTCCGCGTTTTTTGCAAACACAAGGCAACCCGATGTGTCCTTGTCCAGACGGTGGCAGGCTTGCAGGTCAGGGTTGTACTGGCGCGCTATCTTTAAAAGGTTGGTTGAGTTTGGCGTTCTGTCTTCGAGGGTGGCAAGAAAGGGCGGCTTGTTTACCACCACGTAATCTTCATTCTCAAATATGATCAGGTCCTTAAAAACCGGGTATTTCATGTGTTGCTATACTTTGTGAACTGCACCATCTTATACTTTTGCCTGTGCAGCACTGCAAAGATACACATTTTGGGGTTTGATTTTTGGTTGATCGTTATTCGTTGCTCGTTGTTAGGGTTGTAGAGGGGCTGTTGTTATTAATAGTTGTTGGTTATTCGTTATTGGGAAATGTAGAGACGCAATATTTTGCGTCTTGTCTGCTACAAGGCAGTTTTCCTTTCTGTTCCTATGCAGCCAAACAATAAAATGATTTATGTTGAATCAGCATACCAATTTACAGAGTGTGTTATGGTTAAGGATTGCGTCAGAGAGAACTGTTTATACTTTCATAGAAACAAGACGCAAGGTATTGCGTCTCTACGGTCAGGTTTTCGCCGGCTATTGGCAATCGTAACCTCACAGCATCTTCCTGACCTGTGAGCGTTTTTACTAAAGCGGATAAGACGCAAGGTATTGTGATTTTCTGTTCGCTCAACGAGTAACGGTCATCGAATAATGAAACTTACTTCCTTGTAGCCCACAAGACGCAAAATATTGCGTCTCTACAACCCTAACAACCAATAACGGATAACCAATAACCAAATCCCAATAACCAAATCCCAACAACCAATAACGATCAACGAATAACTACACCTTCGCTTTTTGAAGCTTAAAACGTAGCGTTGTGCCTTTGCCAACTTCGCTTTTAACGGCTATAAATGATTTGTGTGCCTCTACGATGTGTTTGCAGATGGCCAGGCCAAGGCCGGTGCTGCTGGTGTCGCGGGCACGGCTTTTATCGATGCGGTAGAAACGCTCAAAAATCCGGTTGATGTGCTCCTGAGCAATGCCGCGGCCGTCGTCTTTCACGGTAACTGTATACTTCTTACGGCCTTCGTCAAATGTAACCCAGATGTTTCCGCCTTTGCGGCCATACTTTATCGCGTTATCAATCAGGTTAATGAATACCTGGCGCATACGGTTAGGGTCGGCAAAAAGCATAACCTGCTTATCCGGGTTCACATCTAGGTGCAGGTTTACCTGGTGCTGTACAGCTTTTTGTTCCAGTTGCTCAAATACTTCATACATCAGCTGCACCGCATCAAAATTGCGTTTGGCCATTTTCGCAACGCCTTTCTCAAACTGCGAAATACTGATCAGGTCCTGTACCAGTGCGTCCAGGCCGTCAAGGCTTTTGGCGGCTTTCTCAAGGAACCTCTCCCGCACGTTGGGATCGTCCATGGCCCCATCCAGTAATGTATGGATGAAGCCCTGCGCCGCAAAGATCGGTGTCTTCAGTTCATGGGATACATCGGCAAGGAACTCGCGGCGCATAGCCTGCAGGCGCTTTAGTTCGTCTATTTCCTGCTGCTTTCGTTCAGCGATCAGGTAAATCTCGTCCTTTATTTTTGTCAGAGGATCAGAGGTGAAAATAGACTTGCTCTCAGATTTCTTGAACTCCTGCCTTTTTACTTTTTCGATGCTGCTGTATACGTTTTTAATTTCGCGCAGCACCAAAGCCTCATAAGAAAAGTATACCAGCAGGAAGCAACTGATAAATACGATAACCAGGGCTACCTTAAAACCTTCGGAAGAAAAGTAACTGGCTAAAGCAAGAAAGGCGGTAAGCACCAAAGCCACCGCCAATGAAATTATAATGGTAAGGGAACGGGAATTTAAATTCATGTATTAATCAGTATTGAACTTATAGCCAACACCCTTGATAGTTTTAATGTGATCTTCGCCAATTTTTTCGCGCACCTTTCTGATATGGACGTCCACAGTTCTGGCAATCACATAAACATCATTTCCCCAAACGTTGTTCAATAGCTCCTCACGGCTGAAAACCTTGTTTGGCGTGGCGGCTAAAAATGCCAGCAGTTCAAACTCTTTTTTAGGCAGCGTTATTTTCTCCTCGCCTCTGTAAACGGCAAAGCTGTTACGGTCTATGCGCAGGCCACCAATCTCGATCACTTTCTCCTGCTCTTCCTGCTGCGAGTCGCGGCGGGTATAGGCTGCCAGGCGGCTTAGCAAGGCACGAGGCTTTATAGGCTTTGTTATAAAGTCGTCTGCACCTGCCTCAAAAGCGGCTACTTCAGAAAACTCTTCGGCTCGTGCAGTCAGGAAAATAATGTGGGTGTTGCGGAAGTCGCCCATTTCGCGCAGCTGCCGGCAGGCGGCTATCCCGTCCATCACCGGCATCATCACATCCATCAAAATCACATCTGGTTTCACAGACTGAGCCACATCGATGGCTTTTTTGCCGTTGTCCGCTACCGATACCTCGTATCCTTCGCGTGTCAGGTTGTATTGCAGTAGCTCTACGATATCCGGATCGTCGTCTACCACTAAAACTTTGTAGTTTGTTGCTGTTTGCACAAATCTTCAGATTAGTGTGTCGATATGGTGCTGCCTTTATACTTTAGGGCTGCTACACATTACATTGGTACTGCCTGTCATCTTAACCGGCGCGCCTAATGTATAGGACAAATATAACCACTAGTGGTGCAATTTAATCCTTGATAATCAAATCTTAATACTTTCTTAACATAAGCACAGGCGCTAATGAATATGAAAGTACATAAAAAAAGCCAGTGCAAGACTGGCTTTTTTTATTAATTCTGAGCTAGCAAAAGCTTATGTTTCAAATTCTTAAACTCGTATAAGTTTACTTTTACCGACCCCACAAACATTTCGGCCTGTATCAGTACCGGGATCTTATTCTGGTCATCGGACAAGTATACGGTAATGGAGTTCTCGCCATTGAACATCTCATTCTTCGGCATTTTAGGGGTTAGCTTAATAGCTCTGATGTTGCCGGCCTTTGTGCTTACCGTCTCTTTGCCACGGTAGGTAACCTCCATGTTAAAGTTTTCATCGTCGAAGAAGCCCTGTATGTTAAACTTTTCGCCTACACGCATTCTGTCATAGTCGAGGGTACGCATGTAGTAAAAGCCACTTACAATATCCTGAACATTTGCAGGTACTTTATGCTGCTTGGTTTCTTTGTCTTTGTTGCGTTTTTTCCTTTCCACATAAGCAACAAGGTTATAATGGTTAAAGTCTACTGTTTCGCGCTTGCGGTAACTGCCTTCTTCAATATTCATAAAAGAACGCTGCGGCACCAAAGCTGCAGTGTCTATGTATGACTGCCATGTATCACGGATCTTTATAAAAAGGTCGAAGGAGCTGTTTGTTTTGCCGGTTACTGTGGCACGGTAGCATGGTCTGCCGTTAATGGTGTGCAGGGTAGGGGCAACGTCTATTACTGCTTCTGCTGCCGTGATCGGGCCATAGTGTACTTTATATTTTAGCACCTCCCCAGACGAAAAGCTCTCGTTGGGCACAGTACGCATTCTGTCTTTAGTAACAAAACCAAAAGCGATAACGATTGCGAAAAGTATAGCCGGGAAAAACTTTCTCATATTTACATTTATACTTTGGTTAACCTGTTCAAGACAAGTTTTATACCAAATCTACTCTTTTTGCTAAGTTAAACAGTTATTGCTATCAAATCAATTCATTATCAGCGAAATAAAAAAGGAGCCATACCTTGGCTCCTTTTTTTTACTTATAGTTTGGGAAAAGTGTTCACTCAGTTGCAGCGGCTGCATCGTCTAGGGCGGCGGCTACTTTCTCAGGCTCACCTTTTACAATGGCTCTGATCTTGCCTTCGATCTCTTCCTGCAGTTCCGGGTTATCCAATAGGATCTGCTTCACGCCATCACGGCCCTGGCCCAGCTTGTCTCCGTTGTAAGAGAACCATGAGCCTGACTTCTGAACGATACCCAGCTCAACGCCCAAGTCAAGGATCTCGCCTACTTTGGAAATACCCTCGCCATACATGATGTCGAACTCAACCACTTTGAACGGAGGGGCTACTTTGTTCTTCACAACCTTAACGCGGGTACGGTTACCAGTAATGTTGTCGGCAGACTCTTTGATCTGACCTACACGGCGGATGTCCAAGCGCACAGAAGCGTAGAACTTAAGGGCATTACCACCAGTGGTTGTCTCCGGGTTACCGAACATCACACCGATCTTCTCACGAAGCTGGTTGATGAAAATACACGTACAGCCAGTTTTGTTGATCGTACCAGTAAGTTTACGAAGTGCCTGCGACATCAAACGTGCCTGCAGACCCATCTTGCTGTCACCCATGTCGCCTTCCAGTTCACCTTTCGGTACCAGGGCAGCAACAGAGTCAATTACAATAATATCAATAGCGCCTGAACGGATCAGGTGGTCCGCGATCTCAAGTGCCTGTTCGCCGTTATCCGGCTGAGATATCAATAGGTTTTCAGTATCAATGCCAAGTTTCTGGGCGTATAATTTGTCAAATGCGTGCTCTGCATCAATAAAAGCTGCCAGGCCTCCTTTTTTCTGTGCCTCGGCGATGCAATGCATGGTAAGTGTGGTTTTACCAGAAGATTCCGGGCCGTAGATTTCTACGACACGGCCACGTGGTAAACCGCCAATACCCAAAGCAATATCCAGCCCAAGCGAGCCTGTAGAGATAGCCGGAACGTCTTCTACTTTATTATCGCTCAACTTCATTACGGTTCCTTTACCGTATGTTTTGTCGAGCTTATCCATAGTCAGCTGCAGGGCCTTAAGTTTTTCGTTGCTTACGCTCATGTGTGTTTAATTAAATTGCTTTATATTGAAGGTGAAATTACTACATTCGACAGCTATTTGCAAGAAAGCTAAAAACTATTTTACTAAATATTTTAGCTATCATCTGCCGACTGTTTATAACAACGGTAACTAGTCTTTTGTCCCATTTTAGCAGACTTTTTATGCGCTTTTTAAAGCTATTTTTTGCTATTACGTGCTTGTTTAGCAGTAGTTTGTGTTATGGGCAGCTTAACAACAGTGCACTAACGCAAACCGTTCCGGTTATACCTGAAAATGCTAATGAAATTAGATTTGGTTTGTATGCGTTTGGTTTCTCTAAAAACAACGAATACTTTAATAAAATTGCTGACGGTTATACTTTATTTGGCTATCATCTTAACCCCAGGCTCATATACCAGCCAGCCCCTACAGTACGAATCGATGCAGGTATTTTCCTCTGGAAAGACTTCGGCAGTTCAGGTTACCAGGATATAGCTCCAACCTTATCTGTAAAATTTTTAAAAGAAAACTGGAGCCTGACCTTTGGCACACTGGAAGGTAATTTGGCCCATGGCTACATTGAGCCTCTTTACGATTTTGAGCGGGTTATGCTTAATAGGTTAGAGAATGGCCTGCAGTATAAACTAAAGACCCAGCGGTTTAAGCTGGATGCTTGGATAGATTGGGCAAACATGCTGTACAGGGGAGAGGACGACCAGGAACAGGTAAATGGCGGCGCTGTTACGGCTTATACTTTGCTGGATCGGCCTGCAGCCAAAAACCAGTTGGATAGTGTACGACTAACGTTGCCTGTGCAGTTTACGGCACAGCACAAAGGCGGGCAGATAGATGCCTCGGACCTGCCGTTGCTTACGGTTGCCAATGTGGCCGTGGGGTTTGAGCTGGAGAAGAAGTATAGCCGCCACATACTACACCGCCTGTACACTAAGAACTATGTGCTCGGCTACAAGGATTTCTCGAATGAGGTGCGGCTGCCTTATGCGCAGGGTCATGGACTCTACCTGAATGTAGGCGCCGATACAAAATACCAGGATGTGATGCTGAGTTATTGGCACGGCAACGGATATGTAACAGAGCTCGGAGGAAAACTGTACCAATCGGCTTCCACTACGTTTAAAAACCCCGATTACCTGCAAGAGAAATGGGAAGTACTGATACTACGCCTGATGAAGGATTTTGAGATTGTTGATAATCTGTATGTTACCCTTCGGTTGGAGCCATTTATTAATTTCGACGATCCAAAGTTGGAGTTTTCCAACTCTATCTACCTCACCTTCGATACAGATTTCTTTCTGGCAAAACCCAGGAGATAGGGCACAAGACAAAAGCTGTAAGTTCGCTTATGGTCTAAGCCATAGCGGTTGTGTTCTCAGTAGTTTCCTTGTGTTCCAGTTGTTCGTAGTCCTGTCGGGTAATGCCATAGTAATAAAGATCCAGCAGCTCATCGGAGTCTGCACCCCTAAAATCGCTTCTAATCACACCCTCCTTTAAGAAACCTAATTCTTCGACTAATTCGCCATAGCACAGGTTAGCTGCTGTGCAACGTAGGTATATTTTGTTAAGCTGTAAAGTATGAAAAGCAAACCTTAGGATTGCTTGTAAAGCTTCCATGGCTTCACCTCTTGTAAATGGCCAGTTGGTAAAGTATAAGGCAAGTTCTGCTTTAGGTACTTGATGGTCCAGATTCTTAAGGGCGATGTCGCCGATATATTCATTTGTGGTTTTAAGCCACACACCAAAGTCAAATGTTTTGCGGTTGTCCCATTCTGTACGGAGTTGCTTTACTTGTGTACGTGCATCGGCGAGCACGCGCACACGTGCAAGCCTTCTTCCAAAGGCAGGGTTAAGTATAGAACTGTTTTCCTGTAGCAGACGCATAAAATCACTTTCGTCGCCTTGCTGATAAGGGCGGAGTATAAGCCGTTGTGTTTCCAGCTTTTCTTCCAGCGAATCGGGTAGGGTTTGGTACAGAACATTCATGTTAGCGTCTCTCTTGTTTTAATATAGGGCAGGGGGTATGTTATGTCATACGCGAACTATAGAAAAACGTAGGGCAGAATGCTTAATTTGCTGTTTGTTGCCTGCTCAAATGATCTTAAGGTTTAAGAATGCAACTTGTTATACCTGTGCAGCAGACAGATGATCCCGACATAATAAAGCCTGCCTGTTGAGCCTGAGATCATGCTTACTATAAGACGTGAGGATGGATGCAGATAAGTATAAACCAGGCTCACACTGCCGGGGCAACTTGTTGAAAAGAAGTACAAGAGGGTTGTGGGCAAAAGCAAAAGCCCCTGCCATACTTTTATGGGCAGGGGCTTTTTATGTTTCAAGTATAAAGTATACTTACTGGTTCAGGTATGGGTAGCTGAAGTGCTTTGGGCTGTGCAGCTGTTGCTGTATCATCATCACATCCAGGGTGTGCGCCGTTTCCTTGAAAAACTCCAGGCGGCGGTACAGCATTTCTTTCTGCAGCACAGTGCCGGTGGCGGTTTTCATGTAAGCACGTTTATCCTCCAGCACACGGTGCATTACCTCGTTTACCTGCTCTTCGTGCTGCGCATACCACTGCTGAAAATCAAACAGGCGGGCAGCACCCGGAGTAACCGACTGAAAATCCAGGCCGTGCAGGCGAAGAACATCAGCCAACAGGTCTATCTCCAGCGGAATAGAAGTGTTATAAGGCATAGAGCGCACTTCCAGTTTACTGTTCAGTGCACCGGCTATTGTTGCCAGGTTATCTTTAAAGCGAAAGAATAAAGCAGCCGCTTCCATAAGTCTTTAGGGTAATGTTAAAAATAGAACGGGTGCAAAATTACACCAATATGGTTGAATTGTTAAATTGTTTGATGGTTAAATTGTTGAATGGCTTAAAGTTTTTGAGGACTGTAGTTAGGCAATGTTTTGCATTAATTACATCTGCAGAACTACAACAATGTAACCATTAAGCCATTTAACCATCAATACATTCAAAATTGAGCCTAAAGCAGCTCCCGGATGATCTGCTCTTCGGTGACGCCTTCGGCTTCGGCTTTGAAATTGCGCACGATGCGGTGACGAAGTATAGGCATGGCTACGGCCTGCACGTCTTCAATGTCGGGGCTGTACTTGCCGTTAAGTATGGCATTGCACTTGGCCCCTACAATAAGGTGCTGCGAAGCTCTTGGGCCTGCGCCCCACTCCAGGTACTGGTTTGCCTGCTGCGAAGCCATTGGCTGGCCGGGGCGTGTTTTGTGAACCAACTGTACCGCATACTCCACCACATTATCCACTACCGGCACACGGCGCACCAACTGCTGAAAAGCGAGTATGTCATCGGCATGAAGTATTTTGTTTAGCTGCGTAGTTACGGCTCCTGTGGTGTTCTTCACGATCTGCAACTCCGACTCATAGCTTGGATAGCCCAATGTGATGTTAAACATGAATCGGTCTAGCTGCGCCTCGGGCAGGGGATAGGTGCCTTCCTGCTCTATCGGGTTTTGGGTGGCCAGTACAAAGAATGGCTGTGGCAGGCTATACCTGTGGCCTGCAACGGTAACGGCATGCTCCTGCATGGCTTCCAGCAAGGCTGCCTGCGTTTTGGGAGGCGTACGGTTGATCTCGTCGGCCAGTACTATGTTGGCGAATACCGGGCCTGTTACAAACTTGAAGTTGCGGTCTTTGTCCAGGGTTTCTGCACCTACAATGTCCGAGGGCATCAGGTCGGGCGTGAACTGCACCCGGCTAAAGGACATGTCCAGGGAATTGGCGATGGTTTGGATCAGGAGCGTTTTGGCAAGCCCCGGAACCCCCACCAGGAGGCAGTGCCCCTGACAAAAAACAGCTGTTAATACTAACCTTACTACTTCTTCCTGGCCTACAATTACCTTGGAGATCTCGGAGGTAAGGGTGCGGTATGCATCATGTAGTGCGTCTGCTGCTTCTTTGTCAGAGGAGAACTGCGTCATAGTTTTTTATTGGGTTAAGTCAAGCACATTGCAATCTTTGTAATCCGGGTCTATCTCGATGAAAACGGTGTCGATGTTCTTCCGGAACCAATCTTCAACGGCTTTTCCTTTCTTCTGGTTTAGCGCCGCCGTAGCTATTTTCTGGTAATCGTCCTGCAGGTTAGCCAAATGCGGCTTAGACTTTGATTTCAGGTAAATGATGCGCACAGCCTCCTTGCCATCTTCCGTACGGAAAGGTATAGGCTTGGATATGTCGCCTACCTTCATAGTATCGATCACGAAGAAGATAGATGGGTCTACCTGGTCCATCGGGATGTACATGCTGCCTGTGGCACGGCTGGTAATAGATCCGCCGTTATCCTTGGTCTGGATATCGTCTGAGAAATCTTTGGCAGCCTTGGCAAAGGTGATGCTGTCGTTTACGATAAGGGTACGAATGCTGTCAAGTTGCGCGGCGGTTGCGGTAATATCCACTGTAGCAGTTTCCGGCTTGATCAGGATATGGCGCGTGTTAAACTCCTGACCTTTACGCTCGATAAGCTGTATTAGGTGGAAACCAAACTGCGACTCTATTACATTGGAGATCTGGCCAGGCTCCAGGCGCATGGCTGCTGCCTCATACTCCGGTACCAGTTCTTTCTTTTTAAAGAAGCCCAGTTCGCCTCCGGCTGCTGCAGAGCCAGGGTCCTGAGAGTACTGTCGGGCAAGTTTGGCAAAATCCTCACCGGCAAGTATGCGCTTGCGTAAGTCTTCCAGTTTTTGGCGCGCGGCCAGTTTCTGCTGCTTGCTCACTTGTGCATACTTCACGATCTGGGCAAGCTCTACCTCGCTGGAGAAGTATGGCAAACTATCGGTTGGGATAGCATTGAAGTAGCGTTTGATTTCTTTTGGTGTAACCTTGATCTTGCCTGCGATCTGCTGCTGCATCTTTTCGGCCACCATCTGCTCCTTTACGGTTTTGCGCAACTCATCTTTCAGCTGCTTTATACTTTTGTTGTAATACTGCTCCAGGCGCTCCACACCGCCAACCTGCGCCGTCAGGTATTCGATGCGGCGGTTAAGCTGATCCGTAACCGTAGCCTCATCCACTACAACAGAGTCTATCTCGGCGCGGGCAAGCAGAAGTTTTTCCTGCACCAGCGAGCGGAAAATATCGCATTTAATTGCCTCGTTAGGCTGCTGCTTCGACTGTGCCAGGAACTGCAGGTAGCTGAACTCCAGGTCGGAGCGAAGGATAATGTGATTGTCTATTTTGGCAATAATGCCGTCTACCTTACGCTGCACGGGCACCTGCGCCACTACAGACAGGGAAGAAAAAATAAAGCAAATTGCAACAAAGGCCAGTTTGCCAAAATTGATCGTCTTTCTCAAGGTTATTCTACTTTTTTGAACACGCTGCTAAAACAACGTGCAAGATACTGCTTTATTCTGAGTTTCGGGACTTTGCTGCCGGTGCAGCAAAAAAAGGAACAGTTGCGGCAGTTTATTTCTTAACTAATTTGTCTATCTCGTTCTGGTTAACGTTTACTGGGTACTTCTCGCGCAGCTGCTGTACCCACTGCTGCTCCAGGTAGTTCTGGTAGTCTGATATTACCTGTCCGCGGGTCTCATTCAGCTTCTTGTAACCGGGCTCCAGCACCTCGTTTATGATGATCAGGTACTCGCGGCCATTTTGCTGCAAGGTGTAAGTGCCTTTTTCCCAGTTCACCGAGTCCAGTACCTTATGCTCCCCTTTCTGGAATTTCTTCTCCGTTATCTGCACATCCAGCGGGTTGTTCTTGTTCATATTGTCTGCCAAAGCGCTTACATCCGAAGAGTACAGCGTAAAGGAAGCGCGGCGGTTACGACGGCGTCCTGTTTCCGTGTTATCAGGCCCTACCTGCTTAGATTTGCCTAAAACGTTTGTCTTGATTTGTGCAGCCGGCACGCCTTCCTGAGTCAGGTACTGCGCCACACGCTGCGCACGCTGGCTGGCCAGGTCTGCTCTGGAAGCAGCCTCTCTAGCGTCGGTATGCCCGTTTATATCGATCGATAAAGATGGGTTCTCCTTCAGGATGTCGGCAAACTCGTTCAGCCTTGCGATAGCTTCCTTGCTAAGGTCGGTCTTGTTCTGCTCGAACAGCACATCCGGCAGGTTAGCAGCCTTCACAGCATAACGGCGCACGGTCAACTGATCCTTTGCCTTGTTCAGGAGGTCTTTGTTAGCTGCACTGATGATGGTGGCCTGTACACGCGGTCCCCACTTATACTTTTCCTTGTTTGCTTCAAAGAATGCCTTTAAACCTACAGAGTCTTCCACAGCTTTAGACCATACTTTCTCATCCATCAATTGGAAAAGCAGAATGCCATCGTGGTACTCCTTAACCAGCATTCTGTAGTCTTTATACTTATTTTCCAGGTTGGCTTTCTCATACTCCACCAGGCTCTTATCCACGAAAGCGTCGTACATCGTTTTCATGGCATACTCTGGAGTGCCGGTGGCACGTGGGCGTTGCTGCTCTTTTACAAAAGCATAGAAGTTGCCGATCGTGTATGGCTTGCCCTGTATAGTAAACAATGTCTGGTTAAGGCTCTTGTCGCTGGTGTTGTAGCTCCACTGCCCTTGCAACAGTTCCTGATTAGCACTTGCCAATGCCGCAGACTTGGCGGCAGCCACCTCCGTAAAGTTGTTCTCTGCCTTGATGCGTTTCAGGAAAGCGGTACGGTTCAGCTCTGAACGTGAGTCTTTCGCTATTTTATTGCGCAGGTTCTGCTCCATGTCCTCAAAGGCAGGCAGTCCGCGCTTGTCAATCAGTTTTATGATATGCCAGCCATAAGGCGTAAGCACAGGCTTTGACGTTTCACCCTCTTTGTTCAGCGCAAAGGCAGCATCCTCAAAATTAGGGATCATACGACCTGTGCCAAACCAAGGCAACTCACCGCCATTTTGTGCCGAGTTAGCATCTTCAGAGAATTCTGAGGCTAGCTTATCCCAATTCTCGTTGCGTTGCAGGCGTTTGTAAATGGCATCGATGCGCTGCTTTGCCGCCAGTGAGTCGGCTTTGGGCATACCCGGCGTGGCGCGTACCATAATGTGGGCAACTTTTATCTCGCCACGTGCCTGGCGCTTATCGTTTACCTTTACCAGGTGGTAGCCAAAGCGGGTGCGCACCGGCATCGATATTTGCCCTACAGGTGTTTTATAGGATGCGTCCTCAAATGGGTATACCATCTGCATGGCTGTAAAATAGCCCAGGCTGCCTTTATTGTCGGCCGCAGACGGATCCTGGGAGAATGTTTGGGCTAGCTTGCCAAAGTCCTCGCCGTTAAGGGCACGCTGTCGTACCTCTATGGCTTTGCTGTAAGCGGCTAATGTGTCTTCAGGGGCTGCATCCGGCTGTAGCGAAAACAGGATGTGCGATGCATTCACCTCCTGGCCCAGACGATCATAGGCTTGTTTCACCAACTGGTCCGTAACGCTTTTCTCAGACAAGTATGGCTGTGCCAGTTGTTCCTTGTACCCTTCCAGTTCACGCTTAAAGGCAGTGGTGGTATCCAGGCCACGGCTCTCGGCTTCCTTTACCTTCAGCTTAAAGTTGGTGTACAGGTTCAGGTAGTCGGTAACGCTTTCGCGGGTGTAGGCGTCCTCGTTGCCGGCGTTGTTCTTTTCGTACACGTACTGGAACTCTGAAGTAGAAATTGGTTCAGCGCCAAGTGTAGCGATAGCTGGTTCTTTGGAATCGTTCTTCTTGGTTGCGGTGCACCCTGCCATTAACAGGGCGGCTGCAACAAGTAGGTGGTTGCTGCGCATATGTAGATTAAATACAGACGGTTTCGTTAGACTGATCTGGCTCAGTTTATGCAATTTTAACTAAATTTTCCGACAGATTTGGCAAAAAGTATAACTATAATCCAATTGGAATCGGATTTGTTCCGGATAACGGACAATGAACTGTAAAAGTGTGCGAAAGCACTTTATTTTATTTTTTTGTAGAGCACACAGACATTTTGCTTGCCATTGGATTCAAACTCTACTTTATCCATGATGCGGTTTACGAGGGCGATGCCCACGCCCCCTTTCTTGCCCAAGCGTATGTTCTCCTCAATGTTAGGCTCTTTATACTTCGAACGCTGAAAGGCCACACCGTTGTCAGTGATCTCAAACTTGAGCATCTCGTTCTGTTCGAAAACAGCCAGATGGATATACTTTTCGGGGTTTTCGTGGTTAGCGTGGATGATGAGGTTTGCGCATATCTCATCCACGGCTAACACGATCTGGTTTGTCATGATGTCTGATAACGCGTAGGCGCTCAGGTAATCTATGACAAAGTCACGTATTAACTTAAGATTCTTTTTAGTACAGTTTACCCGAATCGAGTTATTCATTTGAAACTGTTCTTGCTTCATCGTAATCTGACACGATTGTCATCAGAAGATCCAGACCCAGGATCTCGAATACGTTTCGCACTTTATCCTGCATGTTGTAAAAAATGAGCTTTATCTGGGCATCCTCAAATCGCTGCAGATGCGAAATGAACACGCCAAGACCGGCAGAAGAAATGTAGTTCAGATTGGCACAGTCAACTAAAATTTTGCTGTACTTCATGATCTCGGGATCAGAAAGCTCCTCGTCCAGTATTACTGAAGAGCTGGCATCCAGTTCACCATCCAGGGTCATGATGATGGTGTTGTCTTTGATTTCTTGTGTAATTTTCATCGGCTTATGTACGACTTGATCAGTCGTTTTGTTGAGTCGGTTTAAATTTAATAACAAGCAACGTTTGGTCATCATATAAGTTGCCCGGACCGGTAAAATCTTCCAGGTCGTTTATGATGGCGCACTTAATATCCTCGGCTTCCAGGTGGTAGGTCTGGGCAAGCATGTACTTCAGCCTTTCCTCCCCGTACTCCTCGTTGTTTGCGTTGCGTGCTTCTACAATGCCATCGGTATAAACCACCATTACGTCGTTTGGGTTGTAATCGTAGTACATCTCCCGCACATGGTTGTTGTAGGATTTGTCGCGTATGATACCAAGTCCCAGGCCCTCCGTCTGGAAGTAGAACACGTCCTCCATCATCGAGTTATAGTATAACGTATGGCAATGGCCGGCACGGGCAAACATAAAACCCTTCATCCTATAGTCAATAATATAAAGGGATGAGGTGATGAAAGATGTTTTCTCAAGGCATCGGCTTAGTGCGCTGTTGGCCTGTTTCATAAATTCGCTTGGCGGCATGTCCTGCTGCATCAGACCATGGAAGATGCCTTTCATCTGTGCCATATGGAAAGCCGCTGAAATACCCTTGCCCGACACATCGCCGATAATAATAGCGATACGTGATTCGCTCAGCTGCAGGAAGTCATAGAAATCGCCCCCTACTTCTTTTGCTGCCACGGCATGTGTGCTTATCTCAAACCAGCTGTCCGTCGGAAACGTCTTCGGGATCAGGCTTTCCTGTACCTGCGTCGCGATCTTAAGTTCTTCCTTGTAACGCTCGTTCAGCAGCGACTCGTTTAGCAGGCGCAGGTTTTCGATAGTAAGTATGGTCTGGCTGGTAAAGGTGCGCAGTACGTTGGTGGTTTCGCGGTCAAAGCCCTGCTCTATGTCCTTCAGCAAGTATAAAACCCCAAACAGGTGCTTTTTAGATTTGATTGGAAGTATGATCAGCGATTTCCATGGCAATGTAAGGTCACGGAAGCCGGGATTGCGGTCCAGGTTATTGTTGATGTAATCTATATTCTGGATGTTGTAAGCCAGCAGCAAGTGCCGGATGCGGGTGATCTGCTCCGGGTTTATACTTAAAAGATGCGTGACCTGGGGTTCACTGTTTCGCATCAGCTCAAACCATGCGGCACTGGCATCAGAGGCTTTGATGGTGCTCTCAAACAGCATATCATATACCTGCGCTTCGCTTTGCCCTTGCTGTATGGATTGGCTCAGGCGCTGGAAGTTCAGGAGATCCTCACTCTTTTGCTCAAACACACTGGAAGTTGGCAAACTGAAAAGCGAGACCAGGAAGGCCGCCAACGTATAAAGCCCGACAAATTGCATCGCCAGCAGCAAAAAGCCCACATCAGTATAGTCAATAACCAGCTCAGGGCTATCGGCAAACTGCCTGAAGAAGTTAATGAAGATGTAACAGCTGAGCAGGATGGCTCCCAACAGCACCAGCGATCTGGTTTTGTTATTAAAAGTAAGGTAGGCTACCCACTTCAGGTTTGTGCACAGAAACAGAATGTAAAAGCTAAGCAGCGCCAGTAACGGCAGGAAAATATAACTGGTATAATTAAAGTTAAGCAGCGTCAGCAGCAAAGTGCCAAACACCAGCAGTTCAAACCAGTCCCAGGCTATTTGCAGAAACTTGTTTTTGTGGTACAGCAGCAGTTGGCGCCAGATGTAAAAACCCTTTGCCAGAAAGATCACCAGCAACCCAAAGTTGACATGGTACAAAAAATGAAGAAGCGACGGCGACTCGATGTTGGTATAGTTCGACACCATCCGGTAGCCCAGGTATAAGGCCACACTGAGATAGGCTGCCACCCCGGCTTTCGAAAACAAGTGCCATAGATACCCGATAAAATCAATGCCTTTCAGGTTTTCGGAGCTTAACCGCTGGAAAAGGAAAACCGAGACAATGAAGATAACGATCAGGAAATTGTTGACATAAGGCAGCGAAAACCTCACAGAGCCAGGCTGGTTAATTGCCTCTGCCGCGATCAAGATATTAAGCAACAGCAAAGCCCAGCTTACAATAGCTGTGGTTACAAGTATAGATTTTACGTTTGTCTTGTATAGCATAAAACGGAAAACCGTGCCAGTATTATGGCATTGCTTATTTGCTGCTTATGATTGATTTGATAATGAAAGGTAATAAAAATTTTTTGCTAAGCTGTTCAGCCCCGAAAGCAAAACACATAGCATAACGTAAATATAATGCTTTTGGTTAATATGTGAATGCAGGAGAAATTTGTTTGCAAAACATTCTGAACAACACAGTATTTGCCAGCAGGTAGGTTAATAGTGGTGGAGGTTTCCAGAGCTTAACAGCTAAGACTGATGATCAGGAACAGCACACCTAATAGTGCGGCCTTGTAAAGCAAAAGCGCCGCTGCTTTATTTTATGCAACGGCGCTTTTTATACTTTATTATACTTAGAGGCTGTTTTAACATTATTCATTGGGCTGCAAAGAGAATTTTCCGGAACCTGGCCTCGTCTCTTTTTCGCGCCATAGCGCTGCTATGCCACTCAAATGGAACATCCCGAACTTGATTCGGGAAGGAGTCTCGCCAGAACCCTGAATATCCTCTTTTCGCTTCCAACAATAATATTAAAATAGCCTCTTAGCGGCTATAGTTTGGTGCCTCACGCATGATCTGTACGTCGTGCGGGTGGCTTTCTCGCAGGCCGGCCCCGGTGATCTTCACCATTTTGGCTCCCTGCAGATCATTTATACTTGGTGTGCCGCAATAGCCCATGCCGGCCCTGATGCCGCCTACCAATTGGTAAATTACCTCGTTTACCAGGCCTTTGTACGCAACGCGGCCTACAATGCCCTCCGGCACAAGCTTTTTAGAGTCTTTTTCGTTGCCCTGGAAGTAGCGGTCTTTCGAGCCTTCTTCCATAGCCTCTACAGAGCCCATGCCGCGGTAGGTTTTATACTTGCGTCCTTCGTAAATGATCATTTCGCCTGGGGCCTCTTCGGTGCCTGCCAGCAGTGAGCCGATCATTACCGTGCTGGCGCCACCTGCAAGCGCCTTTACGATGTCGCCTGAGAATTTAATGCCTCCATCAGCCACAACCGGAACGCCAGTGCCTTGTAAGCCTCTGGCTGCTTCCATTACTGCCGAAAGCTGCGGAACGCCGATACCTGCAATAACGCGGGTGGTACAGATACTGCCCGGGCCAACGCCAACTTTTACGGCATCGGCGCCAGCGTCAGCCAGTGCCTTTGCACCGTCTGCTGTAGCAACGTTGCCGGCAATTAGGTCCACGTTCGGGAAAAGGTCTTTTATTCTGCGTACCGCATCCAGTACACCTTTGGAGTGGCCATGGGCCGTATCTACGCTGATCACGTCAACGCCAGCATCAACCAATGCCTGCACACGGTCCAGTACATCCGGGGTTACGCCCACGGCAGCGCCTACACGCAGGCGGCCATACTCGTCTTTGCAGGCGTAAGGGCGGTCTTTCTTTTTCAGGATGTCTTTGTATGTGATCAGTCCGGCAAGCTTTCCGTCCTCGTCTACCACAGGCAGTTTTTCTATCTTGTATTCCTGTAGTATATCTTCAGCCTTAGACAGGTCGGTGCCTTTCTGGGCGGTTATCAGGTTTTGGCTGGTCATCACATACGATACCTTCTGGGTAAGGTCTTTCTCGAAGCGTAGGTCGCGGTTTGTGATGATGCCGGTCAGTTTCCCGCTGTCGTCCACGATCGGGATGCCGCCTATTTTGTTTTCTGTCATGATCTGCACTGCATCGCCTAGAGTGGCGTTTTCATTCAGTGTGATCGGGTCCAGGATCATGCCGCTCTCCGAACGCTTCACCTTACGCACCTGTGCCGCCTGTTTCTTGATCGACATGTTTTTATGGATGATGCCGATGCCGCCTTCCTGCGCCATAGCAATGGCCAGATCAGCTTCAGTAACGGTGTCCATGGCAGCCGAAAGCAGCGGAATATTGATCCGGATGTTGCGTGTTAACTGCGTGGAAGTGTCGGTTTGGTGTGGAAGTACCTCGGAGTAAGCCGGGAGAAGAAGCACGTCATCGTATGTGAGCGCCTCAAATAAAATGCTTGACTGTTCAGAGAGCATGGCAAATAATTTAGGGGTCCTTATTTGCCGCGTAAAACTACAAAAAATAGTTGGGATTATTTTGCAAGTGGTTCAGGAAAATTTATTTAGAATCAGGATTTACAGAATTTGCAGATGAACAGGACGTGGTCCAACCACCCCTAGCCCCTCCTTGGCAAAGGCGGGGAGTTTTCATTTACTAATTATTGGGGCATCATAATAATTGCTGTTTTCAACTTTGTCATCCCGCAAGTTGTACTTCCCGGACTTGATATGGGAGAGGGACTAGGTGGACCCAATACTGCAGAGATTCCCCTCTGGGGGTAGGGGCCACTACTGTTCGAAACCTACTTAATATGCTCTTTTTCTCCTGTAATCCTCCTTTTTAAGGACGAAAGTGTCCCCTTGAGGACAAGTGAAAACGGGAGTTTGAAACTTGCGACCGTAGGTAACAGGGGTGTCAATCAGGTTCCGGATTGCTCAAAAGTTCATTTATACTTATAAAGCCTGCTAACGAAAACACCCCTATGGTCCCCTCAAGGGGACAGTCTGTTCTCAAACAAACATACTTTTAAGGCATTAGGACACACAATGTCTAGGTTTCGAACAGTAGTGGGTAGGGGCCCTCTTTTAAAGAGAGGGGCAGAGGTGTGTTAATCGTTTTTAATGTCAACCTTTTTTAATTGAGCTCACACACAGTGATTTTGGTTCATCAATAAAATCAATAAACCAATAACGAAACCTACTGCTTTGTAGCCAACAAGACGCAAGGTATTGCGTCTCTACAATCGAATTGCGATCAACGAAACTATCTACCTTGTAGCCAACAAGACGCAAAATATTGCGTCTCTACATTCCTATTAACGAATAACTAATACCCAGTAACTATTCTGGCGTCTCTACATTCCTAATAACGAATAACTAATAACCAATAACTATTCTGGCGTCTCTACAATTCCCAATAACGAACAACTAACAACCAGTAACAATCAACGCCTTTTACAATCCTCGATCAACGAACAACGAATAACGAATAACGAATCAATACACTGGCATACTTGGGTCTACCTGCGTGGCCCAGGCGTGGATGCCGCCTTTCAGGTTGAGCAGGTTTTCGTAGCCGAGGCGCTGGGTAAGATAGTTAATTGCCTGCGCACTCCGGAATCCGTGGTGGCAAATAACCACTACGGGTACATCCCGACGGATGCGGTTGGCCTGCTTTGGCAGTTCGCCTAAAGGTATAAGCTCTCCGCCCAGGTTGCAGATCTCGAATTCAGATGGCTCACGTACATCAACCAGCTGTATCTTGTTATTCCGGGCCAGCCGTTCCTTAAGTTCTAATGCGGTAATTTCGTCCATGTGGTAAATGCTGCCAAAGCGTGTTACCTTTGGCGGTAAAATTTGAATTACAAACTTAGCAACGAATCTACATTTATAGTAGCGCTGCTGCAGGTTTTACGAAATGAACACATTAAGTATATTCCAGAATGTTCAGGATGCCCTGCAGGCCATGAGCTTGTTTGAGTTGGTAGGCGCCTTAACAGGTGTGATCGGGGTGTGGCTAGCGGCACGGCAAAGTGTCTGGACCTGGCCGGTTAGCCTGGTAAGTGTAGCCATGTACGTTATTGTTTTTTATGATGCCCGCCTGTACGCCGACATGGGCCTAAACGCTTTTTATGTGGTTACAAGCCTGTATGGCTGGTACGTTTGGCTATACGGAGGCAAAGGCCACACCGAGCGAAAAGTAGGCAGAGTAAGTAGAAAGGAGTTAACCGTGCTGCTTACGCTTGGAGTTGCCTTTACCCTGGGCCTTGGCTACTTCCTGGAAAACTATACCGATGCCGACCTGTCTTACACGGACTCTGCTACAACCGCCATAAGCCTGATCGGGTACTGGATGATGGCCAAAAAGCAAATCGAGAACTGGATCGTGTGGCTTATCGTGGATGTGGTTTATGTGGGAGTTTACACTTACAAAGAGCTTTACATTACTTCTGTTTTATACTTTATTTTCCTGATACTGTGCATTGTGGGGTATCTCGACTGGAAAAAGTCTTTGAATGCTAAAAAGGAAGTGCAGGTTGTGCGGTAATAAAGTGCTTAAGTGCTATTAATACTGCAGATAAGTATAATCTGGTGGTCTGGGTAAACGTACATATAGGAAATTGAATAGACACCCTAAGTTCGAGGGATGTATGTGTAACGATTAAATGTGACCGGATATGAAGCAAAAGAAGTTACAATTACCCGAAGAATTAAAATACGCCAACCGCCTGCGCTGGGGCTACGAATCACCAGACGAAAGCCCTAAAAAAATGCGCTTCAGGCAATACGGCGACAGAGTAGAGAAGGAACTGGAGGTATATAATTTTTATGACTATAGTTTTTCAGAAAATTAAGTATTGCACTGTTTTAATATTATTTAGACAAAAAAATAAGCTAATCACCCTGCTTATTTGTTCCTTTACTTTAAATTAACATTACAATTGTCCTGATTTTTAATGCTCTCGTTATAAAACATAGAGCTTAAGATTCAGGACATTTTTATTTAGTACCTTGCTTAAGGTCAGCATCTTATTTATTTAGTTAATCGGGATAACTAAAGGTACATAATGGTAACAGCCTCCAAGGCCTACCTTGCTCGAATTTATACTTTACACACTTTACTCGCTTAGTAATTACTTCCAGTAACCCTTATAATAGTAATAGCACCCTGGCTATTGTTTATTCATGCTCTATCCTCCTTTAAGAGCATTTTATAACTAATACAAAATATTTATATGAAAAAGACCTGCCTTCTGAAATGGGTGGGCTGTTCTCCTATTGCTTTTATACTTGCGCAGCCTCCTTAACACATTGCAGCCTTTAGTTTGGCCTCTACGGAGCTTTTTGAAGAATCAATAGCAATGTGACAGTCAGTTGCTTCCCTTAACCTGTTAAAAAGTGAAGCTTAGCCAAGACTTCACATTCCTAATTAAATCATCAAACAAAATTTTATGTCAACAAAACATTTACAATTATGAAAAGTTTTTCAAGTTACACGAGTAGATTAGATCACGCTCTTGCTAAGCAAGTAAATTGGTTGCCAAAGCTTTTTAGTATGCTTTTTTGTATTGGTTTATTTGCTCTATCTAACTCCATTTACGCCCAGGGGCCATGTCCTGGTGATAATTGCGTATCCGGGGATATAAAAGTTAATAGTGTGCAATTAGTGGATAAAGATGGCAAACCTATAGATTTTCAGGCGCAGTGTATTGGGGGAGTAACTAAAATTCAGGCCTTCTTGCAGGTAAATTATGTTGTAGAGTCCAAAACGCGTTATGGCTTTCTGATTACAGCTGAGACAGATGATGGAGTTCCTAACAATGATCTAGTATTCTGTACTCCAGATGACATTCCTAAGGGGCCAGGCTTTCAGCGTATCGAGTTTGAATATACTTGCGGTACCTCATTAAGGCTACTCAACACCTTTACTGCATGGGATAATCAAACGCCAGGTTCAACAGTCTGTAGCATTGTCTTTAACCCAGAAACTAAAGAGGTAAACTGTAAGGCTGCTACACCTAAATGCAAGTTCTATCCTGATCCTTTTGTAGTCATAACTTGTGCAACGCCGGCAAAACCTGTAATTACAGTTACCCAACAGCCAACCTGCGAAGTTTCCACCGGTGAAATTAGAGTTACCAGCCCAAATTCTAGCCTTACCTATTCCATTTTTAAATCTCCGTCTACTACAGCTTTGGAATCTAATAGTACAGGTATCTTCTCTGGTTTGGCTCCAGGAGTCTACACTGTAAAAGCAGCTAGTGGTGCATGTGTATCGGCAGCTAGTGATTCCAAAACAATTAATGCAGCGCTTGGTGCTCCTGCAACTCCTACTGTAGGGGTGAAGACAGCAGCCAGCTGTTCATCATCTAATATAGTGCTGGAGGTAACTGCACCAACACCTTTATCAGATTATGAATTCAGGAATCGAGATGGTGCATGGCAAACATCTAATGAATTTACAATAAAAGCTGGCGCGGGATACAGTATTACAATCAGAAGAATAAGCGACAGGACCTGCGTGTCAGGAGCAGCTACATGTCAGGCTGAGTCTCCTAGTGGCTTGACATCTCAATCTTCCAGTGCCATTCAAGTTTTAGATCAGCCTAAGGAAAGAGAAATAACTGCTTATCCAGTACCTTTCTCTAACAAAGCAACTGTAGAGTTTAAAATGCCTAAAGTTGATCGCTATGAGGTTAACCTGTACGATATGAAAGGCAACTTGATCAAACAGTTGAAATCCGGTAAAGCAAAAGCCGGTGAATTACAGCAAATCGAAGTTGACGGACAGAAACTACCAGAAGGCATGTACTTGGTGCGTGTTGTTACTAAAGACGGTGCACAAACTGTTAAATTACTTAAAAAAGAATAAGCAGTAAGGAGGCTGTTTAGAAAGGCAGGGTGCCAGGAGCTTGCTCTTTGGCACCCCGCTTTTTTTGGAATACGGAGTTATTTAACGTGTGAACACCAGTGTTCACACGTTAAATAACTCCGTTTACTTTTAAATAAAATAAAAATCGTTCAATTGATGCTTAAGCTCGTTTAAAATACTGAGTATCAGTAAAAAAAAAGAATATATGTAAATCTGCTATTTGGCTGGATGCGGTATGAGTAAGAAAATTATTCATATCAAATATAGTAATACCGAGCCTTTTTAGGGTTTACTCAAATTTATACTGTCCGCACTTGCTGCGTGTTATGGTATGCAAGTATAAAGGTCAAGGCTTTTGAGTTGTTCGTGGATATAACCAGCAAAGGCGGATTCATACTTTTAAACCAAACCATAAACTGCTTATGATTTAAAACATTTTACACCCTTCTTTAACAGAAATTAATAGCTAAATAAAGTAATATGACGGATCTCTGCCTTCTGCAAAAGGCAGGCTGTACCTTTATTTGCCATGCTGCGCAGCCTCCTTAGTTGTTACCTTTCTCGCTATAGCCATAATTATACTAAATGTGGCTTACCCCTCTGTATTTTAAAATTTCAGATCAATTTTTTTAAACCTATATGTTAACCAAACTTTTACAGCTATGAACAAATTTCTTTATTACACGGGGAGGGCCCTGAGCACTCTCTTTATGCAGTTATATTTAAAAATACTGTGTACCTTGTTTTTATTGGTGGCGCTGCCATTCCTAACGCAGGCTAATTATATCAGCTTCGGAACAACCGCAAAAAGTGCTGCATTAACATTCAATAATTATAGTGACTTTCTTTGGGGCACGATAGGCTTCCCAGAAAGTAAAGTGAAATCAGCCTCTGTTACAGTAAAGAATATAAGTGCTACTGCTACCACTGATGGCGGTGACTTTTCTCTGGATTTTACAGCAGCCGCACCTTATACCTATGATCATAGTACAGGAGGCGGTGCTTATGATGATCGTACTATTGGCGTTAATAATGACGTAGTGGAGTCTTTGGAAGGAGGCGATTTCGCTTGTGAAGATATTGTTACTTTCTTAACACAAATAACAGTTCTCCCTGATGCGGAAGATAATCAATCAATAGATATAACTTATACTTTCTCGGCAGATGCCACTGGTCAGTCTGGAGTTGCATTTGGTGAATTTAGTGATATAGTAGATGTTAAGATCAACTACGGTCCTATATCAGGGTTAGATAGCAACGGTAACCCAGCGCTAATTGGAGATAACCCGGATGGCTCTGATTCTGGCATAAACGACGATGGAAATAGCACAGCTACACTACATAGTGTTTCTATTACTGGTAATGGTAATTTATTTGAGGGTAATGATCTGTTAGGTACAGTTACGGTAAATGATCTGGATCACGGTGAAACTGTAGTTCTAAGAGTAGATGTAAGAATAAAATGTCAGGAAGACAGCAGGCCAACCGGAAACCTGCAAGGAGATCTGTCAGCTGCAATTGTTATCGACCCTGAAGATGCCATTAATGTTGGTAACCAGACGATCAACCTAAAAAATGTTAACCGAATACTTTTCCCGGATTGTGTATTGCCACCTGCCGACCCTGTTTGCGAAGGCGAAACCACAGAGCATACAGCAACAACTGACATTGGAGGCGCCACTTATAACTGGAGTATAACCGGAAGCAGTACAGGAGCTGCCTTTGTAGGTGGAGGCACAACTAAGCAGACAACAGCTGGCGCAGAAGAAATGTCGTCGAGTGTTAAGGTTGTAGCCGGTGGTGCCGGGGCTTATACTTTAACGGTATTTATAAGCAAAGAAGGATATAGCACACAGAGCTGTGAAGTAGGAGTTACAGTAGATGCGCTGCCGGGTTCTCAGCAACTAAGGGGAGGAGAATATTGTGAAGGCGACGACCCAGCTGGCGTCGATGTACGAATGGGCAGCTCTGAAATTGGTGTTAATTACCAGCTACAAGTATGGGACGAAGCAAATACTGAATGGGATGATGTTGGCGCGCCAAAAGCCGGTGATGGCGGCAGAATAAATTTCGGACCACAACCTGAAGGCAAGTACAGGGTTGTAGCCACAAATACAACTACCGGGTGCAGCAGAACCTTTGGTGATGTAACTGTTACTGAAAAAGAAAGACCGCTGGCCCAGACACTGAATGGTGGAAGATATTGCGAAGGCGACGAGCCTGCCGGAGCAGAAGTTAAACTGGCCTCATCCCAAAGAGGCGTAACCTATCAGCTGCAAATGTGGGATGTTGTAAACTCTGAGTGGGATAACGTAGGTGCAGCTATAGAAAGCACTGAGAATGGCATGATGATCAGTTTTGGATTGCAACCTGAGGGAACTTACCAGGTAGTAGCCACTGGCCGCAACGGATGTGTAAGAACTTTTGGAGATGCAAAAGTAGTAGAGAACGCACTACCGCTTTCTCAGAGGTTGATAGGCGGAGTATACTGCGAAGGTGAAGAAGGTGTACCAATGGGTATTACAGACTCTGAAACTGGTGTAAGGTACCAGTTGCAGAAAGCAAACGAAGAAACCCGCACCTGGCATGACCTGGGAGATCCTTTCAGAGGTACAGGAGATGCTATTCGTCTTGGTATCAAAACAGAGGGTTACTACAGGGTTGTCGCAACCAATATTAGAACGGGTTGTACTACAGAAGTTGGCCAGACAAGAGTTGTTGAGAATCCTGCAGCCACAGTAGAAGCCGGTCTTTCAGGAGAAGTTTGCCAATCGCCACAAAGACAATTTATAGACCTGACCAGGGGAGAGCCTATGATTGGTGGCGGAGCAACAACAGGAACCTGGACGGTTTCTGCTTTTCCTGCAGAAGGCGTTGCACTGGTAGACGACACATTTGAAAGTGGTTCTCTTGGCATTGGTGCAAATTATATAGGCAGAATTACCTTAACCCTAACTACTGAAGACCCTGATGGTGAAGGGCCGTGTACAGCGGTTTCTGATACAAGAAGAATAAATGTTTACCCTGCTGCTACGGCAGAGGCTGGTCTGTCAGGTAAGCTTTGTCAGTCAAGCGAAAGGCATGTAGTAAACCTTACCAGAGGAGAGCCAAGTGTGGGTGGCGGTGCCACTTCAGGCACATGGACAATCGAGTCCATTGTTCCGGCAGGTCCTGCTGAACTAACAGATGCGTCTTTAGCAAATGGTACTTTGGTTATAGGGGCTGATTATACGGGTGTAATAACACTAAGACTAACCAGTAATGACCCGGATGGCCCTTGTGAGGCAGCTACAGATACAAGAACAATTACTGTAAATCCGCTGCCGGCAGTATCCAATGGCAGAGCAACTACATGTGTAAACCAGCCCATACAGATTGGGCCAGAACCAATGCGTGGGTTCAGGTACAGTTGGTCTCCGGCCCGTGGGCTAAGTGATCCTACTATTGCCAATCCTACTGCAACAATTGGAAGCGCGAGCTCAACCCCTTATATCTATGAACTAACCATCACAAATATTGAAACCGGTTGTTCCAGTACTGGCAGATGGGGCGTAAGAGTAAACTCTTGTGATAAGTACTGCACCTTAACCCAAGGTTTCTATGGAAATGAAGGTGGTAAAACATGTTATAGAGAGGGAACAGTGGGTACTATTGAGTTACTTACAGCCTTGCTTCAAAGACCACTTAGGATCGGCAGTGAAAACAGGTATATCATGTTCAATGGTACATGTGTAAATGAAATATTAGACGTGCTGCCGGGTGGTGGCGGTTCAAGTGCGCTGCCTAGAAGAACTCAATCAGAATGTGTGGTTCCTGCAAGTGAGCTGCATAAGAAAACAGGGAAAATAAACAACTCTCTGCTCGCACAAACTATTACCCTAAGTCTGAATCTTCGATTAGATGGTGCACTCAGCAGTCTGGTCCTTTATCCTGATAAGCCTTATATAGTTACACAGGCTTCGGATGGTTGTGGTGAGAGTGCAGAACCAGTAAATGGAACCTCGAAGCATTATATGTTGCCAGTTAACGTGTTGAGGTACCTGGCAGCACCAGGTGGTTACGAGGCTAATGTACAGGGACTGCTTGATCTTGCCAATGATGCGCTGGGTGGTGAATACACAGGAAGAAACCCAAGTCTGAGTGATATCAGCAATGCGGTTGATGTGATAAATAATGCCTTCGATCAGTGCAGATTCTTAATAGAGTTTACTAACGAAGGACCCGAAAACGCTTTGGCTGGTATTTCTATGACATACCCACTTGAGGGCATTGAAAAATCCGGCGCCGTTGATTTACGTGCTTATCCAACACCGTTCTCTGACAAGGCCACTATTGAATTCACTACCACAGTAGACGAAAACTACACAGTGCGCCTGTATGACATGAAGGGAGCGCTTGTGAAAGAACTGAAGTCTGGCACTGCTAAGGCTGGTGTTGTGAACCAAGTAGAGGTTGACGGCAGAAACTTACCAGAAGGCCTGTATCTGGGTAGAGTGATAAGCGACTCCGGATCTCAGACTGTCAAACTTTTATTGAAACGATAAACTAATATAACAAACAGTAAGGAGGCTGTTTAGAAAGGCGGGGTGCCTGGAGCTTGCTCTTTGGCACCCGCCTTTTTTTTATACTTTAAACAAGCAGTTTCTTTATATGAAAGTACTGTATATAGTGGATATAAATTTGCCCTGTTTTTAGAAACGTTTGCCCTCCAAATCAGCGGTCTTACTTTAAATAGTTGTTGCATAAGTACAATTTTTTGTTACATACGTTTAATTTATTAGCTATCAGATATGGTTATCAGATAGTGATAGTAACTGCCTGGGAGGTAGTTGCTTAATTGATCTTTATGGACAGTGTATAGCTTATTCTTACGCTGCTGTAGCAGAATTAGTAGAGTTCTGCTTTGATTACTTTGTTCATAAAGCAATCCTGAGATTATTGCACCCCAATTGCTTTATGTGGCTTTAAAAGTTGACTGATTTTACGATCTCTTAACTCACCCTGGCATATAACTAAATTTTCTTAACTCTAAACTTATGAAAAGAACCTACCCTCTGAAAAAGGTAGGCTGTTACACTTGTGTCTTTTGTGCTCAGCCTCCTTAAACTGATGTTAATTCTTAATGACTGGGAAGTTGAATGACGAAAACAGCAGCAGCCCAGGCATCTTTGAGCGCAATGCTTTAAATAAATGAATTAAGTATGAACTAAAACATTTACAGCTATGAACAAGTTTTCATGTTACACGAGCAGAGCAGGCAATGTTCTTTCGCAGCAGCTGCAACTGGTATGGCGAACCGCCATGCTGGTGATGGCTGTTTTTTTATTTTCTACAGGCCTTGGTTTTGCTCAAGGTATAGTCTTTCCTCCTGCTGATACAAAGTGTGTGTCTAAAGATATGGAAGTAGTAAGTGCTACTTTAGGCGATGATTGTGTGCCTTGTACAACAGGCTCGGCACAAATAGAAAATTTAATATTAAGTGTAAAGAACACCACAAACTCAACCAGACGTTCTTTCACCTATTGGGCATTAGTTGAAATAACAGCTCCTGACGGTACTAAGCTCCCCCTTATTGAAATTAGCGGATGCGAGCCTGGTCCTTGGGCTGGTGGAGAAACAAGATCTGTAACAGAAACAGATCCGATACAATTTCCTTGCGGATCTACTGTGAGGTTAATAAATGTATTTTTAGCTTGGACAGATGCCTCTGATTCTGAGAGAAATACATGCGGAGAAATGCTTGCTAATCCTGACAAAATCAACCCTAAATGCGGAAGACCTGCTGAGATACGTGTAACCACACCCCCAGCAACACCACAATTGACTGTTACTCAACCAACTTGTGCAGCTCCATCAGGTAGCATTACAGTTGCCGTAACCACAGGTCTGACATTTAGTGTAAATGGTGGTGCCTTTGCACCTTATCCATCAGGAGGATATACAAATCTTGCACCAGGGACATATTCAATCAGAGCAAGAAATGCTGCAGGATGTATTTCTCCAGCTTCCTCAGCCACCATCGTGGCAGCGCTGGGCAACCCTGCCACCCCATCGCTTACCGTGACACAGCCAACCTGTGCCGCGCCTACGGGCTCAATCACGCTGACCCCCGGCACTGGGCTAGAGTACAGGCTCAACACCGGCACCTGGGGGCCATACCCTAGCGGCGGCTGGACAGGCCTTTCGGCGGGCAGCTACACAGTCGGCGTGAGACGCACAGCGGATATCACCTGTACTAACAGTGCTTCGACTACCATTGTAGCCGCGTTGGGCAACCCTGCCACACCGACGCTTACCGTTACACAGCCAACCTGCGCCGCACCTACGGGCAGGATCACGCTCACTCCTGTTAGCGGGTTAGAGTATAAATTGGACGACGGCAGTTGGGGCCCGTACCCTAGCGGCGGTTGGGGAGGCCTATCAATAGGTGGGCACACGATATATGTTAGACGCACAGCTGACATCACTTGTACCAACAGTGCCTCTGCAACTATTTTGGCTCCTGCTGGGGCACCTGCAGCACCTGTTTTAAGTTTAACACAACCTTCATGTACCGTAGGAACCGGAGCTATTACTTTATCTCCAGTGGCTGGTATGGAGTACAAACTTGATGACGGAGTTTGGGGGCCTTATCCATTAAACGGCTGGAGTGGTTTAGCTCCTGGCCCGCATACAGTATACATCAGAAGAATAAGTGACCCTACATGTACCAATAGCAGCCCAGCTACAATTAATGATGCACCAATTGTACCTTCTGGAATTACAACTAAAGTTGACCAACCAACATGTACTGTTTTAACCGGAAGAATAGAGTTCTTAACGCCAACTGGTGATTTTGTGTATAGTATTGGTAATGGTTATCAATCAAGCCCTGTCTTCGAAAACGTAGATCCCGGAAAAACATACCCACTAAGTGTTAAGAGTGGCAATGATTGTATAACTGCTGCAGGGGAGGCAGTTATTGATGATGCTCCAATTGTGCCTTCAGGGGTTAGCGTTGAAGTATCCCAACCTACATGTGAACGGTTATTCGGTATTATCACAGTAACCTCACCTACTGGTAGCAATTATACTTATAGTCTAGATGGTGGTGCATACCAGGCGAGCAATGTTTTCTCAAATGTAAGCCCTGGCTCACACTCTATAACTGTGCAAAGTAATGATAGATGTTTCTCAGCACCTGCTGGCGCAACTGTTAATGCATTACCAGTTTGCGAAGTGTTTGAAGGATGTACTTTAGGTTACTGGAAAAACCATACAGACCGTTGGGTGTCATGCGGTGGTTTGACCTTGACTCCGAGTACAAAGTATAATACAATATTTACTAGTGCGAATACTGATTTAACGCTATTACAAGCACTAAACTCTAAAGGTGGCGGTATAAATAACCTATATCGCCAAAGCGTTGCGGCACTGCTTAATGCCTGTCATCCGGATGTAAACTATGAGTTATCATATAGTCAGGTCATTTCTGGAGTGAATGCAGCAATCTCAGGAGGTACTGCCGGTTCTTACGCAACTTATTTAGATGAACTTAATAATGCTGGTTGCCCATTGGGTGGTACAAGAGCTACTACTTCACTTAATGCTACCTCTTCTAGCTCACTACAAGGCCTGGGCAAAGCAGATGCCGGTGAGCTTAGAGCATATCCGACTCCATTCTCAGATAAGGCGACTATTGAGTTTGCCACTACGGCAGATGAGAGCTATAGCGTGCGCTTATATGATATGAGAGGAGCTTTGGTGAAAGAACTGAAGGCTGGTACAGCTAAAGCTGGTGTTGTGAACCAGGTAGAAGTGGATGGTAGAAACTTACCGGAAGGCTTATATGTAGCCCGACTGATAAGTGACTCTGGATCCAGAACTGTAAAACTATTACTTAAAAAATAAGCAGTAAGGAGGCTGTTTAGAAAGGCGGGGTGCCGGGAGCTTGCTCTCTGGCACCCCGCTGTTTTTTTACATTACTATAGTATCACCTTCCCTGTAAAATTGGATCCTTTTATGATTAAAATAAATGGCTAAACATTGATGTTGAGTATTTAAAACACAGTGTTATTAGTTGAAATATAGTGCTTTACAATGCAGCTGCAATTTTATACTTTGTTTTAAATATTGTTCACCCTTATAACATATATATACACTCAGTATATTAAACTGATGTTATAAGGTTTAAATTATTTAATGGAATAATTATATAATATTGCGTATTATCTTTTAGATCGTAATTAAAAGGAAGCTATACCAGAGAACAATTTTAAAACTACTTTAAATAAAGCTGTTCTCGAGGATTCAAGATTTTAAATACGATTCTGACGCGCCTCCTTACCCTGCCTCTAAACCCTTAAGCGCACTCCTGCAAACGTTGCAGGGGTCAATCTACAATTCTCTAAACTATACATAATGGTAACGCTCTACGAAAAGTATAGCACAAGGCATACTGCCATTTGGTGGGGGTACCTATTGCGCCCAGGCCCGACTCCGCAGCTCACATAGGGGGTATGGGCAAATAACAACATTTACACCCACTCACTGCGCAAGTAATTGCTACTGCCAGTTAATATATAACATTAGCTGCACGGGATTGCTTTGCCTGGTTTAAAATGATTTACAGCTTTCTAAACACAAAAAAACTTACAACAATGAAACAAATTGACAATTACACGAAAAGCCTGCGATGGGCGGGTAGGCTATGGCATTACACAATTTTAATGCTACTAATTACTTTGATATCAGTAACTAGGGGTTATTCGCAGTTAGCACCAGTTAATCCACCATCAGGAGGTTTTGGAATAGATGGTGATTTAAGAGCTGGAACGCCTACGGTGCCTTTGCCATTTGCACCTAACCAAGGCGACTGGGTTGCTGGTACAAGTGGTTCTGGAGGCTTTGTATTTAGTGTTAGTTCAAATGGTACTCCCTCTGTAGTTAACGGCTTAAACGCAAGCCTTATCAGAGATGCCTATAATGATAGAAACGATATAATTTTTACCGAAGGTAGCAAGTTTAATGCAGACCCAACTACCTGGGCTTGGTCTGCGAGTAAAGCGCCTAGCAAAAATGATATTAATAATGCGATGTACCTTGTTACTAGAGATGCAAATAATAATGATTGGATTATTATTGCAGGGGATCGATTATCAACAAGTGGTACGAGTTACATAGATTTTGAATTGCTCCAAAATACCTTAATTAGAAGCACAACTGGTAATGGATTTACATCTGAAGGGCCACATGGAGGTAGAACAGTTGGTGATATGGTAGTTTCGATGGAGTACAGTAATGGTGGTGTAAAGCCCACTGTTAGAATATACCTTTGGGAAATGACATCGCCGGGGATGTATGATTATGTGCTAAAAAACGGAGATCTTAGAAATTATATTTTTGCAGAAACAAACCAAACCGGTACAGTAGCTGTGCCTTTTAGAGCATTTGGTAGTACAACATATAGCCAGTTTGCTTTTGTGGAAGCCGCAATTAATGTTACTGGAGTATTACGTGAGATTGCAAATCCTTGTACCGGCTTAAGTATAAAAACACTATTTGTTAAAACAAAAGCATCAGACTCTCAAACAGCTGCATTAAAAGATTTAGTTGAACCACAACAGGTGCAGATCACCTTTGGAAACGCAACCATAGCTTATAATGGTCCATACTGCCCTGTAGGTACTGCTTCGGTTTCGCATAGCGGCGTTACAGGAGGTACTTATAGTGCTTCACCAACTGGACTTTCTATAAATTCTTCATCAGGCCAAATTGATTTAGCAGCAAGCAATCCAGGAACATACACTGTTACTTATACATATATTACAAATGGTTGCACTAAAACTGCCACAGCAGAAGTGACGGTGAACGCCCGCCCGTCGGCCTCGAGTGTTAGCTTCACCGCCTGCGCAACCAACGCCCAAAACAACTCCGCCGTGTTCGACCTGACCAGCAAGGACAGCAACGTGGGCACGGGCACGGTGACTTGGCACACGGGCACGCCTGCCACCGCGGCCAACCAGATCGGCACGCCGAGCACCTACACCAGCACCGGGGGCACAGTGTACGCCAAGCTGACCAGCGGTGCCGGCTGCTCAAGCGAGGCCTCGGCCACGATCACGGTGAACAATAATCCAGTTGCAAATGCGGGAGATGCTCCACAAGCACAATGTTATAATGCATTAGGTAACACTTTTAGCCTGAACGGTAGCGGTCAGTATGGCTCCTTATCTTGGAGCGTATTTAGTAAGCCTGATGGCTGGAGCATTGAAATTACGAATGGTAATACAGCTACTCCTACTGTAAAGGTGAATGGTACTAGAAATGGTGGAACTGTGGTGATGAGGCTTACTGTATTGAGTGATTTTGTCCCAAGTTGTGGAAGTGCAACAAGCAATGTATCGTTGGTAGTTAATGAGCAACCAGTTGGTCCAAGTTTAGAATATATACCACCTAAATGCGATGAGAATAAGTTTAAAGTTAAGATTTTGAATCCTGCTGCTGGAACAAAATATACTTTATCAAGAACTGGTTATGCTGATAGAATTATTAATTATACAACTGGCGACGCTATTTTTACAGATTTAGAGGCTGGTTCTGGTTACAGTGTTATTGCTACAGTAGGTGAGTGCAGTACAGGAGCTAGTTCATGTACAGATACAGAGGAAATTCAAGATATTAAAGTATCCTCCTCCAACTCCATCCAAACCACCGAACAGGCCAAAGCCGATGACCAGCTAACTGCCTACCCAATTCCATTCTCGCAGAACGTGACGCTGGAGTTTAAGGCAGAGCGGGCTGGTAAGTATGAGATAAACCTGTACGACATGAAAGGACAACTTATCCGGCAGCTAAAGTCTGGGACTGCCAAAGCAGGTGAGGTTACCCAGATCGAAGTTGACGGCAGAAGTATGGCAGATGGTATGTACCTGGCGCGCATGGTCAGCGGCTCCGGATCTAAAACAGTTAAGTTGCTTAAAAAGAACAATTAAACCTACTTTTATACTTTAGATTTCTTTGGACGCGGCACCGGGTTAACCTGGTGCCGTGTTCCTTTATAAAGGCTTGAGTATTACTTAAAGTTACTGCACTTGTCCCAAGGCGGATAGTTCATTTTATTACGTTGATTTAAGAATTTCCTACTCAATTTTTAGATACGTTCACCCAGCTATATAATGTCTACACCTGGTGTTATTGCTTATGCTTTAAATTGTTTAATAAATTAAAGTAAAATTCATATACTTTTCTACATTAAATCGTATTACCATACAGTGCTAAGCTTGCTGCTTTATTAAAAGCAAATAGCCATAGCCAGATACACGCCACACACCCACCTTATAACCCTAATGCTTATTGGCGCAAATTTTTGCGTCGGATGTTAACTGCTATACTTTTTACAGATGACAAAGCACACTGATAGGGCTGATCCTTCCATTTTCCGAAAACACTGGCGCTTCCCCATGCGCGCCGGACCAACATCCAGATAGGCATAAGGGCTTCTTGTAAGGAGGTACCATACTTCTTGCTCACTGCTGTGTAAGGATTTACAGCTGTGGTGGAATTGCTTTGCCTTAAAAAACGCATTCAATAATAATTATATATAATAACCAATTTATTAACTATGAATTACTTATACCAACAAAAGTATAGCGAGGACTATACTTCACCCAAACCATCGAGGCTGCTGTGGCATATAGCTATGCTACTGCTGGCTGCCGTACTGCTATCCAAAAATGCAATGGCACAAACTTGTCCTGATTTAAACTGTACCTCAAATGATATTAAAGTGGAGCGGGTATTCCTTTCGGATGCCAATGGGGTGCCGCTTACATCAGACTGCACGCCAGGGGTGCAAGGGCAGGCTTACCTGAATGTGGTGGTTTCAACTACTACACCACGGGTAGGCGTTTATGTATCGGGTATGCTCAGGATCAAGAACATGGCCGACCAGCCTGTGTCTAATTGCTTTGGTGTGCCTTTAACGGGCAACAACAACGTGCTTAGGTATACTACACCTATCAACTGGACCTGTGGCAGCGAGATCATGCTTACGGACATCTTTATAGCCTGGGGTACAGGAAATAAAGATTTCTGCGCAGACCCAACCACCTGCTCTTCTATAGTGCCATCTAAGTGCCGCCGTGAGAACCCTATTGTTGTGGAAGCACCCCTGATTGCCAATTTTACGGCACAGGCATCCTGCACGGAGAATAACCGCTACGAAACGGTTTCGGTTACCGCAACACCAACAGGAGGCAAAGCGCCTTATACTTACTCCTGGGACTTTAACGGGGATGGCATTGAGGATGCTACGACATTAACAGCATCTTATACTTATATGAGTGATGGCGAGAAAACCATAAAACTGACCGTAAAGGATTCATCCAGCCCAGCCAAAACTGATGTTCACACCAGTAAGGTGATGATCAAGTCATGCTGTACCACTCCGGATGCCAATGCCGGTGATGACAAAGTGCTTACCTGCGCCACTACAAGTATTGCCTTGAGCGGCAGCTCGGCTACGGCAGGGGCAAGCTATAAATGGGAGGCAAGCAATGGAGGTAATATCGTGTCTGGAGGCGGCACACTTACACCAACCGTTAATGCAGCTGGTACATATAAGCTTACCGTAACAACAGCAACCGGCGGTTGTACCGCTACAGACGAGGTAGTGGTTACCATGAACAAAACTGCCCCAACGGCCCAAATTTCCACACCAGCAACACCACATCTAACCTGCGACATCAAATCGGTGCAGTTGGGAAGCATTACCAACATTGAGGGCGCAAAGTATAAGTGGACAGGGCCAGACAATTTTGAAGCAGAAACGCCAGGAATCACAGTATCGATGGCAGGTGTCTATTACTTAACCATAACCAATCCTGCCAATGGTTGCTCAGCCGGTGACAATGTTACTGTTACTCAGGATAAAGACATAGTTATGAACGCTGGCACGGATAAAAGGCTAAGTTGCGCTGTTCCGACCATTATGCTGGAGGGTTCAACTTCTGTGCCTGAGCATTGGAGAGGTGTTTTATGGACAGCCAGCAACGGTGGTAAAATAGTATCCGGAGAGAACACACTTACGCCAACAGTGAGTGCCGCAGGTACTTATACTATGAAGGTGACCAATTCCAGATCAGGCTGCGAGGCCACAGACGAGGTGGTTGTAACGATGGATGACAGCAAGCCGCATGTGCAGGCAACTGGTGGTATGCTGGGCTGCGACACTGGTACGTTGCAGTTAAAAGGCCACTCCACTACGGAAGGGGTTACTTACTACTGGACCGGACCTGAAAACTACTCCTCGAGCATGCAGAACCCAATAGTGAGTGTTGCCGGTACTTATACTTTAAAGGTAACAAACCCTGGAAACGGATGTTACGCTACGGCAACCGCTTATGTAGAGCCTCAGCCTAAGCCGCAGCCAGAGCTTACCTGCCATCTCGAGAACTTCAGCGATGAAAAGCTGGGCCTTGTTTCCGTGCTGAACACCCCGGCCGGTGCGGTACCTGTGTTTGGTAAAAAACGTAACCCGGATGGTACATACGCCCCGGAAAACCACGCGGCCATTTTTGATACCCAGGCACCTACCGGCGATGATGCCGACCTTTACACTGAAGACTGGCACCATGTGATCATCATTAACCAGGACCTGACCAATGTACCAAACGATAACCAGTGGGGTGGAGAGTTGCACTTTGACTTCTCCAGAATAGGACCTGTAACCATGAAGTCGATGCGTGCCCTGGATATTGACGGGTATGAGAACAACTCCTGGGTATACCTGTATGGTGAGAACAATGTGGAACTCTTCAAGGTTAAGCTGCTAGCCTTAGGCGATAATAGCAAACAGACAGTTAGCCTTGGCAATACGCGTGGTGTGCTTAAGATGAAGATTGTTATGGATGGCCGCGATGGCTCTAATCACTTTGCCGGCTCAGGCGCTTTCGACGACCTTAGCTTCTGTATAGAGAACGAGGTAGAGAACCCGTGCAAAACAGCACCTCTGGCAAGCGCAGACGAGAGCAAGGCAGTTGCCTATCCGTCACCGTTCAGCGACAGAACAACCGTTGAGTTTAAACTGCCCAAAGGTGGTGAGTATAAAGCTAACCTGTACGACCTGAGAGGCAACCTGCTTAAGGAACTGAAGTCTGGTACTGCACAGCCAGGTGAAGTAACCAGCGTGGAAGTTGACGGACGTAATTTGTTGAGCGGCATTTACATTGCCCGCATCGTGAGCGGCACCGATGTGAAAACCGTGAAGCTGATACTGAGAAAATAGTACAAAGTAAAACTACTTGTACAAGCTGCCCCGGTGCCACGTGTGCCGGGGCAGCTTTATTTTATACTTGCGTATATTTTACGACCTTTGGTACATGCTAAAAGTCGCAATAACAGGACCGGAATCGACGGGGAAATCTACGTTGGCCGAGCAGCTGGCACAGCATTACGAAACCGTATGGGTGCCCGAGTATGCCCGCAACTACATCGGCAACCTGGGCAGGCCCTATACTTTGCAGGACATAGAGGCAATTGCACGCGGGCAGCACGAACTAGAGCAGCAGGCAATGAAGCATGGCAAGTCCATTATTTTTGCCGACACTGATATGCTGGTGCTCAAAATCTGGAGCGAGCATGCATTTGGGCAGTGCCCCACCTGGATCTCTGAAAAACTATTGCAGCAAGACTATAACCTTTGCCTGCTAATGGGCGTTGATTTGCCCTGGGAGCCGGATCCGCAGCGTGAGCATCCACATAAGCGCCGTTTCTTTTACGACTGGTACAAACGTGAGCTGGAAGCCCTGCAGGTGCCTTTTGCAGAAATTACCGGGCAGCAGCAGGAACGTTTTAACCAGGCGCGTAAACACGTAGACGACCTGCTCCTGAAACACACTTAACTACAGCTTTATGCTATACTTTCTTGAAAACGATTATTTTAAAGTGGGCATCGAAAGCATGGGTGCCGAGCTTCAGCATTTTATAAAAAAAGACGAAGACCTGGAACTGATCTGGGTAGGGGACCCGACTTTATGGGGCAGCCATGCGCCCAACCTGTTCCCGATTGTAGGAGAGTTGCCAATACAGCAGTATACTTTTGATGGCCATACTTACCACATGAACAGGCATGGCTTTGCCCGAAAAAAGGAGTTTGAGCTTATCGAAGAAAAAGACAGTAAACTTGTTTTTCAGTTAAGCCATGATGAGGAAACGCTAGAGCAGTACCCTTTTAAATTCAGACTGTTGGTGGCGTACAAGCTCAACGATAACAAGCTGGAGGTAACGTACCAGGTACTGAACGAAAACAAGAAAGCCATGTGGTTCTCGGTTGGGGCACATCCCGGGTTTAACGTTCCGCTATACAACAATGAGCAGTATACCGACTACTACCTGGAGTTTGAGCAGGAAGAAACACTGCGCCGCTACCTGATAGATGAGAATGGGCTGCAAACCGGAGAAACAGAACTCATAGACGAGCAAACTAAGGTGTTGCCTCTCAACCACCGCTATTTCGATAAAGACGCCATCATTTTAAAAGAGCTTAAGTCTGAAAGGGTTATACTTGCTAGCCATAACGGGCCGCGCAAGATCAAGATCAGCTTTCCTGGCTTCCCGTATCTGGGCATCTGGGCAAAGCCTGGCCCTTCGCCATACATTTGCATAGAGCCCTGGTGCGGCATAGCCAGCAGCAACAGCGGCAGCACAGAGCTACAGGAGAAAGAGGGGATAAACGAACTGGCCCCCAAACAGGTGTTTGAGCGCACCTATAGTATACAGGTCTGGTAACGGAAGTATAAAAATAAACCCCGGTTGTTAGATAACCGGGGTTTTTAATTTTTCAGTTAATGCAGAGAGGGTTCCGGGAACTTTGGCACTTTTATATTCCGGATATCATATCTTGGTTCAAAATCGTTTATCGGCAATGAGATGCCGGGCGGAAGGTCCAGATCTGGCAGGTCGTCTCCTAGTGGCTCACCTCCGTCATCGTCGCTGTCAGTGGATGGTGGGTGGTTAAATCTTTTACGAGGCGCAAAAGCATAATATGCAAGTATAGTTAGGAGTGCCATTGTATACAAAATGCTGATCATCATCACAGTTCTACTTTATCAATTATAGTTTCAGCTGGCTACTGCTACACACATTTATGGGTATAAGGGATATGTAGAGAATGTATGCCATTTACTGTTTTCAACGTACATTGTGCTCCTGTGGTTTTTGCATTTCAGGAAAAATAACACCTTGCTAACCAGCTTGTAGTGTATGTTTACCCATTAGATTTTGACTATAACAGAAAAGCCCCCTACCTTTGTGAATTGTTAGGGGTGCCTTAATATTACGGGCTGAGATCATACCCATTGAACCTGATGCGGGTAATGCCGTCGCAGGGATAGAACACTGATAGAAAAAGTATTCTTATTCTCTCTCCCCCTGGCATAAATTTTTTGTGTCATTCTAGTTCAATTTCAAATGAAGTTCTTATTAATTGTGATGGCCACTGTTTTTATGCCATTGCAGCTGCTTGCCCAGTATAACCTGAGCGGCCGTGTTACCGATGCAGCCACTGGTAATGCGCTGGCCGGGGCAAACGTTGTTATCCAGAGCACGGGCACCGGGGTAGCAACAAACCAGCAGGGCACTTTCGAATTCACAAATCTGCCGGCCGGTAGTTATACTTTGGCTGTTAGTTATCTGGGTTTCGAGGATAAGAAGGTTGCTGTAAACCTGTCGCAGAACCAAACTATACAGGTAGCGCTGCGCCAGCAGGCCATGCAGGCCAGCGAAGTAATTGTGCAGGCCACACGTGCCGACCAGACTACCGGCACCACCTTTACCAACGTAACCCGCGAGCAGATCGCAGAGCGTAACTTTGGCCAGGACCTGCCATACTTGCTGGAGCAGGTGCCATCGGTGGTGGTAAACTCAGATGCCGGCGCCGGTGTGGGCTATACGGGTATCCGCATCAGGGGCTCAGATATTACCCGTATCAACGTTACGGTAAACGGCATTCCCATTAATGATTCTGAAAGCCACGGGGTTTTCTTCGTGAATATGCCTGATTTTGCCTCTTCGGTGCAGGACATACAGGTACAGCGCGGTGTAGGTACCTCTACAAACGGTGCCGGTGCCTTCGGTGCAAGTATAAATATCCAGACACAGCAAGTGCGCCGCGAGGCCTACGCCGAAACCGACCACAGCTACGGCTCTTTCGATACTTGGAAGAACAACGTGCGTTTTGGTACCGGCCTTATCAATGGCAAATTCGCATTCGATGGCCGTTTGTCGCGCATTAAGTCTGATGGTTACATCGACAGGGCTTTTTCTGATCTGAAATCACTTTATTTTTCGGGAGGATACTACGGAGACAAGACCTCGGTTAAGTTCGTGACCTTCTCGGGCAAAGAGCAGACTTACCAGGCTTGGTATGGAACGCCAGAGGCATTGGTTTACGGCAACGCCGAGGACCTGCAGGCATACATTGACCGCAACTGGATCGAAGGCAGCGATAAGGAAAACCTGCTTTCAGCGGGCCGCAGGTATAACTTTTATACTTACGACAACGAAACCGACAACTACCAGCAAGACCACTACCAACTGCACCTGTCCCATGACATTGCAACCGGCCTGACCTTTTCTGGTGCCCTGCATTATACTTACGGACGCGGATATTATGAGCAGTTTAAAGCTGACGACAAGTTTTCTCGATATGGTTTGCCAAACGTGGTAATTGGAGGCGTTGAGATCAAGCGTTCAGATATTATCCGCCGCCGCTGGCTGGACAACGATTTCTATGGCGTAACCTATGCTTTGAATTATCGTCCGGAGGAAAAACTGAACCTGACACTGGGCGGTGCCTGGAACAAGTATGACGGAGACCATTTCGGGGAAGTTATCTGGGCGCGCTTTGCCTCAACATCCAACATCAGGCACCGATACTACGACAACAACGCCACCAAAACAGACTTTAATATGTTTGCGAAAGCCAACTATGGCCTAAACGATAAGCTAAACCTGTTCGTCGATTTGCAGCTGCGTAAGATCAACTATGCCTTCATGGGCTTTGACAACGACCTGGAAAGTATAGAGCAGGATGTAGATTACACGTTTATCAATCCGAAGGCAGGTATAACTTATACTGTAGAACAAGGCCACCAGCTGTATGCCTCGTATGCAGTGGGCAACCGTGAGCCGGTGCGCGACGACTTTACAGAATCTACACCGAACAGCCGCCCTAAGCACGAAACACTGCACAACATAGAGGCCGGCTACCGTGGTCAGCTTACCCTGCCGGACTTTGCCGGCGTTCCACTTCTGGCCGATATTGAGGCTAATGTGTACTACATGAACTATAAAAACCAGCTGGTGCTTACAGGGCAGATAAATGATGTAGGTGCCTATACCCGCACTAACATCGAGGACAGCTATCGCCAGGGTATAGAGCTGGCTGCTGCTTTTCACTTCGGTAGTAAGGTAAAGCTAAACTCAAACCTTGCCTACAGCCAGAACAAGATCAAAGGCTTTAACGAGTTCATCGACGACTACGATAACGGAGACCAGGTAGTGAACAGCTATAACGAAACCACCATCGCCTTCTCGCCAGGTTTTGTGTCTACTAATCAGTTGGAGGTAGAGGTGCTAAAAGGCCTGCGTGCTGCCTTCATCTATAAAACCGTTAGCAAGCAGTACCTGGACAACACAGAGAATGAGGCCCGCATTATTCGTCCGTACCAGGTAGGCGACCTGCGCCTGCGTTACAACGTCGGCTTCAAGAATATGCTGAAAGAGCTGGAGTTAGGGCTGCTGGTGAATAACCTGTTCAACGAGATGTATGCGGCTAATGGCTATACTTTCAGCTACATTGCAGGTAATGCACAGACCACAGAGAACTTCTACTACCCACAGGCTACACGTAATTTCCTGTTGTCGGTGGGGTTAAAGTTCTAAAGTATAAAACTCATACTATACACCCGGAAGCCCCGCCATTTTGGTGGGGCTTTTTTTGACCGGTGATTAAGGGGATTTTATAAGTTTTGAGGATTATTGACCGCAGATTAATTTGATTTATAGGATTTATCTCAAGCACCGGCTCCAACCACCCCTAGCACCTCTTTGTATGGCGGGGAGCTTTTACTTACTGCTTCAAATGTCATCGCTAAAGTAACTAGAATGTATTTTGCAGGGACAGGTCGCGACCTGTCCGAGGGTTGGCCGCAGCAATGAAACTTATACTTTAACCAAAGTTATAGCAGATTCCCCTCCTTAGACAATCGAGAACGAGAGTTCAAAGATTGCGAGCGTAGCTTTGAGGGGTTAGGGGTGGTTGGATAACATTAATATAGATCATTCTGTTTATCCACTAAATCCTGTTCATCCTTTCATCCTGAAAATCCTGATTTAGTTTTATATTTGCGTATTACCCTTCTTACTTAACCTTAAAACAAAACTATGGCCTACGAATCAACAGGAGCCCCTGATTACTATAACATTGATGATTTACTGACGGAAGAGCATTTGCTGATCCGCCAGACCATGCGTGAGTTTGTAAAGCGTGAAATATCGCCCTACATAGAGCAATGGGCGCAGGATGCACACTTCCCGTCCGAGATCGTGAAGAAGTTCGGTGACGTGGGTGCCTTTGGCCCGACGATCCCAACAGAGTATGGTGGCGGTGGCCTGGATTATATCAGCTACGGCATCATCATGCAGGAAATAGAGCGTGGCGATTCTGGCATGCGTTCCACGGCATCTGTGCAGGGGTCGTTGGTGATGTATCCAATTTACAAGTATGGCTCTGAGGAGCAGCGTAAGAAATATCTGCCTAAACTTGCAAGCGGTGAGTGGTTGGGCTGCTTCGGCCTGACAGAGCCAGACTTCGGCTCGAACCCGGGCGGCATGATGACCAACATCAAAGACATGGGCGACCATTACCTGCTGAACGGCTCTAAAATGTGGATCTCCAACTCTCCGGAGTGCCAGGTTGCGGTAGTTTGGGCTAAGAACGAGGAAGGCCGCATCAAAGGACTGATCGTGGAGCGTGGCATGGAAGGCTTTACCACCCCTGAGATACACAATAAATGGAGTTTACGCGCCAGTTGCACCGGCGAACTGGTGTTTGACAACGTGAAAGTGCCGAAAGAGAACCTGCTGCCAAACGTGGATGGCCTCCGTGGTCCGCTTGGGTGCCTGGACTCTGCCCGATACGGTATTTCCTGGGGAGCCATCGGTGCTGCCATCGATTGCTATGAGTCGGCGCTAAAGTATAGCAAAGAGCGCATACAGTTCGATAGGCCAATCGGCGGGTTTCAGCTTACCCAGAAAAAACTGGCCGAAATGTTGACGGAGATAACCAAAGCCCAGCTGATGGTGTGGCGCTTAGGTACGCTGATGAATGAAGGCAAAGCCACTACGCAGCAAATATCGATGGCCAAGCGCAACAGCGTGGATATGGCCCTGCACATCTGCCGCGAGGCACGTCAGATTCATGGTGGTATGGGCATTACCGGCGAGTACCCGATCATGCGCCACATGATGAACCTGGAATCTGTGATCACCTACGAAGGAACGCACGATATACATTTACTAATCACTGGTGCTGATATTACCGGCATTCAAGCTTTTAAATAGGTCGTTGATCGTTATTCGTTGCTCGTTTATCGAGTGGCGATAAAGTATAAATTTTGAGAGGCAGCTGCGTGAGTGGCTGCCTTTTTTTGAATCAGGATTTACAGGATTTTTAAAGATTAGCAGGATTAAAAGACCTCGCAGCGTGCGAAGCTCCTGCGAGTGTCTGGTATTACCGGGTCAAACCACCCCAACCTCTCAGAGCTACGCTCGCAATCTTCGAACTCTCGTTCTCGATTGTCCAAGGCGGGGAATTTTGCTATTACTTTTTTACACTTGCTTGCCAGTTGCAGAAGGCTTTAACCAAGAAGTGTCCATCCCAGTTTCTCTGTGGGGGTAGGGGCCCACTACTGTTCGAAACCTAGACATTGTGTGTCCTAATGCCTTAAAAGTATGTTTGTTTGAGAACAGACTGTCCCCTTGAGGGGACCATAGGGGTGTTTTCGTTAGCAGGCTTTATAAGTATAAATGAACTTTTGAGCAATCCGGAACCTGATTGACACCCCTGTTACCTACGGTCGCAAGTTTCAAACTCCCGTTTTCACTTGTCCTCAAGGGGACACTTTCGTCCTTAAAAAGGAGGATTACAGGAGAAAAAGAGCATATTAAGTAGGTTTCGAACAGTAGTGGTAGGGGCCCTCTTTAAAGAGCCACCTTGTGAGATCCGGTGCCGCGGATGCGGCAGCGCGCAAGCGCAGGAGGGAACACAGCGGCGATGCAGAGAAACGAGGCCACGCGGCCTTGAGCGCACCAAAGTATAATATGAAACGATAGGGAAATAAGACTTAGGAAAAGCAGCAGCTAAAAAAAAGCGCCAAATATCTTTTTATAAATGCTAATTAAATTAGATTTATGCTTATGTGTTATAAAATAATTAGCAAAATTACGTAAATTCGTAAGCTGAAATGGAGCGAATTGCTGCGGCAAATTGTTACCATTTAGTACTGCAAAAGCAGAAAATAAGCATTAAATTTAGAGCATGAGGGAAGATTATCTTACTGGCGGCAGCGAATACATGACGCCAACCGAACGCGACATAGACAAGGCGCTCCGTCCGCTTAGCTTTTCAGATTTTACAGGTCAGGCGAAGGTGGTGGAGAACCTGAAAATATTTGTGCAGGCGGCTAAACACCGCGGCGAGGCGCTGGACCACGTGCTCCTGCACGGACCTCCGGGTTTGGGTAAAACTACGTTGTCGCATATCATCGCCTCTGAACTGGGGGCTGGTATAAAAATGACCTCTGGCCCGGTGCTGGACAAGCCAAGCGACCTGGCGGGTTTGCTCACTAACCTGGACCCGAATGATGTACTTTTCATTGACGAGATACACCGCCTCAACCCAATTGTGGAAGAGTACCTGTACTCGGCGATGGAAGATTATAAGATCGATATCATGCTGGATTCAGGCCCGAATGCACGTTCTGTACAGATCAGCCTGAACCCGTTTACCTTAATTGGTGCAACCACACGTTCCGGTTTGCTTACTGCACCACTGCGTGCCCGCTTCAGCATCAATAGCCGCCTGGAGTATTATGATGCGGAACTTCTAACGTCAATTGTAAAGCGTTCTTCGGCACTTTTAGGCGCCCCGATTTACGAAGATGCGGCATTTGAGATTGCACGCCGTAGCCGTGGTACACCGCGTATTGCCAACAACCTGCTGCGCCGTACCCGCGATTTTGCGCAGGTAAAAAGCAACGGTACCATTGATGTGGAAATTGCACGTTTTGCCCTGGGCGCACTTGATGTTGACCATAATGGACTCGATGATATGGACAAACGCATACTTTCCTGTATCATTGATAAGTATAAAGGAGGTCCTGTAGGTATTTCGACTATTGCAACGGCCTGCGGCGAAGAAGCCGAAACTATTGAGGAGGTTTACGAACCATTCCTGATACAGGAGGGTTATATTAAGCGTACAGCCAGAGGCCGTGAGGCAACAGAAGCCGCGTACAGGCACCTGGGCAAGGTACCGCCGCAACAAGTTTCTTCAGGAGGCTTATTTGATCAATCTGAATAAATAACTGTTTTGATATAATGAAAAAAGCAGGCTTGGTGGCCTGCTTTTTTATTGTCTAAACCACAGATTAATGGGGATTAGATTGATTAGCTGGGTTAAAAGTACACCTGCTATTATTTGTGGGATGGTCACAACGGAGTTTGATCAAAAAAGTAGTATAGGAATAGAAGCAGCCTGAAGTACAGGTAGATAGTATGCTATAGATACCTGTTAGATTTATAAATGGCTATACTGTGACAGTCTTTTGTCCTTTGTCAAAAGTTCTTTTGTCACAACTTGCTATTCTGTCTTTTTGATCTCTGCGATCAGTTCCACCTCCAGCACAGACTCCTCGTCAAACAAACGGTTGATTTGTACCCAGGTGGCGGCAGGGGAGTGGGTGCCGTAGTACTTTTTCCGGATAGTCATACTTTTCTTGCTGGCTTCCATGTCGCGGGTGTAGAGGTTCTCCTTTACCACGTGTGTAAAATCGAGGTTATACTTCTTAAGCGTGAACTCCAGTGTTTTATACACCCGTTCCATGGCCTCCTCCATGGTGCCGTTACCAACCGTGCCCGAAATGTAAAGCAGGTTGCCGCTGCGATATGCCTGCGCATAATTATACTCTTTCTCGCCAGGGCTCAGGTGAAATACCTTGCCATTCTTTTCCAGAACGCCCTGAGCTTTAACCTCTACTGCCAGCACCAGGCACAACAGCAGAAAAATTGCCAATAATTTTTTCATAGTTTTATAGGTTATAGTTTGATAAGGGAAAGGTAGTAAAAGCAGCAAAAGGAAGTATAAGTTTTAACACACTTTAACTAAATCTTATACTTTATAAATAAAGTGGTAACCGCTCTTTACTTCAGGCTGGTTGGCGTAAAGCGAAGAAAATAATCATGCCTAATCATTAAAATCAGTTTTAATCTGTGGTCAAAATCTGGTTTAATCTGCGGTCAAAATCCGGTTTAATCTGTAATTGGATTTATTTTGCCTTACTTTTGTTGTTTAAGGCGGCAGCGAAAGTATAAACAGCGGCACAAAGTATAAATTGAGCAGAGAGAAGTATACATATCAGGTAAAGCAGAAGGCCAGGGAACTGGGGTTTATGTACTGTGGTATATCCAAAGCAGATTTCCTGGAAGAGGAGGCACCGAGGCTGGAGCGCTGGCTCAACCAGAACATGCATGGCCAGATGCACTACATGGAGAACCACTTTGATAAACGCCTGGACCCGCGTTTGCTTGTTGATGGGGCTAAAACCGTGGTATCGCTGCTGCTAAATTATTATCCTGCCAAAGAGGACCAGCAACAGGACGAGGATACTTACAAGATTTCAAAGTATGCCTATGGTACCGATTATCACTTTGTGATCAAAGACAAGCTGAATGAGCTACTGCATTACATTAATGAGGAAATAGGCGAGGTGGGTGGCCGCTGCTTCGTGGATTCGGCGCCGGTACTTGACAAGGCTTGGGCAAAAAAAAGCGGCTTAGGTTGGGTAGGCAAAAACTCAAACCTGATAACCCCGCAGATAGGCAGCTTTTATTTTATTGCGGAGTTAATAATTGATCTGGAGTTGGAGCCAGATGGGCCAATAAAAGACTATTGCGGCTCCTGCACCCGCTGTATCGATGCCTGCCCCACCAATGCCATTGTGGAGCCATATGTAGTGGATGGCAGCAAGTGCATCTCATACTTTACCATAGAGCTAAAGGATCAACTGCCAAACGAAATGCAGGGCAAGTTCGGGAACTGGATCTTTGGATGCGACATTTGCCAAGATGTGTGCCCCTGGAACCGGTTTAGCAAACCACACCAGGAACCAGCTTTTACGGCACACCCGCAACTGGCCCACATGAAGACCAAAGACTGGCAGGAACTTACACAGGAAGTTTTTGCGCAGTTGTTTAAGAAATCTGCGGTAAAGCGTACAGGGTTTAAGGGGATGTTGCGTAACATCCAGTTTGTACAGCAGGAAAGCCCCGAAAAAGATTAAGGGTTATACCTGTGCCTTTGCGAACACCTTGTTCAGGATTATGGAGTACATGCCAGAGAACTGGTCGTAGCACCATTTTTTAAGCTCAATTAATTCTTCTTTTACTAAAACTTTGAAGGCTTTTCGAAGCTCCTTTTCAAACAGCATCTTGTCGAAGCTAACCTTCAGCAAAATGGTTTTAATGTATTCTAGCATTGTGGTAGGCTAATGAATTATTCTGTTCTTTAATTACGGAACAGGTTAAAAAAGTTGCTTTCAGATCTTAAATTCTAGTGTAAATATATTAAAAATTATTGATAAAGTTAAAAATGGTATAGCATAAGCAGTTAGTTTTATATTTTCAATTATCCTTTTGTCTTCCTGAGTTGGGATTTAAAGCGTTGTAAGTCAGTTTAAAACAAAATAGCCACCTCTATCAACAAAGGTGGCTATTTTGCTGAAAATTTATTTAGCTAAACGATAAATAAACTTGCAATATCAAGTACTGCCTGTCGGGTAAGTGGTTCATCAAACGCCTCGCTCACACTATTGGCAGATACATTGGAAACAGTGGGAACATTGACACCCAGCTGTGTTGTCTGAGCCTCTCCATTGTATACTGGTTGTGTAGCCGCTGGCATAGAGGCACCTCGCTCATCAAGTGTGATCCATCCTTTTAAGCCTCTTATCCTTCTTACAATTGAAGCATGCCTCGCCTCAACCGCATGTATTTTAAGCGCAGCTGTTAGAACATTGTTATTGCTGACCAGGTTTGCAGCCTGACCTTTATAGGCTCTAACACCAGTATCCTCGAATGCCTGAGATAAAGCTAAATAAGTCTGTAAGTTGACATTCCAGTCAGGGAAAGCTCCTTTTGCCGAAAAATCAAAGTTTGGTTTAGCAACAGGTGTGCCTCCTAAGCTTTGAATGGTCGTTCTCAGTAACTGAACATGCGCTTGCTCGTGGTTGCGTAATTGCTCAAAAAATGTTCTGTTCGTCCCAAAATTTAGTCCGGGAGAGTTAAGGCCTTGTACATAAAATTCAGCTTCGAGGTGCTCCAGCGTTAATGCAAAGTTTAGTACATCCACTACGCTGTTGGTAGATTGCCCATAAGCCTTTTTAAACATAGAGCCCATCGCAATTGGTACTGCCGCCATCGCCACTTTCTTTCCGAAGTTACCAAACTCGCTAAAGGCTTTTCTTCTTGTAGACAGGCGCTCATATACTTCGCCATCTACTTTTTCTATATCCTGTATAATTTTGAAAATATTCATAGCTAATATTCCTTTCGCTTATTTTGGTAGGTTACTGAAATTAATTCTCGTTTTGATAAAAGGTGCTGCTGCAGATAATACGTCAGCCGGGGCCAATGCACGATCAAGGCCGTTTGAGTCAATTACTTCGCCCTCACCAAATTTTCTGGTATTGTTACTGATTAAGTCGTGTATCGCAGCTGCATGCCGAGCTTCCACAGAAACTATTTTACCAGCCAATAATAAATAGTCTAATCCAAGTCCAGTATCGGTAAACAGGTTGCCCGCTCCGTTGTAGGCGGCTACGCCCAAGTCTTCGAAAGTTTTGGCTGTTTGGAGTACACTTGACTTGTTTGTGAAATTGACAGAGCTGAAGTCAACCTCTAAAGCTGGAATAGCATTAGAGCCAAGAGCAGTCCTAAATAACTCTCTGTGAGCTACTTCATGTGCTCTTAAATCCATCATTACCTGCATCTCACTAGCTGATAACGCACTCCCGGATTTGGCTACCACCTCTGTATAGTATGCTGCCTCCAGTTGCTCAAGGGCATAAGCATAGTTTAAAATCCCTATATCCCCTGATCCGAGGTTTACCGTGTTCGGGTCGTCGTCATCGTCATCGTCGCAGGAGGAGGTAAACAATAATGTTGTTATAGCTGCGGCCGCGCCAGCATGTTTAAGGAAGTTACGCCTGTGCATAGGGTCAACAAGAGAACGTTTTAACCCGTCTTGATTCTTGCCATGTAATGATAATTTGGTCATAGCTCTTACTTTTAATGTAAAATTTGTTTAAGGTACTCATCCTTTGATTGTTGACATTCTAAAGGATATTACTTCAATATTACGTTGTAAAGAGCCTGCTTGGATTTAGCTTTAAAAACAGATAAGGGGATAAAAAACTGAAATTTTTAGATTATTGATATTCAGATATATAGGTGTGTCTGCTTAACAAATAGCTATTTAAAGTCTTTAAAGCAACTAAATGACGTTTTAAGCTCATTCAATATAAATATTAGGGCTATACTATATTGGAATTTTTATAAATTTAAAAGTTTATATAACTTGTTGATAAAATTATGCAAAAAATTAGATTACGAGGTATCAAGCAGATATGATTTACAATTACTGCAAAGGGCATTAAATAAAATGCTTAATTTTACTTTTGGCATAATTGTATAACCCACTTCGTATTACACAGTGCGCTGCATCATACTTTTACTCACCTTCATTTTAGCCTTGTATGTGCCAGGTTTGGCCCAACAAGCAAGCATTGAGTTGGGTAAAAGTCCGTTGCCAATCAATCAGTATTTTACCATTTCCATTAAACTGCAGGACGAGCAACTGAAAGAGTACACCCCTTTCCCGGAGATAGATGGCTTTAAAAAAAGTAACCGCTACTCCTCAGAGAAGACAATAACAGTGGGTGGCGTTACCAACGTGATCCGTACTTATACGCAAAACTACGCTGCCCTGGAAGAAGGCGATTACCTGCTGAAACCATTTACCATGAAGGTGAACGGTGCCACGTTGCAGTCGCAGGGCATGGCCATAAAAGTAGTACCCATGCAGGCTGCCACCCCACAGGGCCCCGTTATAGCCGATCTGATCGAACCGCAGGATAGGCAGGAGCCGGGAAGCGATGAAATTGAATTTATAGACAAAGACGATAACGCTTTCTTATCACTTTACACAAATAAGCAAAAGGTGTTTGTAGGGGAGGGACTTAACGTAGCCTTATACTTTTACCTGGCCGAGGAAGACCAGCGGCTACTTGATTTTCATGACTTTGCCAACCAGATAACCGGTATCTTAAGGCAGGTAAAACAACCTAATGTATGGGAAGAAACGTTCGACTTCTCTGAAATTACCCCGGAAAACGTGAAAGTAGAGGGCAAGCCATACCTGCGTTTCAGGCTTTATGAGGCGGTGTATTACCCTTTAAACCTGCAACCTTTAAAGTTCCCGCAGCTGCAGCTTAAAATGGTAAAGTATAAAGTGGCCAAAACACCAAATCTGCTAACCGAGGACAGGCAGGAGGGCTTTAAGACATTTTATAGCCGTGAGCGTGTAGTGGAAGTGATGGAATTGCCGGCGCATCCGTTGCGCAATACAGTGCCAGTGGGTAACTACAGGCTCCGTGAACAAGTGTCTAGCAAGCGGGTACCGGTAAACAAGAGCTTTACGTACCAGTTTGAAATTGTGGGGGAAGGTAATCTGGATGCCGTGATGCCGCCGTCGCCGGAGGCCCCCCCTGGCCTCGAGTTTTACCCGCCGGATGTGCGCCAGGATGTGACAAGGCGCGCAGGAAGGGTATTAGGAGAGAAATCTTTTTCGTATGCCGTGCTGCCGCGTGAGCCTGGCACATATGACCTTAGCAACACTATAGAATGGATATACTTCAACCCAGCCACTGCTACCTACGATACGCTGCGCCCAACTTTGCAGGTGTATGTAACAGGTGCCAAGGACAGTGATGCCCTTGTGCTGTCCCGGGATCTGGGCTCCTTTTACAACATCATCGAAAATGAAGACAACACATTGGTAAGTCTTCACTTCTTCGATGAGATTAAGCGATACACAAACATTATACTTTTTGTATTGTTGGCAGTATCAGCATTTGTATTCTTAAAGAACAGAAACGCATGAGCAATTCATATGGCAAGCTTTTTAAAATAACCACCTTTGGCGAGTCGCATGGCCCTGCTGTTGGCGTAATTATAGATGGCTGCCCTGCCGGACTGGAGATAAGTGAAGCAGAGATCCAGCATGCCCTGGACCGCCGCCGTCCCGGTCAGTCTGACATAACAACACCCCGCAAGGAGGAAGACAAAGTAACCATACTTTCGGGCATTTTTGAAGGGAAGACAACAGGCACGCCCATTGCCCTGGTGGTAAACAACAAAGACCAGCATAGCCACGACTACAGCCATATACAACACGCTTACCGTCCGTCACACGCCGATTATACTTACGCTGCCAAGTATGGCACCCGCGATTACCGTGGTGGTGGCCGCAGCTCTGCCCGCGAAACAGTGGCACGCGTAGCTGCCGGTGCACTGGCCATGAAGCTCCTCCAAAAGTATGGCATCACGGTTAACGCCTATGTATCGCAGGTGGGCAGGGTAAAGCTGCGCAAACACTACTCCAAGCTCGATCTTAATAAGATTGACGCTAATAAAGTACGCTGTCCTGATGGCAAAATAGCTGCCCGCATGATTGGTGTGGTAGAAGAAGCCCGCGATAATCTGGATACCATTGGTGGGGTAGTAAGTTGCGTGATACAAGGTGTGCCTGCCGGTTTGGGTGAGCCTGTTTTTGATAAGCTACACGCTGAGCTGGGTAAGGCCATGCTAAGTATAAACGCTGTGAAAGGCTTTGAGTATGGCAGTGGCTTTGAAGGCGTAAGTATGCGCGGCTCCGAGCACAATGATCAGTTTTATACTGATGAGGACGGAAATGTTCGCACACGCACCAACAACTCCGGAGGTATACAGGGAGGCATCAGCAACGGGCAGGATATTTACTTCAATGTAGCTTTCAAGCCTGTTGCCACTATACTTCAACCTCAGCAAACCATAAACGACACCGGCGAGGATATTACGCTGCAAGGCAAAGGTCGACACGACCCGTGTGTGTTGCCTCGTGCTGTACCTATAGTGGATGCCATGGCTGCGTTGGTTATCGCCGATTTTCTGTTAAGGCAGCAGGTAAGTAAAGTATAAGCAGACCACAAGCATATCAGTATAAAACAAAAGCGCCGCTCCCTAGTATTGGGGCGGCGCTTTTGTTTTATATTTTAAACTTTCTTTTTAGAAAAGCTTCAGGTACACAACTAAGTACCATACAAGTATAAGTGCAGGTAACAGGAACGGGATAGAGTAACGCACAATGTAAGCGAAGAAAGAAGGCATCTTGATGCCTGCGCTCTCTGCAATAGCTTTTACCATGAAGTTAGGGCCGTTGCCGATATAAGTGAATGCACCAAACAATACAGCTGCCAGTGAGATTGCCTCTAAAAGTACAAGCGTGCCAGGGTCGGCGCCGGTACCGGTGGCAAACGCTTTTACCTCCACTACACTGTTCTGTGCCATATCATACTTGGCCATGGCCAGTGAAAGGAAGTTAGCATAGGTTGGTGCATTATCCAGGAAACCAGAAAGCGAGCCTGTGGCCCAGTATAGGAAGTTTGGCGTGATATACTGCGAGAACTCCGGAGACGAGGCAATAGCTGCAGACAATTGCAGGGCCGGCATCATGGTAAAGAAAATACCAAAGAATAGGAACACCACCTCCAAAATAGGATGGAAGTTAAACTGGTTTCCAGCCAGCGCTGTTTTACTCGAGAACTTGAAACAGGCGAAGGCGGCAGAAAGCTGAATGATCTCACGTAGGAAAGAGAACTTATTACCATCATAAGCAATGTGCGGAAGTCCTTCAATTACGTTAGGGTCCAGGAAAATGGCACCGATAATGATGGCCAGCCAGAACAGGTTGCGCTTTCCGCTTACGTAAAATTCGGTCTTGGCTTCGTTTTTGGCAACTACCTCAGGGCGCGGCGTGTATTCGGTTTCCTTGTTTCTGCGGTCAATAAAAAAGAAGATAAGGCAAAGCAGCGCAATTGTTAATACCCATGGCGTAAATAAGTGCTGTAGTGTCCAGAAGAAAGGCACACCCTTCAGGAAGCCTATGAAAAGCGGAGGATCACCAAGCGGTGTAAGCAAACCACCAGCATTACTCACGATAAAGATGAAGAACACGATCTGATAAGCCTTGATGCGGTGAATGTTGAGGCGGATAAAAGGCCTGATCAATAACAAAGAGGCACCGGTTGTACCCACGAAGTTTGCTAAAACAGCACCAACAGCTACTAGGGCCACGTTCATGGCAGGTGTGGCATTGGCATTAATATTTATATAGATACCACCGGCGGCAATGTAAAGCGAGCTCAGAAGTATGGCAAACGAGGCGTACTCAAAGAAAGTATGCACCGGCATGTGGTAATCGCCGAGCGCGAAAATGTAGTAAGCCAGCACCGCAAGGCCCAGGGTTACGGCTATTGTTTTGTAGTTGTGCTCCCAGAAGTGTCCGAAGAAGATAGGGCCGGCAGCAATCATTCCGATCAGTATCAGGAAAGGTATAATCAGAAACGCAGGGGCTGCGTGTTGTGATTGCACCAGAAATATAAAGTTGTTCAGCATGTCTAGATCAGTGCGGTATTGATAAGGTCAATTAATTGGTTGTGGCACAAAGATACATTTTCTCCCTTAAATAGCCACCCCAAAAGACCGGGGGCAAGCAGTTAGAAGAATTTATGTATATACATGCAAATGGTTTACTTCGTCGGAAATAATGCCTAATTTTGGAAACTTAATGCAGTATGCACTAGTTCTAGTTTAAAACGAGAGATTTACATGTCAGAAAATAAAGAAAAAGTGGTTTCGGTTTATGCTGAGGCAAACCCTAACCCGGAATCGATGAAATTTGTGATGAACCAGCAGCTTTTGCCTGAAGGGCAGAGCGTAGATTATCCAAATCTGGAGAGTGCCATGGAGTCGCCGCTGGCGCAGGAGCTTTTCAACTTCGACTACGTTTCGCGTGTGTTCATTGCCAGCAACTTTGTAACTATCACCAAAAACTCAGACCTGGAGTGGGTTAAGCTTATACCTGAGCTGCGCACGTTCCTGAAGTCTTATGTAGAGGCCGGCGGCCCGATCTTTGTTGAAGGCTTCTCTGCTAAGAAAGCTGCTCCTACAGAGGCTAATGGCGAGACATCGGCTGAGGACGCTGAGATTGCCAAAAAGGTAATTGACCTGCTTGATAACTATGTACGTCCGGCTGTAGAGCAGGATGGCGGTAACATTACATTTAAGTCTTATAATGATGGCGTGGTAACCGTACACCTGCAAGGCTCTTGCAGCGGTTGCCCATCTGCAACAGTAACGTTAAAAGCTGGTATCGAGAACCTGTTGAAGCGCATGGTGCCGGAAGTAAAAGAAGTAGTTGCCGACGGCGTGACTATCTAAAGTATAGCATCTGTTAAAGTATAAAGCAGCCAGCTCTGAATAAGGGCTGGCTGTTTTTTTGGACCGGTGATTAAGGAGATTGACCGTAGATTAATGAGATTGATTGGGTTTTTATGATTTCTGGTTATTATCGGGTCCAACCATCTTCGAGCCACTATCATTAAGTAGTGGAGTTTCTTCAGACGATTAACACACCCCTGCCCCTCTCTTTAAAGGAGGGCCCCTACCCCCAGAGGGGAATTTCTTCAATTCCGGGTCGAACCACCCCTTTATCCCCTCCTGGGGGTGAAGGGGCCCCCTTTAGAGTCTAAGGCGGGGAGTTTCACCTCCCCTAGCCCCTCCTAAAAACAGGAGGGGAATTTCTACCATTACTAATTGGAGATGTATGAATCATAGCTAACACTATCATCTGAATAGGTTGCGATCTGTCCCAACAATATCATATACTACCCTGATTGCATATGTGAAGGGTAAAGCTCCCTCTCCTGTTTTGGGGGTAGGGGCCCTCGATAAAAGGAGAGGGCTGGGGAGAGGTAACACAACAGGGGTGGTTGGACCCGGCACTGCCTAGATGTCCTCAAAATCATATAGTCCCAATAAACACAAAAGCCCGGAGCAGTGCTGCCCCGGGCTTCTGATTTATACTTGTGTTTATACTTAAGCGCGTGTTGCTGTTGCAGTAGCTGGCTTAGGCTCTTCTTTTACTGTGTCTACTACAATTGGCGTAGCGATGAACAGGGAAGAGTAAGTACCGAACAACACACCGATGATCATCGCCAGGGAGAAGCCACGTAGAACTTCACCACCGAAGAAGAACAGGATCACAACCACTAATAACAGGGTAAGTGATGTGATGATCGTACGGCTGAACGTGCTGATAAGCGCCGGGTTAACCAGGTCTCTGATCTTAGTGCGTGGGTTATCGTTCATGTACTCACGTACACGGTCAAAGATTACCACGGTATCGTTGATAGAGAAACCGATGATGGTAAGTACCGCAGCAATGAACACCTGGTCCATTTCGTAAGATATACCGAACAGGTCAAGTATAGAGAACACGGCAATGATCATCAAGGCATCGTGTAGCAAGGCCACAACACCACCCAGCGAGAACTGCCATTTTCTGAAGCGGATCATCACGTAAAGGAAGATACCAACTAAAGCCAGGATGATAGCGATAAACGCTGTGTTCTGGATGTCGTCTGCCATAGTTGCACCTACTTTAGAAGAGCTTAGCACTTCCGGGTTCAGGTCAGCGTATGTGGCAAGTCCTTCGTCAAGCGCGGCTCTTACTTTGTTGTCTGCCTCCAGGCTCTCGTCGTCAGCCAACCAGCTTGTAATTACTTTCACACGGTTAGATGCACCAAAAGTCTTAACCTCTGTACCAGCGCCTTCAAAATTGTCAAGCAACGTAGAACGGACATCAGAAGCCGGAACTGCTTTGTCAAGCTCAACCACATACGAACGTCCACCTCTGAAGTCTACACCCAGGTTAGGGCCACCGTTGATGTACATCGCAATAAAGCCGAACGCAATAACGCCTAATGAGAACGCATAAGCAGCTTTTCTGTAACGCATTACATCAAATGTAATGTTGCGGAACATGTTGTCTGACAGCGCAGAAGAGAAAGACAGCTTACCAGCTTTCTTGAACGTGCTTTCTACAAACAGTCTAGAAATGAATACTGATGTAAAGAATGAAGTAACGATACCGATCATCAGGGTAATGGCAAAGCCTTTTACCGGACCAGAGCCGAAGAAGTATAGGATAAAGCCTACCAGGAACGTTGTAACGTTAGCATCCAAGATAGTGCTGAATGCCTTGTCGTAACCTTTGTTGATGATCTCACGCATGCTAAGGCCTTTTTTAGCCTCCTCACGCATACGCTCAAAAATAAGTACGTTCGCATCCACGGCCATACCCAGTGTAAGTACGATACCGGCGATACCAGGAAGTGTAAGCGCAGCGCCAAACTGAGCAAGGATACCCAGGATGAAGAATACGTTGAACACAAGGGCAAGGTCAGCGATGAAACCGCCACGGCTGTAGTAACCGATCATGAATACAACTACTACAACTAAACCAGCGATAGTAGAAAGTAAACCCTGGTTGATAGCCTCTTTACCTAGTGATGGACCAACTACAGCCTCTTCTACGATACGCGTAGGAGCTGGCATTTTACCTGCCTTCAGGATGTTAGCAAGATCTTGTGCTTCTTCGATAGTGAAGTTGCCAGAGATAGAAGAGTTACCACCTGTGATCTCGCTCTGTACCACTGGGGCAGAGTATACATAGTCGTCCAGTACGATAGCAACCTGGCGGCCTACGTTCTCGCCAGTTAAGCGAGCCCATTTCTTAGAGCCTGTAGCGTTCATTGTCATCGTGATCTCAGGGCGGCCCTGCTGGTCGAAGTCCTGACGTGCATCGTTGATAGCGTCGCCACCTAGCGGAGCCTTGCCATCACGACCTTTCTTAATCGCATAGAACTCAACAAACTGTGTTTTGCCTTCGCCGGCAACCGGCTTAACAGACCATAAGAACTTCATGTTCGGAGGGAACATTGAACGTACCTCAGGACGGCTGAAGATCTCGTTGATTCTGGCTGTATCGCGCACGTTGGCAAGCAAGCCACCCGGAGTAGGCACGAAAAGGTTTGCCAGTACGCCACCCTGCTGTGCAGTTGTGTCTAGTGCGGCAGTTGCGTTAGTATCTTGTGTAGCGGCTACGGCGTTTGTGTCGCCGGTAGCAGCCTGGGCTAAAGCGTCTTTAGTAGTAGTGTCGGTTGCAGCTGCGGCTGCAGACAGTGCATCCTGCTTAGGTGCAGCGGCTTTTTTCAGGTCAAGTTTACCAGCTTCCTGCTGCTTATCAAGGTATTGGCCAACCTGCATAAAGTATGGGCCATACTCTTGCGGAGACCATACTTCCCAGAACTCAAGGTTCGCCATGCCGGAAAGAAGCTTGCGAACACGGTCAGGGTTATCTACACCCGGTAATTCGATCTGGATACGGCCAGTGCCTTTCAGGCGCTGAATGTTTGGCTGCGTAACGCCGAATTTGTCGATACGTGTGCGAAGGATGTTGAATGAGCGGTCAATGGCTTCTTCTACTTCCTGATCAATCACTTCGATTACTTCCTCGTTAGAAGACTCGTAAGAAATCTTGCCACGGTTAGCAGTGTTGGAGAAGATGCGGCTTAAGCGGCCATTTGGCTCGATTTCGCGGTAAGCCTGCTCGAAAAGAGTTGTGAAGCTCTCCTGGCTGTTACGCTGCAGTTCTGTAGCACGCTCCAGGGCCTTCAGGAAATTAGGGTCTTTGCTGTTGCCAGACATTGACTTGATGATCTCAACTGGAGAAACCTCAAGCACAACGTGCATACCGCCTCTTAAGTCAAGGCCAAGGCCAAGTTCATTTTCTTTTACCTCCTGATATGTCATGCCCAGGAACACTTCCTCATTCCAGATGGAATCAAGGTAAGCCTGCTGCTTAGCCATATCTATGTTGCCTTGTGCATCGGTGGCATAAGCCTCGGCTTTGTCCTGGATGCGGCTGGCAACAAACGAAAACGATAAGAAGTAAAGGCAGATAGCCGATACAATTACCGTTAAAGCGATTATTAACGATTTGTTACGCATTGTTTAATTAGTGAAAGTATAGGTGAAATTGAAATACAAACTAAAAAACGGAAACTATCTAACTCAACTTTATAAATAGTATAGTTGTTCCGTATCGGCTTGATTATCTGTGTGTTTTGCAGCGTAAGCCGGGTAATATAAGAGAAGGGGAGTTTCAGCCTAGGGGGCGTTGGGCTGAACGGAAATCGGGAATATCTGCGCTAAATACCCTGCACTTGGCGGAATGGTAGTATAGGCAGCTAAAAGAATATCATCGGTTGGGTTGGCAAAGGTAATCTGCGGTAGCGGCTCAACGGCCTGCTGCAGGTTTAGTGCTACAAAAGAGGTAGTGGCCTCTAAAGATACCTTCTGCTTTACAACGGTCTTGTTTTCCTGCTGACCAGCCAGGCGGATGTCTGTCTGTTGTGGGGTTGCCTCAGCTGCGCAAGTATAAGCCACCACTTCCTGACCGTTGAGCATTAGTGCCCACAGCAGGGTAAGTGTCATCAAAAGATGCTTTAAATGGCTTGGTATGTTCTTCGCTTTTGGCATGTATAACCACAAATGTAAAATTATTTCCGAAAAAATCAGAAAAATTTAGCGGTTTACATCAACAAATCGCTTTACGTCGTTCTTTTTTCCGATAAGGATCAGAATGTCTGATGGATAGATGATGGTATCCGCTTTTGGTACACCAATAATGTGCTCTACCTGCGTAGGTTTGCCATCCTGTATCTCCTCAAAAAAGCGTTTGATGGTGATCAGGTTAAGGTTATACTTCTCACGCAGGGATATTTTTGCCAGGCTGCGGTTGGCGATGTTGCGAGGCGCATTTATCTCCACGATCTCGTAGTTGTCAGGCAGAGGCAAAAAGGTGCGTATGTTTGGCTGCAACAGGCGTTCTGCCACGGTTTTACCTACCTCACCCTCCGGCGACAGTATCTCCTGCACACCCATTTTCTCGAGTATGCGGCGCTGCTGTTTGTTGGATGCACGGGTAATTACACGCTTTATATTAAGCTCCTGCAAATTGGCTGTGGTAATAAGCAATGCCTCAAAGTCCTCGCCGATGGCCACTACCACGGCGTCCATGTCCTGAATGTTCTGGGCTTCCAGGGCACGGATATCGGTAGCGTCGAGGGCAACGGCATAGGCTACATCGTCTTTAATGGCCTCCACGTGGTCTTCATCGTTGTCGATGGCAATTACCTCTGCGCCGCGTTCTGCCAGCGTGCGGGCTATCGAGTTGCCGAAGATACCCAGTCCTATTACCGCAAATTTGCTTCTCATGCTTTTGTTTTAGCGTTTAAGAAAGTGGTGAGTACATCCAGGCCACGCTCAAAATTAGCATTGTTCGGGATGATGATGTCAGCGTCGTTCTTGTAAGGCTTGATATACTTTTCGTAAGTAGGGGCCACATGGTGCGTGTATCGGTACAGCACGTCATCCAGGTCGTAACCACGCTCAATTTTGTCGCGCACGATGCGGCGCTGCAGTTTTATGTACTCTTTGGCGTCGATGTATACTTTCAAGTCCAGCAGTTTGGCAACCTCCTCAAAGTAGAAAACAAAGATGCCCTCCACCACAACAATCGGAGCCGGTTTAAACTCAAGTTGCTTGGCTACTACGTTGGGGTTGTTAAAAGTATACTCTTTGCGGTAAACGGTTTCGCCCTGGCTTACTTTTTTAATGTCAGCCGCGTAGGCTTCGTCGTCGATGCAGGAAGGGAGGTCAAAGTTTATGACTCCGTTCGGGTCTTTTGTCTGGTGTTCCCGGTCTTTGTAGTAATTGTCCTGTGAGATCAGGCAAATTTGTTCCGGTGAGAATGAACTGAGTAGTTTATTCAAAAAAGTGGTTTTTCCTGAAGCACTACCTCCTGTAATCCCGACGATAAATGGCTTTTGCATTGGAAGCTTTAGTTTCAGGCTACAAAATTAAGAGTTTAGGCAGAACAAGACCATAGGGCTCGCAAAAAATTATACGTTAACCCTGAGATTTTAAAAAATCTACCAGTTTGCGTACGGCGTGGCCACGGTGACTGATGGCGTTTTTTTCTTCTCCGGACATTTCGGCAAAGGTCTGTTCATAGCCGTCTGGCAGAAAAACCGGGTCGTAGCCAAAGCCTTTGTTGCCTTTCCACTCCTTGGTTATAGTTCCGTTTACGGTGCCTTCGAACTGGTGTTCGTGCCCGTTAAGTATAAGGGTGATGCTGGTTTTGAATCGGGCTCTTCGGTTCGTCTGCCCTTCCAGGTTTTTAAGCAGCAGGTTTATATTGTCGCTGTCGGAGCGTTGCGGGCCGGCATAACGAGCCGAGTAAACACCCGGCGTACCGTTCAATGCCTCCACTTCCAGGCCGCTGTCATCGGCAAAACAACTGATGTTATACTTTTGCCACACGTACTGCGCTTTTTGGCGGGAGTTGCCCTCCATCGTATCCTGTTCCTCGGGCAGTTCTTCGTAGCAGCCAATCTCCTCCAGGCCCACCAACTCATACTTGCCTTCCAGCATCTGGCTTACCTCGGCTATCTTGTGCTTGTTGTTGGTGGCGAAGCAGATTCTTTTCATCGTTTAAATTGTTAAATGGTTAAATAGTTAAATGGTTGAATTGTTGAGAGGATTTCAGACAGCTTACATACATTTATAAATACTTCAGTTCGCCATTAGTATATATTCAAGATGATATAATTAAATGGCATTGGAAGAAAGTAAATTAACCATTTAACCATGCAGCCATTAAACCATTTAACTTTACAACACATAAGCTGCTACCTCATCGTCTTCCAGTACCACATTTACATGCTCCTGCAGGGTAGTGGCTAGAGAATAGCCTGTGTAAGTGGCGGCAACGGGGTATAGCGGGTGATGGCGGTCTACCAAGGTGGCTACTTCTACTTTTTTAGGGTTCAGGGGGAGCAGTTTGTTTAAAGTATAGGCCAGGGTTTTGCCCGTGTTTAGCACATCGTCAACTAAAATCACATTTTTGCCTTCCAGATCAACACCCTCCGGCGAAAGTGTAACCGGAGCTTCCAGTGGGGCAGTTTTATCGATTCGTACTTGCAGCAGGTGCACCTTAACAGGTGAAATAGCCTGTAGTTTCTCTGCCAGCTTCTGCGCAAAGGCATAGCCGTTCTGGTAGATGCCGGCCAGCACAAGTTCCTGCTCCTCAAAATTACGCTCGTACATCTCGTAGGCCATGCGGGTAATTTTTTGCTCTATCTGGCTCTTATCCAGTATCAGGCTTTGCGTTTGTGGTGTCATGGTTTGGTTGACTTAGGTTTAGCGCTTAGGCAAATTTAAGAAGATAATCCTATCAGTTACAGGAATTAAGGCTGGTATAAAATAATTTGGTGATAACCGTTTTAGTTTACAAAAAACTTGTTAAATTTGCAGTCCGATTCAGAAATTAAGGTTAATTAACGTTTATAATAATGAAAAAAGGCATTCACCCAGAGTACAGAGAGGTGGTTTTCCAGGATATGACTAGTGATTTCAAATTTATCACTCGTTCTACAATGACTTCTGACGAAACTATTACGATGGAAGACGGAAAAGAGTATCCAGTTATCAAAGTGGAAGTTTCTTCTGCTTCTCACCCTTTCTATACTGGTAAAAATATTTTCGTGGATACTGCTGGCCGTGTAGAGAAATTCAACACGCGTTACAAGAAAAAATAAGCGGTTTTACCCGGTTAAAACGTTTTAGAAAAAGTCTTCCTGCAAAAATCAGGAAGACTTTTTTATTTTTGTGCTATGAACATTATTCTCTTCTGCGATCCTGTGATCAGGCAAAACCTTTTGCCACTGTCGTTTACGCGCCCTGTTCCAGAAATAAGGGTTGGTATCCTTACCATATCAGAGAAATGGGAGCACTATGCGGGTGCGACTGTGTCTTATATGACCGAATCATACCTGCAGGAAAAATATTCGCTGCAGCAGACGCACGAAAATTTCTATGTAAACGGAGCGCTATTGCCCAGTGAGCCACTTTTAGCCGAAATCCAAAGGCTAAAGTTAGGTGAGGCTCTTTACAAAGGCGATACTTTGGTGGCTTTTAATGGCGATAATCTCGATTTGCACTCTGTATCTGAAATGCTGAAGGCTTCAACGTCTAAAAAGCATAGCTGCAATGTTGAATGCGATCTTGTTACCAATGTCTGGGATATTTTTGTGCTTAACGGCGAGCAGATTCGCAAAGACTATAAAATATTGACAGCCGGCCGTAAAAGCCAGCCTATAGGTGATAAGCATACTATTGTTTATGGCGAGGAGAATATATTTATTGAAGAAGGCGTAAAGATACGTGCCGCCATACTTAATGCCGAGAATGGCCCTATTTACCTTGGTAAAAACTCCCAGGTGCATGAAGGCGCAGTTATAAAAGGACCGTTTGCCTTAGGCGAAGGCAGTAATGTGAACGTGGGCGGTAAAATGCGCGGGGATGTGAGCATTGGTCCTTACTGCAAAGTCGGCGGCGAAGTAGCGGCTTCTGTTATTTTTGGTTACACCAACAAGGGTCACGAAGGGTATTTAGGCAATTCCGTACTGGGCGAATGGATCAACATCGGTGCCGATACGAACACATCCAACCTGAAGAACAACTACGCTGAGGTAAAGATCTGGAATTATGCCAAAGGCGGTTTTAAGAACACAGGACAACAGTTCTGCGGTCTTATTATGGGCGATCACAGCAAATGCGGCATTAACACCATGTTCAATACAGGCACGGTGGTTGGCGTAAGCGCAAACATTTTCGGGCCTGGTTTCCCTCGTAATTTTGTACCTTCGTTTAGCTGGGGTGGTGCCTCGGGCTTTGAGACCTTTGCTCTGCGCAAAGCCTACGAAGTGGCTGAAAAAGTGATGGAGCGCCGTAGCGTGGAGTTCAGCGAGCAGGAAAAAGACATACTTAAAAAGGTGTTCGAAGAAACACAACAATACCGTGTGTGGGATAGGTCTTAATTGTTGAATTGTTAAATTGTTAATTGTTAATCCTGAACTGAGTGATGTGTTACTAATTAAAGTGAACGCAGTGTTTGTTGGAATTTATAGCGAAGGAGTCTATTAATTAAAGGATGAAGGATTTTAATAGTTTAACTCTTAAACAATTTAACAATCAACAATATAACAATTAAATATAGTGCAGTTTTCACAGATCATAGGGCATAAGGAGGCGAAGCAGCTTTTGCTGAAATCGGTGCAGCATAACCATGTGGCACATGCGCAGCTGTTTCTGGGTCAGGAGGGAAGCGCCAACCTGGCACTGGCTTTAGCCTATGCCACTTACATCAACTGTGAGAACAAGCAGCCCGATGATTCATGTGGAACATGTGGCAGCTGTGTGAAAATGAACAAGCTGGTACATCCTGATTTTAACTTCGTGATGCCTGTTACAGCTACCAAATCGGTAAGCAAGGATGCCCTGAGCAGCAAATTCATGAACGAATGGCGTGAGTTCGTGCTGGCCAGCCCCTATCAGGGCTTGAACGACTGGATGCAGCACATCGGCGCTGAAAACAAACAAGGTATTATCTCTAAAGAGGAAAGCCGCCAGTTGGTTAAACTCGTGTCGCTGAAGGCTTTTGAAGGCGATTACAAGATAGTGGTGATCTGGTTGCCGGAGCTGATGCACTCTGCTGCAGCAAATGCCTTGCTGAAGCTGCTGGAAGAGCCGCCTGCCAAGACACTTTTCCTGCTGGTGGCGCAGGCTTCCGAAAAGCTGCTGGCTACCATCACTTCCCGTACCCAGATCATGCAGGTGCGCAATTTCACGGAGCAGGAGGTAATACAGTATCTGCAGGAGAAGTATAACACCAGCCCAGACGTTGCTTACCAGATAGCCCAACTGGCTGAGGGTAATTTAAACGCAGCCGCTAAACTTACCACCGAGATCAGCAGTGATTACTTTGGGTTTTTCACCGATTGGATGCGAAACTGTTACAGTTACAAGTTCGGGGAGATGATCGAGATGAGTGATAAGTTTCAGACGCTTGGCCGGGAGAACCAGAAGAATTTCCTGCTTTATGCCCTTAATCTCTTCCGGAAGGTAATGTTGTATGGAATAGACGCTGGACTGGTTACCTACTTGCCGCCTGCCGAATTGGACTTCGTGCAAAAATTCTCGAAAGTAATCACAGGTGCCAACGCATCTCAGCTTACAGAAGAACTGAATCAGGCACACTATCACATAGAGCGCAATGCAAACCCTAAAATGGTGTTCGTAGATAGTTCTATCCAGATTGCCGGCTATTTGCGAAAAGGGTAGTTTAGTTGTTGGTTGATAGTTATTGGTTGTTGGGGTTAATGATTTACCTCTTGGGAGCAGGACCGTTTCATTCTACTATTTTTCTGGCGCGAATCTCCAGATTCGTGACTTAAAGTGATTGTTGAGTCTTCCCGGGACTCCGCCCGGAACTGGCTTCCTCAACTGGCCGGGAGGGCCAAAAATACAGGTTGAGAGTATGACTACTTAAGATCTTAGTATAGAATTTATTAGAATGAAATGACCCTACTCTTAGAGGTAATAACCATAAAAAAGGACGAGGGAGTCGTGTGCTGGAACTTGTGGCCGCTATTACCTACACCCAGTATAAAGTATAAAATGAGGCTTCGCAAAGTATAAAGTATAGCTGCGACCTCACAGAAACTATAAAATGGCAGAGAATACAACAGATAAAGTAATACGGATAGGCACACGAGGCAGTAAGCTGGCTTTGTGGCAGGCAGAACATGTGGCAGAAAAGCTACAGGCTGCGGGCATGCCTACTGAGTTGGTGATCATCAGTACCAAAGGCGATCAGGTGCTGGACCGCTCACTGGATAAAATTGGCTCTAAAGGCGTTTTTACCGAAGAGCTGGAAGTTAGCCTGCGCGACGGAAGTATAGATATTGCCGTACACAGCGCCAAAGACGTGCAATCGTCTATTCCGGATGACCTGGAGCTAGTGGCGTTTATGGAGCGCGAAAAAGTGAACGACGTTATACTTTGCTTCGACCCCAATTTTAAGCTTGAACGTGACAGCACAGCGGTGATCGGTACATCGTCTACCCGCCGTAAGGCCCTGCTGAAGAAGCACTACCCTAACGTAACTACAGCTGAGTCGAGGGGTAACCTGCAGACGCGCCTGCGCAAGCTGGAAGAAAAGCAGTTTGATGCCCTGATGCTGGCTTATGCCGGTGTGTACCGCATGGGCTATGACAACCTGATCGTGCATACTTTTCCGGAGGATGAGTTTGTGCCGGCAGCCGGACAGGGAAGCGTGGCCGTAGAGTGTGCCAAAAACCTGAACCCGGAACTGAAGGCTGCTATAAAAGATGCCCTTAACCACCCTGAAACCCATGTATGCCTGGTAGCGGAGCGTGCCTTCCTGAGAACCATGGAAGGAGGCTGCAGTATACCGTCTTTTGCGCTAGCCAGGTTAACAGATGAGGGTGTAAGTATAACCGGAGGCATTGTGAGCCTGGACGGTAAAACCCTGCTGCAGCAAACCATGACTGCCCCAGCAAAAGATGCGGAGGCGCTTGGCGTGCAGCTGGCAAACACTACCCTGCGCAGCGGCGGCGAAGAAATACTGACAAGTATAAAACGCGAACGCAGCGAGATATAGGAAGGTAGAAAAGTAAAGAGGTAATAAGGTATAAAAGTATAAAAACAGCCAGGCCCGAAGTCACACAGCTTCGGGCCTGGCTGTTTTTTATTAATATGCCGCAAGTTTAGCGTAGCGTAAATGTGGCTTAACATGATGCCAGTTTGTAACTGGCTTTCTGCGGAAGCAGAAAAGTATACTTTAGCAGATTTATACTTTATGGCAAGTAGCCAAAGGATAACGTATTATCCAGGGCCTTTGCATCCTTGCTTTTTCAAAGCAAAGCAGTTGAAAACTGCTGCCATACATAGCCACATTTACGCTGCCGCTAAACTTGCGGCATAAACCGATTTCAAAATGACAGTCAAGAAAGAATTCATAATTCCTAATTCATCATTCATAATTAAAACTAAACCTGCACTGCCTCCACAGCCTCTTCAGAGAGCGGTTGCTTTTTGGTAGAACGGGCATAGACCAGAAAAGCCTGCATTTCGCTTTTTACCACAGGAGCCAATAAGTATAAACCTACCATGTTCGGGATACTCATGGCAAACAGCATGGCATCAGAAAAGGCAACCACACTGTTTAACTGTATTGGCGCGCCCAGCACTACAAAGGCACAGAACAGCACTTTAAAAGAAATGTCGGCAGCTTTGGTGTGCCCAAACAGATATGTCCACGATTTCAGGCCGTAATATGACCAGGTGATCATGGTGGAGAAAGCGAAAAGTATAACCGCTGCTGCCAGCACGATCGGGAACCAGTCGATAACAGTGGAGAAAGCGGTAGATGTAAGTGCAATGCCATCGCCGGTTTCCTGGTTGTAAGCACCAGTCACCACAATTACCAGCGCCGTCATGGTGCACACGATAACCGTATCAATGAATGGCTCCAGGGACGCTACGAAACCCTCGGTTACTGGCACATTGGTTTTAACCGCGGAGTGTGCGATAGACGCCGAGCCAATGCCGGCCTCGTTGGAGAACACACCGCGTCTCAGGCCCTGAATCATCACGCCCACTAAGCCGCCTGCCAGGGCAGTGGCCGAGAAAGCGCCCTCAAAAATAGCCACAAACGCAGCCGGAATCTGTGTGAAGTTCACCGCCAAAACGATAAGTGCCGCCACAATGTAAACACCGCACATAAATGGCACCACCTTCTCGGTTACTTTGGCAATGCTCTTCATGCCGCCAAGTATAACCAGGCCCACCAGCACAGCCATTATAAGGCCAAATATCCAGGCATTGCCGCCACCAAAGAAAGAGCCTTCGGCACCGCCGGTTACGGCAATAAACTGCTGTGTAGCCTGGTTTATCTGGAACATGTTACCTGCGCCAATAGCCCCGCCAATACACATCACGGCAAAGAAAGCAGCCAGAAACTTACCCAATCCCTTCATGCCTCGTTCGCTCAGGCCTTTGTTCAGGTAGTGCATCGGGCCGCCGGATACGGTACCATCCTCATGCACATCCCTGTACTTTACACCAAGCGTGCACGACACAAACTTAGACGACATGCCCAGCAAGCCTGCCATGATCATCCAAAAGGTAGCGCCAGGGCCGCCTAGCGATATGGCAATGGCTACACCGGCAATATTACCCAGGCCAACCGTGCCCGAAACAGCCGCAGTAAGCGCCTGGAAGTGCGAAACCTCGCCGGGAGCATCGGGTTGGTTATACTTTCCGCGCACAATGTCCAGGGCATGCTTGAACCCGCGGATGTTTACAAAGCCAAGGTATACGGTAAAGAAAACGGCACCAGCCAAAAGCCACACAAGTATAAGTGGAATGCCAATCGAGTCTGTAAGGGCTACTTCGTAGAAGATGATGTCGGAGATGAACTGAGCGGCAGGGCCAACAGCGGCGTCTATTTGTTCGTCGATAGAAGCCTTTGGCGCACGTGCCAGTAGACTGCTAAACGACGCTAAACAGAGCCCTGCCGTAAGTAGGATTCTTTTCATTTAGATATGTTTAGTTGATTAGTCAGTTTGCTTGAATATAGCATTTTTACGGGCAAGTATGAAATTTAAGGCTTAATTGCACCTGAGGGTACAGCAATAAATTACAATAATGCAATGCTTTATAGCACATCAGGAATAAAAGTATAAAGTATAAAATTGAGGCTTGAGGTAGCAGATTTTGGAATCAAAGTATAAATCCGAGTTAAAAACGATTAAATTTGAGAGCCTGCACTTACAGGCATCCATATTTTATACTTAAACCTGAAATTTAGATGTATGAAACTGCTTAAGAATATAATGCTGGCCCTGGCAATTACGCTGCTGGTACCCATGGCAGCAATGGCACAGAAGCTGAAAGGCAAAGACCAGTTAGTGACCATCGAAACGCCACAGGGCGAGATAAAACTTGTGCTGTTTGAAGATACCCCGAAGCACCGCGAAAATTTCCTGAAACTGGCTAAAGAGGGCTATTACGACGGTACTACCTTCCACAGGGTGATCGACGGCTTTATGATACAGGGCGGCGACCCGAACACCAAAGACGATGACCCGAGCAACGACGGCTCCGGAAATCCGGGCTATACCATACCCGCAGAAATTAACCCACAGCATAAGCATGTGCGCGGTGCAGTAGCCGCCGCCAGAACAGGCGATCATGTGAACCCGCAGCGTGCATCAAGTGGCTCCCAGTTTTATATTGTGGAGAACCATGACGGTACCCCGATGCTGGACCAGGCTTATACCGTTTTCGGGCAGGTAGTGGATGGACTGGAGGTGGTGGATAAAATAGCCGAAGTGCCTAAAGGAGGACGCGACAGGCCACTGTCAGACGTGAAGATGAAGGTGAAGGTAGAAGACGTGAAGAAGAAAAAGATAGCTAAAAAGTATAACTACGACTACGCTACACAGTCGCTGCAGAAGAAATAACCTAACATGAAGAAAATACTGATTACTGGCTCTAATGGCTTGCTGGGGCAGAAACTGGCCGAGTTACTTTTACCCAGAACCGATGTAGAACTACTGGCAACCAGTCGTGGCGACAACAAACTGGCAACGATTTTCCCAACGCTGCCATTCAGAAGTATGGATGTGACAGACCCGGCGCAGGTAGAGCAGGTAGTAAGTGAGTTCAGGCCAACACACATCATCCATACTGCCGCCATGACCAACGTGGACCAGTGCGAAAGCGACCGCGAAGGGGCTGTAAAACTGAACCGCGATGCCGTACAGTACCTGGTTGATGCCTGCGAGAAGTATAATGTCCATCTGGTACACGTTTCCACCGACTTCATTTTTGACGGCGAGAACGGACCTTATGACGAAGAGGCAGAAGCCAATCCGGTAAACTTCTACGGCGAGACCAAACTAATGGCAGAGGAAGTGGTAAAGCAGGCTAAATGCAAGTGGGCTATACTTCGTACGGTGCTGGTATTTGGCGTGGCACACGATTACGGCCGCACCAACATTGTGCTGTGGGTGCGCGATAGCCTGCAGTCAGGTAAAGTAATCAAAGTGGTGGATGACCAGTTCAGGACGCCTACGTTGGCTGAGGACCTGGCCATGGGCTGCTGGCTGGCCGTTAAACACGATGCCGAGGGAGTTTACAATATTTCCGGCAGCGAGATGCTCACACCTTACGATATGGCCCTGCAGGTAGCGGATTTCTTTGCCCTGGACAAATCGCTGATCGATAAAGCAGACGCTTCTACCTTTACACAGCCTGCCAAAAGGCCGCCGCGCACCGGCTTTGATATAAGCAAGGCCCAGCGAGAGCTTGGCTACCAGCCACATACTTTTATGCAGGGCATACAAATGGTGGCAGAGCAGGCAGAGGCCATACTTTAGTCTTTGTCAGAACACAGTTTCAGGAAGCCTAACATAAGCGAATATTAAAAATATGTGATTTTTAATGCGCTTGTGTTAGGCTTTGTTTAAATTGTTTCCTTAAATTTCAGCTTGATTCGAACTAACCTTAAAACCAACTAAACTAAACTAATCACTTCTACCTTATTTTATGAGTGCTAACAAAGAATCGTGGGGCTCACGTGTGGGTCTCATTCTGGCCATGGCCGGTAATGCTGTTGGTCTCGGTAACTTCCTAAGGTTTCCGGTACAGGCAGTACAGAACGGTGGTGGCGCTTTCATTATTCCTTACCTGGTCTGCTTCCTGGTAATGGGTATTCCGCTGCTTTGGATCGAGTGGTCTATGGGCCGCTTCGGTGGTAAATTCGGGCACCACTCCACACCGTTTATCGTGGACACCATGGGCCGCAACCGCCTTTGGAAATACATTGGCGTATTCGGTATCTGGACTAACATTGCCGTTGCCGCATACTATTGCTACCTCGAGTCCTGGACGCTTTCGTACGTTTTCCACTCGCTGGGGGGCACCTTTAGCGGTATGGACCAGGATGGCGTGGCAGCTTTCTTCATAGAGTATGTTAGCCTTGGCGAGTCTACTTTTGGCATCCCTTACGAGCCGATCGTTTTCTTCCTGATCTGCTTGTTCCTGAATACCTGGATCCTGTCTCAGGGCCTTGCGAAAGGTGTTGAGCGCGTAGCTAAAATAGGTATGCCAATGCTTATCCTGTTCGGCATATTCCTGGCTTACAAAGGCTTTACGATTACAGCCGGTGAGAACGGAGCCATCAACGACAGCACAGTAGGTCTTAACTTCCTCTGGACGCCGCAGTACGATAAGCTGTGGTCGCCAAGCGTTTGGTTAGCTGCTGCCGGTCAGATCTTCTTTACCCTTTCGGTGGGTATGGGTACGGTGCATTGCTACGCATCTTATGTGCGCTCTAAAGATGATATCGCCCTGAACGCGATGTCTGCGGGCTGGATGAACGAATTCGTAGAGGTTGTACTTGGTGGTGCTATCCTTATCCCGATCTCTATCGGTTACCTGGGCATTGACCGTGTAACAGAGCTTGTGCAGAGCGGTGGCCTTGGACTTGGCTTCCGTACGTTACCATACTTGTTCTACCAGTGGGGCGATGTGCTAGGCGCGTTATCAGGTGTGATGTGGTTCGGCTTGTTGTTCTTTGCCGGTATCACTTCGTCGCTGGCTATGGGTACGCCATGGATCGGTTTCCTGCAGGACGAATTTAACTGGAGACGCAAACCAGCTGCCTGGTCTTTTGGTTTGATCGTGCTTATACTTGGTATGCCTACAGTATTGTTCTTCAACTACGGCGTGTTCGATGAGTATGACTACTGGGCGGGTACCGTATCGCTGGTAGTGTTTGCTTTGCTGGAGTCTATCCTTTTTGCGTGGGTATTTGGCATCAATAAAGGCTGGAGAGAGATCATTTCTGGCTCAGACATCAAAGTACCGGGTATTTACAAGTTCATCATTAAGTTTGTAACACCATTGTTACTGCTTTGGGTATTCCTGGGCTCTTTGTTTACGCCTAAAGGCGGCGACTGGGGTAAAGCGTTTGGTGGAGAATGGGTGCTGGATGATGGCTCCATTATCAAGAAGATCGCAAACAGTGATCTGAAAGCCAGAATTGCCGCCGCCACAGATCCTGCCGTGATAGAGCAGTTGCAGGATACGCTGTTCTTCGTGAACGCTTCGCGTATTTTGCTGGTAGCTGTTTGGGTAAGCATTGCGCTGCTGGTATACACGGCGTATAAAAAGAGAGTTAGAGAAGGAAGAATTTAAGAATTATGAATACATCTGCAATTGTTGTCATGCTGCTAACGTTGGGCACCGTAACTGGTCTGATGTTATACTTCTTCTGGAGAGTGCTAAACACTCCACCCAAACCTGAGCCAGACTCGTACTTGGATAACGATGACGAGCCAGGCCGTCAGGAACAGATACCTTAACACATGAAAAAAATCAGGCACTTGATCCGGCGATACTTTGGCTTTTCGCAGCGCGAGGTAAACGGGTTTTTGATGCTGATAACCATAATGGTGCTGCTTACGGCAGCACCATTTCTTTTTGATAGGCTTTACACGCCTGAAACAAGTATAAACACCGCCGCAGACAGGCAATTGCTCGACAGCCTGGTGGCGCAGCTGGAGGCAAAGCAACCCGAAGGCCCTCAGCGAAAACGACTATATAATATACCAAGTCAGCTTCAGCCTTTTAACCCAAACCAGCTTACCCTGGAAGGTTGGCAGCAAATGGGTTTGCCACCTTACATGGCGCAACGCATCCTTAACTATCGCAAAAAGATCGGGGACTTTACTTACAAAGCTGAGTTGGGAAAGATCTACGGCCTGCCTGATTCCGTTTTTCAGCAACTTTACCCATACATACAACTACCCGTAGAGCAGCCAGAAAAATATAAGCGAAGGCGATATGCCGCTGGCAGCTACAGGCCAACCCCATATCCAGGAGAGGGTAATAAAAGGCCACCACGCGAGAAATTTATACTTGCCCCCTTCAACATCAACACCGCCGATACCACGCAACTAAAGCAGATCAGGGGTATTGGAAGTAAACTTTCAGCCAGGATTATTAAATACAGAAACAGCCTGGGCGGCTTCCATAGTATGGAGCAGGTACGTGAAGTATATGGCTTGCCGCCCAATGTAGTGGATAGCCTGGAGAAGTATACGTTTGTGGCAAAAGCCAACTTGCCACAGAAATTAAATCTTAATAAGGCCACTGTCGAGGAGTTACGTGCTCATCCATACATTTCGCTAAACATAGCCAGGCTAATTGTGGCTTACCGTGAGCAGCACGGAGCTTTTCAGCAGGTAGAGGAGATCCGGAATATCAAAGTTATTACAGCAGAGCAGTTTGAGAGGCTGAGGCCATATCTGGAAGTGTAGTTTTTTTCTGCAGCACCGGGTCCAACCACCCCTGCCCCTTAGAGCTACGCTCGCAATCTTCGAACTCTCGCTTTCGATTGTCCAAGGAAGAGATTTTTTGGCAGACGATTAACACACCCCTGCGCCCCTCTCAAGAGGGGAATCTCCGCCTTTACCGAAGGGAAGTATAAGTTTTATAGCTAATAGCATTCCTCAGACAGGTCGCGACCTGTCCCTACAAAATCAGAATTTATACTTGCTAGCCAGTTGCAACAGCCGTCAACAAAAGAAGTGTCCATCCCAGCCTTTGGGTGGGGGAAGGGGCCCTCGATAAAGAGCGCCTTCTATTGTTGCGGTGCTGAGCTTGCTCAGCAGCCCGCAGCGGAGCGAGGAGCAGCTTCAATAGACAGCGCGATGCCCGAAGGCGAGGCCTCGCGGCCTTGAGCGCACCAAAGTCTGATGTGGAGCAATAGGTAATAAAACTGAGGATAAGTGGCTGCTAGATAGAAAGACAGAAGGTAACCTACCCCTCTTTCTCATGAAGTATAAGCCTTGGCCTGCATAAAAGTATAGAAAAACACAGCGTTAGGGCTTTTGGCTACGATCCGCATTTCCTCTCTTACTTTATCAGCCAGCTCTGCATCTACGTAACCCGCTTCCAGCAGCTGTGGCAAGCCACTCAGGAGCAGCTCTGTCCAGAAACCGATCATTTCGGCGCGTTTGGCTGGGTTGCGGTTATCGAGGTGGTAGGTTTTTGGCTCTGTGGTAATGCGCTGGTACCCCACCGACTGCAGCAGGTTACCAAGCTTGGCACCTACAAACGGGTCGCCGCTCATATCGTATTGCAGGTCGTTGAAGCGCATCCAGTATTGCAGTACGCTGGGCGAGTATGGCTCTACAAAAAAGCTGGAGTTAAGTACTTCAGTTATGACGATGGGGCTACCCGGCTTAAGCACACGCCGCACCTCCGACAATACCCTGGCCGGCTCAGGTATATGCTCCAGCACCCAGCACAGAAAGGCACCGTCGAACTGCGTTTGTGAGTCGAAGTTCATGTCCATGGCGTTGCCTTGCAGCAAAGTATAACGGTTGGTGGCGTATGGTATCGTGGCGAGGTAATTTTCGGCCTGCTATATCTGCTTTTCGGAGTAATCGAGGCCAGTAAGGTGGATGTGCGGGAAACGGCGCAACAATATCTCGCTTTGTGCTCCAACACCGCAGCCAACCTCTAACAGGTCAGTTACAATAGAGAAATCAATGTCGGAGTAGATCTTGTTCTCCATGAAACGCGCCTGCTTGTACAGGCGCTGCTGCTCTTCCGGGGAGTATCCGTGAAGGTATTTTTCTTCAGATGGCTCGGTTGGTTTCATAGTATAGGAAGATAGATGTCCGGAAGTATGTATACGGCAAAACCATACGCATAATTACACTTAGCCTGTAAGCTTTAAGGCCAAAACCAGTATTCACTTAAAGAAAAACAGGCTTATTTATTCGCTGTCGCTGCACCGGATGCGGGTATCTGCTTTTTGCGCTGCTCGTTCAGCCACAACAGGCCAGGGCTATATGCCATGTCGTGCACTCCCTCAAAAAGAACCAACCGCACATCCCCGGACTGCCGTGTAAAGACCACATTTGGGTCTGAGCCGCTAAAGTATTTTACACCATCCGAAATGGGTTTAAGTTCTTCCGGTAACTTCTGCTGTTTGTCTATAAACTGCATCTGCTCCCTTGAGATAGTGTCGGAAGGCTGGGCAAGTGCGTTAAAGGCTCTCAACGTATGGCTTACGGGCACTAAAACATCTTCTATGCCGGCTGCCAGAAAAACAGGTATTCCTTTTACGTTGTTGATGTACGTTACCGGGCTACGGCGCAGGCATTCCTGAGCGGCTGGCGTGCCTGGCAAAGGTTCTCCACCACAAGCTGTTACTACATGGCGGTTATAATCGCGGTGCGGGTAATATTGGCTAAAGGCATACCAGTCTACCAGGTCGTAAACGGGTACCCAGGCCACCACGCCGGCCCAGATCTCGGGGTGCCTGCCTGCAGCCACAAGCGCCGTCATGGCGCCACCCGAAGAGCCAAGTATGTAAATCCGTGACTCGTCAATCTCAGCATGCTCTTTCGCATAGTTCACGGCATCAACAATGTCCTGTATGGCCAGGTCCGATGCCATGGCCTCCGGCTTGTTGAATTTGCCGCGATAGTTCGGGTGGATAAAGGCCCAGTCATACTTTACTGACCACTCAGCAAACGGTATGCTTACTTCCTGCAGGTACTCGCTGCTCCAGCTGTGCAGCATTACCAGCAGAGGCCTTTTACCCGAGGTTTCGGAAGTATAAAATAGAGCAGGCTGCATATCGCCGTCCGCAGTAGACTTGATCCGGACCTCCTGGATACCGGGTACTGCCTTTTGCCACTTCGCAAGGCTTTCGTCGGCAAACCTGGAAGGATACTTTTTAGAGGTAGAATAATGGTTCATGCGCTCTACAGCCTTCTCCTGCCTTTTCTGGCGGCAGGATGAAAAAAGTGTAAGCGTACTCAGCACCAGCCACAAAACACAAAGCCTACTATACTTTATCAAAGAAATCAAGCTCATTTTAGAAAAACAGGTAGACCCGGACATAGCCTTTCATTCCAGGATTATTAAAAAACCTGCAAAGGAATAAAAAGTTGCGACATAGTAGTGTACTTAAACGAAAATAAATGAATTTACTTCTCCGCTAAAAGTATAGTCAAAGAGAGGTAAGATGTCGTTTTAAAGATTCAGGTTGTGTACTTGCAGCATAAAGCGGGTGCGGTTTAAGGGGCTTACAGTATATTGGTAAATCAATATAGAAATACCAATCCGAGATCTGCTCACAGTCAATCATATTTTATACTTGCCCAGACTTCTATGTACTGTGCTTTTTATTGGGAAGCAGAAACGCAAAAAGCACAAAACTGGCTAAGGCAAACTCCTGCAGTTCCCATTTTTCACCTTCTCTGATCAGCAGAATACTAAAAAAGGACGCGAAGTACATCAGGCTTTGGATGGTAGTCGGGATTGGTAATCCTACTTTATTAACCAGGCTCCGGAACCACGCTTTATAGTGGTAAAGTATGGGTAAGCCCAGAAAGTAAATAAACACGCAAGTATAAAGCACTTTGCCGAATATAAGCTTGTTCAAGTTTATACCATCTACATGGATATTGTGAAAGTTAAATTCTTTCTGAGCGTTGATCTGCTCCAGATCTTCTGGTGTTGAGAAACCAATTATGCGCTGGCCCCAGCTTATCTCTTCGCCAAAGCCCAGGAAGAATATGGCAGCTGCCGAGAAAAAGAACAGCCTGTGTAACTTATGACCCACAAACGATGCCCTGCAAAAGCAAAGCACAGAGGTAGCAAGTAAAATGAATGCCGTTATGTATTCAATATATCCGTCTTCTTGGGTATAGATGTAATAAAACTCCGGGTTCAGAAATGACAACACGATGCCAATAAAAATATGAGAGATCGAAATGGTATATAAAGAGGTGCCCAAAAGCGTTAACCTGTCGATAGCCGCATTCCCAGAATCGAGTTTAGATAAGGAAAAGTATATCTGCAATGAGGTCAATCTTCTTATTATATCCATCAGTTTTGGTGTTGGCCTGCTGTGGCTGCTGAAGCTTTTGCAAGTGTGGCTGGTGTATTAATTTATTTGTACTCTTTTTACGGAAGTATGCCTGTTAATGATAACAATTAAAGTCTTTTCTGAGGTTGTGTGCTGTGTATGTGTTTGATTGTTATGTAGTTGTTGCCATGGCTGCGTGATGCGGTTTTATGGTTTAGTATTACACTTGCAACAAAGCGATAGGAGAAGCGATGCGCTGGCAAAAGCGTGAGCATAAAATCAGGTCTGGTCTGTACACAGTTCAAAATCCGCTTCCAAGTCAGGTCATTTCCTGCTAACTTGCTTAAGGCAAAGACTACCGTTGGCGTTTCTGCGTTAACGGGGCAGGCACCATGAAGAATATACTTAAAAATTACCGACGCAGACTCTTAAACCTTGGCACTGGAAACAGGTCGCTGCTGCTGTTGCGGCTGTACCATGAAATGCACATGGATGTAGAGGCGCTGGACTTTGTGAACGGTGAGCCTGCCTTTGAGGTCCTTAACAAACTGCTGAGCGGCAAAAAGAAGATCAGCCTTAGCCCTTATGCCGATAGCCGCCATGCTCCGGTAGCACCTGTTAGCCGCAGACTACGCTATATAAAGCGCAAAGCCGAGATGATTTTTGAGGAACGTGGCAGCCGCGAATTGTACCTGGGCTGGCCCTTTGTGCATGGCAAATTCTCGGATGGGACGCCGGTGCGCTGCCCTTTGCTTTTCTTTCCCGTGGCTTTACAAGTTAATGCGGCGCAGGAGTGGGAAATGGTGCCCGACACCACGCAGCAGCCGCAATTTAACCAGAGCTTTTTGCTGGCCTATGCACACTACATGGGTACCCCGCTAGCCGATGAGCTTACCGAACTGGACCTGGGCACGCTGCCACAACATCCGCTGGAGTTCCGAACCAAAGTATACGAATTGCTTAAGGATAGCCAGTTGGCCATAAACGCAGGCCGTGAGTTCTTTACCGATAAACTTAAACCCTTCCGGGATCACAAAAAGGCTGATTATGAAGCCGACCTGAAAGCTGGGCAGCTGCATCTGGAGCCGGAAGCCGTGATCGGTATTTTTCCACAGGCTGGCTCCTACTTGCTGAATGACTACGATGCCCTGCTGGAGCGTGAGGACCTGCAAAGTATGGAGGACCTCTTTGCCACATCCCTTGAAAGTATAAATGCACAGGCACCCGCGCAGCAAACCTTTACGGCTTTTGCCATGGATGCCTCTCAGGAGGCGGCGCTACAGGCGGTGAAGCAGGGCAGGTCGCTGGTGGTGCAGGGGCCGCCGGGTACGGGCAAATCACAGCTTATCTGTAACTTGGTGTCGGATTTTACGGCCCGTGGCAAAAAAGTGCTGGTGGTAAGCCAGAAACGAGCCGCCCTGGATGTGGTGCACCAGCGTTTTTCGCAGCAGGGCCTGAAGGCTTTTGCCGGTTTGGTTCACGACATCAACTCCGACCGTAAAGCGCTTTTTAATCAACTATTGTTTCAGATAGAGCAACTCGACGAGTATAAAAAGCAGAACCTGGCACTTAACAGCATCTACACAGACCGCGCTTTTCTGGAGGCCAGTAGGGGTATCAATAAAAGTATAGAGCAGCTCGAACAGTTCAAGAATGCTCTCTTCGATACAAGTGCCTGTGGCTGGTCGGCTAAAGAATTATACTTACTAAGCAGTTTGAAGCAGCCCCATGTTAAACTGGATGGGTACTACAGGAAATTCACTGCAGAAACTGTTGCTGCTTTTCTGCCGCTGCTAAGGCAATACCTGGACCAGGCGATTAAGTTTGAGGCACCGGATTTTGTGTGGCACGACCGAAGAAGCATGAAAGGCTACGGCTGGCCGCAGCGTCAGCAACTCGAGCAAACTATAAACTCCATTCAGGAAGAATACGCTGCGCTGCAGCAAAGTATAAAAACACAGAGCGGCTTCGACCCGGACCTGAAGGATGTTTCTCAGAAATACACTGAAAGTATAGACCAGGTGCATGCGCTGCTTTTGCAGGCTGATGTGCTGGAGGTGGTAAATGCGCTGCTGCGAAAGCGGGTAAGTATAAAAGAGCTGGCGAAGCAGGTGCAGGAGCTTAAAAGCTTATACTTAGTTTGTCCGGCTCCGGATGCCGCTGTTCCTGCCTCTGAAGTTTTAGGTGTAAATGCAGCCATTGCAAAGTATGAGGCGCAGCAGGGCAACCTTATTAAAAGTATAGGCTGGCACTTTTCTAAAGAGAAGAATATACTAAAACAGGCACTGGCAAAGTATAAACTGGAGCTCAATGCCGCTGGAGTAGCCGAATTGCAGCGCAGGCTGGCACTAAGACAGCAAGCCGAAACCCTGATGCAGGCCATCAACGGAAGTATAAAGTATAACTTAAGTATAGATGATAACCCAACACCTGTGCTGCAGAAGCTTGCAGTGGTGGAGCAGGCACTGGAGGCACATCAACAACTAAAAAAACTACACCAGAATAAAGTACTGCACGAAAAACTGCTGACAGAGGTAAACTTGCCTGAGCACCTGCAGCACCTGAAGCAAAGTATACTTAAGTTGAGTGAAGCACAGCAAAACTGGTTGCGTTGGTTGACGAAAGAACAGGTAGATCAGTTGCTAAAAGATGAAAGGTATGCGGAAAACCTGCTGCAAACTTTGCCTTTATACTTTGAAGAACTGGTTGCTTTTGATGCCCTTAAAGAGGAACTGACCCAGCCGCAGCGCGATGTGGCCGCTTTGCTGCTTGCCAAAAGTATAAAATCAGGGGAGGAAGGGGAAAGGCTGTTTCTGAATAGTTTATACCTGGCTTGGCTGCACCATCTCGAAGCCCAACACCCGGAACTGCGCCTGCCCAGCAATGGCGGCCTTAACAAGTTGGAGGTAGACCTGCAGCGGCTGTTACTGGAAAAGCAGCAGCTGAGCCAGGAAATTGTAGTGTCGCGTTTGCGTGATCAGACCTATAAGAGCATAGAGCACAACCGATTAGGCAACCCCGTTACGTACCGCAGGCTACACGCACAGGTAAGCAAAAAGCGTAGCCTGTACCCTTTGCGCAAGCTGTTTACCCTCTTCTCCTCCGAGATACTGGACCTGGTGCCCTGCTGGCTCGCTTCGCAGGAAACGGTGTCGGCGGTGTTTCCGCTGGAGGCGTGTTTTGACCTGGTTATCTTTGATGAGGCCTCGCAATGCTTTGCCGAAACCGGTATACCGGCCATGCTGCGCGGAAAACAGGTTGTCGTAGCCGGCGACCAGCAACAGCTTAAGCCATCCGATCTGTACCGTGCCCGCTGGAGTGCATCCGAAGACGAGGAAGTAGAAGAATTGTCTGCTGAGTCGTTGCTGGAGCTTTGCGGTTTATACTTGCCCCAGACCATGCTCACGCAGCATTACCGGAGCCGCTACCCTGAATTGATAGAGTTCTCAAACAGATACTTTTACCGCAACAAACTGGAACTGATACCCGAACTGCACGACCTGAATGACAGGCAGCCGGCTATTCAGTTTGTAAAAGTGCACGGGCTGTGGCAAAATAACCAGAACGTGCCTGAGGCTGAGAAGGTGGTAGAACTGGTGCTGGAACTGTTAAGGGCTGGTCAGGAGGAAATAGGCGTGATCACCTTCAACTATAACCAGCAAATGCTGGTGCAGGACCTGCTGGAGGAAAAGGCGCTGCAGCAAAGTATACTTATACCTGCTTCCGTGTTAGTGAAGAACATTGAAAACATTCAGGGTGATGAGAAAGAAGTGATCATACTTTCGGTGGGATACGCACCGGATGCCAAAGGCAAGCTGAACATGCAGTTTGGCAGCCTGAACCAGGCCGGAGGCGAAAACCGCCTGAATGTGGCCATTACCCGTGCAAAACAGCAGGTGTTTGTGGTAAGCAGCATCCGGGCAGAGCAGTTACAGGTAGAGAATACGCAGCATCCTGGGCCGAAGCTCCTGAAAGACTACCTGCACTATGCACAACAGGTAAGCCGACGATACTTTAAGTATGAGCCGAAGCAATCTTACATGCCAGCACAGGTTCCCTTGCTAAAAGACCGCTTGGCGGCACAGCTGCCCCATCTGCAACCCGAAGTCCCTTTTGCCGACTTAACGCTAACCGAAAATGGAAGCTACGCAGGCGTAGTGCTTACCGACGATGACTTATACTTTAGCCAGCAAACCGTTCGGCACCTGCACACCGATGTACCGCAGTTGCTTACCCAGCGCCATTGGCCTTACGTAAAAGTATACAGCCGGCAGTACTGGGAAAACCCCGAGGCAACCTTATTGGAGTTAGAGAGTTTGGGAGTTGGGGAGTTTAGGAGTTAGAGAGTTAGAGAGGTAAAGAGGTATAAATGATTTCGCTGCGTTCCCGAAATACTCCAGGATAGGCCTCCGGCCCTGCGAGCACCTTAATAGTTATAGAGTTCCCGCCATTGTTGGTGTTTTTCACCAACAATCCAAGGATACTTATACAAGCTAGTGTAAAATGTGATGCACAGGCAATACAAATTCTTATATGCAAGCAATAAGCTCGAGTTTATGTAACTCAAGTTGCGATAAATGATAAACCAAGCAGGTGTAAACACACCCCTGCGCCCCTCTCAAGAGGGGAATTACATGCACGAGCAAAATTAACCTCCTCTGGACTAGCCAAAACGAGCGTTTTTTTTTTGCTAGCGAGCGCAGCTCTTAGGAGTGGGTTAATCGCAACTTGAGTTTTATAATTTGCATATGATAAAAAGACATAAGTTTAGACATAATGTGGCAAAACAAAGTAAAGCTTAATATCAATCTCTAACACTCTAACTCCCAAACTCTCTAACTTTTTAACTTCATCGGTTTTGCTAATCAAATTATTCACACTCTACATTTACCTGCAGTCAACCTTCTGCGGCTGCGCGCCCGACAGGCGAAACAGTGGGTTTGAAAAGCCTGAGATAAAGTATAAACTGGAGCGGGTTGGCAGGATGGACAGGCGTGTTCTCGAAAGTTCTGGTCTGGCAAATGCATCAGATAACACAATCTGGACACACCCCGACGGTAACAATCCTGCTATGTTGTATAACATCAACAAAAGCGGCGAATTATTGGATACCATACCATTGCCGCACCTTAAAAACTCTGATTGGGAAGACCTGGCCGAAGATACCACCCACTTGTACATCGGCGATTTTGGGAATAATGCCAACAACCGGAAAGACCTGCGCATTTACAAGATAAACAGGCAGGATTATACTTTGGAGGGAGAAATTGAATTTAACCTGGAAGACCAGAATGCCTTTCCGCCCACTGAAGATAACCTGCACTTTGACCTGGAAGCGTTCTTTTACCACCAGGACTCGCTCTACCTGTTCACCAAAAGCCGTGGCAAACATAAAAAACTGAAACTCTACACCTTGCCGGCCACCCCGGGTAAGTATACAGCCAACCTGCAGGAGCAACTAAATGTAAATGCCATGGTTTCGGCTGCCGATATATCGCCGGATGGGAAGCAGTTTGCTGTGCTGGGCTACGGCAGGCTATACTTGTTTGAGGTACAGAACGGGGCTATAAACCTTTCCGGAAAGCACTATTGCATACCACTTGGCAGAACAGGCCAGGCAGAGGCGCTGCTTTATACTTCCCCATCAGAATTACTTTTAACAAACGAAGGCGGAAAGCTGTTTAAAGTTATGCGGAAAACGCGTTGAAAATGTGTGGCTTAGCAGCCATAGTGTTGAATTTACCATCACGAACAGTTAAAAAACCGTAGTATAAAGTAGACCCAACAACAGAATAAAACTATGCATACAACGATATTAGTAACCGGTGCAACGGGTACCGTGGGGCGGGAGGTAGTAAAGCAACTGTCTATGCACGACGGTGACATACGGGTGCGTGCCGGGGTACACTCTATCATAAAAGGGGAGAACCTGAAGAGATTGCCAGAAGTGGAAATTGTAGAAATGGATTTTGAAGACCGGGAGTCGCTGCATGCCGCCTTTACCCACGTAGATAAAGTTTTTATGATCACGCCATTTGTAAAAGACCAGGTGCACATGGCCAAAACACTGGTAGATGAAGCCAGGAAAGCAGGCGTGAAGCACATCGTAAAGCTATCGGCTATGGGCGCAGACTCAGAGCCAAGTATACAACTCGGCCGCTGGCACCGCGAGATCGAGAAATACATCGAGGACAGTGGGATCGCCTATACTTTCCTGAGGCCATCTTCTTTTATGCAGAACTTTGTGAACTTCAACGCAGAAAGTATAAAGCGCGACGGCAAGATATACATGCCAACCGGCAATGGTAAGATCGGTTATATTGATGTGCGTGATATTGCCGCGGTAGGGGTAGAGGCGCTTACCGGCGAGGGCCACGAAGGAAAGGCATACGAACTTACGGGTCCGGATGCTATCTCTAACAAAGAAGTGGCAAAGATTTTAAGCGAAGAGACTGGTAAGAAAGTAGAGTTTGTAGATGTGCCAGCCGATGCTGCCCGCAAAAGCATGATAGCGCAAGGCACGCCGGAATGGATGGCCGACGCGATGATGGAGTTGTACAGCGTGTACAAGTCTGGTAACTCCGGTGAGGTCTTTGATTCGGTACAGGCAGTTACGGATAAGAAGCCACATTCTTTCAGGCAGTTTGCGCATGATTACAAGGAGTGTTTTGTCTGATAGTTTTGCAGCATAAATTAAAAGGCCACCCCAATTGCTGGAGTGGCCTTTTGTATTAGCTATAGATTTTATAACTAGTCTCTGTCCAGGTTACGGTAACGATCGCTCCGACGGCTTTCGTGACGGTCTCTGTCGTGGTCAGAGCCTGATGATGAGCCGTAGTCACCGCTACCATAGCCTCTGTAGTTCTCACGTGAACTGGACCCGCGATTGTCGCTGTAATACGATGTGCCGCTATCCATAGACCCGTAACGGCTTTGGTCGCTGCCACGGCCTCCCTGCTCATAACCACCTGAGCTGTATCCAGAGCTATATCCACCTCTGTCTCTGTCTCTATCGCTGCCTGAGCCATAGCCATAGCCACCGCTCATGCCACGGCTGTAGTTGCTGTCGCCGTAGCCGCCTCTTTCACGGTCGCGGCCCCAGCCACTTTGTCCGTAGTCACTGCCCTGCGAGCCATGTCTGCCGGAGCGGTACTCATCGTTGTAAGATCCGCCTCTTGAGCCGTAACCGCCCTGGCTGCCATAGCCACCCTGCATTGAGCTCTGAGAATCCCAACCTCTTTGTGAGCCGCGGTCATCTCTGTCGTATTCACTCATGCCTCTAGAGGAACCATAGCCCATTGAGCCGTAACGGTCTCTGTCGCCGTAGCCGCCCTGGCTGCCTGATCTGGAAGAACCTGAGAAGCCAGACTCCTGCTGTCCACTGCCATAGCCGCCACTATAACCGCCGCCATAGTTGCTTTGGCCATAACCGCTGCTGCGCTGCTGGCCGTAGCCACTGCCACGCTGGCCATAGTCGCCCTGGCCGTAGTTTTGCTGATAGCCGCCCTGTGATCTTTGGCTGCCATACTCACTACCTCTTGAAGAACCATAGCCTCCCTGGCCGCCAAAACTCTGCGACGAAGAACCATAGTTAGATTGAGAGCCGTAACCGCCCTGTGATCGCTGGCTGCCGTAATTGCCTTGCTGGTTGTAACGGCCCATGCCGCCCTGGTCATTCATAACACCGTAGCCACCTTGCATGTCGCCTTCACGGTCCTGGTAGCTACCCTGCATACCGCCGCGGCTGCCATACATATCGTTAGACCATTGGTCCTGTGCACGCATTCGGTTGCCTTCCATACCTCCCTGGTTGCCATAGTTGTAGCCACCTGAAGAGCCGTAAGAGCCACCCTGTCCGTAGCTGCTGCCAGACATGCCTTGGCCTGACTGTGAGCCATAGCCACCCTGCATGCCCTGCGAAGAACCATAACCACTCTGACCGCCATAGCCGCCCTGGCTACCACGTTCTTGCGAAGAAGAGCCATAGTCGCCCTGATACCCATAGCCGCTCTGGCCTCCATAGTTACCATGCTGCGAGCCATAGCCATAGCCTCCCTGGCTGCCATAGCCGCTTTGGTCGCCGTATTTGCCCTGGCTCTGGAACTCCTGCTGAGAGCCGCTGCTCATAGAGCCATAACCGCCAGTGTCTGAACTCTGGTTCATGCCGCTCTGCTGAGTAGACGACGAAGAACCTGTTGACTTTGTGGATGACTTGCCTGATGCAGTTTCGGAAGATTTGCCACTAGTTGAGCCGGAAGATTTGGCGCTTGATGCTTTAGAAGTACTTGCTTTGGTGGTAGATGACTTGGAGGAAGTACCGCTTGATGATTTACCGCTCTTTGATGAGCCGCTGGAAGCACTAGGGGTGCTGCTTCCTAAGGATGTATTAGTGGATGTAGATGATGTCGGGGTGCTGGATGATCCGCCCGAAAGGTTTGATGATTGGTTCGAGCTCTGATTTTTCTCAGTGTCTTTCATAGTTCTGATCTCCTTGATTATTGTTAAAAATTAAGTTTGCTGCTTGGTTCGTACAACCACGTCAAAGAACGGCTGCTGCAGGTTTTGATACTGAAGCATTCATCTTGAATTTTAGTTAAAGTGCCGCTATTTAATGTGACTGAACGTTTTAGCTATACGAACCATACGGTAGTTGGTTATTGCTATATTGATGCTTAACTATTGTGAGATCAGGCGCTACAGTACTTATTCAGGAAGAAGTATAAATAGTGACAAGCGAATGCCTTTACCTCGGATAAATACAGTTGCTGAAACCGGAATATTACAGCAGCTGGAAGAAAGTATGGCTTGTAACTGATTGATGTTGTTATGATTATTATTTTTTAGAGGTATTAGTAAAATTGAAAGTATTATGTACCTTTGCTTTATTAATAAATTTATTTCATAATGAAGACAGGTAAAGTAAAGTTCTTTAACGTATCTAAAGGTTTCGGTTTCATCATCGCTGATGACACTAATCAGGACATCTTTGTGCATCAGACTGGTCTGGTACACGAGATCCGTGAGAATGACCGTGTATCTTTCGAGGTTAAGGATGGCAAAAAAGGATTGAATGCAATCAACGTAGAGAAAATCTAAGTTGTAGAAATATACTGCCGAAAGGCATCATTCATCTATTTTAACCCGCTCAGTTGCTGAGCGGGTTTTTTTCTGTGTGTTTCTGTTCCCCGTTCTCCTTGTTTTCATTACTGCGTTCTTCGCCTTTCTCCAGGCCTTCTTCTATCAGTTCTTCAGCCTCGTGTTTTTCTTCAGCATCTGCTTTCGGAGATTCCTGCTCATGGCCGTTGGAAGGTTCGTAATTCAGGCTGATGGCAATCGGGAAGTGGTCTGAACCAAACTTACTCAGCCTTCTCAAGCTAAGCAACCTGAAATCCGGATCATAGAACACGTGGTCGAGGGGGTAACGGAATACAGGTATAAGCGCGTTGTAAGTATTGTAGAAGCCGCGTCCCACACGTGGGTCGATCATACCACTAATCTTCTTAAATAGTTTTGTGGTCCTCGACCAAGCCACATCGTTCAGGTCTCCGGCCACAACCGATGCATACTTTGTCTTTTTTGCCTGCTTTGCAACAATCAGCAGTTCAGCTTCGCGGGGCTCTGTGTTCAGCATAAAACGCGGAGGCTGCGGGTGCACTGTAAATAAATCGAACTTCTTACCGCTGGGTAACTCAATAACAGTATAAAAAGAAGGTATGTCGTCTTCCACCAAAAACCTGATCTCGCTGTCGTGGAGTTTAAACTTACTCCAGAACAGCATGCCATAGGTATTCTCGAGCGGTTTTTTGATAGAATGCGGGAAGAGCCTGTCAAATTCTTTCCGGACGCTTTCGTGCCAGGCCTCATCCGGTTCGTTCATGATAAGCATGTCCGGGTTCTCCTTCAGTACAAGTTCTTTAAACTTTTGGTGGTGTTTGTTTGCCTGCCGCACATTGGCGATCATCAGCGTAAAGGCATTGTCCGGGTGTTTTTCCTTACTTCTAAGTGCCTCTACTTTAGCGATTGGGGTAAACCAGAAAACATACCGGATCTCATTCAGGATTGCCAGGAGCCAGACAGACAGCATTACGATCTCTTTAGTATCCTGAGCCCCAAACATTATCAGGTATGCAGCAAGTATGCCCGATAAAATAATGGAAACGTGAAAGCGTGGAAAGTCTAGTACCCTTATCCACCACAGCGGTGATTTAATAAGGGGGAGAAACGAAAAAAGGGTAAAAATAAATCCGAATATGATCAGAGCTGATCTCATGTTATTATAGGTGCTTTCTTAAACTGCGTGCTAGACAATACTTATACTATGTATGTTTTGTTACCACTGCAACAGTACTGTGCCTGGCAGGTAACGAACCATACATATAGCTACGCAAACCAGGTATAAAAGCAGAAGCCCGGTACATAAAATATGTGCCGGGCTTCTGCTTTTATTTGTAATGTATTTATTCTGAGGCGTTTTCAGAAACGCGCACTCCAATGGCCTGTATATGCGGCAGCGGGTCGCGGCGCATGTATTGGGTTAATTTTAACTTATACTTGCCCGGCGTACTAAACCTGATATCATCCAGTGCGAGTGCCTGCAGGTCAAAAGTGTCGCTGGAACCCTGTCCAAGTGGCTTACCAGTCTTTGCGTCCATCAGCAATAACTCGTGCAGTTTTGAAGACAGCTCTTTACCATCAGGTCCTATAAGCTGGTGCCGCAGGTATAGGTTGTAAAAATCATACTCAAGGTCATAGCGCACATTAAAGTATACATCATACGCTTTCGTAGTATCCTGAATCTCAAATTCGAACACAGGGGCATTGTCTATATACCAGCTTCCCTCAGGCAGGTCTACATTCTGCTCGTACACACGGCCAGGGTCGCAGCTGCACAGTAACAGCACACAGCACACAGCCCAAAATGTCAGTACTTTATGCATCGTTGCGCGGTGGTTTACTTGTGTCTTTGTCTGATTTTTTACCTCTGAACGGCTTTCTGCGCTTCTTTGGTCTTTGGTCAGGGCCTCCACCTTCCTGCTTCTCAGCAACAGGCGATCCGGTCTGTCCTTCAGGTCTAGGCTGACGAGGTGGCCTGCCTTCGCGTTTTTCTCTCGGAGGTCTGCCTTCGCGCTGTTCACCTCTAGGCTCACGTTGCTCACGAGGCTCTTTTGGTTCTCTCGGCTCTCTTGGTGCACGTTGCTCCTGGTCCTGAGGGCCACGGTCTTCCCTGTTCTTATTTTTGTTTTTGAAAGGCTTCTTCTTACGAGGCTTTTGGCCCTGCTCAGTCTGCTCAGCTCTATCAGGCTGAGATGACTGTGCATCTGGTCTGGCCTTCGGCTGTCTGGCAGATTCGGCAGTTGCCTGCTCAGGTTGTGCCGTTTCAGAGGATGGTTTTTTCTTCTTTTTCTTCTTTTTCTTTTTCTTGCTCTTGAACTTGTCGTCCAGTCGCTCCAGGTTACCCTCTACCTGCGCTACAAACTCGTTTTGTTTTGGCTCCTCAATCGGCTCCAGCAGCAGTGCTTCTACTATTATGCCCTTAGCATTCTGTTCCTGTATCTCCTGCACACGCTCTACCGGCACCGCATACCAGTTATTGTCGCCTTTGTAGCCGAACCACATCATGCGCTTAAAGATATCCGTTTTCTGAAGCACAGCATCGCCTAGTTTGGTCTGCAATGGCCTGTTCACTGTCGGGATATCCTTCAGGGCATCCATGTACGTCTCAAGCTCATAGTTAAGGCAGCACTTTAAACGCCCGCACTGGCCGGATAGCTTACTTGGGTTAAGAGACAGGTTTTGGTAACGCGCTGCTGTAGTAGACACGCTTTTGAAATCGGTGAGCCAGGTGGAGCAGCAAAGCTCACGGCCACACGAACCTATGCCGCCTAAGCGGCCGGCCTCGTGGCGCAGGCTTATCTGGCGCATCTCGATACGCACCTTGAACTCCTCTGCCAACTTTCGGATCAGGTCACGGAAGTCTACACGGTCATCTGCAGAGTAATAAAAAGTCGCTTTGCTTTTATCGGCCTGATACTCCACATCAGAGAGCTTCATTTTAAGGCCCAGCTGCTGAATGATCTCACGGCTGCGGTACATGGTAGTTCCTTCGAGGTCTCTTACCTCGTTAAACTTCTCCATGTCCTTTTCGTTGGCAATGCGGTAGATACTCCGAATCTCTTCGTTGTTATCTACTTTTTTCTTCATCATCTGCAGGCGCACCAACTCCCCCTTAAGCGATACAAAGCCAATATGGTGGCCGTTTGGCACATCCACCACCACGGCGTCGCCGGTTGTCAGGTCAAGCCTTTCTGTATTTCTGTAAAAGTCTTTGCGACCTCCTTTAAATCTTATCTCAACAATGTCAAACTCCTCAAACGACATCGGTAACTCCATGTCACTGAGCCAGTCGAACACGTTTAAACGGTTGCAGCCACCTGTGCTACAGCCGCCGTTGCTTTTGCAGCCACCTGGTTTGGTGCCGCATCCGCCACTAGAACATGAACTACATCCCACTTTTATATCTCCTTATAAATAGCCAGGCTATTCTTGTTTTCTATTTCAGTTAATTAACAAATATACTAAAATTTTAAGCTTTTGCTTTTCCTCCTCCTAAAAGTACAACAAGCCGGTTTAGGCTGATGTCTCATTACCAGGGGTTGAGACAAATAAGAATCAGAAAGTAAATTACGAAAAATATGCAGGTGTAGGGAAAGGCTTGGAATTAAAGTATAATTTTAAGCGATGTTTCGGAAACTACTGTCACATGCGGCTGTTTATGGACTCGCGGCACAGGTGCCCCGCGTGGCAGGAATTCTGGCTTTACCCATTATTACCCCCTACCTAAGCTCTCTGGACTATGGCGTGGCCGGGGTAATAACAGCCTATGTAGTTGCCCTTAATACGGTGCACTCCCTGGGGCTGTCTACGGTAATGGTAAACAGTTATGCCAGAAACCCGAAACGCTACAAATGGGTGTGGCGGCAGCTGCACGGTTTTTTATCGGGGTGGGGGGTGCTGTATGGTTTTATAATTGGCGCTGTGCTGTGGTGGGGCATGCCAGCCGAGGCCAGGGAAAACCGCTGGGAACTGCTCGCGTTGAATGTGTTGCCTCCCGTACTGTTTGGGGTAACTGAGTTTCAGGCAATGATGCTGTTCCAGATATCGCAGCGTCCTTTGCCTGTGGCGGTACGGTCTTTTGTGGTAGGCCTGATTTCGGTGGGCTTAAACATTTATACTATTGCCTACCTGAAGATGGGCTATATGGGCTGGTTTTATGCCAATGCGGCCGGAGCGCTTGTAGGGTTTATACTTTACGGCTATCCTTTATACTTCCGTGAAAAGATGTGGCCAATCTTCAACTTTAAGTGGAAGCGGATTAAAAACTCTCTGCAAATCTCCCTGCCTGTTATCCCTCATCATTTCTCTTTCTTCCTGTTGGATACCTCGGACAGGCTGGTGCTGGATATTTTGAAAGTGCCAGTGCCCCGCATAGGTTTGTATAATATTGCCTCCAGCTTTGGTTTATACTTTATGGCGGCCTCAAACGCTGTGGTGCAGGCCGCCTCACCGTTTTACCTGCAGTTTTACTCGACTTCGAAGGAAAACCCACAGGCAGCAAGGCAGGCGCGTAGTATGACTTTTCTGCTGCAAGCGCTGTTTTTAGCCACAACCTTTGTATTGTGCCTCTGGATGAAAGAATTATTTATACTTCTGATCCGGAACAGAGAACTTCAGAAAGCGTATCCGCTGGCAATAATTATGCTGATGGGGTATAACTACCGCCCTATGTACCTGGCGGTTATCAATCTTTTGGCATACCATGAAAAAACCAGGGCTTTCTGGAAGATATCTTCTGTGGCAGGTGTGGGCAACGTGGTCCTCAACATAATTCTGGTACCGTTTTTTGGCATTGAGGCGGCGGCAGTTACCACGTTTTTAGCACTTATGTACATGGGATACTCTGGCTATACTTTAAAGGAATATAAAGAGGCGGCAGAAATTAACTATTACCCATGGCTTTGGTTATTGGCTACCATAGCAGCCTTAATCATCGTTTTCGCACTAGCCAATACCGATCAGGTTTATAAAGTTATACTTACTGTGCTTTTGATGATGGTGGGGCTATATGGTGGTTTAGTGTATAAAAATCGGGTCAACAAAACAGCGGAGGTTTGAAGCATCTGTTCTATATACATAGCGCTATTACATACCTGGTAGCTATCAAGCTTATAGAGTATAATAAGCTAAGCAAGAGAGACTGCGTTTTTTTGCTGGGAAGAGGTTTTAAGCCCATACTTTCCAGAGAGATCAACTCTGTCGAATTGCCCTTTACCCATCATCCGGTAAATTCTTTTGCTGTAAAGCGGAAATTCTGGAAAAGCTGGGGAAAGCTAGGCGCTTTTGACGCGTTTGTACACAAACTTACTCCAGGAGAGCAATTTCACCTTTACACTAACCAGACAGGTATAGCCTTTATTCAGCTCTTTATGTCGCACAGGGGTTGTGCCGGTTACAGCTTTCTGGAAGAGGGTTTATACTCTTACTATACTCAGAGCAAAATTAATACTGAAATCTGCCCCAGCGGAAAAGCTACAGCATTCTACAAAGCCCTGAAGTACCTTAACTTCTTTGGCAGGCTATCTGATTACCCGCAGTTTTTTTCAGAAGACTATACAGCTGTTTATGGCATAAGCAGCGAGTCATTTCCTGAGTTTAGGAACAGAGTTATACTTGATGATGTGTTGGTGCAGGGGAGTTTTGCGAGCAATGTGGAAGAGCATATACTTGCGTTAGATGCTTTGTACGAATATGGCTCTGTTTCTAAGGAGGAGTTTGCACAGGCTTTAAAGGATATGTTCTCGTATTTCCAGAGAAAAGGTATTAGTAGCATATGTATTAAATATCACCCTGAACAGTTTGCAAACCCGGTATACCTGGCTGCAATCAGAAATCTGGTTGAAAAGTATAGGGGAGATGTTAAAGTGACAGAGTTAGACCCGGACTGTATACTAGAGCTAGTTGCGGCAAATAAGGCAAATGACGTTACTTTCTATGTTTTTCTGAGTTCTGTAGGTTTGTATGCTGGTTTCTGTGGTAAAAAAGTATATTCTTTTGCCCGCTTTATTGGTGAAAGGAGCAGCAACTATAAGGCAAGGATAAAAAGCCTGCCTCCTGTATATAAAAGATATGTGGAGTTTCTGTAGGCAAACATGAACCATGTTTGCCTACAGTATAATCTGGTCCTACGGCTTCAACACCACCTTCACACAGTTATCCTCCTTCTTTTTGAATATCTCATAGCCATGTGCGGCCTGGTCTAAAGGCAATGTATGCGTGATGATGTCGTCGAGTCTTACCTTGCCCTCCTGTACCAGTTTCATTAAGTGATCAATGTATACTTGCACAGGTGCCTGGGTGCCCATAAGCGTTACGCCCTTATCAAACCAGCGGTAGATCGGGAAGTTATCAAACGCAGAACCATACACCCCCACCACACTTACAATGCCCGCACGGCGCACAGCTCTTAAGCACGTCTCCAGCACCTTGGGGGTTCCTTTCTCAACATTTATCACAGCTTTGGCCTTATCCAGGAAACTGCGTTCGGCTTCCATTCCCACTGCATCGATACACACATCTGCACCACGGCCTTCGGTCATGCTGCGTATCATCTCTACTACCTGGTCCTGGTCTTGCCAAAGTATGGATTCGGAGTTGGCGGCTTTGCGGGCCATGTCCAGGCGGTATTGCTGCACATCTATGTTCACAACCCTGCCAGCCCCCATCAGCCACGCCGATTTTGCAGCCATAATGCCAACAGGCCCGGCGCCAAAAATGGCTACGGTCTCGCCACCTTTAATTCTGCCCCAATCAGCAGCTGCCCATCCGGTCGGGAAAATGTCCGTCAGGAAAAGTACTTGCTCGTCAGTCAGTTCGTCTGGCACCAGGCGTGGACCGTAATCCGCGAAAGGCACCCGTACATACTCCGCCTGGCCGCCATTATAACCGCCATACAAATCGGTGTAGCCAAAAAGCGCAGCCCCTTTCTCAGACAAAAATCCGCCATCAGGGCCATACATCGGATTGGAGTTTTCGCATTGGGTAGGCCATTGGTGGGTACAGAAGTAGCAGGTGCCGCAGGCGATAGGAAAAGGTACTACCACACGGTCACCTTTCTTCAGGTTCGTTACTCCCGGACCCACCTCTTCTACAATGCCCATAAACTCGTGGCCCAGAACCATGTCTTTCAGTTGTGGCACAAATCCATCAAGTATGTGCAGGTCTGAGCCGCAGATGGCTGTGGAGGTTACCCGGATAATGGCGTCGCGGCTCTCTTCTATGCGTGGGTCGTCAACGGTTTCAACGCTGACATCGTTGATTTTGTGAAATACAAGTGCTTTCATAGTATAAGTATAATATTGTTGCACAGCCAGTTATGGCCGGTAAATAGAATTAGTAACGGTGTAAGCGATAACGGGTTATGTGGTTGATGTTCGCAATCATGAAAAATCAGTTATAATTGGCATATTGTGTATATTCATCCGTAAACAGGCTTTGTTAGAAAATAAACTATGCCCGACTTCAGATTTTCCTTTTTAAGCGCGCAGGAGATGCCGCTACTGCACCAGACTTTCTTAAATGCCTTCGCAGATTACATAGTACCGCTACAACTGGACACTGAGCAGTTCAGGGCTAAACTACAGCGAGAAGGTATTTTGCCTGAGTTTTGTGTAGCTGCTTTTGACGGGGACAAGATGGCTGGGTTTATACTTACCGGCTTAGGGGAGTGGCAGGGGTTGCCAACAGCCTATAATGCCGGCACCGGTGTGCTGCCTGCTTATAGAGGCAACGGCCTTACGCAGCAACTTTATACTTTTCTGTTGCCCAAGCTGCGTGAGAGCGGGGTGGAGTCTTGCCTGCTGGAGGTGATAAAAGAAAACACCCCTGCCCTTAAAAGTTACCAGCAGGTTGGCATGCAAACCACCCGCTCACTGGACTGCTTCCGGGTAAAAAAAGAAGAACTGCTTTTAGAGGCAGACACTCCAGAGAACATTACAATTGGCAAAGCCACCAAACCAGACTGGAAAGTATACCAGCATTTTTGGGACATTACTCCAACCTGGCAAAACTCCATACTTGCTATAAAAAGAAGCCGCAACGACAATGTAGTGCTGGAGGCCCGAGATCAGAATAATGCGATTTGTGGTTACATGGTGGTATTCCCGGGAAGCGGCGCTGTGGCACAGTTGGCAGTTGCGCACAGTTACAGAAATCAAGGCATTGGGTCGGCGCTTTTACGTGAGGCCGTAAAACTGGTACAGGCCCCGGTATTGCTGTGCATTAACGTAGATACAGCGGGAGCAGGCGTAATATCTTTCCTGAAACAGCGCTATTTTAAACCCATACTGCAGCAGTACGAAATGCAGATGCCGGTAATCTAGGCCACCTCAGGGGTTGGAGAAAGTTGATGGACATGGCTGCGTTTCTGCAGGACCAGGGCACAGAGCAAAACGCAGAACAGCACCAAGTATGAGGCTGCCAGAACCCAGGTGCTTGCATGAGGTGCTCCTGTTGCAGCTGTGGGGTAGATGTCTACTGTGATGTAATATACAATATTGGCAGCCCAGTGTATTCCTAAAGTCAGCCACAGCGATCTGGTTAGCTGCATGGCGGTTGCCAGTACAAGGCCAAGTATAAACAGGTAGGTAAGCACAGAAACATGGTCTGTGAGGCGCCAGATGTGATTTAAAACATACACTACTGCCGATAAAAGTATCCATGCAAAGGAAGGCACCCGATGAGCAAAGTGTTTGAACAGATAACCCCTCGTTAGTATATCTTCCGCCAGCGAAGGCCAGAAAGTCATGAAAATGATCCACCAGATCTTTTGGAGGAAAACAGCTGGTCCCGGCACTTCTGTAACACGCTCAAACTCTAAATAGATAGAAATTACCGTTGACAGGCCTACAAAGCACACACCTAAGGCAAGACCAAGTATAAGTTTCGTCCACCATTGGTGCTGCAGGCCCAGGCCCCAACTCTGCAAACCTTCCAGTTTTTGTGCCCTGGCAACAGCATAGCTTAGCGGTACAAATGCCAGCATGGCAACAGCCGACACTGTCATGGACTGGTAAAACTCGTGAGAGTGATACACTGCAAAAAGAACTAAAAAACCGGCTGCGATGCTGAGCATGCTTTTATTTGTGCCTGATGTGGTTGCGTGCATAGTTTATTTTGGTGGCGTAGGGCAAAGTTATACTTTCCTGCAAGATTCTGTGCATGCGTTTTGGCATATGTGCCTACCTTTGTTGTGTAATCTCTATTAGATATGAATACAGCGTGGGTATACCTGATACTGGCAGGCATTTGTGAAATAGGCTGGGCCTTTGGGTTGAAGTACAGCGATGGCTTTACAAAAATTGGCGTGAGCATCATCACCGTGGCCGTTATGATCCTGAGCTTTGTGTTGCTGGCCCAAGCCATGAAACACCTGCCACTCGGCACAGCCTACGCTATCTGGACAGGCATTGGTGCTGCCGGCACGGCTATACTTGGCATTGTATTTTTAAACGAACCACGCGATGCGGTCCGCATATTCTGCATACTCCTGATCATTGTTGGTGTAGTAGGACTAAAGGTATTCTCCGGGGCAAAGTAACGGCTTAACGCAGCGTGTAAACATCCAGGGCCCTGGTGCTGAAAAGGTACAGCTGCCCATCGCTTGCCAAAGCCGTTACATAGGGTTTAGGCAGGGGCAAAGTACGCTTCTGGGAGGTATAAAGGTCTACAAAATGTAGTGCGCCGTTCTGCACAAAGTATAACTCGTTGTTAAGAAACCCCATATAATTCACGCCTGTTATCGGCAGCTTGCGCTTGTAATTCCCCAGGTTGTCAAACACAAAGATCCCGTTGTCATCCAGCAGGTAGACCATATTCTGGTACTCTCGCAACTGCTTCACATTAAAGCGCTCTTTTTCCAGTATCAGGTTTAGCGGAGTTTCGATGGTTACTTTACGCAGTTGTATGTTCAGTTTGCTCAGGGTAAGGTTGGTCTCGTCAAAAAGCCAGAAACCATCATCAGAGGCAAGGGCGGCGGCTTTGGCAGTGCCACGGTAATTAATGTCTTGCAGCGTGGCGTTGCCGATGGGGCGCAGAAACCGGTCCAACAGAAACAACTCCTGCCTGTCTTCATAAAACAGCAATATCTTCATGGGGTTCCAGGCGTCGATGCTGGCAATGCGGCCACGCGTTGGCGGAGAGAAAGTGCCTAACGGGTTGCCCAGAGAATCGACGCGGAGCAGGCTGCGGTTAGGTGCCAGAAAATACACATTGCCGTTGCGATCTTTGGAGATAGTAGTGGGGGAGGAAGCAGCTATACTATGGCTATACTTTAAAGCGACAGGTTTGAGTGTGTCCTGCGCTAATGCCGTTCCGGCTGCCATAAGCAGCGCCAGCAAAAGTATAGCTATGTGGTTTTTAGCCTTCAAAGGTCTTCAGTTCAAACTTATCTCCGTCGTATACGCCATACGTGCAAAAATTGACCCATTCTCCCAGGTTCAGGTAGCGGCTTTGCTCGGTTATGGGTATATCCAAGGGCAGATGCCTGTGGCCGAATACGTAAAAGTCGTGGTGCTTTGTGGCTTCTACATCTTTGCAGTATTGTACCAGCCATTCATCCTCTCCTAAAAATTGTTCATCCTTTTTTACATTGCTGATACGGCTTTTCCTGGACCACATATTGGCTACGCCTATGCCCAGGTTTGGGTGAAGGCGTGCAAAAAGCCACTGGCAGGCCTTGTTGTTAAACACGCGCTTCAGCACTTTATAAGTATGGTCGCCGGGGCCCAGGCCATCGCCGTGCCCAATGTAAAAAGTATGGCCGTTTATACTTGTCGAGATCGGGTCGCGGAGTATGGGTATGTTAAGTTCTTTCGGAAAGTAGTCGAACATCCACATATCATGGTTCCCCGTGAAAAAGTACACCGGAATGCCTGCGTCTGTGATCTCGGCCAGTTTGCCCTGTAACCTGATAAAGCCTTTGGGGATGGCATGCCTGTACTCGAACCAGAAATCGAAAATATCGCCCAGTAAAAGTATGGCAGCAGCATCCTGCCGAGCCATCTCCAGCCACTTCACGATCTTTTTCTCGCGGGCAAGGCTGGCTTCGGCCGAGGGTACGCCTAAATGGAAATCGGAGGCAAAGTATACTTTTTTACCTGCTTCTAACTTGTTAATGCGGAAGGTCATCAATCAGGAAAAGTACTAGCTGTTTTGGGCCATGTGCACCCATTACCAAAGTTTTCTCGATGTCGGCGGTGCGGCTTGGGCCACTCACCAACGATACCATAGAAGGGAAGTTCTCTTTATACTTGTCGCGCACACGCTGTAGGCCGTCTTTGATATCGGGTACCAGTTGACTGGCTTTTGCCACCACTATGTGCGTGGGCGGGTATATGCTCAGGCGGCGGCCCCCGGCATTGGCGGAGCTAACCATTATACTTCCCGTGCGGGTGATCAACGACTCGCAGGTGGTAAGGCTGGCCTCTGCGTCGCGCACAAAATTTTCCTGGTCTGCAGAGAACTCAATGCCGGCATGATGCAGCGCATTTTGCAGGTTAGGCTCCCATACATACAGGTGCTGGATTTTCTGCTCCTTTTTGTAAATGTACAGCTGGTCAAAAAAAGCCTCTTCGTTATCGCAGTAAATAAACACCCCTGCGTTTTTAATAAAGTTCTCAGCAAATACCACCGACAGATCTTCCAGTGCTATGGGTGTGTGCAGCGGAGAAGTGAAATCCGGGGTAGGAGGCAGAAAAGGCGCCGACTTAGCCAGCGCCTCTCTTACTCTTCTTAAAACTATTTCTTTTGATTTTGCTTCGTACATGCTTGTGTCTAAGCTGTTCTGGAATTTACATTGTCCTGTTCAACCTCAGAGTTGCCATTGCCCTTCAGCGGTGTGTCAGGCATCGGGTTCTCCTCCTGCTCAGGCTCCTGAGTCGATCCGCGTTCCTGTGGGTGCTTTTGCTCCACCTCACTCTTGGTTTCGCTACGGTCAGTGCCAGTAGTATGTGCCTGGTACGTGGTCAGGGCCTCAAACGGACGCTTGCCAACCAAACGCTCCAGGTCGTTCTGGAACAGGATCTCTTTCTCAAGCAACTCTTTGGCAACAATCTCAAGCTCCTGACCTTTCTCCATTAACAGCGCTTTTGTACGCTCATAGGCTGCACTGATCAGGGTACGCACCTCTTCGTCAATGGTCTGGGCAGTGGCCTCAGAGTATGGCTTGCTAAATGTCATCTCAGACTGTTTCGAATCGTAGAACGACACATTACCGATCTTAGGATTCATGCCATACATGGTCACAATGCTGTACGCCATTTTCGTGATGCGCTCCAGGTCGCTCAGAGCACCCGTAGAGATCTTGCCGAATACAATATCTTCGGCGGCACGTCCGCCAAGGGCCATGCACATTTCGTCTATCAGCTGCTCAGTAGTATACAGAAACTGCTCTTTTGGCAGGTACTGCGCGTAACCTAAAGCGGCCACACCACGCGGTACTATACTTACTTTTACCAACGGATCGGCGTGCTCCAGGAACCAACCCGCAATAGCATGGCCAGCCTCGTGGTAAGCCACAATTTTCTTCTCTTCCGGAGAAATGATCTTGTTCTTTTTCTCCAAGCCACCGATCACACGGTCAACTGCATCGTTGAAGTCCTGCTGGTCTACTGCCTTTTTATTGCGACGCGCCGCGATAAGGGCAGCTTCGTTACAAACGTTGGCTATCTCGGCACCGGCAAAGCCAGGTGTCTGAGCTGCCAGTTTCTTGGCATCCACATCCTCTGCCAATGTAAGCGGCTTCAGGTGTACTTTAAAGATCTCGGTACGGCCTACAATATCAGGCTTGTCAATGCTGATCTGGCGGTCAAAACGGCCAGGGCGCAGCAGGGCAGAGTCCAGTGTGTCAGGGCGGTTGGTGGCTGCAAGTATAATTACACCTGAGTCAGTGGCGAAACCGTCCATTTCCACAAGCAGGGAGTTCAGGGTATTCTCACGCTCATCGTTACCGCCTGGCGTTGTGCCACGGCTACGATGACGGCCAATCGCATCGATCTCATCTATAAAGATGATACACGGCGCCTTTGCCTTGGCTTGCTTAAACAGGTCGCGTACACGCGCTGCACCCACACCCACAAACATCTCCACAAAGTCGGAGCCTGAAAGCGAGAAGAAAGGTACATCGGCCTCGCCGGCTACAGCCTTGGCAAGCAATGTTTTACCAGTGCCCGGAGGGCCTACAAGCAAAGCGCCTTTCGGTATTTTACCGCCAAGTATGGTAAACTTAGATGGGTTTTTCAGGAATTCCACGATCTCCTGCACCTCTTCTTTTGCCTCCTCCAGGCCAGCCACATCCTTAAACGTGATCTTAACCTTGTTCTCAGCGTCGAAAAGGGCTGCTTTAGACTTGCCAATGTTGAAGATCTGGCCACCGGCACCGCCCGAAGTAACACGGCGCATCAGGAACCAGAAACCAAATACAAGCAGTATCAGGAAGCCCCATTGCAGGAAGAAATCCGCAAACCCGGTACGGTCTACCAGGCTATAAGGCACATGTTGCTCTTTCGGGATATTGGCCTGCAGCTTGTCCAGGTCTTCTTTAAAAGACTCAGCCGAGATGATCTGGAAGTGGTAGTGCGGTCCCTGGTCCATGGTGAAAGTACCGCGGTCTGTCAGGTCCTGCTTATACTTGTCGTTTTCTACAGCCTCCTCTTTCAGGAATACCTCCACGGTCTTGCCGTTTACGATATTCAGTTTTTTAACGTCGCCGCTAAGCAACATTTCCTCAAACTCGGGCTGTGTCGTCTCTACAGAAGAGTTGCTTTTGTTGAGGTAGGTAAGTCCGAAGATCAGCAGAATCAGTACGGCCAGCATCCACAACTGCATGGTTGGGCGCGGCGGGGTGTTCGGGATGATCGGCTTTTTCTTTTTGTTATTGCCTTTTTTGTTATTTTCTGCCATTGATGTTTAGTTTCAGTTGTATGTAAACATTGGCCACTTTCAAATGTTCAGGCCAAATGTACTAGACAGACTCTACGTGTTTTATGCTGGCGTCGCCCCAAAGTTCTTCCAGTGCATAAAATTCACGCTTGTCCTTCAAGAAAACATGGGCCACTACGTCTACATAGTCCAGTAGCACCCACTCTTTGTTTATGCGGCCTTCACTTTGCCACGGGTTTTGCCTTATTGCCTTAAAAACCTCTTCCTCTATTGAGTTGGCAATAGCCTCCAGTTGTGTGTCGGAGTTGGCTGATGCTATCACGAAGTAATCAGATACGGCATTCTTTAGAGATTTGAGGTCGATTACGACAATATCGGAAGCTTTTTTCTCCTGCATTCCCTTCACGACTAGTTCTGCCAATATGTCTGAATTAGCCTCAACCTTGGTTTCTTTCATTTGCTATACTTAAATTTGAATGTACAAAAGTATTAAATTCTGGGTTAAAGTATGTTGCCTAATACGCTGTTTATGGGTCAGCAGCTATATTTTCTGCCGGCTTGCTCTTCCACTAATACCGAAGCCCAGCAGCTTCTTATCAAAAATGAAGCCACAGAGGGCTGTACGGTTATTACGGCACACCAGACCGCCGGACGCGGACAACGTGGCAACACCTGGGAGGCCGAGGCCGGTAAAAATATAACGCTTTCCGTTATACTTAAGCCAAAGTTTCTGGCCGTCAAGCATCAGTTTTACCTCAATATGTCTGTGTCGCTGGCTGTGCTAGACCTGTTGCATGAGTTTGGGCTGCACAACGCCCAGGTAAAGTGGCCAAACGATTTATACTTTGAAGATAAAAAACTTGGCGGGATTCTAATAGAAAATTCCATTAATAGCCTCACTTTACAACACAGTATAGTAGGGATTGGTTTAAATGTGAACCAGTTAGCCTTTGAGTTTGCAACGGCCACCTCGCTTGCTAAGGAAACCGGTTATACTTTGGAGCTTGAGCAGGTTACGGCCCGTTTGCTGGAGTTGCTGGAAAAGCGATACCTGGAACTACGAAACGGCAAAACCGCAAAGCTAAAGTATGAGTACCTGCAGTCGCTTTACCGTTACCAGGAAACCTATACTTACCGGGTGGACAACGAACTGGTTGATGGCATGATCATGGGCGTAAATGAAGAAGGGCAGCTAGCCGTTCAGATTGAGGGCCAGCTGCATTACTTTGGTTTTAAAGAGATCGCTTTTGTGATTTAGCGTTTCTTTTTCTGGTATAGGGTCACCATCCTGGTCGGGGTATGTTCAGGCGTTAACTGCAGCTCCAGGTTTACGTTTACCTCGTCTGCCATAAATCCGCTGATCAGTTTAGGTGATTCTATGTTGTGGTCTTTTGTGTTTACAACGAACAGCGACTGAAGTATAAATGTGTCTCCTTGCCTGATCAATTTACCTTTTATACTTCTCCGTCTGGGCACCCCGTGTATGGTGAGGGTGCCATTTGCTGTTACTTCTTTGCTGTCTTGGCTAATGCCGGTCACTTGTCCGCTGAAGGTGGCCTTTGGGTGGCGGTCGGTTTGCATATATTTGTCGTTAAAGCGCTCTTGCATTAATGAGTTAGCAAACTGAAACGACTTTACAGGTATCTCAAAATATACTTTACCAGTTTCCGGGTTCATGCTTCCTTTTATCTCATGGGAAGTGCCTTTAATCAAATCAAGCGGGACTCCGGCGGAAAATGTGACCTGGCCATTGCCAGTGTACATGTTTTGCTGTCCAAAGCTAACCTGCCAGCAAAGCAAATAGGTTAGCGCCAGCGTAAAAATCAGTTTCATAAAAGTGGCGTAGTCTATACTAATATGAACTGCTCCTGCTGGTAATAGTTACAGGATTTGTACTAAAAAAAGCGGGAAGCCTAACTAAAGACTCCCCGCTTTCAAACCCTAGCCTTTTTTCCTTATGGTACTATCAATTTTTTAGTGGCAGTCTGGGTGCTGCTAACCACTTTTACAAGATAAATTCCGGAAGGAAGTTTCATCTCATCCAGTGCCAGATCAAGCCTGTTTGTGCCTGTTGTTATGGCTCTGTTAAACACTTCCTTTCCGTTGGTGTTCACTATCCTTATTTCCTTTGTTTCAGTGTTGTAGCCATCTATAGCGATGGTAACATTTTTGCCCGAAGCCGGATTGGGGTAAACTGATACTGACTCGGGTGTTGATACAGCTCTTTGGCTAACCGCAATCAGTTTGCTGTATTCAAATGTGCCGTTCAGGTCTACCTGCTTCAGGCGATAGTAATTTATTTCCGGCAAAGCCCTGCGGTCCAGGTAGCCATACTTTTGCTTGGTGTTGGAGTTGCCATGGCTTGCAATTTTGCCAATGGCGGCAAATGTTTTACCGTCTTTGCTGTGCTCTACCTCAAACGTGGCGCTGTTGCGTTCCGATGCCGTTGTCCACTCCAGGGCGATGCCGCTTTGTGTTGCCTTTCCCTCAAATGACTCCAGTTCAACTGGCAGAGGGGTGGCAGAACTCTCCTCACAGGTTTTGGTATTAAAGCTTTTTGTGGTGGAGTTAGTGCCGGCGTTTAGCGTTATACTGAAAGAAGGAGTCAGGTTGTAGACGTCTGTTGGAACTATAATGGCAAAGATGTCCTTTTCGCCATTTGCATATCCTTTGGTGTTTTGTGCCTGAAAAGTGATTACGTCGGTTGCCTGGTCTGCTGTGGCAGTATAAGTATACTTCGCTTTGTAAGAATTTCCGTTGTTGTCAGAGAAAATACCTATAGTTTTAGGTGTATTGGGAGTTTCTATCAGAACGCTGCTAACCTCTGCGGCCGTGTTGTTTGTCAGCAGAAAGCGAACAATGGTTGTGCCATCATTTAAGTGGATCGCGTCTATGAATCCAAAAACCGCTTTCCCTGCATTGATACTGCAAGAAGTTGGCGGTGCCTGATTTGGGTTTGACACCGGAGCGCAGGTATTCAGGTTAAAGGTTGCTGTGCCTATTGTTCCATTTTTGGTCTTTGCCTCTACAATCATTCTGCTTATGACGAGTTTGTCATAGTCCTCATTTGTAAGGTAAAACTCAAAAATGTCTTCTTTGCCATTATTTATGCCGGCGGTGTTCTTGGCATTAAACTGTATGGCATTGAAAATGGTGCTTATCTGGTCCTGGCCAGTGTTGTTTGTCCTTCCATTCTTAACAATGTAATCATTGTTCTGCTGCATTGTGTTTGATGGGGCTGCCGCCTGTGAGCCATCTGGTAACTGGAATGCAATGTAGTCGAGTTTGCTTTGGCAGGTCATGCTGGCAGCGAAAGTTATTTTAACCTGCTTGTTATCAAAACGGGTGGCGCCCAATAGTTTAAATGTAAAACATTTATCAACCATTGTGCATGATGGATCTGCATTGGCCTGTAAACAAGTCAGGCTCATTATAATCAGGGTGACTAGTAAAAAGGGCTTCATGTATATTTATTTCAAATGCTGTAACATGGTTTTGTTTAATTGCTGTTTACGGCGTTGTATTCTATATGTTGTATTTTTTATATATAAATATAATTTAATTATTCAATGTTTAAACTGCACTTGGGTTTGATGATGATATAAAAAGGCTTTGTTTTGGCTTTGTTGTTGGTTTGTAAATGGTGTGAGAGAGATGGGGTTTGTTAAGCTGATTTATAAATATATGTATTTATAAATATTTGATTAATGGGTGTATGTGTTGTTAAAATTCAATTGTGCTTCCGGAGGGGTGTTTTGTTGGGAAGAAAATCTGTCAGGGGCTTGCAACCATTTGGCCTAAACAGGCATCATTTTTGAAAAGATGCTGAAGGCGATGCGGGCTTAAAGGGCTTTGCCTTCGCCAAATATTTTAAAAATAATATTTAGAGTTCTGGCATTTTCAACTATCTTTGAGTTGAATGTCAGAGTAGATACTAAAATCTTAACCGAGACGGCTATATGAAAAAATTTACAAAACTGTTTTTGATAGCTACCCTGATCAGCTCTCATATGCTGGGTTTTGCAGCTAGTGCAAACCATAGCAGAGCAGAGAATGACGGTGTAGAACCAACATATAAAGGCGGTGCCACCAACTGGAAGCTTATCCAGGAGAAAGGCTCGCAACTGAGCGTGTCTGCCCAGAACGCAAGACCCGCATTTGTGCGCACCGAAGAAGAGCATACCTGCTCTAAACTATATGCCTCTGCAGTAAGCCAGGAGTTTCATGTGGTGGAGAACAGGGCCGCGAAAAGTATGTTTGTGAATGCAAGTATGACCTCTTTCGCTTCTGTAGCTCCTGTACGTGCAATCAAGCAAATGCCATCTATCAACGCATATCCTAACCCCTCAAGAGGGATCACCAAGCTTTCGCTGAACTTGCCAGGTGCCCAGGAGAACTATAAGATCCGGATCTCCAATACAATAGGCAAAGTGCTGAGCGTGCATGAACTGGTGCCAGCCGAAAAACTGGAGGTGGAGCTTAACATGACCAGCCTGCCCTCAGGAATTTATTTTTACAGCTTGCTGGTAAACGATAAAACCGTTGAAACTAAGCGCCTTGTGCTTCAAAAGTAAGTGCATTCTGGCTAATACAAAAGATACGAAGCCGGCCCTAAGGCCGGCTTTTTTCATTACGAACCCTTAATTTTATTAGCCCCTGAGTTTTATTTATTATTTTCGGGGCTCAATTTAAATGCTATGATGGATTATCGTAAGATAAACAACCTCGTGGGCTGGGTCGTGTTCCTTATCGCGACTGCAGTGTATGTGTTAACGTTAGAGCCAACGGCAAGCTTCTGGGATGCAGGGGAGTTTATTGCCTGCTCGTATAAGTTGTTAGTGCCGCATCCGCCAGGTGCACCTTTTTACCTGCTGGTGGGGCGCATCTTCTCTATGTTTGCCGGCAGCCCGGAGCAAGTGGCGTGGTGGGTTAACTTACTGTCAGGTATATGCAGTTCTTTAACTGTGCTGTTCCTGTTCTGGACCATTACCATCTTCGCCCGCAAGATAATTGTGAAAGAAGGTGCCGAGCCAACCAAAGGCAATATACTCCTGATCATGGGAAGTGGTGCTGTGGGTGCGCTGGCTTATACTTTCTCCGATTCGGCCTGGTTCTCGGCTGTGGAGGCCGAAGTATACGCCATGTCCTCGTTCTTTACGGCCATTGTATTCTGGGCCATGCTGCGCTGGGAGGCAAAAGTAGGAGAGGCGCACTCTGATAAGTGGCTAGTACTGATCGCTTACCTGGTAGGCCTTTCTATCGGTGCTCACCTGCTGAACCTGGTAACTATACCTGCCCTGGCGTTTATATACTATTTCAGGCTGTACAGGCCAACGCTTATCGGCGGGCTTATTGCCTTTGCGATAAGCGCTGTGATCGTGGTGGCCATACTTTGGGGTGTGATTCCTGGCTTGCCGTCTCTGGCCGGTAACTTCGAAGTTTTCTTTGTAAACAGCCTGGGCATGCCGTTCAGTTCTGGCCTGATCGTTTTCATGGTATTGCTTATCGCAGCCATCGTTTTTGGCCTGCGTTATTCCATTAAGCACAATAACCGTGTATTGAATACAGCCATACTTTGCTTTGTATTCGTGCTGATCGGTTACTCTTCTTACATGATCATCCCTATCCGCTCTTCTTATGAGCCTACCATCGATGAGAATGACCCGGACGATATCATGACATTCGTGTCTTACCTGAAGCGTGAGCAGTACGGCGACCGCCCTTTGCTTTACGGACCGCAGTATAATGCGCAGCCCGTAGACCAGGAAGAGAAGGCGCCTCGCTATGTTAAGGGTAAAGACAAATATATTGCCGTTAAAGGAGGCGTTGAGCCAATTTACGACAGCAAAGACAAAACGCTCCTGCCGCGAATCTACAGCGATAACCCGCAGCACGTGGACGAGTACCGTAAATGGGTTGACCTGCGCGAAGGCCAGGCGCCAACCTTCGGTCAGAACCTCAGCTTCCTGTTAAACTACCAGCTGGGGCACATGTACTGGCGTTACTTCCTGTGGAACTTTGTTGGCCGCGAGAGCGATGTGCAGCATGCCGGCGTGCTTTGGTTTGGCAAAGATGACCCGAATGCACCGGAACGTGTACTGGAAAGCGAAGCACGCAACTGCTTTTATCTGTTGCCACTGCTTATCGGTGTGCTTGGTTTGATTTACCAGGTTCGAAAAGACGACCGCAATGCCTTCGTAGTTGGCCTGCTGTTCTTCTTTACAGGTATAGCCATTGCCCTGTACCTCAACCAACCGCCACTGGAGCCGCGAGAGCGTGATTATACTTTTGCCGGTTCTTTCTATGCATTCAGTATCTGGATCGGGTTAGGTGTGATGGGCCTAGCCGAACTACTGCGAAAAGCCATTAAGAGCAACCAGGCTGCCGCCGGAGTTGCCACCGTAATAGGCCTTTTGGTACCGGGAATTATGGCAGCAGAGGGATGGGACGACCACGACCGCTCTGACCGTTATTTCTCTGTGGACTCAGCTAAAAACCTGCTGGACTCTTGTGCGCCAAATGCCATACTTCTTACAAACGGCGACAACGATACTTTCCCGCTTTGGTATGTACAGGAAGTAGAAGGTTACCGTACCGATGTGCGCGTGGCTGTACTTAGCTACCTGAACACCGACTGGTACATCGATCAGATGAAGGACCAGTCGTACAAGTCGGACCCATGGCCGCTTACGCTGGAGAATGAAAACTACCGCCAGGGCACAAACGATTACCTGCCATTTGTAGAGAAACCGCAGGTGGCCGCAGGTATAGACCTGAAGCAGTACATCAGCCTGGTAAAACAGAACCACCCGGCGCTGCAGGTTAATTACGGAACCACCACGCTGCTTACGTTCCCTACTAAAAAGTTCTCGTTGTCGGTTGATAAAGCTAAAGTGGCTGCCATGAACATTGTGCCGGAGAGCAAAGAGGGCGAGATTGTTGACCAGATGCAGTGGACCATCAACAAGTCGATGCTTGAGAAAAAGCACCTGATCCTGCTGGACCTGCTGGCCACAAACGACTGGGTTCGTCCGGTATACTTCTCAACTACAGTAAACAGCGCCGACTTCATCGGTTTGTCGGAGTTCTTCCAGCTGGAAGGTCTGGCCTATAGAATCGTTCCGGTAAAAACATCAGGCGAAGACAGCCAGGGTTCTATACACAAAGACCTGATGTACCAGAACATGATGAAGGAATTCAGCTTCCGCAACTTTGACAAGGAGGATATTTTCTATGACGAGAATTATTATCGCTTCTCTGCCAACGCGCGCGACAAGTTTGCCAGACTGGCGTCAGCCTACCTGGAGGAGGGAAACAAAGCCCGCGCTAAGGAAGTTATTGACTACTGCTTTAAGGTGATGCCAAAGGAGTCTGTGCCTTACGATTATTACACGCCTCAGTTTATACTTCTGTTCGATGCTGTTGGCGATAAGCAGAAGGCTAAAGAGATCATGGACTCTATGACGCAGTCATCCATCAAGTCGCTGGATTATTACTTTGCGAAAGGCGCTTTGTTTGACATGGAGATCCAGACAAACATGATCGTGCTGCAGCAGCTGATAGGAATTGCAGAGGAGATGGGAATGACCGAAAAAGCGCAGCAATTGCAGCAGCAGTTCATGCAGTATCTGCAGCGCATGCGACGTTAAACAAAAAAGTATATAAATCAGTAAAGAAAGCCGGGGTACTGCTAAATAGTACTCCGGCTTTTTTATTTGGGCTTTAAAGAAGAACTCTCTGGATGATACGTATTCTGTTGTCATTACCCTTGCTGTTTATACTTATAGGAATGTATAGCTGTGGTACGCCGCAGGCAACACGGTTACAGCCGGTGGTAGTAAGGCCGGTAGCCCCTGAAATCGAAATGAAGCATGCTTTCTACGCGGCCAACGACAGCTTATACTTGTTTCTGAAATTTGAGGATGAGCAGGACGTGATGGATGTGCTGCAGTCGGCAACGGCAATGGAATATTTTGTAAAAACAGGCCTGTCGGACAGGGATAAGGTACTGGTTGCCGACTCACTCATCAAACCTGCACGTAAGATCACGGATGTGGAAGGACAGCTGCACATGTCTTTTGCGGTGCCGGCCAATGTGGTAAAAGAACCAAACATACTTCACGTACGGCTTTGGCAGGCCTTGGTGGGGCAGGAGCGGATGGCGGTGCGCTTCAGGGTGCCGCTAAAAGAGCAGATGCTGAACAAAAACTACCTCCTGGTAAAAGCCAGCGACGATAAGCCTATCTTCAGTGAATACATTAATACATCCGATAAAGTGTTAGTACGCCAATATGGCAAAAACGGGAAGCCGGTTAAGGTGCATTATTACAAAACGGATTTTTTGCCGGCCTTACCGCCCATGTCCTCGCGGCAGGAGCAGCCTTTAGCCTTAAGTATAACCGATACGCTGCTTTACCAACCCGGCGATACCATAAGTTTTGGTAAAGAGGGTTTATACATCTTTGAGCCGTCTTCGGCGTTTGCCAAGAGCTTGCTGGTGCAAAACTGGTCGTACCCGCAAATTACCATGGCACAGGAACTGCTCCGGCCCCTGATCTACATCACCACTTCTGCAGAGCGGGAAGTGTTGCTGCGAAGCAACGATCCCAAAGCCGCCGTGGATGAATTCTGGCTTAAGGTTGCCGGCGACAAAGCCACTGCCAGAGAACTGATCCGGTCATACTACGGGAGAGTGGAGAAAGCCAACATGCTGTTTACCTCCCATAAACCCGGCTGGACCACAGACAGGGGCATGATCTATATCATTTTCGGCAAGCCCAGCACCATGAGCCAGACAGGCAATACCGAAACCTGGATATACCGCAAGGCAGAGACCAGCCCCTACATTAAGTTCGTTTTTAATAAAAAAGGGGATAACTTTACCGAAAATAATTATGAGCTGATACGGCACCGCGACTACGAGGAGAGTTGGTACAGCACTGTAGCAAAATGGAGAGCAGGAATAACAGACAATATGTAGGCAACCGTTATGGTGGCCCAAAAGCACCCAAAGAGGAGAAACTGGAGATGATCTTCGGGTCGCGCCCAATACTGGAGGCAATGCTGGCCGGTAAAACGCTGGAGAAGATTTTCCTGCTTAGGGGTGCCAAAAACCCTACCACAGAGGAGATAATGGCCGAGGCAAAGAAGCGTGAAGTGCCTGTAGCCTCGGTGCCACTCGAAAAACTCAACAAGCTGACCCGCAAAAACCATCAGGGGGCTGTTGCATTCATTTCGCCTATCACCTATCAGCCCTTAAGCGAAATTGTTACTTCGCTGTTTGAGCAGGGCAAAACACCGTTGCTGCTTATACTTGACAGGGTTACCGATGTGCGCAACTTTGGTTCTATTGCCCGAAATGCAGAGTGTATGGGCGTAGACGCGATTATAATACCAAGCAGAGGAGGCGCGCAGGTAAATGCTGACGCCATGAAAACATCGGCTGGTGCGCTTAACCTGGTGCCTGTATGCCGTGAGCCAAACCTGAAAGACACTATCGATTATCTGAAGGATTATGGTATCCAGATAGTTGCATGTACCGAGAAAACGGAACATATGATCACGGACTTTGCCGTTGATTTCTCTGGGCCTACTGCTGTGATTATGGGCAGCGAGGAAGACGGAATTTCGCCGGAGTATTTAAAGCGTGCAGATGTGCGCCTCCGTATTCCGCTTATGGGCCAGATCAGCTCCTTAAACGTTTCGGTGGCCACAGGTATCATACTTTACGAAGCCATGAGCCAGCGCCTGCGCGAAAGCGGCTATTCCAGCCTGGGTAGCCTGGAGCCGAGATAAGTTTATACTTTTATGTGTGTAAAGGGGCAGCCGTTATACTTTAGCGGCAGCCCCTTTTTTGTTAGTCGTTATTCTTTAACCGTTGTTGGATGCAGCCCTGTAGAGACGCAATATTTTGCGTCTTGTATGCTAAAGTAATAAATCTGATCTGGCATTTATCATGACCATACCTAGCGCAAGTCTTTAGCGCAGCGCTGACTTGTGACTTTTTATGATGGGGAGTCTTCAGACTTCCGTGTGTCATTATTTATAGTTTGAAAGACCTAAAAGCATGAGTTTATACTTCTATAAGCCATATTTTATACTTTAGAAGGCATTGCTTTGTAGCAAATAAGACGCAAAATATTGCGTCTCTACATTTCCTAATAACGAATAACCAACAACGAATAACGAAGCAAACTACAGAAGTATAAAAGCAAAAGCCCGACTCGTTCGGGCTTTTGCTTTTATACTTTCTGGGCGGTTTAGATAAAGTCTACACCTTTTTTAGACTTGGCGTCTGCCATAAATTCTTTTACTTTCTGTTCTTCAGACATTTTGCAGATCATCAGCACGTTGTCATACTCAGCTACAATGTAGTCCTGTAAACCCTGAAGCACTACAAGGCGCTCCTTCGGTGTTTTGATGATGCAGTCTTTGGTGTCGTATAACAGTACCTCGCCGTCCACAACATTTCCGTTATCATCTTTTTCGTTAATGGTGTAAAGTGAGTTCCAGGTGCCCAGGTCTGACCAGCCAATGTCAGCTAACAGCACATACACATTGTCAACCTTCTCCATAATGCCATAGTCGATAGACACATTGCGGCACTGCGAGTAAGCCCTTGTGATGAAGTTTTGCTCCTGCTCGGTGTTTAGCGTGCTGGCACCTTCTTCAAAGATCTCCGTAATTTCTGGAAGCTGTGCTTTAAAAGCGTTAAGTATACTTTTAACGTTCCAGATAAAGATGCCAGAGTTCCACACAAAGTCACCGCTTTCCAAGAACATGTTGGCCAGTTCCAGGTTAGGTTTTTCGGTGAAGGTCTTCACCTTTTTTATACTTTGGTTGTCATCGCCAATGTACTGGATGTAGCCATAGCCAGTGTCTGGCCTGCTCGGCGTGATGCCAAGCGTAATCAGCACATCTTCTTTATCGGCGGCGGCTATTGCTTCTTTAATAACATTGGTAAACACTTCTTGCTTCAGCACCACATGGTCTGCTGGGGTTACCACCAGGTTGGCGTCCGGGTTTATCTGCGCTATTTTATAAGAGGCGTAGGCAATACACGGCGCCGTGTTCCGGCCAATGGGCTCCAGCAGAATTTGGTTGCTATCCAGAAAAGGAAGCTGCTGTTTTACCAGGTCCTCATAGTCTTTGTTGGTTACCACATACACATTTTCAGGCGGGCAAATATCCTGAAAGCGTTTAGCCGTCATTTGCAGCATACTTTCGCCAACTCCCAGTACATCATGAAACTGCTTTGGGTAATTGGTACGGCTGAATGGCCAGAAGCGGCTTCCGATGCCGCCGGCCATTATCACCACATAAGTGTTTTTATCCATTGTTGTTATACAAGTCCTTCTTTCAACAGGTCGTGTAGGTGCACAAACCCTTCAAATTTACCAGATTTGGTTACTATTAACTGAGTTATACTTTTAGCCTGCATAATGGCCAGCGCCTCGGCGGCATACTGATCCGGCTCTATCGTAAGAGGCGATGGGGTCATGATGTCGCGGGCAACAATGCCTTCCGTAGATTCATACTTGTTTAGCATGCGGCGCAGATCACCGTCTGTAATTATACCAACCAGCTCTTTGGAGTCGTCTTTTACCACGGCAGTTGCCCCAAGTCGTTTCGAAGAAATTTCAATAATAATCTCCTTTAACGAAGCATTCTCATTAACGTTGGGAGCCGCGTTGTGGCCATAAATATCCTCTACCATCAGGTACAGGCGTTTGCCAAGGGAGCCGCCCGGGTGCAGGTGCGCAAAATCGGAACTGCTAAAGCCACGGGCCTCCAGCAGGCTTACTGCAAGGGCGTCGCCCAGGGCAAGTGCTGCGGTTGTGCTGGTGGTAGGGGCCAGGTTATGCGGGCAAGCCTCGCGTTCTACGTTGGCGTTCAAAACAAAGTCGGCGCATTTTGCCAGGTATGAGTCTGTGCTTGAGACCATTGCAGCAAGCTTAGAACCTTTGCGTTTTAACAACGGAACCAGTACCTTTATCTCAGGGGTGTTGCCGCTCTTGGAGATGCAGATCACAAAATCATCCGGCTGTATCATGCCCAGGTCGCCGTGAATGGCATCTGCTGCATGCATGAAAAGCGCCGGAGTTCCTGTAGAGTTGAGAGTGGCAACGATTTTGGTGGCAATATTGGCGCTTTTACCAATGCCGGTCACCACCACGCGGCCTTTAGACTGAAGTATAGCTTCGACGCAATTTTCAAACCCTTCGTCGATTAAATCGGCTAGTCTGGCGATTGCATGCGCTTCGGCACGTAATACATTTTTTGCCGTAAGCGCTATATTATTAACAAGATTCAAATTAAATTTGTATTAAGGTACCCGTAAAGGTACATGCAATTGAATTAATTTTTGCAAAGATTACATGTCAGTACAACAAGAGGTAAATCTCAAGAACAAATTAAAGGAAGTTTTTGGGTATAATCAATTTAGAGGAAATCAAGAATTGATAATTAACAACATTATCAATGGCAAGAACACCTTTGTGATTATGCCTACAGGCGCCGGCAAGTCGTTGTGTTACCAACTTCCTGCCCTTTCCTTACCGGGTACAGCTATCGTTATTTCTCCGCTGATCGCCCTTATGAAGAACCAGGTGGACCAGCTTAACGCTTTTGGCGTTAACGCGCATTTCCTGAATTCTACTTTGTCGAAGGCGGAGATAAACAGAGTTAAAAAGGAAACCCTGGCTGGTGAGGTGAAGCTACTGTACGTGGCACCGGAATCACTTACTAAAGAAGAGACGATAGAGTTTCTGCGCAGTTCCAATATCTCGTTTGTTGCCATTGACGAAGCACACTGTATCTCGGAGTGGGGACACGATTTCCGTCCGGAGTACCGCCGCATCCGCGGCATTATAGACCAGATAGGCAACCTGCCAATTATTGCCCTTACAGCTACGGCCACGCCAAAGGTGCAGCTGGATATTCAGCGAAACCTTCAGATGGACGAGGCCTCTGTTTTTAAGTCTTCTTTTAACCGTACTAACCTATACTACGAAGTCCGGCCAAAGCACAATACCAAGAAGCAGCTTATCCAGTATGTTAAAAAGAACAAGGGGAAAAGCGGCATTGTGTACTGCCTGAGCCGCAAGAAAGTAGAAGAGATCGCGGAATTACTGCGTGTAAACGATGTGAGGGCGCTTCCTTACCACGCCGGCCTCGACTCAAGTATACGCATGGCCAACCAGGATGCTTTCCTGAACGAAGAGGCGGAAGTGATTGTGGCTACTATTGCCTTTGGTATGGGCATCGACAAACCGGATGTCCGGTTCGTGATACACTACGATACACCTAAATCGATTGAGGGATACTACCAGGAAACCGGACGTGCCGGACGCGACGGCCTGGAGGGTAACTGTATCATGTACTACAGCTACGATGACATCGTGAAGCTGGAGAAGTTCAATAAAGATAAGCCGGTAACAGAGCGCGACAATTCCAAGCTGTTGCTGCAGGAAATGGCTGCTTATGCCGACTCTGCCGTGTGCCGCCGCAAGCAGTTGCTGCACTATTTTGGAGAAGCATATGAGAAAGACTGCGGTTTCTGCGATAACTGTCTGCATCCGAAAGAGCGTTTTGAGGCACAGAATGAAGTGCAGCTGGCGTTAAAGGCTGTTCAGCAGACAGGCCAGCGCTTCGGCATTGACCATATCACTGCAGTACTGACCGGATTGCGTAACCAGTATGTGGCCAGCTACGACCACGATAAGCTGGAGGTGTTTGCGGCAGGCAAGGAGCACGATGTGCAGTTCTGGAGCTCCGTGTTACGCCAGATCCTGTTGTCGGAATACCTGGAGAAGGATATTGAGAACTTCGGCGTGGTGAAGTTAACGCAGAAAGGACTTGATTTTATTGCAAACCCACAGCCGATACAGTTAACCAAAGACCACAACTACGAGCAGGAAGTGAAAGAGGACGAGGAGAAAGAAGAGAGCCAGGCCGCCGCAGGCCACGATGAGGTGCTGTTCGATTTGCTTAAGAACCTGCGTAAAAAGCTGGCAAAAGAAAAAGGACTGCCGCCATACGTATTGTTCCAGGACCCATCCCTGAAAGAGATGGCCACTGTTTACCCTACCACAAAAGAAGACCTGGCGCATATTGCCGGCGTGGGCATGGGTAAGGTGCAGAAATTTGGCAAGCCGTTCCTGGATCTGATCACGAAGTATGTAGAGGAAAACGACATTGTAACGGCTGCCGACGTGGTAGTAAAGACAACGGTTAACAAGTCTAAGATCAAGATCTACATCATACAGCAGATAGATAAGAAGGTTGACCTGGAGGAAATAGCCTCTTCAAAAGACCTTACCATGCCAGAGCTGATCGAGGAAATTGAGCATATTTGTTACTCAGGCACCAAGCTTAACCTGAACTACTATATCAACAGCATACTTGACCAGGAGCGTCAGGAGGATATTTACGATTACTTTATGAATGCCAGCACCGATAACATCGGGGAGGCGCTTAAGGAACTCGGTACCGACGATTTCTCGGAAGAAGACCTGCGCCTGATGCGCATCAAGTTCTTGTCGGAGTATGCTAATTGATACATTGTTAAATTGCTAAATTGTTTAATTGTTGGAGGATAAGTGCTGAAATATTGCCGGACTCTTCCAACAATTTTTTTTATAGATTTGGCAGATATTAAAGTGTTTAACCATTCAACAGTTTAACAGTTGAACCATTTATAAGAACTATGAACGTACTAATCATCGGGTCTGGAGCCAGGGAGCATGCCCTAGCCTGGAAGCTTAGCCAGAGCGAATACTGCGATAAGATATTTGTGGCTCCGGGCAACGCCGGTACTTCCGAATTCCATACGAACGCCAGTATCAACATTCATGATTTTGAGGAGGTAGCCAAGTTTGCCACCGACTTTAATATCATGATGATGGTGGTAGGGCCGGAGAACTCGCTTGTTGAGGGTATACACGATTACTTTCAGGAGAAGGAATATTTACGCCATATCCTGATCGTTGGCCCTAAAAAGGCCGGAGCAATGCTGGAGGGCAGTAAAGATTTCTGTAAGGCTTTCTTCCAGAAGTATGACATACCTACAGCCCGCTACCAGACATTTACTGAGGAAACGTTCTCTAAGGCCTGTGATTATTTAAAGAACCACAGCTACCCAGTTGTACTGAAGGCCGATGGTCTGGCTGCCGGAAAAGGCGTTATTATTGCCCAGGATTATGATGAGGCCTTTGATGCGCTGGATGCCATGTTGCGTAACAAGCGCTTTGGCAATGCTAGCAGCAAAGTAGTGATAGAAGAATACCTGCAGGGTATTGAGGTATCTGTGTTTATACTTACCGATGGCAAAGAGTATGTGCTGTTGCCAGAGGCAAAAGACTATAAGCGTATAGGAGAAGGTGACACTGGCTTGAATACCGGAGGAATGGGAGCCATATCGCCGGTGCCTTTTGTGGATGACGTCTTTATGGACAAAGTAAAGCAGCGCGTTATCGAGCCAACGCTTAAAGGCATGCAGGCTGAGAACATGGACTATACCGGCTTCCTGTTTATTGGCTTGATGAACGTAAACGGTGACCCATACGTGATAGAGTATAACGTGCGCCTCGGTGACCCTGAGACAGAGGCCATACTTCCACGCATAAAATCAGACCTGTTTGAGTTGTTTAAGGCGCTGCATGACCATACTTTGGGTAGCTATCAACTTGAGATAGACCCTAGAACAGCCACTACAGTGTTCCTGGTTTCAGGGGGCTATCCGGAGGGCTTTGAGAAAGGTAAGGAAATTACCGGCCTGGAAAATGTACCACAGGACGTGCTGGTTTTCCATGCGGGTACAAAAATGGTAGGCGACAAGCTTGTGAATAGTGGCGGGCGTGTTATTGCAGTTACCGCGCTTGGCGATACAATGGACGAAGCGCTGGCCAAAGCCAATGCAGCAGCCGAGGCCATCAGCTGGCAGGATAGAAACTACCGCCGCGATATTGGTTTTGACCTGAGGGGGATGCACGTATAATTTACCGAAGTATAAATAAAAAAGCAGCGGCCGGTTAAAGTATAACCGGCCGCTGCTTTTTTATTTCAGGTGGTAATTAGCAATAAGCCTCAAACGCGCCTTTCAGGTTGTCAACGATGCGGTGCAGGTCGTTGCCCTCAATGTGGTAGCGCTCGATCATGTGTACCAGTTCTCCATCCTTAAACAATGCAATTGAAGGTGAAGACGGCGGATATGGCAGCATGTGCTCACGAGCCTTGGCAACAGCGTCCTGCTCCATGCCTGCGAAAACTGTCACAAGCTTAGTAGGTGTTTTATCGCTGGCGGCTACGGCCATTTTAAGTGCAGGGCGGGCTTTAGAAGCTGCGCAACCACAAACAGAGTTGATGGCTAACAGCACAGTGCCTTCTGCTTTCAATGCCTGCTCTACTTCTTCAGGCGTCATTAATTGCTCAAAGCCAGACGAAGTTAGGTCTTCGCGGATAGGGGCAACCATATATTCAGGATACATTCCCATAAAATTCAGTGTTTTAAGTAATAAACAATCCGGTGCAAAATTAACAAATAATAACCAGAAAATTGAATAGCCTTTGCCTATGTATAAACCAGTGGTTTAAGCTGCTGTGATAAACAATACATAACAAGTATAAATTAGTATTGTTTTAGGAATCTGATGCTTGGCCATAACCTGGTGATTTAAAGGGAGTATAGGGGAATAAGTAAGATATTTTACGCCATTAAAGTAGATTCTTATGCTTCACCCTAATTTAAGCCAGTCCTTCGTCAGGTATTACTACCTGGCTGCACGCAATGGTAGCAGTGCAGAAGTTATAAAGGTATTAAACAGCCAACGCCATACCATCGATGTGCCGCTATGGGAAGAGGATGTGATCCTTGAACCCATTTTTACACGCCCCATGACCAACAAAGAGAAAAGCCATTGTAAAGGGGGAGAGGTCTGGAAGCTGTTCTATAACTGGGACAAACTCTGCAAAGACCTGTCGAAAAATGGAGTGAAGGGAAATGCTCTGAAAGAACTGGAGTCTTACAAAAATGGCCTGCAGCCAACCGAAGACACCGCACTGGTCTGAGAACTTTTTATACTTCATATAAAGCCAGGTGCCAAACTATTTTGTTGTAGGGCGGTACCTGGTTTTTTTAATTAAAAAAAGCCTCTCACATTGCTGTAAGAGGCTTTTCGGTGGTCACGAAGGGAGTCGAACCCCTAACCTTCTGATTCGTAGTCAGATGCTCTATCCAGTTGAGCTACGAGACCATTCCGTTATTGTGAGTGCAAAGTAACGGCGTTTTTTGATACCATGCAAGCCCTTTTCTAAAATTTTACTCATTTTTTGCGGTTGCGTTGCGCAGTGCTTTTTTCAGGGCACGGTCAAATACAAAGTATAATCCACCTATCGAAATGACTATCAATGAGATCATGAGAATCTGGCCGCCGGAGCCGCTATCGGGGTCCTGCAATAATTTTATGATGTCGCTGGCCTGGGTGCCTATCCAAAAGAAAAAAAGTGTGCGTGGCAGCATACCTACTATACTTGCCACAAGAAACTTTTGCTTGTTTACCTGCAGCAGCGAGAGCACAAAATTCATCAAAGCAAAGGGCAGAACCGGCGAGATGCGGGTTAAAAAGATCAGGCTCCAGCTTTGGTTCCGGAGCTCTTGCATAAGTATGCGGGCCTTTTCGAAACGGTTCAGGAAACTCATCATTTTGCCATGGTCAATCAACTGGGCCAGGCTATAGCCGATCAGTGCAGCAATACCATACGATACCACAATCCCAGCAAACCCATTCCAGCCAAGGTAAAAGCCGCTTACCAGGGCTACAAAAGTGGTGGGTGTAAGCGCAAAGGCCATTGTCACGGATATCACGGTAAAGTATAGCAGCATCTGCATCCAACTCAGTTCCCTCAGAAAATTCTGGTATTGGTAAAGTATAAAGGCCAGGGTAGAGCTAACCACCACAGGCACTACCACCAACAGCAGCATCGACACAAACGTAGAGGCATTTTCACGTATAAGGTTGCGCAGCAGCGGGACAAATTTCATGCAATTGGTTATAATTTATACTTAGCAATAGACGAATTACAAAGGACAAAAGATTTTGGCGGCTTTAAAAACACTTTCTGTCGGTATACAGGTGAAGTATAGGATAAGTGTCTTTCTTCTATGTTAAATTTTATAACTTGCAGCACACCGATCATTCTAAAAACATACTTTGAATATGAAATTCGGAACAAAAGCAATACACGCTGGCGTAGAGCCAGACCCAACAACAGGCGCCATCATGACGCCGATCTACCAGACATCGACTTACGTGCAGCGCTCGCCCGGCGATCATAAGGGCTATGAGTACTCGCGTACGCACAACCCAACGCGCACACAACTGCAGAACGCACTGGCAGCGCTGGAGAACGGAAAACATGGCTTGTGCTTTGCCTCTGGCATGGCCGCAGTAGATGCGATCATCAAGATGTTGGCACCCGGCGATGAGGTGATCTCTACAAACGACCTTTACGGCGGCAGTTACCGCATCTTTACAAAGATATTCCAGAACTACGGCATCAAGTTTCACTTTACCAACATGGCCGACCTGAGCAAGGTAGAGGCGCTGGTAAACGAGAACACCAAAATGATCTGGGTAGAAACACCTACAAACCCACTTCTGAACATCATTGACATTAAAGGCTGTGCCGACATTGCCAAAAAGCACAACCTGCTGCTGGTTGCCGACAATACCTTTGCCACGCCATACCTGCAAACCCCACTAGACCTGGGCGCCGACATAGTGATGCACTCCCTTACAAAGTATATGGGTGGCCACTCGGATGTGGTAATGGGAGCCATTATTGTGAATGACGATGACCTACATGAGCGTTTGGCCTTTATCCAGAACTCTTGCGGCGGTACTCCTGGCCCACAGGACTGCTTCCTGGTGCTGCGTGGCATTAAAACATTGCACCTGCGCATGGAGCGCCACTGCCAGAATGGCCGTAAAGTGGCAGAATACCTGAGAAATCATGCTAAGGTTGAGAAGGTATACTGGCCAGGTTTCGAGGACCACGCCAACCACAACGTTGCCAAAGCGCAGATGCGCGATTTCGGCGGCATGGTGTCGTTTGTTTTGAAAGGTGATAAGGTTGAGGATGCCACTAAGGTGTTGGAGAACCTGAAGCTTTTTGCCCTGGCCGAGTCATTGGGAGGAGTAGAGTCGCTTTGCGGACACCCAGCCACTATGACCCATGCCAGCATACCAAAAGAAGACCGTATGAAAGCCGGCCTAAGCGATTCGCTTATCAGGCTGAGTGTGGGTGTTGAGGATGCCGAAGACCTGATCGCCGACCTTGAACAAGCGATAGGATAGTTTTAAGATACAAGACGTCAGACACAAGATTTAAGATTTTTAGAGGTCTGAGAGAGTCGTTTGCTTTAGTGCAGACGGCTCTTTCTTTTTGCATCGGATTTTTTGTATTTATACTTTGGAAGGCTTTTTACAGCAAATTTAGGAAATTGGAAGTATATAAAAGTCTTACGTCTAATATCTAATACCTTGTGTCTGATAAAATCATACTTTTCAGGGAAAAACAGCGCTTTAAGCAATTTTGGCTGTGGGCAATCATACTTGGTGCGGCATCGGTTTTCTGGGCTGGGTTTATTTACCAGGTTATACTTGGAGGGCAGTTTGGCAACAGGCCGGTTTCTGACGTGCAGTTGACCGTGCTTTTTGTCCTGATGGGTATTGGTATGCCCTGGTTCTTTTACCATATGAAGCTTACCACAGTGGTAGGGCCTGGCGAAGTGAATGTGCGGTTATGGCCGTTTCATGTGAAGCCTGTAACCATACCGCTGCATCTGGTTCGTGATTTTGAGAAGGTAGTGTATAGCCCCATTGGCGATTACGGTGGCTGGGGCATCAGATGGGGCTTTAAAGGTAAAGCATATAATATGTCTGGCAACGAGGGGGTGAAGCTATACTTTTACAACCGAAAGCCCTTGCTCATAGGCTCGCAGGATGCGGTTGCACTTTATGAGGCAATCAAACTGGCTAAGGAGCTTAAGTAATTGCTGATTGTTAATTGTTGATTGTTAGAGAGTGTAGAGGCGCAATATATTGTGTATTTTTCTGCAGCGCCGGGTCCAACCACCCCTACCCCCTCAGAGCTACGCTCGTTAGTTTCGAACTCGCGTTCTCACTAATCTAAGGCGGGGAACTCTAGCATTACTCTAGCAAAAGTATAAGCCCTGTAGATTCTGCTTAACCTCCTTTCTACCAAGGTCCTTCAGGACGACAGATAGAAAAGCAAGAGTAAGGACAGATGCTATAGTGATGGCCTGTGAATTAGTAGCGTCAAAGTTCCCCGCCTTAGACAAGTCGAAGATCCCGGACTTGCTTCGGGAGAGGGGTAGGGGGTGGTTGGACCCGGCGCTGCAGAAAATTCTGTTTAAAATCAAAAAGCCGATGCCCTTTTCAGAGCACCGGCTTTTATACTTTAATCCGCTTAAGAACTACGCCTGGATACCCAGAATCTTGTAGATCTCAGTGAAGTCTGGAGTCAGGATGATCTCAGTACGACGGTTTTTAGCTTTCGCCTCTGCAGAACGACCTGTGTCTACTGGCATGTAGTAAGAACGGCCAGCTGGTGTGATTCTGTCAGGAGAAAGACCTTTCTCAGTCATCATACGCGTGATCTCAGTAGCACGCAGTACGCTCAGGTCCCAGTTGTCAGTTAGGTATTTCATGCCGTTAGCAACTGTTACGTCGTCTGTGTGGCCTTCTACCATGATACCAACCTGCTGGTTTTTCTGAAGTACGTTTACTAACTGGTTGATCGCCTTCTGGCCACCTGGATTTACCTTAGTGCTACCAGTTGCGAAAAGAAGCTTGTCAGACATAGAAACATAAACTTTTCCGTCTTTAACTTTTACGCTAAGGTCGCCTTGGTTGAAGCCTTGTAATGCAGCATTAACCTCATTTTTAAGGTTGTCAAGCACTTTCTGCTGCTCGTTCATGGCACGCTCCATGTCAGCAAGCTTTTGCTCACGCTCTCTAAGCGAAGCAGCCAGTTGATCAGCTTTAGCTTTAGAGTCAGCAAGCTCGCGCTCCTGAGCTTCTTTGCTAGCTTTTAATTCTTCGTATTTCTTAGAAGAAACACAAGATGCCATTAGGGTAGAGCACAGCAACATTGCAAATGCCGCTTTGAAGAAGTTGAATTTCATGTGCGTTTGTGAATTTGTTGTTTAAAGTTTAATTACCTAGTTGTAATACTTGATTGCAAATATGGTAAAAGATTGGTCTTCAAACTAAAAAAAAGTTTAAAAACGCTCTGTTCGTGCTAACTTTTTTTCGCTAAACACTTATATCTCTGATATATTGTATTGCTTCTATATAAAATATAAAATGCTATTGTAAATTGTATTATACCAAAAATAGTGTTAAAACAATATAAGATAAAGACCTAGCATATAGTTGATTCAGAACACAGCCTGTTGAGGCGCGGTTGTAAAAACCAAATGCCAACAGGCAGAAACATGGCTTGCAGCAACGGGAAAATATATTCGTTAAGGGCAACTATTCTTTGTTGCTCGACGCTTACCACAGACCGGGCTACAAAGTATACCAGGTACAAGTAGCAGAAGGTGGCAAACAAATGCATGGGTAACAGCAAGATCAATGGTCCTAAAGGCAACATGCCCTCAGCCAGGTTGTCCCGCACAATGCCTAAAGTATAGATCAGCACCAGAATGTATGCCGCAAAGTATAAGGCGCCTAAATGGAAATATAGCGGGCTTATTTTTATACTTGCCGGAAGCCGTTTATGAAGGAGCCTGCCTACCTGCCAGAGCCAAAGGGTGGGCACAAGTGTAGGCAAGGAGTTCAGTAATAACGAAACGTACCACGGAAAGCCATGTGTAAGCTGTGTTAAGGAGTACTGCAGCGCAAACGGAAGTATAAAAATGAGCAGGAACGCCTGCCAGTGCCTTAGCCTAAATAGTATCATGTTACAGTGCTTTAACTGCAAAGATGATAAATTGAGCTTATACTTGTGCGTTAATCCAACTCCAGGCTTGTTCTCGCTGGCTAAGGTCAAAATGCCTGATCTCGGCAGTCGTAAACGGTTTGGAGGCCACCGTTAGCCATTCAATCCATTTCTGATCTCCTACAATGGCTACACGGCTAAAGTCTGTGGCATGCTTAAAGTCATACTTTACGTCTTCCCAAAGTGCCTTTATGGAGAAGTCTTCGATAAACTGTACTTCGGCATACACCCGTATCTTGCCGTGCTGCTTTATTTTTTCATCGAGCAGGGGCAGCATCACATCGTAGTCCCGTTTGTCTACATGGCCGGATAATCTTAATGCTACCAGATCATCTTTAGAATCTTCGAGTATCTGTATCATGGCGTAAAAGGCTGTTAAATTGTATACTCATCCAGGTAATCTACAAACTCTCCAGGCGTTGCAGTTCGCGTGTCAGTACCTCGTAGGTGGTAAGAACGCTGCCATCCTTAAACCTGATCTTGTAAGGCTGTCCCGAAAGTCCTGACTTTGACGCAAGCTCATCAATGAAATCTCTTGCAGAGCCGATCTTGTCCTTGTGTTTCTGCCACTTAGACTGCAAGTGCTCAGCAGCCTCGCGGCAGGAGTGTTCACTGCCATTCCGGATAAAAGTGGCGTCCTTCATGCCACGGACAAACTGGATCAGCCTTTCGATCTTTTGCGCTTCGGTAAGGCCGGTGGCAGACACGCTGGTAACACTGTTTAAACGCTCATGCACGGCGGCAGCCTCCACGCTGCCAGTGCCAGTAAACAGAACCAATCCGATGATCACAAACCTTAACATACTTTCCCTTCCTTTCAATAATTATTTTATGATAATAGCGTTATTATTAGCAATTTTAGTGCACTTATGTTCAATACATAATGTTGCGCAGTCACGGTTAAATCAAGACACCGCTACAAGACATTAACGTAGTTTATGAGGAAAATAGTTTTCGCTTTCTTTTTGCTGCTGCTTTGCCAGCAGGCCTTCGCACAACGTAATATCGAAACCCGCCTGGGCTATAGTTACAACGATGACTTCGCCTTCACGGATGAGTGGCAGTACCTGTCTACGGACATTTACCTGTTTAACGGCAACAAGTTTACGCGTGTGCTTAATGAGCTGGAAAAGGGCGTGCGGAAGCCGAAAAAGAAGTATGGCAATTCGCTGGAGTACCTGTTTATTACGGCGCAGCTGAAGAACATGAAGCTGTTCGGTAACGATGGCATTGTGTACCCGCTTTACAATTTCTATATAAACCAGGATAAACGCGAGTATAAAACGCAGGTAAGTGACCACCTGGAAGTGGTGCGCATCATCGATAAAATGCCTTTATCCTCTACACAAAACAGCATTGATGCGGTAATTAACGCCAAAGCGGTTACGAATAACGACGGCGACCAGGTGTTTAGCCTGGTGGCGAACCAATTGGTTAACCTCTCTAAACTCACCAACCCATCCAGTGCGGTGCTTTCGCTGGTAGGCGAGTTTGGCAACCTGCTAAGTGCACGCACACATAAAAAGGAGTATAAATTCAGCTCTACCATTCGCCTGTACGAGGGCCAGGACTTTGACACGCGCCTGCACTCGGTGCGCATCTATGTGTTTGTGCCCGGCGATGTGAAAACCGTGACCATCAAATCGGTGAAGTTGGGTGACTATCTCACCAAAAGCTCGAACAAACTTGATCGCAAGAGCCTGGAGGAATTTATCGGCTACAAAGATTACCCGTACATGGTGGTGGCCAACTACAAGTCGCTGTACAGGATGGATGTGCTTACTGGCGACGAAGTTACCCTGGACCTGATAGAGAAGCGCAAGCAGAAGATACAGAACGCCTACGAGCACAAGCTTGTAAACGACGAAACCTACCGCCAGGAGAAGTTATATGTGGAGTTTCTGCGGGTATTTGCTGAGATGAAGCAGAACCTGAACACGTATCGCCTGAACTACCGCAACAACAGTCCGGAGGTAAACGCCAAGAACCTGTTTGGTATTGTGCAGGAGTACAAGCGCCTGAAAAGCACCTTCGATGCCCGTGAAAAAGAGTTTGCCAAGAACAGCACCTACCAGAACATCTTTAAGCCAGAATATGAGTCTATACTTAACAATGCGGACTTATACCTGGAGGCTGACCATAACCTGAAGAACGGAAAGATACTGGTAAATACCCTGCGCGAGCTGGAAAACGAGCCAAAAAGCTGGAATACACCTGAGAAACGCGAAGCCGCTCTTGCTAAGCTTTATGCCGTGGAGTTGCCAAGACCTGAATTTTTGTCGGCCTCCGTGGAGGGAGAGGCTATCATTAAACTGATCAAGCGCCTGGAAGACCAGCAGTTTTCGGATGTTTTTGCCCAGGACCTGCAGAAACTGAACGAAGCTCCCGCCACAGACGAAACGCTGGCGCAGCGAAACTCTTTGCTGGACAAAGCTGCATCCAGCAAGTGCCAGAGCTGCCGCGACAAAGTGCGCGATGCCGTTACAGAGTATAACAAGCGCTACGAGAGTTTTAAATTAAAGCAAGCGCTTAAAAAGAAGGATGAGCTTAACCAACTGGCAGAGCAAACGGTGTTTAAGTACCTGAAGAGGCAATTGTGCATTGAGAGTAACCTGCAAACAGCCACAGCCTCGGTAAGTACAGCGCTAGAGCAGTATGTTAGCCGCATGCACGAGAAGAATACCGAACTTGGCAAAAGTATAAAAACCCTTGATCAGCATAACAAGCAGGAGCCTGAGCTAAACAAGCTACCTAAAGTGCAGGAGTATAACACAAAGCTGCTGCAGCTTATTAAAGAAGTGGAGCAAAACTTCGATATACTCTACAGTCTGGACAAAGGCCTTTGTAACTGCGGAGATGCCGGTTAATTAAAAACTCCATACTGCAAGCTCACGTTTTATGGCATATGCAGGAGTTTTTAGACATGGCGCTTGGCCTGGGAGAGGATACTCTGAACTGGTGGCAAATGGCTGTACGGGCTGTAGTAGTCTTTGCGGCTGCACTTCTTATTTTAAGGATTGGCAGCCAGCGTATCTTTGGTAAGCACACCGCCTTCGACATCGTGTTGGGTATTATCTACGGTTCGGTGCTGAGCCGTGCCATTACTGGCAATGCCCCCTTTTTCCCAACGCTGATCGCCGCGCTTGTACTTGTGATCATGCATAACCTGTTTGCCTTGCTGGCATATCACACAAAGTTTTTTGGAAGCATGGTAAAAGGCAAGCCAAAAATGCTTGTAAAGGACGGGGAAATGCTGGAAAGCAACATGAAAAGCAGCAGCGTTACAAAGCACGACCTGGAAGAAGCCATGCGTACCAGGGGTGGCATAAAAGAAATTGACCAGATAGACCAGGCCTGCCTGGAGCGAAGCGGCGAGATAAGTATAGTTAAAAAGGAAGATACCTGAAATAAAATGCGAAAGGCCTCTGTTGCACAATGCAGCGGAGGCCTTTCAACTTAAAATATAGTATCAGGAAATTACGCCATTTGGGCATCCAGTTTCTGAGATAATACATTTTTCGGCACAGCACCAACTTGCTTATCTACTACTTCGCCATTTTTGAAAACAAGAAGCGTAGGAATGCTGCGGATACCGAATTTGGCAGATGTCTGCGGGTTAGCGTCAACGTCTACCTTACCAATAACGGCTTTGCCTTCGTACTCGCCAGCCAGTTCCTCAACGATCGGGCCTACCATGCGGCATGGTCCGCACCACTCTGCCCAAAAGTCTACCAGTACTGGTTTATCTGAATTGATGATCTCATCAAAATTCGCGTCTGTGATCTCTATTGCTTTGTTAGCCATAACTTTAACGGTTTGTTGTGTTAAATTCTGTTCTTAAATATAGTAACAATTATAGGTTTGGCAAATATCTGCCCAAACTCCTTACACCTGACAAGCTGTCTTGTCGTGGATTAGCTGCCATCATGCTAACTGTATCTGTTACTTACGGCAAACCATACTTACAAGTATAAATTATTTGTATCAACAAATGTTGTAAATAAAAGTTTAAGCCGCAAACTCAAGTACTAAAATTGTATGCAAAGCTTTTAAAACTTGATATAAGCACACCCACCCTTGTGGCATTAGTGGGGCTAAGAGTATAACCTGTCAGGTGCTAAAAGTATGAAAACTGAGAAATTTGGATGCAGGTAAAGAATTTATATTGCTCTATTCGATAATGTTAACCTGCAGTAGCCCACCCTCACCAGCATAGTTGCTTGCCGAGCTGTATCGGAAATGCTCCGGCTCACTCACCCACTCTGCCCGAACCGGGTTTTGATGGATGTAGTTTAGCTTCTGATCGATGAAGGTGTTGGAGGTAAGTTCTTTGGCTTCGTTGCCATCCTGCCATACTTTGTAGTGCTTTACTTTGGGATTTTGCCTGGCATTAAACTCGAAGCGGTGCAGCAGCCATTGCCTCCGGCTTTCAGGCTCCTCTTGTATAGCAGCCACGATTTTGCGGCTGGTAAACTGCTTAAAATCACGGAGGATGTCGGAGAGACTTTTGTTTTCTTCAGTAGAAGCAATAAGATGGAGGTGATTGCTCATCAGGCACCAGGCATGTAATCGCAATCCTTTCTTCTCCTGGCAGAATCTGAGGGCATCAACGATGATGTGCTTGTAAACTGGGCGTGTGAATATATCCACCCAATCCACTACCGTCATTGTCAAAAAGTATAAACCGCCAGGTATGATTCTGTTTTTAAGCCCCATGCCGGATGTATACTTTGTGAAAGTATTTGCTGTTTCGGATTTCTTAATCCGAAACTAAACCTGAAGCGGATTTCCTAATCCGCGTTAACCGTAACACGGGGATTAGGAAATCCCCGGCAGATAGCTTTCGGACTAGGAAGTCCGAAAGAGCAAAAGCGAAATGAGCAAGAGCAAACGAGGTACGCCACCGCAGCAGCATACCTCGTTTTATACCTTATTTACTCATCTAGGAAGGCAATCCTGTCCATCCATAAATCCTGTAAATCCTGATCCTACAACAACTTACACTCACCCAGCCCCATATCCTTGATTGAATTCAGGAACAATTTCGGGTCAATTCTATACTTGCGGGAGTAAGTTGGCAGGGCCAGTTTCTCTTCCGGTACATGCAGGGTTATCTCCAGGCGTTTTTGGCCCGGACTGGAAACAATGGAGTTTTCCAGCGCCTCTGCCAGGTTTGGCGTGAAGTGCTGCAGGTTGATGTTGAGCTGCACACCCTGTGCCATTTTGTCCAGTACATCGCCAAGTAATTGAATGTTGGTAGGCTTCAACTCCCATTGGTCTTCGGACTTGTAGCGCAGCTGCACTTTGCCCCGGATGAACAGGTATAAGCCCATCTTCAGGTAGGGTGAGAACTTCACGTAATCCTCTCCGAATAGCGCCATTTGCATCGATGTGTCGTAGTCTTCGATGGTGAACAGGGCAAACGGGTTACCGTTCTTGGCGGTGCGAATCACCACGTCGGTAACCATACCCGCCACGTTTACATCGCGGTTTTTATACTCTTCGATATTAGAAAGTGCGCAGGTGCAGTAAGAATCAATTTCCAGCTTAAACTGGTCCAGCGGGTGGCCCGACATGTAGAATCCTACTACCTCCTTCTCACGGCGAAGCATCTCAGCCTGCGTCCAAACCGGCACTTCAGGTATCTTAGGCAATGGGGCAGCCACAGCGGCACCTCCGCCAAACAGCGACTGCTGTGCAGCCTGCTGCTCTGCCTGGTAGCTGTTACCGTAGCGCACGGCCTTCTCCAGCACGCTCATACTTTCACCTTCCGGAATCTCGATCAGCTGGGCACGGTGGTACAGTTCCCAAGAGTCGAAGCAGCCGGCCAGGGCCATACTTTCAAAGGTCTTTTTGTTCACGGCACGCAGGTTAATGCGCTTGGCAAAGTCGAAGATGTCCTGGTACAAGCCGTTCTTTTCTCTTTCGGAGATGATGGCCTCTACGGCAGCCTCGCCAGTACCTTTTATAGCGCCCAACCCGAAACGGATCTGCCCCTGGTCGTTCACGTTGAACTTGAGCAAAGATTCGTTCACGTCCGGACCCAATACCTCTACTCCTTGCTTGCGTGCCTCCTCAATAAAGAACGTCACCTTTTTGATGTCGTTCATGTTATTGGTAAGCACGGCAGCCATGTACTCGGCAGGGTAGTGGGCCTTCAGGTAACCTGTCTGGTAGGCCACCACCGAATAAGCGGCAGAGTGGGAGCGGTTGAAGCCGTACTGGGCGAACTTCTCCATCACGTCGAACACCTCAGAGGCCTTCTTCGCTGGTATTTTATGAATTTCGGCGGCTCCGGCAATGAATTTCTCACGCTCCTCGGCCATCTTCTTCATGTCCTTCTTACCCATGGCGCGGCGCAGCAAGTCGGCACCACCCAGCGAGTAACCAGCCAGGATCTGGGCCGTCTGCATGATCTGCTCCTGGTACACCATGATGCCGTAGGAGTAGTTCAGGATAGGCTCCAGCAACTCGTGCGGGTATTCCACTTCCTCTTTGCCATGCTTCCGGTTAATGAAGTTCGGGATGAACTGCATCGGGCCCGGACGGTAAAGGGCGTTCATCGCAATCAGGTCTTCAATGTTGGTAGGCTGCAGGTCCTTCAGGTACATGCGCATCCCTTCCGACTCGAACTGGAACGTACCGATGGTGTCACCGCGCTGGTAAAGCTGGTAGGTCTTCTCGTCGTCTATCGGAATATTATCTATGTCGATTTCAACGCCGTGGTTCTTTTTGATCAGTTCCATGGCATCCTTGATAATGGTCAGGGTTTTCAGACCCAAAAAGTCCATCTTCAGCATGCCTGCACTCTCAATTACCTTACCATCGAACTGCGTAACCAGCAGGTCAGCGTCTTTGGAGGTGGAAACCGGGATGTAATTGGTAATATCGTCCGGGGCGATAATTACACCCGCCGCGTGGATACCGGTGTTTCGAACCGAGCCTTCCAGCTTTTCGGCCAGTTTTAGCACGGCGGCACGGTGGTCGTCACCCTCGCGGATGGCAGCCAGGTCCAGGTTCTCCATAAAGGCCTTTGCTAGCGTAGTGCCCGGGGTATCCGGAACCATCTTGGCCAGTTCGTTGGCTTCTGCTAAAGGCAAAGAAGTAGAACGCGCCACGTCTTTAATCGACGATTTAGCCGCCATAGTACCAAAGGTGATGATCTGCGCCACCTGCGTTTTTCCATACTTGTCCACCACGTAGTCGATCACGCGCTGGCGGTTCACGTCGTCAAAGTCAATATCAATATCGGGCATGGATACACGCTCCGGGTTCAGGAATCGCTCAAACAGCAGGTTATACTTAATCGGGTCGATATTCGTGATACCGATGCAGTAGGCCACAGCAGAACCGGCTGCCGAACCTCGACCCGGCCCCACAAACACGCCCATGTCGCGGCCACGGTTAATGAAGTCCTGCACAATGAGGAAGTAACCGGCAAAACCCATCGTTTCTACAATGCGCAACTCGTAGTCCAGGCGCTCCTCTACCTCCGGCGTAATTTCAGTATAACGCTTCCTGGCACCCTCAAAAGTCAGGTGGCGAAGGTAAGCATCAGGGCCCGCATGTTCTGGAGGAATAGGGAAGTTAGGCAGCAGGATGTCCCGCTTCAGTTTCGGTGGCGTGATCTTGTCTACGATCTCATTGGTATTGTCCACAGACTCCGGCACGTCCTTGAACAGTTCGTTCATCTCGGCCTGCGTCTTAAAGTAGAACTGGTCGTTCGGGAAACCAAAGCGTGTTTTCGGTCCGGCCTCGTCAATGCGGTTCAGCATCTGGCGCACGCTGGACTGGTGGCCATACTTACTGCGCACGTTCTCCACGGTATCGTAGATCACCTTCTGGTCATCCGACAGGAAACGGTAATATTTGGTGGTAAAGTCACCCACCGGGGTGCTCTGGTCCTCGCCGGTATTCACGCAAAGCAGGATGTCGTGGGCATTCCAGTCGTCCTGGTCCACGTAGTGCGAGTCATTGGTGCAGATAACTTTTACGTTATACTTCTTCGCCCATTTTAGCAGCACCTGGTTGATGTCTTCCTGGCTTTTGCCGGTGCCATCGATGTTCATCAGGCCGTGGCGCTGAATCTCGATGTAGTAATCTTCCCCAAACACATCCAGCCACCATTTGAATATTTCCTCCGCCTCTTCCTCCGTTTTCCATAGTATGGCTTGTGGCACCTCAGCACCAATACAGCAGCTGGTGGCAATCAATCCTTTGCTATACTTTAGCAGCAGCTCCTTATCAATACGCGGCCACTTGCTGTACATGCCCTCGATGTAAGACATAGAGCAAAGCTTGGCCAGGTTCTGATAACCCTCCTGATCTTTTGCGAGCAGCAGCTGGTGGTGACGGTTATCTTTCACCTCCTTGCTGAAGGTTTTCTGATGGCGGTCCTTTACCAGGTAAAACTCGCAGCCCACAATCGGCTTCACGTTGTACTTGTTAGCCTCGTTCACGAAGTTAAAGGCGGCGAACATGTTTCCGTGGTCGGTCATGGCAACGGCGGGCATGCCATCAGCCTGCGCCTTTTTCATGAGCGCGCTGATGCTGGCCTGGCCGTCTAGCAGCGAGTACTGTGTATGGGTGTGTAAATGCGAAAAAACAGGCATTTATGGGGAATTATGAATTATGAATGACGAATTATGAATGACTTTAAATCTGGAAATTAACTCCAGCTGCTGCTACAGCAATTATACTTTTAGAAATTTTATAGCATTATGAGAGTAAGGAAAACCGGTCTGCCTTCCATTCATAATTCCTAATTTATAATTGGCGTAGCCACAAGTCATTTTCGGGATGTTAAAATTACGCAAAATAGGTTGGCTGCCCAAACCAAAAGCGGTTCATTTACCAACACAGTTACCAACAAAAAAGCAGCAGAAATAATCTCCTGCTGCCTCTCTTTTCTCTGTTAAATTTATACTTGTGTTTCCCGTTTTTCCTCCTCGGGTTGGTTTACCACAAACAGGGTGCGGGTAGGGTAGGCAATCTCGATGCCCCGGCTTTCAAACTCTTTAAAAATACGCAGGTTTATGGCCTGCTGTATGTCCATGTACACCACATAGGCCGGGTCCAGCACATAGTACACCACCTCAAAATCCAGGCTGGAGTCGCCGTAAGTTTTAAAGTGTGCCCTGTCGAACTCCACAGGGTTCTGGCTCTCAACGATCTCTTTCAGTAGTTTGGGTATCTGTTCTAAGTGCTCGTAAGAGGTCTGGTAGGTAACACCTATGGTAAATATGGCCCTTCTGCGTTGCATGCGTTTAAAGTTGTGGATGCGTGAGCCGGTAAGGTCGCTGTTGGCGAAAACAAGTTGCTCCCCGGATAACGTTTTGATGCGTGTGGTCTTTACTCCAATATGCTCTACAACCCCGTTTTTGTCGTCTACTACCAGAAAATCGCCTACCTCAAAAGGCTTGTCCAGGAAGATGACGAAGTAGTTGAAAAGGTCGCCGAGTATGTTTTGCGCTGCCAGGGCCACGGCTATACCGCCCACACCCAAGCCGGCGATCACGGCGGTAAGGTCGTAGCCCATGTTATCCAGCAAAAAGCCGAGGCCGATAAACCAGATCACCACGTTCACGATCAGCTTTATAGCACCTAGTTCGTTCACATGGTCACTGTCGGGCCGCCTTCTTTTTAAGTATGACTGTATGACCAGGATAATAACAGAAACCAGCAACCGGATAACCATGATGGTAACAGCCACTGTTACGGCTATCTGCAGGATGTGCGCAATGCGCTCAGTAGTTTCGAGGTAGCTGAGGGCGAAGTATATGATCAGGAAATAGACAATCGGGATGCCGTATTTGCTGAAGCTTTCAATGATATAGTTGTCCAGGCGGGTTTCGGTACTTTCAGTCCATTTTGCCAACCGGAGCAGAAAAGCCCGCTTGAATATCTTTACCAGCAGTACACCGATAAAGATGGCGCTTAATACAATGATGTAGTCTCTTACCGTGTTATGATAGTAAATCCTATCCAGTAATTCTTCCATTAATAAAGTGTTTGATTTGTAAGATATGCTGCTTCTTATACAGCTGCTGTGGGGTAATGTTTTAATTCGTGATGTTTGTGCCTGATATACAATGGGTAAGGCAAGAGGGGTGTAACTTATAGCCAGAATATTAGTTGATTTTTAAGGCATGTTCAAACTATAACTGCTATACTTGAACCTGACGTAAGTATAAGTCTGTGCCAAAACTGGTGCTGTAAAGTATAAACACATGACGAAAGCAGGAGGGAAGTTAAAGGATATGTTCAGGGCGCTGCGTTCTCGCAATTACAAGCTGTTCTTTGTGGGGCAGGGCATCTCCCTTATCGGCACCTGGATGCAGCAGGTGGCCCTGAGTTGGCTGGTGTACCGCCTCACCGACTCTGTTTTCCTGCTGGGTGCCGTAACTTTCTCCAGTCAGATTCCTGCCTTTTTACTGGGCCCCTTTGCAGGCGTGATAGCCGATAAGTTTGAGCGCCGAAAGGTGTTGCTAGTGACACAGGTATTGTCTATGCTGCAGGCCTCCACTCTGGCAACACTGGTTCTGACAGATAGTATAGAAATCTGGCACATACTTGCCCTGAGTGCCGTGTTAGGTACAATCAACGCTTTCGATATTGCCACGAGGCAGGCTTTTGTGATAGAGCTGGTGGAAAAGCGTGAAGATGTGAGTAATGCCATTGCCCTTAACTCCTCGATGTTTAACATGGCCCGGTTGGTGGGCCCCACAGTGGCAGGCCTGATCATCTCGGTGGTAGGTGAGGGAATCTGTTTGCTGATAAATGCCATGAGCTATGTGGCGGTGCTGGCCTCATTGCTGATGATGCAACTAAAGCCCTTTGAGCCGGTTAAGCAAGAGCGTAAAGCGTGGCAGTCTCTGGTGGATGGCTTTAAGTATACTTTCGGCTTTGCACCCATACGCGCACTTATACTTATCGTGGGGCTAATCAGCCTGTTTGGGATGCCGTTTACGGTACTTTTGCCGGTTTTTGCCCGCGATATTTTGCAGGGTGGGGCCAACACGCTGGGTTACCTGATGGGTGCTTCCGGCTTCGGAGCCTTAGCCGGTGCCATGTTCCTGGCGCAGCGAAAATCAGTAGTGGGGCTGGGCAAGGTTATTATTTACTGCATGCTGCTGTTTGGGTTTGCTCTGATGGCTTTTTCATTTTCAGAGATCTTCATGTTATCGTTGGTGCTGATGCTGTTTAGCGGTTTTGGCATGATCGTGACAATGGCCTCCTGTAACACGCTTTTGCAAACCATTGTGGATGACGATAAACGGGGCCGCGTGATGAGTTTGTATGCTACCGCGTTTATGGGGATGGCCCCGGTGGGAAGTATGTTGGCTGGTTCAGTGGCAGAGCATATTGGAGTAGCTCATACTTTGCTGGGACTTGGTTTCCTGTGCGTATTCAGCGTTATACCCTTTGCCGTAAACAGACCCAAGTTGAGACAAATGGTACAACCGATCTACGAACGCCTCGGTATCGTGCCGGAAATAGCCACTGGCCTGCAATCCGCCTCAAACCTTACCGCCCCGCCAGAGGATAGGTGAGTGTCGTTAATCGTTGTTCGTTATCCGTTGATCGTTTTTCGTTGCTGGAAATTGATGTTCTCTTTTTCAGAAGACCCTTAAAAGTATAAAGCCGGCTCTTGGGCCGGCTTTATACTTTGTGATGTTATTCCAATCATTTTAATGACTGCATTAATTCGAACAACGGTCAACGGATAACGAACAACGAACAATAAAATCCTACTTTTTCTTGATCAGCAGTTTTTCGCCTGGTTTCACGTTGAAGTCTGCTTTGTTGTTCCACTCCATCACGTCTTTAATGGTAACGCCATACTTGCGTGATATTTGGTACATGCTTTCGCCGGTTTCTACTGTGTGGTAAACCGTCTCAGTTGTTGTGCCTGCTTTGGTATCTGTCGCTTTAACTTCCGTTGCTTTAGAAGCAGGAGCGGCCGTTTTAGGTGCCGCAACACGCAGCTCCATGCCCAGTTTCAGGTTATTATCCGTCAGGTTGTTCCAGGTGCGCAGCTCGTCAACGGTTATGCCATAGCGCTTCGATATCTGGTATAATGTTTCGCCGGCTAGAACAGTGTGCGTTTCGGTGGCAGGTTCCTGTATAGCTACTTCCTGTACAGTTGTGGCGCCAAGTGGTTCGGCAACTATAAGCTCTTGTCCTGGCTGTAGTCCTGTATTGCCTAGGCTGTTCCATGCTGTCAGCTGGGCTACGGTAACATTGTACTGCTTAGAAATAGCGTAAAGCGTCTCTCCTTTGGCTACCACGTGCTTAGCAGATTTTGCTGCAGGTACATTTGCTTGAGATGTGGTAGCCTGTGGCTTGCTCACAATTGTGGTTTCTGCTTTCTTTTCTGCTGGCTTGGCCGGAGTGGTTGTTGGTTTAGCGGCAGGTGTTTTGGCAGGCGCTTCCTCCTTTTCCTGATACAGCACCATTTCTACCTCATCATCAATTTCCTGCTCTGTTTCTTCTTTCTTCGTTACTGCAGCCTTTTCAATCGGTTTAGTTTCCGGCTTCACTTCCTGTTTTGGCTGTGGTTTAGCCTCCGTTTTAGTGGCCGCAGGGTTCTGGGTTGCCGGTTTAGAGCCTAGTCTGTCTTTGCTGGATGGGTATAAAGCGCCTTTAGGCTGGGCAACCACAGTTTCTTCTACCACTTTTTCCTCCACAGTGGTTTCAGGAGCCTCCTCTGCTTTGGCAACCTCTGCCGTTTCTTTTGCAGGGGCAACAGCAGGGTTCGCCTGTGCTACTGCAGGGCTTGTTTCTGGCTGCGAGTCGGCTTTTTTGTCTTTCTTAAAGCTGTTGAAGAAACGTTTCAATATGTTGTCCTTCGGAGCCTCGTCTTTTTTATCTGCCGATGTTGTTTTCACGGCTGTGCCTTCCGGGCTGTTGTAGCTTGGAGTGGCATTTCTGGCTGCGCCTTGCATGGCATTAGCGGTCCTGATCTCAACTGGTGTATGGGTAGGGCGGCGCTTCTGAAGCCAAAGTACGCGACCTGGCACAGCAACCTCATTTTTAGTCATGCGGTTTTTGTAGCGCAGGTAATTTAACCTGATGCCATAATGCTGCGATATCTGCTGCATGTTCTCGCCTGCCTGCACCACATGGTACTCCGCATCGGCTGATGTCTTTTTAGGTTCGGTATAGTACGCAGTACCCGCTACGATCTCATCAAAGTTATGCAGGTCGTTATACTTTAAAAACTTGCGCGTTGAGATTCCTGCCTGTAAGGCCAGTTTGTCTTTTGTGTCATTAGGCCGGGCAACAAGGGCGCTCAGGCCATTGCGTTTTACTGCCGTTGCGGCTGCAGCGGACTGCTGCGTGTTGCTGGGAGTGGCTTTTGCGGCCGGGGCGGTCTTTTCGTCTTTAGCCACAGATGCCATCACTCCAGTTTCGCCGTTGCGCACCGGTACCATCACATAGTAATCTTTATCTGATGGAATAGAGTTGCCTAAAAGCCATTTGTTATACTTTTCAAGCTCAGCATAGTCGGTTTTAGTGGCAAGTGCAATGTCTGTCAGGCTTTGGCCGGGAGTGGCACGCAACTCACGCAGCGAAACAGCCGGTTTTTCTTTGCCCACGAAGTTGTCATAAGCAATTTTATGTGCAAGGAATGTAATCACATAGGGGTGTGATTTTTCATTAACATCCATTTTCTTGGCGCCAGCATCCGATGGTTTGGAGTAAGTTTTTACGCCTGTATAGCCAAGGTAGTATGACAGCAGCGAAGTAAACCAGTTGTCGTAATTCTTGTTGCTGCGCTTAAAATACTGTGCCGCACCACGGCTTGCCTCGATAATGTGGCGGCGTTCATCCACCACATTGTCCATGCGCAGGTTAAAGTCAGAAGCGGCCTCTTTCTTAAACTGCCAGTAACCTACGGCATTAGAAGTAGACACAGCATCACCGATCAGTCCGCTTTCCTGCAGCGCCAGGTACTTAAAATCATCCGGAACGCCTTCTTCTTTAAAAACACGCTCTATTATCGGGAAGTAAGCGTTGGCCAAATCCACCTTAATCTTAAAGTAAGTCTGATTACGGTGCAGAGCATCAACTTTTTTCTGTATCTCCTGCTGTGCGGCATCAGATATCCTTAGGTGCACATCCGCGAAATATACATTTTTAGGTACTGTAACAGTTTGCGCTAAAGCCAGCAAAGGCAAAAGCAGCAGAACGAGAAGTGGTAGCTGTTTTCTCATAAAAAGGTAATGGTAAATATACTTTGGCTAAAAATTTTACTTTCAGGCTCTACTTCCGGTTGAATAGCAGAGAGCTAATCATCTCTGAATTAATATATTCAGAAAATAATATAGTGTCTGCAAAAATAAAGGATTTTACCGCTCTTTATACTTAGGAACGAAGTATTTTTAGTAAAATTTTTTAGAGGGAGTAGGATTTAATCATTCACAGATTGCACAGTTGCTCTGGTGCCGAAACGAAAAAGGGTAAGCACCAAATGCTTACCCTTTTTACCTCATATTATGTAGAGCTTTTATAGCTTCCGTGCAATCATCAACCCGTCCCTTACTGGTAACAGAATATTTTCTACCCTTGGGTCGTCGTGCACTTTTTTGTTGAATGCAAGCAAGGCGGCTGTGTCTTCGTCAAGCTTTTTTCTATACTTCTCCAGTACCTTTCCGCTCCATAGCACGTTGTCGGCTATAATATAGCCTCCCGGCGCCATCCGCTCGATTACCATGTCGTAGTAAGCAGCGTTGTTTATTTTGTCCGCATCTATAAACACTAGGTCAAAAACAGCATCTATGGTTGGGATAATATCCAGCGCATTGCCGATGTAGTACTTTATACTTTCAGATAAACCGGCCTCCTCAAAGTAGCCGCGCACCCGGTCTTCCAGTTCTTCGTTGATGTCGATGGTGTGCAAGGTGCCGCCTTCCTGCAGCCCTTCGGCCAGGCAAAGAGCCGAGTAGCCGGTGTAGGTGCCCACTTCTAGTACCTGTTTAGGTTTGATCATGTGCGAGAACATGGACAGCAGCCTGCCCTGCATGTGCCCCGACAACATGCGCGGTTTCATCACGCTCAGGTGTGTTTGTCGATTAACCTTGTGCAGCAACTCACTCTCCGGCGAAGTATGCTCCTCAGCGTATCTTTGCAGGTCCTCGTCAATGAATTCCATCTATTTAACTGTTAAATTGTTGGTTGTTAAATTGTTGTTTGGTGTAGTTTAGCAATTAAACAATTTAACCTTTTACCGGAACGTAGTTAAGAAAGCTCAGCTGTTCTTCGCGCAGTACATCGTTGGCGATGTCAACCAGGTCACCGGCTTTTATACTTTTGATCTTGTCAAAGATTTCGTTCAGCGATTCCACCCTGTCCAGATCAAGTATACTTTTCCCGATCATCATCATCAGGCCCATGTTGCTTTCTTCTGCCATGGCCAGCTGTCCCATTAACTGTTCTTTGGCTGTATGCAGTTGCAGTGAACCCAGTGGCTTTTCGCGCAGCTTTCTCAGCTCTTTTAATACAAGCGATGTAGTGCGTTTCAACTGTTTTTTCTCTGTGCCGAAGTATATGGAAAGCAGGCCTGTGTCTATGTAAGTAGCGTAGTTCGCATCAATAGTATACACCAATCCATGCTTTTCGCGCACGGCCAGGTTCAATCGGGAGTTCATGCCCGGCCCGCCCAGCAGGTTTACCAGCATAAAAAACGGTATGCGCCTGTCATCAGACAAAGCATATGCCGGACAGCCCATTACGCAATGTGCCTGTGAGATGGATTTCTCGAAAGTAACCGTTTTGGGCAGGTAATTGATAAAAGGCATGCGTTCGCGCTGCTTCTGCACAAAAGGTATATGGCTCAGGTATTTCTCCGCGATCTTCACCACCTTCTCGAAAGGCAGATTGCTTACCGAGCAGAATAAAAGCGAATTGTTACTCAGGTTACGGCTGATGAAGTCCAGGAAATCCTGTTTTTGAAAGCTGGAGACGCTGTCTTTGGTGCCTAAGATGTTATTGCCTAGCGGGTGCCCGTCAAATACCACCGAATCAAACTCGTCTACAATGGCCTCTTCGGGAGTATCTAAGTACATGGCCATCTCTTCCAGAATAACGCCACGCTCTTTTTCTATCTCCTTTTCCGGAAAAACAGAGTGAAATGTAATATCGGTCAGCAGCTCAAACGATTTCTCGAAGTGCTTGTCTAGCACGGAGCTATAAAAGCATATTTTTTCTTTGGTAGTATAGGCATTCAGCTCACCACCAACAGACTCCAGGCGGTTAAGGATATGGAACGACTTACGCTTTTGTGTGCCTTTGAAAGCCATGTGCTCCCAGAAATGGGCAAGGCCTAACTGGTTCGGGCACTCGTCGCGGCTGCCGATATCCATGATAAAGCCGCTGTGGGCTATCTTGGTATGCAGCACCTGCTTATGCACTACGCGTATTCCGTTAGGTAATGTATGGATTTGGTAATCAAGCATTCAATCTGAAATTAGCCTGCAAAGGTACGGAAAATACAGGAGAGTTTAGGGGTAGGGCAGAAGGTTCTTTGTTTGAGTTTCTTTGATTCTGTGATCCTTTTTAGCTGATGCTGTTCCTCAACTATTATATTTTCTGCCTTTTAATCTAGCCGCTTCTGATCCTCAGTCTTAACAGCTATATCGTTTCACTTCTTGCTTTGGTGCCCTCAAGGCCGGGAGGCCTCGCCTTGGGGGTAGGGGCCCTCGATGAAGGGCATCGCGCTGTGTATCTGAAGCTGCCGGGGGTAGGGGCCCTCTATAGCTCTGCTTCGGCTGCCTCGCTGCGCTCAGCACCGCAACAGCTACAAGGCGCTCTTTATCGAGGGCCCCTTCCCCCACCCAAAGGCTGGGATAGACACTTCTTTGTTGACGACCTCTGTAATTGGGAGCAAAGTATAAATTGTTAAAGGCAAAAATTCCCCTCTTGAGAGGGGCAGGGGTGTGTCAATCGTCTGCAGAAACTCCCTCTCCTGTTTTTAGGAGAGGGCTGGGGTGAGGTAAAACTCCCCTCCTTGGACTACCGAGAACGCGAGTTTGATGGTAGCGAGCATAGCTCTGAAGGGCAGGGGAGGTTGGACCCGGTGCTGCTGAAAAGCGAGTCTGGAGACTCGCACCCACTTGGCGGCACCAGTTGGATGCTGGCGCCAGAAAAATGGAATAATTAATTACCCTTCGCTTTACCACCCACATTAATTACAAAGCCAAGCGAGAAAACAGAATAGGCAGCGGTAAGATCATCGCGGTTTTTAAGGCCGAAGGTGGTGCCGGAAGTGTATTGAAGCTGCACAGACGGGTTCAGGGTAAGGCGCGTGTAGAAGATGGGCTCAAGGAAAATGTTGTCTTCTTCTGCGGCAGCTTCGCCGTTTATCTTGAAATCGTGCATGTTTACATAACTGGCGCGCAGCGTTGTGCCATAATTCAGCGGAAATTCCCTGTTTAACAGCCTTAACGATTTTTTCTTTTTAGAGGTAAAGTTGGCCTGCACAAAATATTTGCTGAAATCAGCTTCCATGCGTTTGTAGTGTATGGTGCCGTCATCGTGCTTGTCTTTCTCGGTGCGGTCGCTGCTGCCACCGCCATAGCCGGCATAGAACTCTAAAATTCTTTCATTATTAGAGCCAAATGTAGTGAAGTACCCACCGCCGGCCTCGATCAGGTTATGCCGAAAGTCGCGTTTGCGGCGCTCGCTATTGAGCATGGACCCGCTCAGGATTACCCCAAAGTGGTCGCTTACGGCATAGGCTGTATTAAAAGTAATATTGCCCTTTGGGGTAACATGGCCGGCAGCGCTTAGTTCTCCTTTCTGGGTAAACATGGGCACGTTGGGCACATTGGGCATATAGGTAGATACACAGCCAGGCATTAGTAGTATAAGTATGGCCAGGCCTATATTTAATAAAATAGAACCAGGATAACGCTTGTAAAAGAGGGGAGTACTTGGTTTTTTCATAATATAGCAATGCCGCTGCTTTGTGATATCTGTTTGTTTTTAGAAGTTTTCAGTCTTTCGAGGTTTTAAAACAAGCCATAAAATGAAATAAAACCTAACATGTAAACCAGAACTTAGTGAAAATATTTGCCTTTCTAAGTATAGGTTAAATTATATATTTGAAATATTGCTGCCATCCGGTTTGTCGTCCTGTATTTTTATCTCAATTAGGATTGCGCTAGCTTTGTAACATAGTCCGGTAGCCCTCATGAAAAAAATACTGATCATACAAACGGCTTTTCTTGGTGATGTAGTATTGGCTACAGCCTTAATTGAGAAACTGCATACGTTTTACCCACAGGCGCAGCTTGATTTTTTATTGCGCAAAGGCAACGAAAGTTTGCTGAAAGAACACCCGCTGCTGAAGCAGGTGCTTATCTGGAACAAAAAAGAAGGCAAGTATAAAAGCCTGCTGAAGTTGCTGACGCAGATAAGAAGTGAAAAGTATGACCTGGTGGTTAACGTGCAGCGCTTTGGAGCTACCGGCATACTAACCGCCTTGTCTGGTGCCAAAGAAACAGTGGGTTTTGACAAGAATCCATTCTCCCGGTTTTTTACCCGCCGCTATACCCACGTCGTAACTTCGGGCACACATGAGGTGGAGCGCAACCACCTGCTTATCCAAAGTATAACTGATGACAATGCTGCAAGGCCGAAGCTGTACCCTAACCAGGCTGATTTTGCGAAAGTGCAGGACCTGAAACAGCAAGCGTTTATCTGTATGGCGCCTACCTCCGTTTGGTTTACCAAGCAGTTTCCGCTGGAGCAATGGGTAACGCTTATCAATAGCATCGATGCAAAGTATAAAATATACCTGCTAGGCTCTCCGGCTGATAAGGCGCACTGTGATGAGATCAAGCGGCAGTGTAGTCATCAGAACATAGAAAACCTTTGCGGGCACTTGAGCCTTTTGCAGTCGGCGGCGCTTATGCGGGATGCCGTGCTGAACTATGTGAATGACTCCGGCCCCATGCACCTTGCCTCGGCTTTGAATGCGCCTGCATGTGCTGTTTATTGCTCTACGGTGCCGCGTTTCGGATTTGGCCCACTAGCTGACTTTGCAAAGATCGTAGAGCGCGAAGAGCCACTCTATTGCCGCCCTTGTGGCCTGCATGGGTACAAGGCTTGCCCGGAAGGGCATTTTAAGTGCGCCAGGGAAATCCGGAACGAACAGCTGCTGGAGGTGTTGCGAGTTAGAGAGTTAGAAAGTTAGAGAGTCTGGGAGGTGTTGGGATTTCGAAGCTGCTTTTGCTGCGGATCGATCTCCAAAGTATAAAGGCAGAACTAACTACCCTTCGTGAACATCTTGCTCAACCTGGAGTTTTACACTATATTTAAAAGTATAAACTATCAGGCTAACCCTTACAAGATAAAACTACATGAAGTACCACCCGATAGGGCAGGAGCTGTTTGTGCATAACCGCCACAACCTGGCCAAACACCTGAAATCCTCCTCCATAGCGATACTGCACTCGAATGATGTAATGCCTACCAATGCGGATGGTACCATGCCCTTTAAGCAGAACAGCGATCTTTTTTACCTTTCAGGTATAGATCAGGAAGAAAGTATACTGCTGCTTTTTCCGGATGCCAGGGACCCGCGCATGCAGGAGATACTCTTTGTTCGGGAAACAAACGAGCACATTCTTACCTGGGAGGGGTATAAGCTAACCAAACAGCAGGCGCAGGAGGTGTCCGGTATCAAGACCATATTCTGGACGCATGAATTTAATTCAGTGCTGCACGCGCTTGTTTCGGAGGCGGAGCATGTATACCTGAACTCCAATGAGCACCCAAGGGCGGTGGTTGAGGTGGAAACACGTGATGCCCGCTTCGTAAAGTGGATGAAAGAGCATTACCCTCTGCACAGGTATGAGCGATTAGCGCCAGTTATGCACCTGCTGCGGGCAATAAAGTCTGAGGCTGAGGTAGCCATGATAAAACAGGCTTGCCAGATAACGGAGAAGGCATTCAGGAGGCTGCTTGGTTTTATAAAGCCTGGGGTGATGGAGTATGAGGTAGAGGCTGAGATCTACCATGAGTTTCTTCGCAACCGATCGCGTGGGCCGGCCTACCAGCCAATTATTGCCTCAGGTGCAAACGCCTGCATACTTCATTACATAGATAATTTCCGGGAATGCAAAGATGGCGACCTGGTATTAATGGACTTTGGCGCAGAGTATGCCAACTATGCCTCAGACCTGACCAGGACAGTGCCGGTGAACGGTACATTCTCGAAGCGGCAGCGGGAAGTATACGATGCCGTGTTGCGGGTAATGAAAGCGGCCACCCAGATGCTGGTGCCTGGTAATACACTGGCGCAGTACCATCAGTTTGTAGGAACTGTAATGGAAAACGAACTGATAAGGCTGGACCTGTTAAATGAAAGCGATGTTCGGAACCAGGATCCGAAGAACCCGCTTTACAAGAAATATTTTATGCACGGCACCTCGCACCACCTGGGCCTGGATGTGCACGACGTTGGAGATAAGCACCGTGCCTTTGAGGAAGGAATGGTGTTTACCTGCGAGCCTGGTATCTATATTAAAGAAGAGGGGATAGGTATAAGGCTGGAGAACGACATACTGATAAAAAGCAATGGCCCTTTAGACCTGATGGCGAGCATCCCACTGGAGGCTGAGGACATTGAACAGCTGATGCAGCGAAGGTAAAATAGAGTGTAATTCATTGATTATTAAAGTTGTCGGTAAGTGTGCCGGCAACTTTTTTTATTGTACTTACTTTAAAATAGTGACATTTACACCAAAATTCGGCCATAGTTAAAACCTTGTAAATTATATTCAGTTTAATTATATGGTATATACTTTTAACCAAAGGTGCTGTATTGCAGTATAAAGCAGTGCAATTTTTAAAATGAGCGGGCAACTCCTTGTAACAGGTTTGTCTGGGTGTTAATTAAACGTAGCGCTTATGGAAAAAACGTATACTCTAAATCAAATCTATTCTCCCTACCTGACTCCCCGGAATTTTGAGATGTTATTTTTAATACATCGCTAAACTTGATTAAAAATATGCACGTATGAACATATCAAAATATATTATAAAGAACCATGCAAACAAGAATTACTAAACTGTGTACTATTGCTTTCGTGCTTGCTTTGCTGCTGTCTATGAATACAGCACTGTTTGCACAAAGCGCTGACCAGCGGACAAATATCCAAATATACGGTAGTGCCTTGCAGTACAGAGGCGATCTACAGAATGACAAGGAGTACAGTAAAATTGACTGGGGCGGAGGCATTAACCTTAACCGCTATATCAGTCCATCCTTTGACCTGGGCTTAGGCCTAACCTACGGCAGCGCAGAGGACAAAGGTACTGGAGCCTTGACCGGAGCTAACTTTGATGCCCAGATGGGTACTGCTTTGTTGAATCTGCGCCTTAAGATGTATGGCAAGATTCTGAAAGAGGATGCCTTTATCGGGCCATATCTGCAAATTGGTGGTGGTGGCGCCTGGGCTAAAACAGATGCTGTAAGAGCCGATGGCTCCAGACAGGTGGACGATAAGTTCTTTACAGCCGCTGCCAGAGGTGGTGCCGGTATTCGTTTCCGCTTCTCTGATGCTGTTAGCGCTTTCTTTGAAACCAACTACTTGATCATCGGTCAGGATAAAATTGATGGTTATGACGTAGGTGAGAACGATCGTTTCCTGCAGCATAACGTTGGCCTTGGTTTTAACTTAGGTAAGGCTGTTGATACTGACATGGACGGTGTGCCTGACAGAAGAGACAAGTGCCCTGACACCCCAACCGGCGTACAAGTGGACAAAAACGGTTGCCCAATTGATACGGACGGTGACGGCGTGGCAGATTACCAGGATGAGTGCCCAACAGAGGCTGGCGTAGCTAACCTGAACGGTTGCCCTGACAGAGACGGTGACGGTGTTGCTGACAAAAACGATGAGTGCCCAGATGAGGCCGGTACTGCCGCAACAAACGGTTGCCCAGATGCTGACGGTGATGGCGTTGCTGATAAAAACGACAAGTGCCCTAACACACCAGCCGGTGTACGTGTAGGTCCGGATGGTTGCCCTGTAGATTCTGACGGTGATGGTATTCCGGATAATGAGGATGCCTGCCCTAACACACCAGGCCCAGGCACAGCAAACGGTTGCCCAGCCCTTGACCCAGCTACGCTGAAGATACTTGAAGAGAAAGTGCGCTTCGAGTTTGACAGAGCAAGAGTACAGGACGCTTACAAGCAACTGCTGGACAGCATCGTGATGGTGTTAGGTAAATACCCAGACCACGTGCTGCTGATCAAAGGTCACGCTGACTACATCGGTACTGAAGAGTATAACCAGGCGCTTTCTGAGCGCAGAGCGCAGGCTGTAAAAGATTACTTAGTGCAGCGTGGTGTTCAGAACCCAGACAGACTGGTGACCAGAGGTTACGGTGAATCAAGACCTTTAGTGAAAGTAAACGAAAGACTACCACGAAGCAGAACAGAGGCCGCGAGGGCTAAGAACCGAAGGGTAGGATTTGAGATGAATACACCGGATATGAAATTGAACTTGGAATAAAAGTTTTAATAAAAGCAAAAAGCGCAACGGAATTGTCCGTTGCGCTTTTTTTATGTCTAACTTTTAATCTGTTATACCAAACAACATCTAAAAGGTGGAGTTTTTAGGAGCATTGGTTGATTTGTACTCGGTAATAAATAGATAGATAATTGATAGAAAACAGGTAATCTTATTTGCTGGCCAGCTGTACATTTTTGGCAACATACAGGGCTATCTGCTGCGAAGTTAATATCTCAGAAAGCGAGGCGAAGTATCTGTTGGTCAGTTCCAGGGTCTTGTTATCCGCTGTCTCTTTTGCCGCTGATGCTTTTATACCTGCCAGTTCAGAGCTAAAATTTCTGTTCAGTTCTTTTAGCTGTATGTATTGCATTTCATTCAGCTGCAGGTCGCCGATGACCTCACGGCCTACCTGGCCCGACAGAATCGTGAGGGCAGCTTTTTTGTCGGAAAACGTAGGGTTACCGTTTGCAGAAACCTGCTGCGTGGTAGCTGTAATGGTAAGCGCCAATAAAGCCAGAACTGTAAAATGCTTTTTCATAAGGCTAAAAGTTGAAATGTTACAGATAGCATTTCAAGCGATGTGCCAGTATTTAAAAGTGCCTTTATTAAGCCGTAATGAGGGTTTTGCTTTTCCTGTGGTAGGTAATTTGTCTATTTTTTGGAATGTATTGCTTAAAATGGGAAAAAATCAGCCTTTAGAAGCTAGCAAGTATAACACTGCCATGCGTATCGCAACTCCATTCTCAACCTGATTAAGTATGATAGAGTGGTGTGAGTCGGCAGCGTCGGAGCTAAGCTCTACGCCTCGGTTGATAGGGCCAGGGTGCATCACGGTAATTTCCTTATCCAGGCTGTCAAGTAGCTTTTTATCGATGCCATAGTATAAAGTATACTCTCTTAACGAAGGGAAATACTTCATCTGCTGGCGTTCCAGCTGGATGCGCAGCACGTTCGCCACATCGCACCACTGCAATGCTTTGCGAACATCCAGCTCTACTTTCACGCCGATCGCCCGGATGTACTTTGGCAACAAAGTAATAGGGCCACAAACCATAACCTCAGCCCCTAACTTCTGGAGGGCAAAAATATTAGACAAGGCAACCCTGGAGTGCAGGATATCACCAATGATCACCACCTTCTTACCTGCAACCTCGCCATACTTTTCCCGAATCGAGAATGTGTCCAGAAGCGCCTGTGTAGGGTGTTCATGGGTGCCGTCGCCGGCATTTACAATATTAGCATTAATGTGGCGGCTCAAAAAGTGTGGCGCGCCTGGGCTGGAGTGGCGCATCACGATCATGTCCACTTTCATGGCCAGGATGTTGTTTACCGTGTCGAGCAGGGTTTCGCCTTTTTTCACGGAGCTGCTACTGCTGCTAAAATTAATTACGTCCGCAGATAACCTCTTCTCAGCCAACTCAAACGAAAGGCGCGTGCGGGTAGAGTTTTCGAAAAAAACGTTGGCAATGGTAATATCGCGCAGCGAGGGTACCTTTTTAATTGGCCTGTTAAGCACGTCTTTAAAATTGTCGGCAGTTTCGAAGATAAGCTGGATATCTTCCGGAGTAATGTCTTTGATGCCTAACAGGTGCCTAACGCTGAGCTCTTGCATGGGGGAGAAATCTATTCGTCGGTTTTTGTAATTAGCCAGATATTGTCTTCCGGTTTATCCTGCCCTTGCCACTCTACCAATACCCGCTGGCTCTGGAGCGAGTTGACATGGCGGCCAACATAAGTAGGCTGAATCGGCAAGTGGCGTGTATATAACCTGTCTATCAGCACGAGTAACTCTACATTGGCTGGGCGTCCGTAGGCGATCATGGCATCCAGGGCAGCGCGTACAGAACGGCCCGTATACAACACATCGTCTACCAGAATTACCTTTTTTCCCTCAATCAGGAAGTCGACTTTGGTCGCATTGGCTGTTAAGGGCGAATCACGCCGCCGGAAGTCATCACGATGAAAAGTAGTGTCGAGGTGGCCAGTTGGGACTTGTTTGCCAAGTATGGACGCCAATGTTCGCTGTATGCGCTGAGCAACATAAATGCCGCGCGGTTGCAGGCCAAGTATTACAGAATCAGAAAAGTCGCCGTGGTTTTCGATGAGCTGGTGGCAAAGGCGCAGCACCATTATCTCGAGTAACTGGTGATTTACGATGAGTCTTTTCTGCATAGCCGGAAGTCTTGCTTACAAATATAGGTTAAATTGTTGGATTGTTAAATTGTTGATTGTTGGTTAATCGTAGGTCGTTGATTGTGGTAGATATATAATATGTTCCGTCTTATTGTTTTATAGCGCAAGTGTTAAACGAAGTGTCACTTGTGTTGGTGTATGAGGGCAAGTCTTCAGACTTGCGGAAGTATAAATCGTTAAAAAGGTTATTTATAGCTATCGGAAGTCTGAAGACTTTCCCACATAGTAAGTCACAAGTCACGCTAGCGCTTAAGACTTGCGCCAGGAAGGTAGAGACGCAATATTTTGCGTCTTAGTGGCTATAGCACAATAGGTTTTGCCTTGACAGTACCGGTCAAAGTATAATATGAAAGTATGGGTTGCCTGCCAGACCTCACAGCGTTTTCCATACTTGTCAGCGTCTCAACGTTGTAGCTAACAAGACGCAAAATATTCCGTCTCTACAATCCTAATAACGAACAACCAACAACGAATAACAAAATCGCGCCTTTACAACTCAACAACTAAAAACTAATCTTATTCAAATAGAAAACATTGCGGGGTTCTGCGCCGGCTGGTTTTACACGCTGGAAGCCAAAGGCTACGAAGTTGTTATCGTACCACTTTATAATGCCCGGGTTTTCGGTTAGCTGTATCTTTTCGTTGTCGAAGTATGGCCTTATTTCAAGTTCACGCTCTTTGTCATCAAACCTGTCTTCCTGCATGATGTGGTAAATGATCTTCTCATCGTCTGGGTAAGCCATTATCACGCGTCCATCTCTTGCCCAGCCTACCTCAACGGCATGCACTAGATCGGAAGTGGTCACATCCTTTAACGGAAAGATATTGTCCCATAGTAGATTACCGTCTTTGTCAAAGCTCATGGCAACGGCGTGTGTGTGCTTGTACCCTTCGTTCTGTTGCCGGAAAGCCTGCCGGGTATCTAGCGGAAACGCTACTGCATTGCCACGATACTGCGGGTAATAAGCTTCGCCGGCCAGCAGGTAGCCGGATGGCGTTGTGATAAGGTCGTGTAGTAATACCCTGAAGCGATACAGCGGCTCCTTTCCTGTTTTAAGACGTTCCAGTTCACGGGCTCTTGTGCGTTCCTCCCGTCGGGGTTTCAGGTATTTAAAGGAATTCTTTAGCTGCAGCATGCTGTAAAAGTTGCCATTGCCAAAGTATGTGCTTACCGGCTTTGTAAAAAAACCGGCTGTGTAGCGCAGATCGCGGGCACTATAGGTGCCCAGCAGCAGTTTTTGGGCAGAGTCTCCGGGAGTGATCTCGGCGTTTAGCAGGTTTTTACCCTCCTGCTGAAGTATAAAGTAATTGCGGATCAGTTCGCCGGTGGCATCAAAGCTTTTAACCTGAAGCCTCGATATCCGGCCATTAGACTCAGCCAACACTACATCCAGCCTGTTATTTTCCGGGTCGGCCAGCATGTCCGAAAAACTGGATTCCTCGCCGTACACGGCAGGCAGTTGTTTAAACTTGTCGGTAGTGGGGTTTAAGTATAAAAGCAGCGGTTTCTGGTTCAAGCGGTTCTGGCCGATCAGGAAGTAATTGCCCTGTAGCACGTTAAACTCATGTATGGTGTCGATGTCCTTTAACTCGATCTGCTTTACAGTTGTGGCCCCTGTGCGGATGTTGGTGCGTGTAAAAACATACTTTTCAGGGTCATCCCCGTCGAAGACCGCATAAGCATAGGGCATTTCGATATAATGGCGTATAAAATTAAACTTTGGCGGGATCTCGGCGGAGTTGCTCCATACTTTTTCCAGTTTGTGGTTATACTTGGTAAAGTAAAAATCTGCCTTGGTGCTCCAGATATTGCCGGTTTTATGGTATACCAGCAGACTGCTGTCGGGGAGGGAGATTACCTCTACACTGGTCTCAGTTCTCAGGAAGGGGAGTTCCAGCCGAATGGGTTGCAAGGGCTCCTGCGCAAAAAGAGTGGCAGTTTGTAAGAGCAAAAAAACAAGAAACATAAAACGTACTTTAGCCATGGTAGGGTATCTGTGCTATGTAGTACTGGTAAAGTATAAATGGCGCCTCAATTATGTACTCTATTTGGGCGCCATTCGTTGTTTGTTTGCCAGGAAATTATCTGAAAGCGGGTTTAGTTGCCCAACGCAAGCAGCACGTCAAACTCCTCGGGTTTAAGCGGCATCACCGAAAGGCGCGATTGGCGCAGCAGTGCGATGTTCTCCAGGCGTTTGTCTTTTTTGATCTGTTCCAGGGTTACCGGCTCTTTAAAATCACGGTAGGGGATAAGGTCCACTACTACCCAATTGCCTTCTTTGGCAGTAGGGTCGGGGTAGGCGGCTTTGTCTACTTTGGCAATGCCCACAATGGCTTTTTCCGATACGCTGTGGTAAAACAAGACCAGGTCGCCGGGTTGCATTTGCTGCATGTTGTTACGCGCCTGATAATTGCGAACGCCATCCCACATGGTTTTTCCGTCTTTTACAAGGTCTCCCCAGGAGTATGTTTCTGGTTCCGATTTTACAAGCCAGTGTTGCATTGTTGTATTATGTATGTTTAGGTAAAGTATAAGCTACAGAACTACTGTTGAGCTACACAAAATAAAGATGAGCAGCCTGGTTTTAGCTGTTTTTAAAGTAAAGTATAACCTCTGCTACAATGCCGCTGATCAGCAGGCCACCCAGAAGTCCGAGGAAAAAGCCGCCATTGACATTATATGCAAGAAGCAGCGCAAAAGCGGTTAGCAACAGCGCAAGCATTATAAGTCGTGTGCTTCGTTTTAATTCCTTGTATTTGATCATACTTTTAATTCATTTACACCCTGCTAAAGCAAGGTAGTTGGAGGTAATTAGTTGCCTGCAGCGGGTTTTTTAACCTTAAGCACATTATCCTTCAGCGACACGATCTTTATAGTATAACTCTGCGCGGGTTTGCCATTACCCTCAAATCTTACCTGTATCTCCTCCTTGCCCTCGAAATACCAGTTCCCCAGATGCTCTTCCAGGCCATCGGTTGGGGCAATGTCGTATTGTTTTATCACGCCGCCTTCTTCCAGGGTAAAGCCGGTTCTGCCACGCGATGGCGGGAAGTCAAAAGTGTTGGGGCGGTAAACCGTTACATCGCCTTCATCTTCCTCATAAGAGTGCAGCCATGTTTTGCCTACCAGCTCAGACTCGACAGAATTTTTCTTGCAGGTGGTAGCCACCAGGGTAAGGCAGAGCAGGCATAACAGCGAGGCGTATTTTATCATCTTTTTAGTCGTTAACATTGCTAAGTTAGGTATTTCTGAACTTATATAGAAGCGAACGAATATAAAAGCATGCCTAGCGGGTTCGGGTGCTTTTTCTATCTTTGTAAGTATACGCGACAGAGCCTTGGAAAATAAAAAGATCATAAAGTTGTTTAAGCTTGCAGCCGAACTGATGGAGCTGCACGACGAGAATCCGTTCAAAGTCCGTTCTTACACAAATGCTGTTGGAGCCCTTGAACTTGTAGAAGACCCACTGGAAGGTATGGACCAAAGTCAGTTGGAAAGTATACAGGGAGTGGGCAAAGGCATTGCAGCCAAGATCATAGAGATCAATGCCACTGGCTCGTTTGAGGAGTTGGATCAGATGCTGGCAGCCACGCCTCCCGGGGTGGTGGAAATGCTACGCATTAAAGGCATTGGCCCTAAAAAAGTGCGCAACCTCTGGAAGGAACTAGGCACCGAAACCGTGGAAGAGTTGCTGGAGGCCTGCGAGCAGGACAAGGTAAGCAAGCTGAAGGGCTTTGGCGCCAAAACGCAGGATAATATAAAGCAGGCGCTGCTGTTTACCCAACAAAACCGTGGCAAGCTGTTGTATGCCGAGGCTGAGTCGGGTGCAGAAGAGCTGTTGCAATGTATAAAAAATGCATTTCCAGATGCACAGCTAAGTATGACCGGTGAGATGCGCCGCCGCCTGGAGATCATCACAAAGCTGCAGTTTATACTTGCCACAAATACACCTGTTGCCGCACACCAGGCACTTAATACTATTACCGAACTGGCAGAGGACGTAAGTGCCTCGGGGCCTTTTGTATGGCGCGGCACCTATACAGTAAATGGCCTGCCTGTAGAAATAAAGCTGGTGCCAGAAGAGCGGTTTGCCAACGAGTTGCTGCTTTGCTCATCAAGCCTGGAGCACCTGGCGCAGCCGTTTACCAGCACTACCAACCTGCTTACTGTAGTGCGGGAGCAAAATTATACTTCTGAGGCTGACATCTATAAATCGGCGGGCATGGGCTATGTGGAGCCAGAACTGCGCGAGGGTACTAATGAACTAGAGCTTGCCTTAGCGAATAAACTACCAAAGCTGCTGGAGCTGTCTGACCTGAAAGGCATCCTGCACAACCACAGCACTTACTCCGATGGTGCCCATACTTTGGAACTCATGGCTACTTACTGCCGCGATATGGGCTATCAGTATCTGGGTATATCAGATCATAGCAAAACGGCATCGTATGCCGGTGGTTTGCGTGAAGGCGATGTACTGCGTCAGCAAAAAGAGATTAATGAGCTGAACAAGAAGCTGGCGCCTTTTAAGATATTCAAAGGCATCGAGTCGGATATACTTGGAGATGGCTCGCTGGATTATGAAGAAGACATACTGAAGACCTTCGACTTTATAGTTGCCAGCATCCACAGCAGCCTGAACATGGATGAGAAAAAGGCCACCGCGCGCCTGATCACGGCCATCGAAAATCCATACACTACCATGCTAGGCCACCCAACCGGACGATTGTTGCTGCGCCGCGAAGGCTACCCGATTAACCATAAAATGGTGATCGATGCCTGTGCTGCTAACAATGTGATCATCGAGATTAACGCTAACCCGTGGCGCCTTGACCTGGACTGGAGACATGTGCACTATGCCCTGGAACGCGGGGTGATGCTAAGTATAAACCCGGATGCTCACCACACCAGCGGCTACGACGACATGAAGTATGGTGTGTTGGTTGGCCGTAAAGGTGGCCTTACGGCAGACATGACGTTTAACGCAAAACCGCTGGAGGAAGTAGAAAAGTATTTCAGGGAGCGTAAGGAAAAGATAAAGTAAAATTTGTACTGCTTCAAGTATTCTGCCTGGAGCACATATGAGGCAAGCTTTCAGCTTACGAAAGTATAGCTTCATACCTTAAATCTGCAAGCTGAAAGCTTGCCTCAAGCGTAGCCACAAGCTGAAAGCTTGCGGCATAGTTTTAAGTATAACATGCCAAAAATTCTCATACTTCGTTTTTCCTCCATCGGCGATATTGTGCTTACCACGCCTGTTATCCGCTGTATAAAAGAGCAGGTGCCAGGTGCGGAGGTACATTATTGCACCAAGAAAGCTTTCCAAAGTATACTTGCCCATAACCCATACGTGGACAAAGTGCATGTGCTCGGAGATAAGCTGAATGATCTGGTACAGGAGTTGAAGGCTGATAATTTCGATTATGTGGTAGACTTGCACAACAACCTTCGTACCCGCATCATAAAAACCAGGCTGGGCAAACCAGGTCGCAGCTTTGATAAGCTGAACTACGAAAAATGGCTGATGGTGAATTTTAAAATGAACCGTTTGCCCGATGTACATATTGTGCAGCGCTACCTGGATGCGGCGGTTTCCCTGGGCGTAAAGGATGATGGGAAGGGGCTTGACTACTTTATACCTGCACAGGATGAGGTGGACATCCATACTTTGCCAGCGGCTTTCCAAAATGGGTATGTGGCGTTTGCCATAGGCGCGCAGCACTACACCAAACGACTGCCTACCGAGCGGATCATGGAACTGTGCGAACGCCTGCAGCAACCGGTTATACTTTTAGGCGGAAAAGAAGATGCCGCCACAGGAGAAGAGATTGCTGCCCGCTTTGACAACCGATCAACGAACAACGAACAACGAACAACGATCTACAACGCATGTGGCAAGTATAACCTGAATGGCTCGGCCTCGCTGGTGCGGCAGGCAAGCAAGGTAGTTAGCCACGATACCGGCTTGATGCACATTGCGGCCGCTTTCCGGAAAGACATTATCAGTGTGTGGGGCAACACCATTCCGGAGTTCGGCATGTACCCCTTCCGGACAAAGTATAAAGTGCTGGAGGTAAATGGTCTCAGCTGTCGCCCTTGCTCAAAGATTGGCTACAAAAAGTGTCCAAAAGGACATTTTAAATGCATGCGCGATATTTCGTTTGCTGATCTGGAGATTTGATAAATCAGAGATTTGAAAATTTGAAAATGAGGAAATTTGTAGATGCCAAAGTATAACCTTACCTGGCAGGCAACCGATGCTGGTTTTGCTGAAGCCATACTTCTGGCAACCGGCGGAGAAGGAGGCGCCCCATTGCAGGAAGTACTGTTGATGGCTGATGCTGCAGATGGTACAGTTTATACTTTAAAAGAAGTAGAACAGGCACTGGAAAAGCTTGCCGCGTCAGGATTGGTGCAAATCCAGAAAAATAAGCTGGCACTTACTCCTTCTTTCATGCAAGCCTATGAAAGTATAGATACTGCAGAACAGGAAGCCATACTTGAATTGCTGCAGAATCATGTGCTCACCGAAGTAAGTATGGAGGAGGCCAGAGAAGTAATGAAAAAGTATAAACTGAAGAACTATTATCAGCAGTATTTAGAACAGTTTGGGTAAAGAATTTGGCACACACGCTCACAGGTCTGCTAGACGCTGTGAGGTCCTTTCTAAGCATCTCTTCTATACTTTCCGACAAACATATTGCCATGTAGCAAACCAGGAGACGCAAAATATTGCGTCTCTACAATCAAGGATAACGAGTTTGTTGTTGAGGTTGAGTTTACAGCTTCATTGTTTGCAGCTTGGGGCGCAACGTCACTTGTGAAATAAATTAACTCATGTAGAGACGCAATATTTTGCGTCTCCTGCTGGTTCACCACATCAAACCAAAAGTATAAAACCAAAACAGCCGCTGAAGTATAAATCCAGCGGCTGTTTTGCTTTTCATAAAGTGCCAATTAACACATTATCTCATTAAAAAATCAGCACATTAACCAATCTTCTCAAACCCTAAGTATGGGTGCAGCACCTTTGGCATGTTGATACCATCCGGTGTCTGGTTATTTTCCAGTATAGCCGCAACGATACGTGGCAGGGCAAGGGCACTGCCATTTAAAGTATGCAACAGCTGTGTTTTGCCTGATTCTGTTTTGTAACGAAGTTTCAGACGGTTGGCCTGGTATGTTTCAAAGTTAGAGGCAGAGCTTACTTCCAGCCAACGACCCTGGGCTGCAGAGTATACTTCCATGTCGTAGGTTAGGGCAGAGGTAAAGCCCATGTCGCCGCCACAAAGGCGCAGCACGCGGAAAGGCAGTTCCAGTTTCTGTAACAAGCCCTGTATGTAGCTGCTCATCTCTTCCAGTGCCGCATAAGATTTGTCAGGTGTAGTGATGTACACAATCTCTACCTTATCGAACTGATGCAAACGGTTCAGGCCACGCACATCAGCACCCCACGAACCAGCCTCGCGGCGGAAACATGGCGTATGGCCGGTATTCTTGATCGGTAACTGTTCTGTAGGCACAATTACATCGCGGTAGATATTTGTAATCGGTACCTCTGCCGTTGGGATCAGGTAATAGTTATCTTCCGTGGCATGATACATTTGGCCTTCTTTATCAGGTAATTGGCCGGTGCCAAAGCCGGATGCTTCATTTACCAGAATCGGCGGCTGAATTTCTTCATAGCCTGCCTTCATGGCCTCGTCTAAAAAGAAATTGATCAGGGCACGCTGCAATCGTGCTCCCTGCTTCTTGTATACAGGAAAGCCAGCGCCGGTAATCTTGTTACCCAACTCAAAATCAATAATATCATACTTCTGGATGAGCTCCCAATGCGGTTGTGCACCGTCATGCAACTGAGGAATATCTCCGTTTTGTAGAACTACTTCGTTGTCTTCTGCTGTTCTACCTACAGGTACACTTTCGTGCGGAAGATTTGGCAGTTTATATAGTGCCTGCTGAATCTCTTCTTCCAAAGCAGACTGCTGATCAGCAAGGGCCTTTGTTTTTTGCTTAAGCTCGGAAGTTTCAGATTTGTAGGCTTCTGCTTTTTCACGTTCGCCGTTCTTCATCAGCATGCCTATTTCCTTGGATAAGGAGTTGGCTTTGCTCTGAAGTTCGTCGTGCTCGTTCTGCACCTGGCGTCGGCGCTGATCAAGCTCCAGTAACGCGGCTACTTCCTCGGCCGCATTTTTGTAGTTTTTTTTGGTCAAGCCGGCAATAACCTGCTCGGTTTGCTCTCTTAAAACTGATAGCTGTAGCATAGTGGGTGTTATGTATACCTACAAAAATATACTTTTTTGACTAGTTTGAGGCATTTACGAAATCTTTTAGGCAAAAAATGAAACTTTTTTCATAAAATGCTCCGTAATATTTGTTAATTACGCGGCATTGCAATAACATTGCACTGCAATTTTTAAGAAGGCCCTATTCTGTGCCTCACAAACTCTTTCGCAACCTATTCTATTTCCTAGTTTTAAATTATAATCTCTCGCTGCGTTCGCCCATGCAAACCTAGCAAGTTAAATTAACTACCATACCACGTATTTATGTACAATATTGAAGAATTGAAAGATAGACTTCTTTCAGAACTCAAGGAAATTGCTGAAGATCTGGGTGTTAAAAATTTTAAAAAACTTTCCAAGCAAGATCTTATCTATAAAATCCTGGATCAGCAAGCCATTACCCCTCCCGAAAAAATAGCCAAAAAGTACAAATCTCCTGCCCGTACTTCAGAGCAAGCAGCCAACGAAGCTGAAGAAAACACAACAGTAGCTGTAGAAGAAGTGTCAGAAGCTGCCCCAGCCCACGCTGAGAGAAGAGCTGCACGCGAGCACAACAGCCGCCGTGACAATGCCCAAAATTTTGTGCAAGCCACAGCACCAGCAAAAGACCATGGTCCGCAGGACCAGCAGCGCGAACCGCGTGAGCGCATAAACCGCCGCGAGCACCGCAACGAAGGCCGTGAGCAGCGCAGCGACAACCGCAACGAGCAGCGCGAAAGCAGAGATAACCGCAGCGAACAGCGCGAGCACCGCAACGAAAACCGTGAGCAACGCGATAATCAGCGCCGACCACAGCAGCAACAGCAGCAGGTTAGCAGCAGCAACTTTAAAGAGTTTGACGGCATTATCATAAACGAAGGTGTGCTGGAGCTGATGCAGGATGGGTATGGTTTCCTTCGCTCTACACATTACAACTACCTGGCTTCTCCGGATGATATCTATGTGTCTCCGTCGCAGATCAAACTTTTTGGCCTGAAAACAGGTGATACGGTAAAAGGACAGATCCGTCCTCCGAAAGAAGGTGAAAAATATTTTGCCCTGCTTAAAGTAGAAACGGTAAACGGACGCACCACTGAGGAGATCCGTGACCGTATTCCTTTCCAGCACCTTACACCGCTTTTCCCCGAAGAGCGTTTAAAACTTACAACACGCCCAAGCCAGCTTTCTACACGTATCCTGGACCTTTTTGCACCTATCGGTAAAGGCCAGCGTGGTATGATCGTGGCACAGCCAAAAACAGGTAAAACCGTGTTGCTGAAAGAGATCGCCAACGCAATCTCTGAGAACCACCCGGAAGTATACCTGATGATCCTGTTGATTGACGAGCGTCCGGAAGAGGTGACCGACATGGCCCGCAGCGTAAAGGCAGAAGTAATCGCCTCTACCTTCGACGAGACTGCGGAGCGCCACGTGAAGGTATCCAGCATTGTATTGGACAAAGCCAAGCGTATGGTGGAGTGCGGGCACGATGTAGTTATACTTCTTGATTCTATCACGCGTCTGGCCCGTGCCTATAACACAGTAGTTCCGTCGTCTGGTAAGATCTTATCAGGTGGTGTGGATGCAAACGCGCTGCACAAGCCGAAGCGTTTCTTTGGTGCTGCCCGTAACGTAGAGAACGGCGGTTCTTTAACGATCATCGCTACTGCCCTGATCGATACTGGTTCTAAAATGGATGAGGTTATCTTCGAAGAATTCAAAGGTACTGGTAACATGGAGCTCCAGCTGGATCGTAAGCTTGCCAACAAGCGTATTTACCCGGCTATCGACGTTCCTGCTTCTGGTACTCGCCGTGAAGACCTGCTTATGGACAAAGACGAACTGAACCGTGTTTGGATCCTGCGCAAGTTTATGTCGGATATGAATTCAGTAGAGGCTATGGAATTCCTGAAAGACAGAATGAAAGGCACGAAGAGCAACGAAGAGTTCCTAATTTCGATGAATGGCTAAGTTTTAGCTTAAATCATAGTATAAAATCGCCTGCTGGGTTTAGTATCCGGCAGGCGATTTTTATTTATAGTGGGGTATACGGTATTTGTCTTTCTAACGCGTAGCGGTCAATCCTCAGTCCTACTTGCCTATCGTTTTATAGTTTGCTCTGGTGCGCTCAAGGCCGCGTGGCCTCGTTTCTCTGCATCGCCGCTGTGTTCCCTCCTGCGCTTGCGCGCTGCCCTCCGGGCACCGGATCTCACAAGGCGGCTCAACAGAGAAACTGGGATTGACACTTCTTAGCTATTGGCTTTTGCAACTTGCAAACAAATATAAATTGGTAATGGCTAGAAACTCCCCGCCTTGGATAAGGAAGGGATAAAGGGGTGGTTTGACCCGGTGTTGCGAAATTCCCCTCTTGAGAGGGGTGAGGGGTGTGTTAATTGTTCCCCTTAATTCTTCATTCTTAATTATTCATTCCTAATTCTAAAACCCTACCACCAAAAAACATAATCCGGTTTAAGCAGGAGATAAAAAGTATAAGTGGCCACAAAGCCATACACTAAATGTGCAACTATTAGTGTGAGTAGGTAAGTACGAAGGGGAATAATGGGAGGGTTTGGGTGCAGCATAAAAAAGAAGTACCACATAACCATGGCAACGATGCCGTGTGCCAGTCCAAAAAACAATCCCCAGGAGGCAGTAATAAGGCCTACGCCAGAATCCCACAGGGCCAGGTACACTACCGCGAAAAAGATACCGATAAGGTAATGTGCAATGTTACCCACCACTTTGGCATTTGTGCTATCGGAAAGGCTGCCGTCCGGGCCTGTTTGCCTTGTGATCATGGTACCAAGTATTTTGGCTACTTTCATCACACGGTGTGTCAGGAACGATAACAGGTACAGAAACGCAGTCATGGCGGCAGTGGCTGCCAAACCAGCGGGAATTGCATAGAGAAATTTCATAAGCCGGCAAGCTGTTTTTCCCTGTATACGAAATATTGTGTTTTGGTTATACTAGGTTCGCCACAAGTATCAAAATAAAGGCTAAACTGATGCATAAGGACGATAGCTTGTTCATCAGCATGGTATTCTTATAGTTGACCACACGCAGATCTTTAAAAGCACGCATGGTCCATCCTGTAAAGAAGTATAAAATAGGGGCTGTGCAGATCAGGAAGATGACAATATTCTGCAATTGCTGCTGGCTAAAGTATAACCATAAGAGAAGGGCTGTGCCCGATAATAAACTGAGCGCTGCAAATATATAAGTGCCTTTAATGCCCAGTAACAAACTCAGGGTTTTGTCGCCTCTACGGCTGTCTTCCCGGTGCTGGTAAATCTGTGTAAGCGGATAAGAGCCGCATAGAAAAAGCGTGCTTACCAGTGCAAACCAGATGTTTGGTTGCTGCAATACTACAGACAGCGGTGTGCCAACGCCTATCTGCACCATAAAAAATGTAAAGGCCCCCTGGAAAAGCGTAACAACCAAGGTGCTGATAACAGGAAGCTTTTTTAGCCTGATGCCCTCGTAACTATAAGCTTTTGAGATGAGAAGGTATAAGGCAACAAGGACAGCAAATAACGGGGATAGCCACAAGGCGAATCCAACAGACAAAATATCGAAAAGCGGTACAAGGTGCATTAACTCCCGCGTTACTTTTGGCGGACGCTCTAATCCGCCAATGCTTTCCTCGTCGCGGTCGTAGTAGGAGTTGTAGCCGTTGCTGGCTGGGTATACCAGTAAGTGCAGGATCAGGAACACAGCCACAGCGCGGCCCGCGTTTATACTTTCCAGAGTGCTTAAGGCAAACCAGAACACAGGCATCAGAAACACCGAGAAAGGTATCCGCATCAAAATAAATGCGCTCCTATAGCTGGTCATTTTAGTTATCCGTTGTTCGTTAATAGTTATTGGTTAATCGTTGTTAGTGTTTATTTATTCCTCGTTCATTCACTCACGCACTCATTCACTCATTCACTCATTGTCCGGATACCCGATCAGGTAGATAACGTGTTTGCCGGGGCCGCTGCCTGCCCTTCCGGCTTTCCAGGTATACTTTGGCCCGGTAAGCTTTTGGGTAAGGCTGAGGAGTTTTTTCGGGGGATATATGCGTAACAGCGATACGGTGCCGTCCCAGAGTATGCCCAAAGGTATAAGCGGAAGAATGTACGTAAAAAAAAGCCTACTGATCTTAAACGGCCTGATGAACGGCGTTACCAGCACGATAACGATCGGGAAGGTGATCCAGAGCAGAAGTAGCTCGGTCCAGCTTTTCTTGGCACCTTCAAATATCCCGATGGCAGCCCCTTTGTCCACGGCATCCTGCAAAATGTTTCGGGCAATGTGCGGCGGGAAGTGATGAAACGAGGAAAAGATAGTGCGTACGCCTTTCAGTTGGTCGGGTACGGCAAGGGCGTTAACAGGGTCGGGTATAAATGTAATTGCGCCTTTAGACTGGTTATAGAGATACTCGTAAGCGTCGAGGTTGGGGTAAAGATCGGTTAGGGTTACATGTACAGGCGTTTTCATGCGTTTGCTCAAAGCCTCGCGTATACCTGCAATTCCGCCTCCTGCCCCGGAGCAGAGGTCGGTTATATGTTGCTGTTTTGTTTTTAAGAGAAGTTCCTCTAAATAAGGGAGTGCGGCCTCATACGTAGCCAGTGTACTGATCATAAAGCGCAGGTAATCCTGCATGCCCTCACGTACCACATGCGGAAACCATTGCTGGTCTTCTAGCTCAAAAAGTTGGAGGCGGATGTTCAATGCCTTTTTTTATTTTAAAATACTGAACACCCGCCCTAAAAGTTGCCGGCAGAGGCTGGCGCTAAAGTATAAACCCTGCTGCTCCTGCCCCTATGCGCAGCCCATCGCCGGTATTGCTGAAAAGCTGCCAGTATTCCTCGTTTGCCGCTTCCGGCTCCGGAAGCACCGAAAGTATGGTCCCATCGGTAAAGTATAACATCAAAGTATAATCCTGTTGCTGCTCGATGCGCTCTACCACAAGGTTCGGGTTATCATTGATAAGCTCCATCAGGCGCTGGTCGCTCAGGCTGGATCCTGGCTTTTTCCAATCCCAGACAGGGGTAGGCAAGCCTGCTTCGCGCTTTCTGATGTACAGTTCGGTGTGCTTTATACTTTGTCCGTCTGGTAGCTGCACTTGCCAGGGACAATTCACGGCCAGTGTCATTTCCCCAACATCCAGCACAAGGCCCTGCGGCGTAGTATAATACGTGCTGCCGAAGTGGAAATATTGTACAGCCTCGTTGCGTGTGGTTTTGGTAAGCGCCAGCCCTATGGTCCTGTCTAATGCCTGCTGAAGTGTCTGCTCCATTGTTAAAAGAGGTTAAATGCTAAGGCAAAGATAACCAGCTACCTTAAAACAAACGCTGATTTACTTCATATGCCTGAAGTTTTATGATGTTTCCACAGTAGTTGTGCTTTACAAAGGGTATATTTGCAGGCGTTTTTTAACATCTGAAACGGAATTTTAAGAGGCTTGCCTCTGTTTGATAGCCATGCTGAAGGAGCAAATTGAAATAGAGAAACCGAAAGGGTCGATATACAAGGGAATTATCAGGTTTATCTGGAAAGGCTTCTTTCTGGGCTTTGCCTTTGTGGTATTGTACCTGCTAAGCGTAGAGCACAATCTGCTTTACTTGTTTGGCGCCTCTCCGAGCCTGGATAAACTGGAAAACCCGCGCTCAGACCAAGCCTCTGAACTTTATACTTCGGATGGGCAACTGATAGGTAAGTACTTTAAGGAAAACCGCAGCCCTGTGGCCTATACCAAAATGTCGCCGATGCTGATAAAGGCCCTGGTGGCAACGGAGGATGTGCGCTTTTACGAGCATGCAGGTATAGACCCGGCGGCAATAGCCTCAGCGGTATATGGTAGCGTTAAAGGCGATGCACGCGGAGCCAGCACCATTACACAGCAGCTTGCCAAGAACCTCTACAAAACCAGAACCAACGACTCGAAGGGCGTTTTGGGGCACGTTCCGGGGGTAAACCTGGTTATCTCCAAAACAAAGGAGTGGCTTACCGCCATCAAGCTGGAGCAGCGCTATACAAAAGACGAGATCCTGGCCATGTACCTGAACACTGTGGACTTTGGCTCTAACTCATTCGGCATCAAGGTAGCGTCCAAAACATTTTTTAACACCTCCCCGGATAGCCTTAAAATTGAGCAGGCGGCCACCCTTGTTGGTCTCTTGAAAGCCCCGACCTATTACAGCCCAAGGTTTAACCCTGAGAATGCACTGCGCCGCCGTAATGTGGTGCTGGCCCAGATGGCAAAGTATAACTACCTGCCGCAGGCAAAAGCCGATTCGCTTAGCCAGGTGCCGCTTGTGCTGGATTACAAAGTTGAAAACCATTACGATGGCCCGGCCACATACTTTAGAGGGGCTGTGGCAGAGTACCTGCAGGAGTGGTGCAAGCAAAACGGGTACGACCTGTATCGCGATGGCCTGAAAGTGTATACTACCATCGATTCGCGTATGCAGAAACATGCCGAGGAGGCTATGCAGGAGCACATGCGCAAACTGCAGCGCCGCTTCGACAGCCACTGGCAGGGCCGCAACCCATGGGTAGACGAGAACGACAAAGAGATTGCGGATTTTATCGAAACCACTATCAAGCGTACGGCCTATTACCAGCGCCTGAAGAAAAAGTATGGCAACGATGTGGCAGCCATTAACCGTGAATTGAACACTCCCCGCAAAATGATGGTGTTTACCTGGGATAACCCGGAGATGGAAAAGGAGGTTACAATGAGCCCACTGGACTCTCTGGCTTACTACAAACATTTCCTGCATGGCGGTATGATGACCATGGACCCGTTCTCAGGGCATATTAAAGCATGGGTAGGTGGCATTAACTTTAAATACTTTAAGTATGACCACGTGAAGCAGGCACGCCGCCAGCCGGGGTCTACATTTAAGCCGTTTGTGTATGTGGCTGCCATTGACAATGGCTACTCGCCATGTGATAAGATCGTTGACAAGCGCATCACGATAAACTATGTAGAGAACGGGGAGAAGAAGTCGTGGTCGCCTACAAACGCTGATTGGCAGTATACCGGTGCCCCTATGACACTGCGCCGCGCCATGGGTAAATCTGTGAACTCCGTAACGGCCCAGCTAACCGAAACGATAGGCTGGGAAACGGTGGTAAAGTATGCCAAGCGTTTAGGCATCAACAGTCCGTTACAATCGGTGCCTTCCATAGGTTTAGGCCCAAGCGACGTGTCTGTTTTTGAAATGGTAGGCGCTTACAGTACCTTCCCGAACCATGGGTTTCATACCAAGCCAATGTTCATTACCCGCATCGAAGACCGCAATGGCAACCTGATCCATCAGTTCATACCTAAGCAGAAGAAAGTATTAAGCGAAGAAACCGCATTCCTGATGATGCACATGCTGAAAGGCGGTATAGAAGAGCCAGGTGGTACATCGCAGGCGCTGTGGGAGTATGATCTCTGGAAAGGAAATGAGATAGGAGGAAAGACCGGAACCACCTCAAACCATTCAGATGGCTGGTTCATGGGCGTGACCAAGGATCTGGTGACCGGTGTGTGGGTAGGCGGCGAAGACAGAAGTATACACTTCAGAACATCGCAATTAGGGGAAGGCTCTAAAACAGCGCTTCCAGTATTTGGCCTTTACATGGAGCGCATCTATAAAGACCAGTCTTTAGGGTACACCATGGGCCGTTTTCCGGGGCCTACGGTAAATATCAGCAAGAAGTATAGCTGTACCACTGTGCTGCCTAAAACCACCGTTCCGGACTCTGCTGCCGTAGACTCGGTGCTTGAAATATTGAACCTTGGCGGAGATTTGTTTTAACCGGTAGGGCAAGTATAAAAACAGAGCCGGCCTGCTAAAGTATAGTAGGCCGGCTCTGTTTTTATGATATAGCTTTTTAGCTGTGCTTGTAAAACGACTCCAGGGCTTCTTCCAGGTAATTGTATTCGAAGGTAAAGCCGGTTTGCATCACTTTGTTTGCGCTCACTCGCTGGCTGGCCAGAACCACCTCGCTCATTTCACCCATCATCAGGTTAATAGCAAATGCAGGCACCTTTGGCAATATCAGAGGCTTGTGCATTACCTCGGCCAGCTCTTTGGTAAACACCTCATTGGTTACCGGGTGCGGCGCAACGGCATTGTATACACCCTCCATGTGTGTGTCTTCAATGGCCTTTATAAACAGGCGGCATACATCATCAATGTGCACCCACGACATGTATTGCTTTCCTGAGCCAAGCGGGGCACCGGCCATAAGCTTAACCGGCTTTGCGATCTGAGGAAGCGCGCCTCCCTTATCGCTGAGCACAATACCCAGCCTTAGGATAACTGTGCGCAGGTTCAGGTCGCGCATCTGCCATGCCGCGGCTTCCCAGGCTTTGCAAACCTCTGCCAGAAAATCATCTGCGTAAGTGCTTTCTTCGGATACTATTCTGTCGCCGGAGTCACCATAGATGCCTATTGCCGAAGCAGAAATGAAGCCTTTTACATGATGCTGGGTTTGGCCAAGGCACTTGTGCAGCAGGTTTATACTATCCACCCTGCTACGCAGTATCACCTTTTTACGCTCGTCGGTCCACTTCTCGTCTGCCAGGCTGGCACCGGCCAGGTTTATGATGTAATCGGCATAGGAGATGGCATTATCATCGATATAACCATTGCTGGTATCCCATTTAAAGGTTTTATAGCTGGATACCTTGTTCGGGTTTCGGCTCAGGTGTGCCACTTCATACCCCAGGTCTATCAGCATTTCGGAAAGGCGCATGCCCACCAACCCTGATCCACCTGTAATAAGTACTTTGCCTGGCATAGTTTTGATTTATTGATAAAATATAGAAATGATCCTATACGTAAGTAAACCGGTAATGTGTTTTATCCCTGGCTATATATTATGCAAATAACACCTAAACTGCCCGGATAGCGGTTTGGCTGCTCTATTTTTTGCGTATGTGCGCCAGAAACTCACTACGGAAATGGTCCTCCTGGAAAAGGCCGGAGTATTCCGCAGTAATAGTGCTGCTGGTCACGTCATTCACACCGCGGCTCATCACGCAAAGGTGGTCCGCCTCGATCATCACAGCCACGTTCTCTGTTTTCAGCGCCTGCTTCAGTTCGTTGGCGATCTGCATGGTAAGGCGCTCCTGCACCTGCGGCCTGCGGCCATAGTACTGCACAATACGGTTCAGCTTTGATAGGCCGATTACGTGCTCGTTGGGCACATAGGCAACATGCGCCTTGCCAATGATCGGCACAAAGTGGTGCTCACAGGACGAGTAAACCGTAATGTCGCGCTCCACAAGCATATGGTTATACTTGTACTTGTTCTCGAAGCGGCGAACAGCAGGCTTGTTTTCCGGGTGCAGGCCGTTAAAAATCTCTTTCACGTACATCTTTGCCACACGGTGCGGTGTACCCTTCAGGCTGTCGTCCGTCAGGTCCAGGCCAAGCGTGTGCATGATCTGGGCAAAATGTTTTTCGATGATGGCGATCTTCTCACTGTCGGAGAGATCGAATGCATCTGGGCGCAGTGGCGTTTCCAAGGAACTCAGGATGTGGTCATCCATTTCTTCATCGTGGTTCCAGTCCTGGTTATCCATTGTATTCAACAAAGTTTCTTTCGGTTTCATAAAGTACGACTGCCAGCTCAAGGGTGGCATCAATTTTAGGACGCAGCTTGTTCCATATTACCACAGCAATATTTTCTGCGGTTGGGTTCATTTGTGCAAATTCCTCTGTATCCAGGTTCAGGTTTTTGTGGTCGAATTTAGAGATTACTTCCTCCTGCACCAGTGTGCTGAGCTTTTTCATATCATACACATATCCTGTATCCGGATCTACGGGGCCTGTCAGCTTAACAATGAGCTCGTAGTTGTGGCCGTGGTAATTTGGGTTGTTGCACTTTCCAAAAAAGGCGTCGTTCTGCTCGTTACTCCAGGATGGATTGTACAGCCTGTGTGCTGCATTAAAATGTTCTTTTCGGCAAACGGTTACTTTCATCATTTGAGCAACAACCTAACAATGCTTATGTTTAAGCCGCCCTGCGGTCATCTTTTACAGGAAAGGCCATAAGTTTACAAAGTTAACGCAGGTAATGCTATTCCCAAACCAATTTTTCGCTAAATTAATGCTTTGATACCTGCTGTATATCAGCCCTATTATTTATTTTCGTGGTCTTATCAGTATAATAAATCCAAATTTTAAAATCAGGCATGAGAATGAGAACAGTTTTACTTGTAATGCTATTAATGGTAGCCGGCATTTGCCAGGCGCAGCAGGTTAAGGTAGAGGAGACAGAGCAGGCGGTAAACGGTATTTTACGCCGTGGGCAGCAACTGACTGTGCAGCTTGATCCGAAATTTGTAGAGAAATATTGGAAAGACCACCTGAATGCCAAGGCTGGCAAGGTAAAGTATAGCAAAGGCGTTTATACCATTGAGGGCGCCGTAATAGACACGATAAGCAACAAGCCAATGCGTGTACTCTCTACGGTTGGCAGTGGCACTTCGGGCAGCTTCGTTTGGTGGAGCCTGGACATGGGAGTGGCATACGTAGACAAAAATGCTACGCCGCAAGAGTATGCCGCTGCCGAGAACTTCATGCGTGGATTTGCCCGCAAAGTATACCGCGAAGATGTATTGCGCCAGATAAACGAGGCTGAAGATGTGTTGCGTGCCACCAAACTGGAGCAGGACCGTGTTGTGAAGCAGGCCAATGACATACAGTTGAACATAGAGAAAAACAAAAAGCGCAAACAGGAGCTGGAGGCTGAGTTGGTGCGCAATGCCAGTGATCTTAAGCAGCTGGAGCAGGATGTGATCAATAACCAGACACAGCAGGAGGTAAGCCGCCAGCGTGTGCAGGAAATGGAGAAAGCGGTGGAGGCTGTAAGGGCAAAGCTGATGCTGATAAAGTAGTAGTTAAGCTAAGATTAATTTATACTTATGCTGATCGGCAGTTGTGAGAAAGCACCTGCCGATCAGCATTTTTTATTTACATCAGGTTGTGATTTAGCTGAATGAGGCTGGTATTAATTCTGACCCAACCCCACTGAAAAACAAGGCTGTTTCATTCTACAATTTACAAGGTTATGGCGCGAACGTCCTTGCTCGTGTTTGGCTATCGCTGGGCCTCTGGCTCAGTTGAGTTGAAAACTCAACAATATTTTAAACCACAAGTTGAAAACTTGCGGCAGATAAAAATAGGATGAAACGACCCCACCCTCAAGGGACAATTCTTCTAAAGAAGGGCCTGTTCTAGAAAAGATGTGGGACAGTATAAGGCCAGATACTCGTATTAGACGCAATATTTTATACTACTAAATCTCGCAGTTCAGAAGGCATGGGAAATGTGAAGTATAAAATCTCTACGGGTATTTGGGCTAGTTTTCTACAGTTTCATCCAGCGCAGGATCTCCTTATCGGCGAAACGTTCGGTACGCCAGGCTACAAACTTAGTTTCTTGGGTGCGGTCCTGGTTTACAAACCATTGTTGCAGAATCTCCTTCGCGGCAGGGTACTTTTGAGAGAATGCCGCCAGCGTGGTGGCATTTATCGTTCTTTCGCTTGGGCGCGCTGGCACAGTTACCACTACCGGGTTTAGTTCACCGTTTGTTTCCAGTTGTAGTACGGCAATTGGCAGAACCTCCATCACAGTACCTGTGGGCATACTTCCTGAAAGTACCAGTACTGGCAATCCATTTCCCTCCTTGTCTATCTCTGTGGACGGGATAAAGCCATAGTTGGCTGGGTAGGGCAGGAACTCAATTACCTTCTCCTTTCCTGCTGTTTTAACGGTGGTAAACTCCTGGGCCTGGCGGTCATACTTCATCTGTTTGCTGCTGCCGGCCGGCACTTCAATTACGGCCTGCAGTTGTCTTTTGCCGGTGTAGGTGGGCAGGTTTGTAACATCGGGTTTGCAGCCTGCCATGCAAAGTGTGCTGCAGATCAAGGCGGTAATAAGTAAATGCTTCATCATACTTTGCCAGTGTTTTAAATTATAATTCGGTAGTTAGTTGTTTTGTTGGCTTACTGCAAAGGTATAAACAAAAAAGAGGAGCTGCCAAAGCAACTCCTCTTCACTAAAACTACGGAAAATTTATGAAAACAGGTATTCTTATCTTCTCTCCTTGATACGAGATGCTTTTCCTGAAAGACCTCTTAAGTAGTACAGTCTTGCTCTTCTTACTTTACCTCTTCTTACAAGCTCGATTTTCTCGATAGCTGGAGAAAGAAGTGGGAAAATACGCTCAAGGCCGATTTGGTTAGATACTTTTCTTACAGTGAATGTCTCACCGTTAGTGTTTACATTCTTACGCTGAATTACAACGCCCTGGAACTGCTGAATACGCTCTTTGTTACCTTCGCGGATTCTTACGTGGATATTGATAGTATCACCCGCCTGGAACGATGGGAAAGAGGCGCGCTTGTCAGTAGATTCCTGCTCAATAAATTTAATTAACTCGCTCATGATGGCTATTTTCTTAAAGTATCTTCTTCAAAATTCGGACTGCAAAGATATGTAAATATTTATTACATAAGAACATTTGCAGAAAAAAAATATAGTTTTTTACTGCCACTGCTAAAATAAGGGCGCAAGGGCAGCAAAAAAAGTATAATCAGCAAGGGTTTACCCGATCACGTCCTCATCCAGCAGGTCGGGGCGGCGTTGTTTTGTTCGCTCCACGGCCTGTTCAAAGCGCCATTGCTCAATTTTAGGTGTATCCCCCGACATCAGTATATCTGGCACCTTCATGCCTTTATACTCTGCCGGGCGGGTATAAACAGGCGGAGCCAGCAACCCATCCTGAAAAGAGTCTGTCAAGGCCGAGGATTCGTCGTTCAGTACACCAGGTATGATGCGGATGATGGCATCAGCCAATACCGCGGCACCCAGTTCACCACCAGACAGTACGTAATCTCCGATGCTTATCTCATGGGTAATATAATGCTGCCGTACACGTTCGTCTACGCCCTTGTAGTGGCCGCAAAGTATAATTACGTTTTTAAGCAGTGAGAATTTGTTAGCGATCTGCTGGTTCAGCGTCTCACCGTCCGGGGTCATGTAAATTATGGCGTCGTAGGTGCGCTGTGTCTGCAGCTCGGTAATAATCTTGTCAATCGGTTCAATCATCATCACCATACCGGCGCCGCCCCCAAATGCATAATCATCTATTTGGCCATACTTGTTCACGGCATACTTGCGCAGGTCGTGCAGGTGTATCTCTACAAGGCCTTTGTTCTGGGCACGCTTAACAATAGAATGGCTAAAAGGACTTTCCAGCAGGTCGGGCTGGCAACTGATAATGTCGAAACGCATATTTATTCCTCCGTGTCGTCGTCCTGGTCGTCGGCGTCTTCGGGGTTTGCTGGTTCGGTGTATACCTCCAGCAGTCCTTCAGGCAGGCTGATGTGCAGTTCCTTAGCTTCGTGGTCAGCACGGAGCAGGATCTCACCCATAACCGGGATCAGCATTTCCTGGCCCAGGTAATCCATGGCCATTAGTTGCTGTTGCGGAAGGTCGTAGAATTCTTTTACGGTGCCTAGTTTTCCATGGTGCTGGTCCACTACCTGGTAGCCGATCACCTCATGGAAATAAAACTGGTCTTCATCCAGTTCTGGCAGTTCGTCCAGTGGCAAATACAAAGAGGTGCCGCGTAGCGCCTCTGCCTGTTCCATCGTGTTAATGTCCTCGAACTTAATGATGAAACGGCTGTCTTTGACCGGGTTGATGGAGTCTATAAAAAAAGGAATCAGTCTTCCTTTTTGTTCAAGGAAAACTGATTCCAGATCTTCATAATCCTCCGGGTAGTCAACGTCGAAAAACGCGACAACCTGGCCCTTTGTGCCATGCGTCTTGACGATGTATCCTAACAGAAAGCAGGCATCAATATTCATGGCAAGGATAATTTATGCCTGCTCTTCAGTAGACTCGCCACCTTCAGCTGCTGCCTCAGGAGCCTCTGCTTCTTCAGTAGCAGGAGCTTCAGCTGCAACCTTATCAGCCTCACGCTGACGGATAGCCTCTGCACGAGCTTCTTTAACTTTAGTCTCTGCCTCAAGAGCTGCTTTTCTCTGAGCTGCTTTGTCAGAAACAAGACCCTGACGCTTGCTTTCGATCTTAGCGTCTTTAGCTTGCTTCCACTCTTCGAAACGAGCATCAGCTGTTTCCTGAGAGATAGCGCCTTTGATCACGCCAATCTGAAGGTGTTTCTTGTAAAGAATGCCTGTGTAAGAAAGCATCGCCTTTACTGTGTCAGTAGGCTGAGCACCGTTCATTACCCAAGTAAACGCCTTCTGCTGATCGAAGTCGATAGAAGCAGGGTTTGTGTTAGGGTTGTAAGTGCCTAGTTTCTCGATGAATTTACCATCACGTGGTGAACGAGCATCTGCTACTACGATATCGTAGATAGCGGCTTTCTTGCGGCCTCTGCGGGCCAGTCTGATTTTTACTGCCATTTTTTTATAAGTAGTTAAGTCGGCGGATCCCGTCCGCCAGTTTTTTAGAACCGCAAAGGTACGTATATTATTTGGTTTATTACAAAGTTTTTAGGAATGAAAAACAAGTAGTTCTATGGGCGTGATTTCTGTAAAAGTATAACTGCGCCAAGAGGTTAGGGAAAGTATAGAAAGAGGCTATTATTAGGGACAGGTTGCGACCCAATGCCGTCAACTAAAGGAAAATGCTCTTTCGGACTTCTTTGCCCAAAAGTAAAACTGCCAGGGGACATCCTTGTCCCCGAATTCCGCAACGCTGACAAGGATGTCCGAATCAGCTTTACATAATCCTTAAATTGACAGCATTGGGTCGCGACCTGCCCCTAAGATAGGACTTGCAAAAAAAAAGCCCTCCGTTTCGGGAGGGCTTTTTATACTTATGCAGCTACTTTTGCTCTTACATTCTTGGCTTTAGGGGCTTTCAGCTTTATGATGCTCAGCTTGTCCAAGGTCCAGATCACTGGCCAGGTTGGGTCAAACTCCCACCATTTCACGCCAAAGTTTACGCGGTTAGGTAACTTGTGGTGGTTGTTCTGGAAAAGCTCTCCGCCTGTAAGGAAGTCGAAGAAAAGCGAGTTTCTTGATTTATCGTTGTTATCGAAGTTCTGATAGCCATACTTGTGTCCACTCCAGTTTACGATGGCACCGTGTACCGGACCCATCAGGAAATGGATAGGCAATAGCAAATACATCCACCACTGGGTAGCAAAGGCAATGTAAAACAATACATAAGCCACGCCCCACCCAATTCTGGAGTAGTAGGAGTCACCGATTCTTTCTAATAATCCCCAAACCGGATAATCACCTTCAAAACGGCGTTCTGGCTCTACCCTGCGGTTAAGCACATCGTTGTAGATTTCTTTTGTCTTCCACATCATCGTGAAGGCGTTGTTGGAGAAGTGCGGCGAATGCGGGTCACGCTCTGTATCAGAGAAAGCGTGGTGCATACGATGCAGGATGGCATAAGCACGCGGCGACAAAAACGAGGAGCCCTGGGCCAAGTAAGTTAAAAGGTAAAATGCTTTTTCCCAGAAAGGGTTCATGGTGAACATTTTGTGGGCGGCATAGCGGTGCAGGTAAAATGTCTGTACAAACAGCGACAGGTACCAATGCACAACAAAGAAAATTAGAATTGCCATTTAATTGATGAATAGGTGTTTAGGATATCGGTTAGACAAGCTAACATGCAAATCTACGATACGATTTCAAAGTAAAATAGCGTAAAGGATATAAAAGTTCAGAAAATGATTAAAATCACTTTTATAATTTGATGTAGCAACGCTAGTTTATACTTTCAAAAGTTTGCCACACGGGGTTATGCGGTAAAGGTGCGCTTACTGTAATAGGCTTCTTCAGCGTGGGGTGCTCAAATTGTAGCTGCCTTGCATGGAGGGCTATACTTTTATCAGGCAGGGGAGAGGCCGCGCCATACTTCAGGTCGCCTAGTATAGAGCATTTTATACTTGCCAGCTGCACCCGTATCTGGTGTGGGCGTCCTGTTATGGGGTTAACCTCCAGCAGGTATTTGCCTTTGTTTGCACTTAGCAATTTATAATGCAGCTCAGAGCGCAACCCGCTTTTGTTTTCCCTGGCATATGCCTTCGTTACGTTACGCGAGGTATCTTTTACCAGCCAGTGTACCAAGGTGCCTTCCTCTGCTTGTGGTTTTTGTTGAACCACCGCCCAATATGTTTTCTGCGTTTTTCTGCTCTTAAAAAGCTCGTTCAGCCTGCCCAGTGCCTTTGATGTTTTTGCCAGAAGCACCACGCCACTGACAGGCCTGTCGAGGCGGTGAACCACACCTATAAAAACGTTACCCGGCTTATTATACTTTTGCCTGATGTACTCCTTGGCAAGGTCAGCCAGTGTGGTGTCACCGGTTTCGTCGCCGTGCACCAGCAAGCCGGCCGGCTTATTTACCACCAGCACATGGTTATCCTCAAAAAGAACATCTAGCAAACCAGTTGAAAATTAAAAGTTAAAAGTTAAAAGTAAGAAGAATAAAAAGCGAGTTAGGTAAGAGAAGAGTTAAATTTAGAAAGAACGGGTTAATGTGGCTATACCTACAAGGGTTGCTTGAAAAGCATAGCGCGTCATGCTTATTCACACAACCCAAAAACTCTTAACTTTTAACTCTCAACTCTTAACTCTTAACTGAAATTAATACGCTTCCTTTTCGCTTGGGAAATCCTGGCTCTTTACATCCTTCACGTAGTTCTGCACGGCGTCTGTCATAATGGTATGCAGGTCGGCGTAACGACGCAGGAAACGAGGCTTGAACTCCTTGTTTATGCCCAGCATATCGTGTATTACCAGTACCTGTCCGTCAACATGCGGGCCGGCGCCAATTCCGATGATCGGGATATGCAACTGCTCGGCCACGCGCTTAGCCAAATCTGAAGGGATTTTCTCTAACACAATGGCAAAGCAGCCCAACTCCTGCAGCAGCAGTGCGTCTTCGATCAGCTTTTGTGCTTCGGCTTCCTCTTTTGCGCGAACGGTGTAGGTTCCGAACTTATAAATTGACTGCGGAGTAAGCCCCAGGTGGCCCATAACCGGTACGCCTGCGCTAAGTATACGGGTAATGGATTCCTTTATCTCAGCGCCGCCTTCCAGTTTTACGCCGTGTCCGCCAGACTCTTTCATGATGCGGATTGCGGAACGCAGTGCCTCAGAAGAGTTGCCCTGGTACGAGCCAAACGGCATATCCACCACAACAAAAGCTCTGTTCACGCCGCGTACCACTGACGAGGCATGGTAGATCATCTGGTCCAGTGTAATAGGCAGCGTAGTTTCATGGCCGGCCATTACGTTGGAGGCAGAGTCGCCTACCAGCAACACGTCTACACCGGCGGCATCCAGAATGGTGGCCATGGAGTAATCGTAGGCTGTAAGCATGGAGATCTTCTCGCCGCGCTCCTTCATGTTCTGGAGCTGGTGCGTGGTTACTTTCTTAACGTCGCTTTTGTGAACAGACATAGTAGTTGCAATGGTTTTGATGTAAAGCTATAAAATCTAAAACAAAAACAGCCACATTTTGGTGTGGCTGTTTTTGTTAAAACCGGTTGCGGGCTGTTCTGTTTCGTGTGAGGCGCAGGTCCTGCAGTAGCGCCGACTTGGCATTTATCGTGATGTTATAACCTTGTGCGAAGCCATATGGTATCCAGCCTATGCTCATTTCCCAGCAATGCAGGTCGCGGTAGATCTGTATGTTGGCGTTAGAAATGTTATTATTTGTAAAGTCGTAGCCGGCAAAATAAGTTACTTTCCACTTCTCTGTCAGGTTTACGGAGCCGTTTACCCCTAAGGTCTGGGTTATGTTTTTGGAGTTAGTGCTGCCAAACGACCTGAAGTAACCGATGGTGTAATCGAAGCTAAGCGTCCACGGAATTTTGAAGTCCACGTAGTCAGGCAATAACGGGTTTCTGTCCTGGTCCAGGATCGGCAGGTTGCTCGGTGGTGACGTTCTGGACTGCCTTGCCTCCGGGTTAAGGCTGGCGCTTAATGTAAAGTTAGCGTTTGTGAGCGTGGCCAGTTTTGCCTTTGAGAAATCAAAAACATACTCATCAATTCTTCTACCCAACGTGTCGCGCTTGTAAGGCTCAAAAGTAGACGTTAGGGTTACGTTAAATATCTTAAACAGCCTGGTGTTAGCCACCATGTTGATCGGCGCCAGTTTTAGTGAGTCGGCAGCAAAGTTGTAAGAGGTAGAAATGCCCAGGTTGTCCAGTATACTTACTTTTTCGAACTGGTTAGTGGCAGCTGAGTCAGCCTTGGATTTTACCTTCATTTCGATATTGTTCGTCACGCTAAACGTGAGCAGGTTCTGCAGACCCGCCGCCGGTGGGCTGGCTACCCGTGGCAACAAGGTAAATGCATCGCGGCCAGTTGCCGGGAAAGCGGCAGTTCTTACATTTTGGTAAAACCCGAAGCCTTCTTTGCCAAAATCAGGGCGATAGCTGTAACCAATATTCGGACGAATCAGGTGACGTATGGCTTCAACGCGCTTGCCGCCGATGTATGCTGTACCGTAAATGGTTGTGCTCAAAGAGGCATTGGCGCTATACTCATAAATACGGGCAAAGTTAGTAGTGTCTACGTCCACTTTTTGCGAGTCCGGGTTAAAGCGGAAACTGTAGCGTTGGTCAGTCCAGCTCTCACGATAGCTTACCGATGGCGAGAAGTTGAAGTAGCGCGCAATTTTATAGCTACCTAGGTTCAGCTGAAAGTTGTGGTCTGCAGAGCGGCGTCCGTTTCTCCACAGTGTTTCAAAATCATCCAGGCTTATAGTGTCTTGTCTGGCAAAGCCCTCTGTAATAGGCACACCAAAAGAGTTGCTGGTAGCAGGCCTGATATTGGAAAGCCTGTTTTGGGCATTCACGTTATAGCCGATGGTAAACTGCTCGTACCACTTTCCTGTTGGCTGGTCGTTGGTAAATATCTCGAAGAAGCTAACTGGCGTCATCGAGAAGTTCAGGTCAGGCAATACGAAGTTGTAAACGCCTCCGTTTGTCTGGCCCTGCGTTAACTTGGCAGTATAACTGAACGGCGTGTTCTGTATCGTTTTCTGGTAGGTGATGTTAGAGTTAAACGTAGGCGACAGGTACTGTGAGGTACTGTTGTAGTTTATCCGCTGGTGACTGGCGCTACCCGCATTTACGCTGGCAGAGAAGCGTCCGCCTCCGGGTTTTTGTACCGGGTTATGCGACCAGTTGATCCATATGGTGCGCTGCGTTGGTGGCAAGGCATTCAGCAGGTCGTTGGTAGAGCGCGAACGCTCCACATCGGCCTCATCGTTTTTAAAGTAACGGTACGACACCCCAAGGCTACCGCTGTAGGAGTATCTTTTGCGGTAAGTGTTGTCTACGTTAATATTATAGCCACCCAACGAGTAAATATCCCCTGTTAGTCGTGTGCCTACGTAATCGTTCCAGGCAAAATAATAACCGCCGTTGCTCAGGTAAAAACCCTGCGCCCTCGACTCGCCAAAGCTAGGCACGATAACACCAGAAGAACGCTTGTTGCGCGGCATCGGGAACAGGCCAAACAAAAAGCCAACCGGAGTCGGAATATCCGCCACAACCAGGTTAAATGGCCCGGTCATCACCTTGTCGTTCGGGATGCCCTTCATCTTAGTGGCCCCGATAAAAAAGTGCGGGTGCTCCAGGTTACAGGTAGTATACTGGGCGTGGTAGCCAAAAAACTCGTCGTTCTCGTTCTTTTTTACCACCTCCGCATGTATATATCCTTCGCCTTGCTGCGTTACTACTTCAGAGATCCGTCCTTTGCGGGTTTGGTAGTTATAGGCAATGCGCTTGGCTGCATAGGTGCCACCGGCATCTTTAAATACAGGTACGCCGGTTTCCTTTCCCGTAGAGTCGGGCAGGGGTGTTGCCAGCAGTGTATTTGTCTCGTAGTCGATCTGGATAAAGGCTGCCTCCAGTGTCAGATCGCCATAGTTGATCTTGGCATCGCCGTAAAGGTTAACTACTTTGCGGTCCACCTCAAACATGATGGAGTCTCTGGCAGAATATTTGATAGTCGTTTTGATGTCGCCCTGAGGTGCGGCCAGGCGCAATGAATCCTGCCCTGCAGGAACAGTGTCTTGTACTTGTGTGTTAGCCTGTTTAAGCGTGCGTGCCTGAGGCAAGCGCTGGGCAGACACCACAGAGGGAGTTAGCAACACAGACTGCAGCAGCAGTAAAAAAAGTAAAATGTAGCGCAACTTCTTCAGACTTCCCTAAAGTTTTATTTATTTTGTACAAAGTTATTGTTTTAGCTTTTAACTAACGAACGTTGTGAGAAATATTGTTTCTGTTTCATTTCTGGCTATCGTTTTCTTGCTTTGCTCATCCAGTACATTAGAGTTCAAGAAAGCTTACAAAGTGCGCACGGTGGTAATTGATGCCGGCCACGGCGGTAAAGATGTGGGCTGCAACGGTAAATTTTCGCACGAGGCGGATGTGGCCCTGCAGCTTGCCTTGCAGGTGGGAAGTATGATCGAAAAGAACCAGCCGGACGTGAAAGTAGTTTACACTCGCAAGACAGATAACTTTGTAGAGTTGGCAGACCGCGCGGGCATTGCCAATAAAAACAATGCCGACCTGTTTATCTCCATCCATCTGAACGCTGGTCCTTCTGCGGCTTACGGTACGGAAACCTATACGATGGGACTTCATACCTCGGAAGGTAACCTGAATGTAGCCAAGCGTGAGAACGCGGTAATTTTACAGGAAGACAACTACAAGGAAAACTATGGCGGTTTCGATCCCAAGTCGCCTCAGAGTCACATACTTTTTGCCCTGCACCAGAGTGCACACCTGGACAATAGCATCCGCTTTGCAGATAAAGTGGAAAGAGAGTTTAAGCACAAGGTAGGTCGCTACAGCAGGGGTGTAAAACAGGCTGGCTTCCTGGTGCTCTGGAAATCGTATATGCCAAGTGTCCTGATAGAGTGCGGCTTCCTTACTAATCCGACAGAAGAAAAATTCCTTAACGATAAATCCGGCCAATCGTATATGGCATCAGGAATATATCGTGCCTTCAAAGAGTATAAGCAAGAGCTGGAGGCAATGAACTAACGCTAATTAGCATCATCCCTACGTGAAAATATCAAAAGAAATCAAAGTGGCGCTACTGGGTATAGCGGCGCTGATAATCCTGTATTTCGGATTCATGTTCCTGAAAGGATCCGATCTATTCTCTGACTCTAATACATACTATGTGGTGTATGACAACGTGGACGGCCTTACAGTGTCGAACCCGGTTATACTTAACGGGGTACAGGTTGGGTCGGTGCAGAACATCACCCTGATGACAGAGAAGCAGAACAAGATTATGGTAAAGATCGGTGTTCTGAAGGAGCTTCAGGTAGGGGACTCCACGATAGCGGCGCTAGGCAACTCAGACCTGCTGGGCAGCAAGGCCATTACCTTGTACCTGGGCAACAGCTCCAGGCTTTTTGATGGTGGCGAGACATTGATCCCTTACAAGGAAAGCTCTATTACGGATGTCATCTCTTCTAAAACTGTGCCTGTGATAGATAAAGTGGATACGACCCTTGCCCGTGTAAACAGGCTTCTGGACAGCGAGGCAAAAGAAAACATTCAGACCATTTTGGCCAATACCAGCCAGACAACGGCGGCACTCAACGACCTGCTTCGTGCCAACCAGCAGAATATCAATGCTATCACAGCAAACGTAAGTGCCCTTACGGCATCGCTGCGCCAAACGGAGCGCCAGATCAATAGGCTAGCCCGCAACATGACCGAGATCACCGACACCCTGAAGCAGGCCGAGTTTAACAGGCTTGTGAACAATGCCAATGCGGCGGTGGTTGACCTGCAGACAGCAGTGAACAGGTTAAACTCAGACCAGGGCTCTATTGGCAAACTGATGAACGACGAGGAGCTTTACGAAAACATGAACCGCTCTACAGAGGCCCTAAACCTGTTGCTGCGCGATATACAGGCTTATCCGAAGCGTTATGTGAGTTTCTCGGTGTTTGGCCGCAAAGACAAGTATAAAGTTGATGCGACAGGGCGTGTAATTACCCTGGATGAAGTTAAGAAAATGCAGGACAAGCACCCGCAGGATTTCCGCACCGTGCCTGATACAGTGTATGTGCCCGTACCGGAAAAAACCGGCAAAGGCAGTACAGGTGCAAAATCTAACTAAGCCTTATATGTAAAATCGTATATTTGTGAAATCCGCTTCTTTGGGCGGATTTTTCATTGATACTCTATTCTATACTTACAAACTAGCCCTACATGGACATCGAATTTAACAAAAACGAAGACGCACTTAAACAGCTTGTTTTTCAGTTACAGAGCAGATTAAAGAAAGTACACCTGGGTGGGGGCGAAAAGCGCATCCAGAAAGAACATGCAAAAGGCAAAATGACTGCCCGTGAGCGTGTGGACTATTTGCTTGACGAAGGCTCAGAGTTTTTAGAGATAGGTGCCTTTGCCGGCGAGGGTATGTACCAGGAAGTAGGTGGCTGCCCAAGCGGAGGCGTAGTAACAGGTATAGGCTATATTAAAGGCCGCCAGTGTGTAGTAGTTGCCAACGATGCTACCGTAAAAGCCGGTGCCTGGTTCCCGATCACGGCCAAAAAGAACCTTCGAGCCCAGGAGGTTGCCATAGAGAATAAACTTCCAATTGTATACTTGGTGGACAGTGCCGGTGTGTTCCTGCCCATGCAGGATGAGATCTTCCCGGACAAGGAGCACTTTGGCCGCATGTTCCGCAACAACGCGGTTATGAGCTCGATGGGCATTGTGCAGATTGCCGCGATCATGGGAAGTTGTGTGGCAGGCGGTGCTTACCTGCCTATCATGAGCGACGAAGCCCTGATAGTAGAAGGCACTGGCTCTATTTTCCTGGCTGGTTCATACCTGGTTAAAGCTGCCATTGGCGAAAGTATAGACAACGAAACGCTAGGCGGAGCCACCACACACAGCGAGATTTCGGGCGTTACAGACTATAAGTGCAAAGACGATAAAGAGGCGCTGGACCATATTCGCAACATCTTTGACAAGATGGGTGACTACAATAAGGCAGGTTTTAACAGATCCGAGCCAGCCGCGCCAAAACATGACGAGAAAGAGATCTATGGCCTGATGCCTGCCGACAGAGCGAAACCATACGACATGATGGACCTTATACTTCGCCTAGTTGATAATTCTGAATTTGAGCCATATAAAGATCATTACGGCCAAACGCTGATCTGTGGCCTTGCCCGCATTGATGGTTGGGCTGTGGGCATTGTGGCCAACCAGCGCAAGATCGTGAAGAGCAAAAAGGGCGAGATGCAGATGGGTGGCGTTATCTACTCCGACTCTGCTGACAAAGCTGCACGCTTTATCATGAACTGCAACCAGAAGAAAATCCCGTTGGTGTTTCTGCAGGATGTGTCCGGTTTTATGGTGGGCAGCAAAGCTGAGCACGGCGGCATTATTAAAGATGGTGCCAAAATGGTGAATGCCATGGCCAACTCTGTGGTGCCTAAGTTTACCATACTTGTAGGTAACAGCTACGGGGCCGGCAACTATGCCATGTGCGGCAAAGCCTACGACCCACGCCTGATCTACGCCTGGCCTACGGCACAACTGGCTGTAATGAGCGGCGCATCAGCTGCCAAAACGCTGCTGCAGATTCAAGTATCAGCGTTAAAAGCAAAAGGAGAAGAAATTACTCCGGAGGCAGAGCAGGAGTTGCTGGAGCGTATCACGGCAAAGTATAATGAGGAGCTTTCGCCATACTATGCGGCTGCCCGACTATGGGTAGACGGCATCATCGACCCGCTGGAAACAAGGAAAGTGATCTCTATGGGTATAGAGGCTGCCAACCACGCCCCTATCGAAAAGCCGTACAATGTAGGTGTAATTCAGACCTGATATTTTAGGGATCAGAGTTTATATAGGCATCCACTTGGCATAAATTTCTGTAAACTATAAAGTAATCAATAACTAATCATTACTCATTAGTCATTAAAAATTACTAATTACCTTAATTACGCATTACTTTGACGAAGAATGAAATAAAGGCGCTTATCTCGCTGTTGGATGATAGTGATTATGAGGTGGCGTCGCATGTGGAGAAGCAGATAGTTGCCTTAGGCGAGGGGATTATACCGTACCTGGAGGAAGAGTGGGAGGAAACACTGGACTCCGACCTTCAGAAAAAGATCGAGGATCTGATCCATAGCCTGCAGTTCGAGGGTTTAATGCAGAGGCTTAAAGCCTGGAAAGAGAACGGGGGGACAGATCTGCTGGAGGGGATGTACCTGGTCAACTCATACTTGTACCCTGATGTGGAGTATGCCAACATTACCAAAACCATAGATCAACTATACTTCGACGCCTGGACGCATATGAAGGATGAGATGCATCCGTATGACCAGGTAAAGGCACTGAATAATGTGTTATTTAAGGAGAAACGTTTTACGGCCAATACAAAGAATTTCCATTCGCCGGCCAACTCCATGCTGCACCTGGTGCTGGAAACCAAGCGCGGAAACCCCTTAACACTCTGTGTTATTTACATGACCTTAGCGCAGCGACTCGGTATGCCTGTTTATGGCGTAAACCTGCCCAATCTTTTTATACTTACCTATAAACTGGATGGTGTGCAGTTTTACATTAACGTGTACAACAAAGGGCTTATACTTTCCAAATCGGATATCGATAATTACATACTTCAGCTAAACCTGAACCCGATCGATATTTTCTATGAACCCTGCGATAACCTGGATATCATAAAGCGGGCATTGCGTAACCTGGCCTTCTCTTTTGAGAAGATGAACGACCCGGAGAAGGCAACGGAAGTAACCAAGCTGCTAGCGGCTATCACCGACGAAGAGCCACCGGTATAAGTCTCACAAGTATAAACTCCGCTGTAGAAAGGTATAATGAAAATATAAAAAGAGAGGGCCGGCAACAATTGCCGGCCCTCTCTTTTTATACTTTCAGGTACTTAATACTTCTTGATCAAACAGCCCGTGGCGCGTTTATCTGTTGCCGAAACCGATTTGTTGGCCAGTACATCAACGATAACGCTGCGCAGGTAATGGTTCTTAACCCCGGACTCAACCTGTGGGTTGTCATCAATGGCGCCTTTATACTTTAGCACAAAGCCATTGTTGGTATTGTGCAGCACAAACACCTCCGGGGTTTTAGTGGCGCCAAACTGGTTGCTTATTTTCTGTCCGGCGTCTGCCAGGTATGGGAAGCTATAGTTTTTTGAGGTCATTTCATCTAACGTTTCGCTTCCTTCGCCAACGCCAGGGTTAATGAACACAAACTGCACACCTCTGTTGGCATAAGTGCTGGCCAGGGTTACCAGGCGGTTCTCGTACAATTTAGCGTAAGGGCATTGGTTATTTGTAAACACCAGCACAACCGTTTTGGCATCAGCAAAATCGCTTAGCGAAACAGTCTGGTTCTTAGCGCCCTGCAGCGAGAAGTTAGCTACTTTATCGCCCAACTGGTAACCGCCGCCTTGTGCAAAGGCATAAGTAGTTACAAGGAAGGCTGCGGCAAATGCGGCTATATGTTTCATGACTTTAAATGTTTGTTCAAGTTAAGTTTGTATATCGTCGATGCAGTAAGTAAGTACGTGATCTGGCAGGAACTCGTATCTAATCTGATACAATTTACTGAAATCAGCGGTTATTACCTGCCCCTCCAGCATATTTTGTATTGCAGAAGGTTTTAGAATCAGGTTGTCCTTAAAAATCAGTTGCTTACGGCTGTACAACTTATACAAAGTTTCTTTGGCACTCCAGTACAGGCAGGTCTGGCTTTCGGTCTGGGCAGTGTATACATTCTCTACCTCGCTTAAAAACTTGCCGGCCACCCGCAGCGCCTTTGGCGATAGAAGTTCAATATCTATGCCAACTTCATACTTATCCGAAATAATAACAGCGGCAAGTGCCGGCGAATGCGAAACCGAAACATGAAACGGCAGACCCTCAAAGTATGGCTTCCCGTTTTGATCTTTCCTTAGAACGGCAGGCATACCGGTAAATTGCTTTAGCAAAGTATAAACCAGCACCCTGCTTGCCAGCCATTCTTTCTTGCGCTTATCATGTACTTTCTCGATCTGCGCGCAATCTACGTGTACAGGCAGCATGGCTTGCAGCTCTTGCAAAGATTCGCTTGTTTGCCAGATGCCCAGCACAGTGTGGGGGTTTAATACTTTTGATTGCAGCAGCGGCATAGGCAATAAACTACAGTAGGGCAGGTTTTATAAGTATGGGCACGCTTAGTTCGGCCAGATTGTTGTAAATTTAGCTAAAATTTAAAGATACAGAACCAATTGGCATTATGGCCAGCAAGATACAAGTACAAAAAGTAGCCACACTTACCGGGCACCGCGATTGCGTTTATACTTTGGAGCGGAGCGGCTCTGAAAACATTTTCTTCTCCGGTGCCGGCGATGGCATGGTAGTGGCCTGGGATTTAACCCAGCCTGAAAACGGGGAACTGGTGGCAAAGGTAACCAGCTCGGTATATGCATTACGCTACTTGCCAGACCGCAACCTGCTCCTCATCGGTCAGAACCAGGAAGGCGTGCAGGTGATCGACTTGAACACGAAACAGGTTTTAAAGTCGGTGGCGCTGCCCAAGGTAGCCATTTTTGATATTGCCTATACTTCGGAGAAGGTGTTTGTGGCCATGGGCAATGGCGCAGTTTGTGTATTAAACGGCCATACTTTTGAGTTGGAAACCATTATCCGGAAATCTGACCAAAGTGCCCGTTGCCTGGCCTACAACAAGTACAGCCATGAACTAGCAGTTGGCTACAGCGATAATGTGGTAAGGATCTTTGATGCGGCAACTTTAGAATTAAAGTATGAACTGAGGTCGCATACAAACTCTGTATTTACTCTGGCTTATACTCCTGATGGCAAGCAGCTGCTAACCGGCAGCCGCGATGCGCACCTGCGCGTTTGGGATGTGGCGCAGCAGTATAAAGAGAAGGGCTATGTAGTGGCACACATGTACACCATAAACCATATTGCCTTTAGCCCCGATGGCCGCCATTTTGCCACCTGCAGCATGGACAAGTCGATAAAAATATGGGACGCCGCGACTTTTAAGTTGCTGAAAGTGATAGACAAAGTGCGTAATGCTAGCCACGGCACATCGGTTAATAAATTATTTTGGTCGGCTCACAAGAATCAGTTAGTTTCGTGTAGCGATGACCGCACCATTTCGGTTTGGGATATTAATTTAGGAAGTTATGAAGATTACACCATTAGAGATCAGGCAAAAAACGTTTGAGAAGGCATTTAGAGGATTAGACAAGGATGATGTAAATGCGTTTTTGCTAACCCTGTCGCAGCAGTGGGAGAAGCTGATGGATGAGAACAAGGATCTGCGCATGAAACTGGACGCGTCGCACCGCGAAACCCAGAAACTGCGTGAGGTGGAGTCATCGCTGTACAAAACCCTGAAAACTGCAGAAGACACCGGTAATAACATTTTGGAGCAGGCTAATAAATCTGCCGAACTGAAAATGCGTGAGGCCGAGCTTAAGGCTAACGAATTGCTAAACCAGGCTCGTAACGAGGCACGCCAGATGCTGGAGAAAGCCAAGAGTGAGTCTGAGAAGCTGGTGGCGGAAATGCAACAGGAGGTAAAAGACCTGGAGCTGGACTACCTGCGCATGGAAGACCACCTGGATTCGATGGTGCGTGAGCTGCGAAACCTCGCAAACGAGGCACTTGAGAAAGCAGAACGCACTAAATCTAAACCTAAGACTGGTACAAACAGTATTCTTTCAAGAGCTACAGCAGTTCGCGTAGAAAACACCGAGCTGTTAAAAAAACTGAATGAAATGAATACTACAAACGAAACATATACTTTGCCTGAGACTACGGCCTCTAATGCGCCTGTAGCAGTAACCAACAGCAATGGCCAAGAGTACGAGCCATTCGGCGACCCGGCTCCGGATGTAACGCAGCCAAACGAGGTACCTACACCAACAACCCCTGTTCCTAATATCCCGGCACCGGAGGTTGAGCCGATCGAGCCTGACTATCCTGGCCGTGTGCCTGCGCCTGACATTGAGCAACCGGTTCCGGAAATTCAGCCGGTGCAGCCGGACAAGCCTGAAATTCAGCCACCAAACACAGAGCCTTCGCGCCAGGCATACACAGCAAACGGCGCAACGGTTAAGCCTGTTAGTGGCGGTTCTTTCTTCGATGAGATAGGCTAAGCTAAAAGCATGGGGCAGATTGCGCTGGAAGGCATGGAGTTCTTTGCCTTCCATGGGTTTTACGACGAGGAGCAGAAGATCGGTAATAAGTATGGCATCGACCTGATCATAAACACCGACCTTCGTCGCGCCGCAGAAAGCGATAACCTTGACGAGACAGTGAACTACGAAATACTGTACAAGCTGGTGCTGGAAGAGATGAAAATCCCCGCCCGCCTGTTAGAGCACCTTGGCCACCGCATCATCGATATAGTGTATGAGCAATTTCCGTTTGTACAGTCGGTAAAGGTGAACGTGTACAAGTTTAACCCGCCGCTTGGAGGCATTTGCAAATGGGCAAAGGTTAGTCTGGAAGAAGTGAGATAGTTTATACTTTAGATGATATCTGAAAGCAGCTGGTTTAGGCCAGCTGCTTTTGTTTTATAGCTGCCGTGCTCCACCACCCCTACAGGTTTACCTCACCCCAACCCTCTCCTAAGAACAGGAGAGGGAGCTAGTACTTACTGCCTCAACTGTCATCATAATAATTTTATCTATGTTCTCTTTTGTCATCCTGAAAGGATCTTATGAGATGGGAGGTTAAACAGCATCTACAACTTGTAAAGTTGGCATGAGTAACAACAGAACTCCCTCTCCTGTTCTTAGGAGAGGGTTGGGGTGAGGTAAATCTTAGATAATCTACACCAACCGCAACAACTCAGCGGCAGCGGCAAAGGCAGACTTTTGGCCGTTCTTAACCTGGTCTGCTATACTTTGCAATTGCTCTTTAACCTGCTGATGGCCGTAGAAATTATCTTCTAAACCCTGACGGATGGCTTCGTACATCCACTGCAGGTTCTGGTCGCGGCGCTTTTTTTCAAAGTAGCCATTAGCTTGTGTAAGATTCAGGTATTCAGAGATAGTTTGCCAGATGGTATCCAGGCCGGTGTTTTCTACTGCGGAGCAGGTGCTAACCTTAGGCAGCCAACCCGACGCCCCAATAGGGTAGAGGTGTAAGGCACTCTGGTACTCGGCTTGGGCTGAGGTGGCTTTACCCACATTGCCGCCATCGGCTTTGGTAATGGCAATGGCGTCGGCCATTTCCATAATGCCACGCTTAATCCCTTGCAACTCATCGCCGGCACCGGCCAGCATCAGCAGCAAAAAGAAATCGACCATGGCATGCACCGCCGTTTCAGATTGGCCAACACCTACAGTCTCCACAATAATGGTATCAAAGCCTGCAGCCTCGCAAAGTATAATGGTTTCGCGGGTATTTTTGGCTACCCCACCCAGCGACTTGCCAGCCGGTGAAGGCCGGATGTAAGCCTGTGGGTTCATGGACAGAGCCTCCATACGCGTTTTATCGCCAAGTATACTTCCGCCGGATCGCTGGCTTGTCGGGTCTATGGCAAGTACAGCCAGTTTCTTGTCCTGCTCCTTAATAAGGTAGCTTCCAAAAGCCTCAATAAAAGTACTTTTGCCCACCCCCGGTACCCCCGTAATGCCTATTCTTACAGAATTGCCCGCATGCGGCAGCACAGCATTGATAACCTGCTGAGCCAGTTCCTGGTCGCTAGCCAGTCTGCTCTCCACCAACGTAATGGCACGGCTAAGCATTACCCTATCCCCGGCAAGTATGCCATTTACATAAGTATCGGTGCTGAATCGTTTTGCCAATTGTGTTGAGGTTGTGATGCCGTGCTGGTTACAAATTTAAGATTTATAAGCGGAATCACTCATGCAGCAGTCAAGAATATAGATTTTGCTATATAACATAACAAATATTTTTGTGGATATATATGGATTTGCCATTTAAAAGCCTGAAATTGCACTCGAATTGACATTTGTGTAACGTGCTGATGCAGAAATTCTTTCACGTGTCTGCACAGGAGCAATGTCAGCTTAATCTAACCAAACAAAAGTATAAAGTACATCTACCAACCTTTATGAAAAAATTGTTGATGCTGGCAGCGGCCTTTGCGGGGGTACAAGCAAGTGCGCTGGCGCAAACAGAACTTAACAGCTTCTCGGTAGTAGGCCGTGGGGGCGTAATGAACACCTTTGTAACCGACTTTCAGGCCATAGGCGTAAACCCTGGCAACCTGGGCCGCAGCACTTCCATTGTTTCTTTTACCATCGGTGAGGGTGGGGTAGGAGCCAGTTCGCAGGCACTGACCAGAACAACAGTTAATCGCTTTATCGAGGCTGCGCAAAGCAACGAACTCACGCTGGCAGCACGCCGTGACCTGGCAAAAGCATTTACAAATGACAATGTGCTTAACGCTGGTGCCGACTTTAACACTTTTGCCCTTTCCATCAGTCTGCCAAAGTTCGGTGGCCTGGCGATCAGCAACCGTCAGCGTGCCCTTAGCCATGTGGCTTTCAACAAGAACTTTTCGGAGTTGGTATTTTTAGGACAGGATGCAGAGCTGTATCAGCAGTTTAGCCCGGGGCAGACGGTATATGTTTCGCAACTGTTTGAAGGCACAGAGCTAAAGGCATCGTGGGTAAATGAGTGGAATGTTGCCTATGGCCGCAAAATCATTGATCTACCTTTGCTAAATATTTATGCTGGTGCAGGATACCGCTATATCCAGGGCATGGCACTTTATGAGTTCAGCTCAAAAGGCGGAGAGGTGAAGGCGTATAGCGCTGCCTCGCCTATACTTGATATAGATTACGGCGATTACCTGAACGACCCGAAGTTTACTTACAACGATGCTGACAAATTGTTAAGCCCCGTTGGCCGTGGACATGGCGTAGACGTAGGTTTGTCAGCAGAGATCGTTAAGATCGTGAAAGTGAGCGCCTCGGTAACAGATATTGGCAAGATGACCTGGACAGAAAACCTGCTGCAGGCACAGGACAAGGGCTTTAAATTGCCAAAACACGATGGTTCTGAAGAGTATAGCTTTGAGAGTGCCGCCGAGATGGCTAAAACGATCATCGATAGCGCATTGGTATTTAATCCGGTAAGTGAGCTTAGTACCGATCTCCCAACCCGATTCAGAGCCGGTGTAGGCGTGAAACTGGGGCAGCGCGTAGAAGTTGGAGTTGATTATGTGCGTGCGCTTAATAATGCTCCGGGAAATATTTCTGAAGATTTTGTTGGTCTGGGTATCGATCTGAAGCCATTCTCGATGTTTCGTTTAAGCACAGGCGTTACTACAGGTGCCGGCGACAAGCTGAATGTTCCAGTGGGCTTTGCCATTGTTACGCCGGTGTATGAGTTCGGCATCAGTACCCGCGACATCACAGCGCCTTTCTCAGAAAATAACCCGGGTGGCTCTTTTGCCATGGGTTTCCTGAGGTTTAAGATCGGAAAGCCTAAAGTGCTTTAATCAAATAATTGTTTAATGGCTTAATTGCTAAATTGTCGATCAGGTCATTATATCTAAAAGCAGCAGCGGCAGCCTTTACTGAGGCTGCCGCTGCTGCTTTTTTATCTTAATACACTCTGGATCCTGATAAACCCTGAGGAAAGTTTGGTAAACCCAGGTCGCTTTTTTGCTTGCCCAGATGGAAGCCATTATCTACGTAATCGCTGGCTTTGCCTTTCGTATTCGGGTTATTGATCACGCCCAGGTAATAGTTGTCTTTTCGGGCTACATATACCTTGCCGTCGGGGCCCAACTGCAAAGCGCCTATACTTGGGCTGCCTGAGGTGCCGATCACCTCAGCGGATTTTGCAATGGCAGCCGCACTGCCTGCACTCAGGTCAAACTGCACGATCTGCGCCTTTTTCATCTGACCATTGTTTGTAGTACCGTATACTTTGGTGCCATCCGGGGAGAAAACCACCCCATAAGCCTCAGAGTATCCTTTCAAGTGGATCGGGTCTGATACTTTGCCGGTGCTGCGGTCAAAACGTAAGATCTCGAAGCTGCTGTCGTCGTTCCAGAGTGCTGCAGCCAGTCGGGTGCCGTCCGGTGATGGCACCAGGTAGCCGATTGCCTTACGGTTAGGTCCGCCGTGCACCATGCCCACCATGCTCATTACCGGTTTGGTAGTAACGCCCTCTTCGTTTATGAGGTAGGCCATGTAGCCATTGCTGTTCCAGCGGTGCGCCAAAACCCACCAGTCGCGTCCGTTGCTGTGGCGCACAGCGGTCAGCTTTTCGGTGGCTGGGGCAATTACAAAATTGTTGCGCGTTACAATATCGCCGTTGCCGTTGTCTTTGCTCATGTCCACGACGCTGTAGCGCAACCCATTAGACTGTGCCTGTATATCTGTGGTAAAGATGTAGTAGATGGTTTGGCTGCCTGGCTTAGGAAGTATAAGTGCCGACTGTGTAGAAGAACTTCCTCCCATCAGGCCATTGCCATTGGGCATAACCTTATGGTTTCGGTTCCAGACGGTAATGCCGTTGGTATACAGGAGCAGGTTCCCGTCATTATCAGATAAAGTTGCGCTTCCTTCTTCGGTAAACAACCTGCTGGAGGTGGCGGTAGGTGCACCGTCTTTAAAAATGATGCCTGCGCCTTTGCCAAAATACCAGTTGTTCTTCTCGCCCTGGGCCAATGCAGTCAAGCTGCTAAAAGTGAGGATGGCAGCAGCTACCACGTATTTTAATCTATTCATAGCAATTGTTTAACGTCTGATATTACCAGAAAGTACAAATGCAATGCCAAGTATAAATACCACATGTGTTTTTATACTTTGAATAGAAAGCATGAAGGGTGTGGCGTTTAGTTTTCGTGTAGCGCGGCTTCTTTTTCCGTTAGCTTGTACAGAGCAGGGTTCTGGGACAGCAGCTTGAGCAATACGCCATTTGTCCACCCAAAGCCGTCCTGGTTTGGGTACTCTCCACCGCCTGCCTCCAGGCCGATCTGCTCTACATTATACTTCTCCATCAGTTTTCCGGTAGCCAGGTATACTTTATTGTTCAGCTTTACCCAATTTCCAGCGATATTTTCGGCCAGCATGTCAAAGCCATAGTTCTGAAGGGCAGTTATGGTCATCCATTGCATCGGTGCCCAGCCATTAGGTGCGTCCCATTGCTGTCCGGTTTGGTTTAGGGTGGTTACCAGCCCACCTGGCTTTAAAAACGACCGCTGTATTTTCTGGGCTACAGCAGCGGCTTGCTTCCGTTTCACCATGTTAAAGTATAGCGGGTAAACAGCCGCCAGCGTGGGAATATCAGTGGTAGTGCCAGTTTTGAAGTTATAGTCGTAGAAGAAATCGTCTTTTTCGCTCCAGTTATACTTTTGGAGAGCGTCGCGGCGGGCCTTTGCCAGCTTTTCATACTTACGCGCTTCTTCGCGGTTGTTGGCCAATACAGCCATCTCCTGTAAGGTAAGCTCCATGTGGTAGAGCAATGCGTTCAGGTCAACGGGGATGATGCTGGTGGTCTGAATGGTGCTGATATCTTTGCCATCGGCGAACCAGCGGCTGCTAAAGTCCCAGCCGGATTCTGCGGCAGCCCTTATATCGCGGTAAATCTCTTCCGGTACTCTCCCTGACTGGTGAGCAAGTTCCACATCCTCAACGTAAGACTCTGGGCGTGGCGAAGGGTTGTCATCCCAGTATCGGTTCAGTATACTTCCATCGGGCATTTGCACCACGCGGCGGTAAGCAGGGTTGGCAGCAGAAAGTATTTCTTTGCCATCCATCCAGAAAGCGTATTCCTTTTTTAGGGCGGGCGCGTATTGTAGCAATACTTCGCGGCCTTTCTGTTGTGCCAGCACCCGTAGCATAAGTGCACAAAAGGGCGGCTGTGAGCGGCTCAGGTAATACGTGCGGTTGCCATTAGGTATGTGGCCCACCGTATTTATCAGGTGCGTAAAGTTATCTGCCATGCTCTGGATCAACGCTGTTTTGCCACTGACCTGCAAGCCCAGCATGGTAAAAAAGCTATCCCAGTAATAGATCTCCCTGAACCGTCCTCCCGGAACAACATAAGCATGCGGCAAAGGTATAAGAGAGCCGCCATCGGCCCCGGGCTGGCGTGTAAGCACGGGCCAGAGGCGCTCTATGTGCTGTGTTACAGAGTGGCTGGCATCGGTAGTGAAACCAGTGGCCGGTTGTGGCGGCAACTCGAAATGCTGCAGCACAAAGGCTTCCAGGTTAAAATCTGGCTGGTGCCTCTGTTGCTGGTAATCTTCTAAAATATATTCGGGTTTATTAAGCGGGATGCAGTCGGTAAATGTTTTGGAGTCCGGGAATACGCGTTGCATCTGAACCTGCTCAAATAGCTCGCCTAAGTCTTTGGCAGGGTGGTAATACTGCTGGGCCAGCGAAGGCTGCAAGGAAAGGGTAAAGGGCAAAACTAGCAGAATGTAAAGTCTCTGAGCGTTATAAATATACTTCATACTTCGCTTGGTTTGGCATAAGAGAAATCGTCAGCCTTCTATTACGCAAACCGGCAGCAAAGCGACAAGTATACTAACGGTAAGGGTATTGCACAAATGTTACCTGACCCATAGCGTCTTTTTCATATTTGCCTACAGTAAATTCTTTGAATCGTGCTTCAAAGTTCTCACTGCCAGGCTTTAACTCCTCAGGTACAGGGCTGTCGTTCAGAAAGAAGTATACTTTGGTAGTGCCATACTTGGTGTGGGGCATGTAGTCACCGTAAGCCTGCATTTGCTGCCAGAGTGTGTCGTTTACAGATACTGCGTAAATCCTTGTGATAGGGCCGGTGTTGTTCTCGTTTCGGTACATGGCAATCTCTTTAAAGTCTCCCTCCAGGTCATCGACACCAGGTATGGATAGGGTATCATAAATAAACCAGCCGATTAGAGCAAGCGATACAAGTATAAGGATGTGCTTTAGTTTCATGGAATGCTAATTAAGCCTTTGTTTTTTGTTTTTGAGAAAGCTTACAGCTGCAAAGTACGCCAAAGTCGGCAAACCCACCCATACCAGCTCACTTTTTACCACACGCCAACCCCATTCGCTAAAGAAGTTGCTTACCCCGATCGGGGAAACCTGTATCGGACGCCAGGGCAGAAAGTACCGGGTGTTATCGAAAGGGGCAAACACGGCGACACCCAAGCCACCGTTGGTTAAGGCATCCAGCAAGATGTGAGAAGCTGTGCAGAGGGTGAAGAAAAGTATGAGCACCAACCCCGGTTTACTTGTGAGCTTCGTGCTTCTGTAGAAAGCAGCCGTTACCGCTATCCCTAGTAGCAAGGCAAATACCAATGAGTGCGAAAATCCCCTGTGCCCGAACATGTGCTTATAAGGCACGCCAAACTTAAACATAACCACATCGGCATCCGGAATAATGGTGCAGAGGATGCCCAGTATCCAGAATTTAGCGGAAGTATACTTTCCGGGGAGGGTTTTGCCGAGTGCTACTGCCGCTAAGGCATGGGCGAATGCTGAGGCCATGGTTGAGTGGGTGGTTTGTTTGATTCAAGATAAGAATAAATATTGTCTTATGTGAATGGTCTAGCGCGGAGCTCAGCTCCGTGACAAGCTATAGATGCGAATCTCAGATTCGCTTTTATAACAAGGCACGGAAGTAACTTCCGCGCCAGCGGGATTGTAAGCGTGCAACCAAAGTTATTAGATCCACGTGCTGCTTTTCATGAGCGAAAAGTATAAGGCAAAAGATACGGAAGGTATATACTTTGTAACTATATCTGTTGTGCAATGGGCGGATGTGTTTACCCGCCGTGACTATTGTGAAGTTGTCTGTGAAAGCCTTGCTTATTGCCAAAAAGAAAAGAAACTGACACTCTATGCCTGGTGTATCATGACCAACCACGTACACCTTATTTGTTCATCTCCTACGTTGGCCAGCACTATTAGAGATTTCAAGAAGTATACCTCAAAAGAGCTGTATAGGTCGATTAAGCAAAATCCACAGGAGAGCAGAAAAGGGTGGTTATTATGGTTGATTAATTCAGTAGGAGAGTTTAGCATCAAACATGAAGAATATAAATTTTGGCAACCGGGTTACCACCCTGTTTTATTGAATAGTAATCAAATGCTGGATCAGCGACTTGAATACCTGCATCAGAATCCTGTAAAAGCTGGTTTTGTAGAGGAACCGGAACAATGGTATTACAGCAGCGCCAGAGATTATGCGGGGGAGAAGGGGCGGTTGGATGTAGTGTTGATTGAATAGCAAATAATGTCTGGCGCGGAAGTTACTTCCGTGCCTTGTAATAAAAGCGAATCTGAGATTCGCATCTATAGCTTGTCACGGAGCTGAGCTCCGCGCCAGAGAATAGCAAAAAAAACGCCGCAGCTGATGATTTCAACTACGGCGTTTCTTGAATTAAGACGCAAAATATTGCGTCTCTACTAACTCCCTAACTCTTTAACTCCCTTAATCAGCTTCTCCAGAATATTCTGCGCGGCCACAGAGATAATAGTACCCGGACCAAACACACCCTCAGCGCCGGCTTTGAACAGGAAGTCGTAATCCTGCGCCGGGATCACACCACCTACGATTACCATGATATCCTCGCGGTCTAGCTTGCGGAGTTCTTCAATCAACTGCGGAACCAGCGTTTTATGGCCGGCTGCCAAACTGCTCACGCCTACCACGTGCACGTCGTTTTCGGCGGCTTGCATAGCAACTTCGGCCGGGGTCTGAAACAGTGGGCCAATGTCCACGTCGAAGCCAAGGTCGGCGAAGGAGGTGGCGATTACTTTGGAGCCGCGGTCGTGGCCGTCCTGGCCCATTTTGGCAACCATGATTCTTGGCCTGCGGCCTTCCAGTTCTTCAAACTGATCGGCTAATACTTTAGCGCGGTCAAAGTTTTCGTCGTCGGTTAATTCTGCGGAATACACTCCTGAAATGGCTCTGATTACTGCTTTATGTCTGCCGTATACTTTTTCCAAAGCATCGGAAATTTCCCCCAACGTGGCCCTGCGTCTGGCTGCCTCAACAGCCAGGTCAAGCAGGTTGCCTTCTCCGGATTCAGCTGCATTGGTTAAAGCCTGCAAAGCGTTTAAAACGCTTGCCTCGTCACGGCTCTCTTTTATACTTGCCAGGCGGCGCAGCTGCGACTCACGCACAGCGGTATTGTCGATGTCGAGAATCTCGATTTCCTGCTCCTGCTCTGGTTTATACTTGTTAACGCCAACAATGATGTCCTTGCCGGAGTCGATGCGGGCCTGCTTGCGCGCTGCGGCCTCTTCGATTCGCATTTTCGGCAGACCGGTTTCAATGGCTTTTGCCATACCACCCAGTTCCTCTACCTCCTGCATCAGTGCCCAGGCTTTATGTGCGATCTCATGTGTAAGTGCTTCCACATAATATGATCCGCCCCAAGGGTCTACCACATTGGTGATGTGTGTTTCCTGTTGCAAGTAAATCTGTGTGTTACGGGCAATCCGTGCTGAGAAGTCAGTTGGCAGGGCTATGGCCTCGTCCAATGCGTTGGTGTGCAAGCTTTGCGTGCCACCTAGGGCAGCAGCAAGAGCTTCCACACAGGTACGGGTCACGTTGTTAAACGGATCCTGCTCGGTTAAGCTCCAGCCAGAGGTCTGGCAATGGGTGCGTAGTGCCAGCGATTTTGGGTTCTTTGGGTTGAACTGTTTCAGCAATTTAGCCCACAGCATACGTGCGGCGCGCATCTTGGCAATCTCCATAAAATGGTTCATACCAATAGCCCAGAAGAACGACAAACGTGGTGCGAAGTCATCAATGTCCATCCCTGCCTTCAAACCGGTGCGCACATACTCTAAACCATCCGCTAAAGTATAAGCCAGTTCTATGTCGGCGGTGGCTCCGGCTTCCTGCATGTGGTAACCCGAGATGGAGATGGAGTTAAAGCGCGGCATCTTCTTGGAAGTATACTCAAAGATGTCGGCGATGATCTTCATACTTGGCTCCGGCGGGTAGATGTAGGTGTTGCGCACCATGAATTCCTTCAGGATATCGTTTTGGATGGTACCGCTCAGTTGCTCCGGCTTCACGCCCTGCTCTTCGGCAGCTACAATGTAAAAGGCCATGATCGGCAGTACGGCACCGTTCATCGTCATGGAAACCGACATCTGGTCCAGCGGAATCTGGTCGAAGAGAATTTTCATATCCTCAACCGAGTCGATCGCCACACCGGCTTTGCCCACGTCGCCTACTACACGCGGGTGGTCGGAGTCATAGCCGCGGTGCGTGGCCAGGTCAAACGCTACCGAAAGGCCTTTCTGCCCCCCAGCCAAGTTGCGGCGGTAGAAGGCGTTGCTTTCCTCTGCTGTAGAGAAACCGGCGTACTGGCGGATGGTCCATGGCTTTTGCACATACATGGTGCTGTACGGCCCGCGCAGGTATGGCGGCAAACCGGCAGCAAAGTCCAGGTGCTCAAAGTGCGCGGCATCCTCCGAAGTATAAAAGCTTTTCACCTCTATCTGCTCCGGCGTTTTCCAGGGCTTTGGCGAAGTGTGGCTTTTTGAGCCCTGCTCAGCCGAGGCGATCTTATTTATGTCAACTTTAGAAAAGTCAGGTTTCATCTAACTAGAGGTTAAATTGCTTAATTGTTAAATTGTTGAGAGTTGATTGCGCGGTTTGGAGAACAACAATTTAGCCATCCAACCATTTAGCAATTCAATTCTAACTCGCATGCTCTGAGGTTATTACCCAGCGGCCGTCTTTCTTTTTCCAGAGCTGTGACGATACGCCACCCATCAGGCGCTTGCCATCCAACTCTATCTTCCAGCGGAAAACAAAGTATACAGCTTCTTTAGATACTTGCTCCAGGTGCAGCGGCTCGTAAGTATAAATGCCCATCTTGCTGCGGTCAGTAAAATCCTGCAAAAACATGTCGTATACTTCCTGATAGCCTTTTTCGGTACCGTTCTTACTGATCCAGAGCATTTCAGGAGAATTCCAGTAAAAGCGCATGGCAGTTTCCAGGTCGCCTTTGTTCCAGGCGGCTATCTGGCCTTCAAGCGCTTTTACTACCTCCTGTTCTGCCTTACTTTTAGGAGTCACAAACGATGAAAGTGCAGTTGCCAGAGCCATAGTTAGTATACTTATGATGATGTGCTTCATTACTCTTTATCGCCTTCGCCGTGCAGTTTCCTGTTTATCACATTCATGATAGCCGACATATCGCAGTCTTCGAAGATAAACTCATCGTAGCCATTATCGAGCATCTCATCTTTCATATGCTCCGGGTTATCGGCAAGTATAACAGTTGGCCTGGCATGGTGGTTACGGATTCTCGGACCAAACTCACGCACATAAGCCGTTTCCGAAGATGATACAACCAGCACTTCGATGTCTGTATTTGTCAGTTTATCTGATGCTTCCTCAACTGTTGCATACTGCTGTACTTCTGTATCGAAGCCGGCGCAGGTAAAGAATTCCTGGGCAAAGCTGGCGTTCACGTGGCGCTGTACTCTCCCCCCGATAACAGCGATTATCGCTCTCGGACGTCGCTGCATTTTACGCTTGTGCAGTTCGGTGGCCATGCGCATCACCTCGGTTGGGTATGCGGCGCGTGTCGTGTCAAAATCCGGGCTTTGTATCAGTTCCTCAGGGTCGAAGGTCAGCTGCTCTTTCGGGTTCGGATACTTGTTCGTGCCCACCAATACATCACGGCCAGTGGCCACATTGCGGAATTTCCGACGGCTTACCTCTGTAATGGTGCCAAGTATAAATCCTTCCTTATAAGCCTCTTCAAAGCCGCCGCGTTCTTCTACCTCCTTAAATAATTTCCAGGCCTTTTGGGCCAGTGCATTCGTCAGCGACTCCAGGTAGTAAGAGCCAGCCGCTGGGTCAATGGCCTTATCCAGGTAAGCTTCCTCTTTAAGTATAATGGATACGTTGCGGGCAATGCGCTCCGAAAACTCATCCGATGCCCTGAAAGTGCTGTCGAAAGGAGTAACCGTTAAGGAGTCGCAGCCAGAGATAACCGCAGCCATGGCCTCGGTGGTGGTGCGCAGCATGTTCACGTATGGGTCCAGGGTGGTTTGGTACCAGCTGGAAGTTGAACTATGGATACGCAGGCTGGCAGCCAGTTCCGGGTCAGCCCCATATGCCTCAACCACAGTTGCCCACAACAGGCGCAATGCACGCAGCTTGGCAATCTCGAAGAAATAGTTTGTACCCGAGGCTACATGGAACTGCATGTTGCGCAACACCGAATCCAGGGGTTCGCCGGCATCTGTCAGCCTGTCTATGTAAGCCACGGCAGCGCTCAGGGTGTAGGCAACCTCTTGCGTTATAGAGGCTCCGATATTACTGAAGCTGGTTCCGTTTACAGTAATGCCATACAAACCCATGCTGTTTTTGGTAAGCTCCAGCACCTGGATTATGGCTTTTTTCTCTTCATGGGTAATGGTGCTTTTTATCGTGATCGGGTCGAAGCTGACAAAGCCTTTCAGATCAGTATGTGCCAGGCCACAGTTTTTCAGCTCGTCGTACAGGTGCTGCAGAAACGTATCGGGCTGCTCTTGTAAAGTATAGGATACTGTCTGGCTGGTCAGGTCTATCTTCCGGACTAAATAAGCCAGGTCAAACAACTCCGGGTTGTGGACAACAAAATGTACACCATCCGCGCCTCGCTGCAACGCATCTGCGGCCTTCTCTATGTCATGTCTTCCGTTGCCCTTTGCCTCGATCTGCTGTATGTTCTGCCAGCTGTTGTCGCTGGTTTTATGGCCACGCAGGTACGGGAACTGGCCCGGCTCATGTTTTGTAAAGGGCAGGCCGGCAATTTCCTCCTTGGCGTAGTATGGCTTTACGTCGATATTCTCGTAGGTGTGCCAGGTCAGGCTTTCGAGGGGCGTTTCGCGAAGGTCTTTCTGTGCTTTATGCTCCCAGTCAGCCAGGCTGGCCGTATTAAATTCTGAAAATAGCTTCTGCTCTTCCGTCATCATGCTGTTTTTGTAATTTGATGTAAAGATAAACTTTTCTGCTTAAGGTTGTAGAGAGGCTGCAGCTGTATATCTGCAAAATGCTATGCTTTAACTGATCCGGGCCATGTATGCCTGGTAGAACCAATAGCCTATAAGCAACCAGATAATAACGATAACGCCAGCCATTATGTAATTTGGCTTTCGTTCCATCAGCTGCTCTTTTGCCCTTTGGCGATAGAGTGCAATGATCTCATCGGGCACAAGTTTGATGGAAAGCCAGATGCCAAGCGGAAGTATAAGAAGGTCGTCGAGGTAGCCGAGTATGGGTATAAAATCCGGGATCAGGTCGATGGGGCTGAAGGCATAGGCCACTGTTATTACCAGCACTACTTTTGCCATAAACGGGATGCGTGGGTCTCGGGAGGCCAGGTATAAAGTATAGATGTCCTCTTTCAGTTTTCGTACAGTTTCTTTCCATTTCCGAAGCATGGTTTTTTGTACGGAAGATTTTGGGTTTTGGAGAAGGTGATAGGGAATAGCGACTTTATACTTTCGCCTTTTGTTGTAGCTGTTACGCAGGCTTACGTTATTCTGCCTTTTTATCTAGCTAACTGTAATCCTCAGTCTTACTTGCATATCGTTTCACCTCTGGCCTTGGTTCCCTCAAGGCCGGGAGGCCTCGCCTTTGGGCATCGCGCTATCTATTGAAGCTGCTCCTCGCTCCGCTGCGGGCTGCTGAGCAAGCTCAGCACCGCAACAATAGAAGGCGCTCAACCCAAAGGCTGGGATGGACACTTCTTGGTAAACGGCTGATGTAATTTGCAAGCAATTATAAAATAAGTAGTTGCAGAAATTCCCCGCCTTAGATAAGGAGGGGATAAAGGGGTGGTTTGACCCGGTATTAATGAATTTCATACTTGCGGAACATATTTCACATATCTCCTACAAAGCAAAGTACCCTAACCATGTGCACCAATGACGATTTTTTGTTTGAGCGTTCACCGAGTGGGGGAAGGGGCCCTCGACAAACAAAATTGTCTTGATTCTTTTGCTTACTTTTCTCATCAAGGAGAAAAGTAAGGGCCAGCCGGCGAGGCGAAAAGCTGGCAACGAGCAAAAAGCTTCATCAAGTAATAGAATGAAATAAGAACAGCATTACCACAAATAATCCACGCTCACACTTCCATACTAAGCCCCAAGTCCTTATCTTCATACTTCCACCGTAAAACCAGACATGAAAAAGCATAATATCATACTTACAGCCTTGGGCTTGGGCTTGCTGGCAGCACCTGCCGTGGCGCAGGAAAGCAAGCTGCTTGCTAAAGCCAATGCCATGGCCGACAAAATAGAGCCTAAAGTTATTGAGTGCCGCCGCTACTACCACGAAAACCCCGAACTCAGCAACCGCGAAACAGAAACGGCAAAACGCATAGCCCAGGATCTGAAAAAGCTGGGCATAGAAGTCGAAACCGGAATCGCCAAAACCGGGGTGGTAGGTATACTTAAAGGAGGCAAGCCAGGGCCAGTGGTTGCCCTCAGGGCCGACATCGACGCGCTGCCGGTTACGGAACGCGCCGACGTGCCGTTTGCCTCTAAAGCAAAAGGTGAGTACAATAAGCAGGAGGTAGGCGTAATGCATGCCTGTGGCCACGACACGCACATTGCCATGCTACTGGGTGCTGCCGAAGTATTGGCAAGTATGAAAAATGAGATACCGGGCACTGTGAAATTTATCTTTCAGCCGGCAGAGGAAGGTGCACCGGCAGGAGAGGAGGGAGGCGCCTCGCTGATGGTAAAAGAAGGTGTGCTGGAGAAAGGGCCAAAGCCAGAAGTGATCTTCGGATTGCACATCAACTCACAGACAGAGGTAGGCACGCTGAAGTATAGACCGGGAGGTATCATGGCTGCTGCGGATGTGTTCAAGATAAAAGTGAAAGGCAAGCAGGTACACGGCGCAAGCCCCTGGAATGGTATAGACCCGATCGTGGTGTCGTCGCAGATCATTTACGGCTTGCAAACAATCATCAGCCGCCAGACAGAGCTTACCAAAGATGGGGCTGTGATTACAGTAGGCATGATACAAGGTGGCGTGCGCAACAACATTATTCCGGAGGAAGTGGAGATGGAAGGCACTATCCGTACGTTGGATAAGGATATGCAGAAAAAGATCCACGAAAAAATTAAGCTCACAGCAACCAAGATCGCCGAAAGCGCTGGTGCTACTGCTGAGGTAGAGATAAGAGAAGCTGCTGCTTTAACGTACAATGACCCAGCTTTAACTGCTAAAATGCTTCCTACGCTGCAAGCCGTAGCCGGCAAGGACAAGGTTGTATTGATGAACGCCATGACAGGCGCCGAAGATTTCTCATACTTTCAACAGAAGATCCCGGGTTTATACTTGTTTGTAGGCGGCATGCCCAAAGGCCAGGACCCGGCCACAGCTCCTGCCCATCATACTCCGGATTTCTTTATAGATGAAAGCGGCATGAAACTAGGCGTGAAAACCCTGACAAACCTTACACTGAACTACATGAGCAGTAAGGGCAAGAAATAAAAGCCATAAAAAAAGCGGAACCTCAACAGTTCCGCTTTTTTATTGCATTTAACTCGCTTTAAAGAGAGTTGTAGTATGCTATAATTTGAGGGAGATCTTTTCCGGGCTTGAATTTTAGCTTATTCTCCTTCATGTACGCTTTTACTTTGTCCTGGTGGTTGCCGAGTGCAGCAAGGTTTTTATTTTGGTTCTTGCTAACCTCTGTCAGTTCTTTGCTGTCGGCCTTTTTTATGTAGTATACTTCCTTCTTTACGATTTTGTCCTGCTTGCTGCCCACGTCCAGGGCAACGTTGTAGCCAGCCTTTATAACCTCAATTCTATACTTTTTCAGTAAGGCCAGTTTGCCATCTTTTATTACCTCAACAAAACCCAGTAAGGGTACTCCGTTTACCTTAAAACCGTGGTTCTGGCTGTTTAAAAACTCACGCTTGCCGCCCAATTTATTGTCCATCACAAAGGCCATCACGTTGACGCCATTCACTACACGGGCATCAGACAGTTCTTTCAGCTCTTCCTCGCCTTTCAGCAGGAACTGGTTCATTTCAATGTCAAACTGAAACTGCTGCTCTTCGAGCTTTCTGTTAAGTGTAAAGAAAAGCGTGCCTTTGTTCCAGTCGTCCGTCAGGAAGGTTGTACCTATTGGCGCATTGGCTGAGTAGTCAACATCGTCTGGTGAGATGGCCTTGTGCTGTCCGAATCCCTCTCCAACGTAAGTGGTCATTTGGCCAATGTGGGTGGGCATGGCCTTTGCCGTTTTGCCGCTTATCACCTGCTGGGCATTGGCGGCAGTTACGCTAAAAACCGTGAAAGCGGCAATGGTAAATAACTTTGTAGTTTTTTTCATGCTAGTGTTAGGTATTGTTGGTGTAACACTAATTTAGCTAATACAAGTATAATTTGCCAGCCTTTATTTTCTTGCCATTGCCTGTGATCTGATAAGTATATGTGCCTGCCGCCAGGTGCGATGGACGTTTAATCATATTTTTGCCGGGAGTAAGGGGTATTGTGGCTACTTGCTGCCCCATAACATTCCATAACTGCAGTTCGGCGTTTTTGTGCTCAATTCCCTCAATAAAAATTTTGTCGGATGCCGGGTTAGGGTAAACAGCTACATCATTTTCCTCTTTTTGTTTTGAAGTGGAAAGCAAGGGAGAACCAATTTGCACGTATGCAAAATCCCAGGCTGAGTGTTCAGACATATTCTCTGTTACAATTGATTTTGTGCCGATTATATAAGGCTGTTTTCGCGCATGGGCAGCTGTTGGAGTAATGACAACTTCTATAACTTTTCCCCTTAACGAGTCACGTAGTGAAATTATTTGGGAACCAAAATCACGGGTGTGCTCTAGTTGGAGCTCGCTATATAACTCAGGGGTTTTAGGGATCTGTCCACTTTTCTCAGAAACGTAGAATTCCAGTTTGAGTCGCTCATTGGGCTTTGCTATAATCATTCCATCAGTGGTAAATTGATAGCGTTCCTTATTAACAAGTATTGCTTTAGGTTCGATATAAATTTCCTGCACTTTGAGTTGGAAATCGAAAGTTGTTTGAGCTACTAACTTACTGTCCTTATACTCTTCTACTAAAACGGCGAAAACATATTCTCCTTTAACCTGAGGTGATACCCAATTTATCTCGCCAAACTTGTTAATTGATATCCCGTTCGGTAATGTATAGCCAGGTACATTTGCGACAATGCCACCATTTTTATGTAAAGGCGTGACAAACTTATAAACAAGTTCATCTCCGTCGGTTTCATAAGCTCTTAAGTTATGTTTGAAAGGTTTACCAACATAAGCAAAAGCTGCCGCAGGAGCATCAAACCGGACACCATTATTGGGGTTAGCTTCGGAAGAAATTTCCAAGGTTGACTTTACATGAAAAGTAAGTTGGTCTGATGGAGGAGCAAAATTTAAAAGACTGGGATTGCGGTTTATTAATGTACAGCTGATGTTAAAAGTACCCGAATTAGGAAAAGTATAATCCCATTTATAAATCTCCAAATCTATTTGATTTACCAAATTTACAACCGTAGATGAATATTTGGGAACGTCGATAGAGGTGTTCGGCGCAATATTAGTTCCGGAAAAATTGATTGTTACTGAAGGATCATCGGCATTTGAAGCTCTGTCTGTATTCACATGTAGTTCGAAGTGGTATCGTAGAGGATTATCCTTATCAGCTTTGTGTGTGATATATCCGCCTCTGATATGTGTTGCGGAAGCAGTTGAAAAAATGAAAAGGAAGAAAAAAACTGTCAGACAAAGTAAAGTTGTTTTCATATCTACTATTTAGAAATAAGTTCTGCCTTCATACTTTAATGGGTATGAGTGTCTAAAGCTAAATAAATAGATTGATATTTAGTTTATACTATGTTAAAATCGCCTGTTACTTCAGCACCAGTTTGCCAGTTTTTATAGCCTTACCATTGCTATAGACATAGTACACATACACGCCGGCAGGTATTTGCGAAGGACGTGCGATTATATTGTTGCCGGACTTTAAAGTATGGCTAAACACATGCTGACCATTGCTGTTGAATATTTTTAATTGTGCATTGTGCAGGTTATCGCCTTCCACCTTAAACTTATCTGCCGCCGGGTTAGGGTAAACATACAGCTTGATCTGTTCAGGTAAATCCCCTGAAGATGTAGGCTGCTGAGCTCCGATGTATAAGTTTACAAAGTCCCAGCCATACCTCCAGCCAACCTGGTTGTCCATGGATGCGCCTCTTAAACCAATAATGTAAGGCTGGTTGCGTGCTATACTTATTGCTGGGGTTAGCCTTAAGGTTACGGCCAGGCCGTTTGCTGAGTCTCTGGCTGCAAATTCGGGAGTAGCCAGGTCAAGTGTGTCCAGGTCGCTGAACTGCTTTGCATATACAGGATTTATACTATTAGGCGCTTTTGCTACAAAAAACTCAAGTTTCAGTTGCTGTTCAGGCTTTGCATATACAGAGCCGTCATAGTTAATTGTCAACCGATCTTTGTTTAGCAGTTTCACAACAGGCTGGTTTTCTCTGTCTTTCACGAGTAATTGCATATCTACAATTACAAAGCCGATCGGCTGATTTTCTTTATACTCTGTTATTTTCACAGCAATAGTGTATTCACCCTTAACTGAAGGATTTTGCCAATGCAATTCGCCAAATTTATTGATGTGCAACCCTACCGGGAATTGGTAGCCTGGAAGATTTTGGGGTATGAAGTTCTGATCGACATGCTGCGGTACCACCAACTCATAGGTAAGCTTGTCTCCGTCTGCATCGTAGGCAATCAGGTTCGTTTTAAAAGGCTCTCCAGTAAAAGCTTCTAAAGGCGCGGGTACAATTGTTTTAACACTATACCTGTTTAAGGGAATAAGTTTTGGTTGTACCTGAGTGTAAACAAAAAATGATAGTTGATCTGAGGGCTGGGATACATTTAAAATATTAGGATTTCTGTTAACGCCCTTCCAGGAAACAACATAATTGCCGGGCTGTTGGTAAGTATGCTCCCATTTAAACTTGATTATATGGTATAAGTGCGAGTAAACTATTCGTTCGGTTCTAGCTACAGTTACTTGATTTAAGTCCCCCATACTTATTTGCACCGAGATTTCTTCAGCGTTAGAAGGCGCATTCTGAAAAATTGTAAGCGTAAATTCATACTTCAGCGGGTTCTGGGCATCCACTTTGTAGCTTATATATCCACCACTGATATGTGTGGCGAATACATTGTTTGAAGCAAGCAGTATGGTAACCGCTAAGAGGAGTAAAAGTCTGGTTTTCATAGGTCAATAAGTTTATACACAATATACTATGTTAACTCTAAAAAGTAATAGGTTAGTGTATGAATTATGCAAATTTATTTACCTGATTTTGTGTGCATTTAATGTGTAAGAACTTACTTGGTTTGCTTGCTGTTGAGAAGGCTGGTAAATTAGAGCCATACTTTACACAAAAACATGAAACAAAGCACCCGTTCCTACATTGGTGGCTTGCTGTTGGTACTCAGTTTAGGAGCCTGCCAGCGTACCTTTGTAGCCTCTCCAGCGCTAAGCAACACTGACGTTCCGGTTGATAAAAGTATAACCGCCGACCCACAGATGGAAGCGAAGATTGCACCCTACAGGCAGGAAGTGGTTACGAAGATGTCGGAGGTGGTGGGCACTGCGCCAAAGGCCCTGACCAAAGGAAACTATGAAACTCCGCTGGGCAATTTTGTTACAGATTTACAGATTGCGCAAAGCCAGGCTCTGTACGGAAAACCCATTGATATGTCGTTGACTACCGATGGTGGCCTGCGCGTGCCATTGCCCGCTGGCGATATAACCACTGGAAACATATTTGAGCTGATGCCTTTCGAGAATGAACTGGTAGTGCTTACCCTATCCGGCGAAAAAGTTAAAGAGCTGTTCGATTATGCGGCACAGGCCAAGTTTGTGTTCATCAACAACTCCACTTACACTGTTGCAAACGGCAAAGCCACTGACATCAACATAAACGGGAAGCCACTGGATGCGAACCAAAATTATACTTTGGTAACCTCCGATTACCTGGCTGGTGGCGGTGATAAGCTTAACATGCTCAAAAACCCTGTAAAGTATGAGAAAGTGGGCATCCTGTTGCGTGATGCCATACTGCAGCAGATCAGGCAACTAACGGCGGCAGGCAAGCCTGTAACCGCTGAAGTAAAGAATCGTGTTACCACCCTCCCTTAAAGTATAAACCATCATGAAAAGAAGAGATTTTTTAAGAACAACAGCAGTAGGGGCGGCTGGTGTAAGCTTGCTGGGTGTGCCATTTTCGGCTGCCGCAGCGCAAAGTATAAACCTTACCATTTTGCACACCAACGACCAGCACTCCCGTATCGACCCGATTCCGGATGATGGACGTAAGCACGGTGGCATGGGCGGCATGGCCCGCCGCAAAACCCTGATAGAACAGATACGGAAGCAGGAACCCAATGTGCTGTTGCTCGATAGCGGCGACATCTGGCAGGGCACGCCATACTTTAACTTTTTTGGCGGTGAGCTGGAGTATAAACTGATGAGCGAGATGAAGTATGACGCAGCCACCTTAGGTAACCACGACTTCGACAACGGATTGGTGGGGTTGGAGAAGATGCTGCCGCATGCTGCTTTTCCGTTCGTTTCTGCCAATTACGATTTCTCTAAAACCATACTTAAAAACCGCTTCGAACCATACAAGATCTTCGAGAAGCAGGGTGTGCGCATTGGCGTGTTTGGCCTGGGTATAGAACTGGCTGGTTTGGTTAGCAAAAACAACTACGGCGAAACGGTTTACAACGATCCGGTGGCTGTGGCCAGGGAAATGGTGCAGGAGCTGCGTGATAAACAAAAATGTAACCTTGTGGTGTGCCTTTCACATTTAGGTTACAAGTATGATAACGCTATGATAGATGATATAAAGCTGGCAAACCAGGTCAGCGGCATCGACCTTATACTTGGTGGCCATACCCATACTTTCCTGGATGAGCCTACGCTGGTGCGCAACAGCAGTGGCCATGAAACACTTGTGAACCAGGTAGGTTGGTCTGGTATTTACCTGGGCCGGATAGACTTCACATTTAACAAAAATTCTAAGAAAAAGACAGATGTGAGAACGGCTGTGCTGCCGGTAAACATACCTGTAACAACTTCGTGAAAAAATAATTTTTTGTTTACATATATTTAAGCAAATTTGTAACCCCCTGCCGATAAAAGGAGAGGTTTGTTTCACCGAACGAATCTTAGCAAGTTTTGGAAAATTGGATGATTAAAGATTGTACGACTGTATGGAGTAACTGCCTGCAGGTGATTAAGGAAAACATTGGCGAACAGAGCTTTAAGACCTGGTTTGAGCCAATTAAACCATTATCGCTGCGCGACAGTGTACTTACTATACAAGTGCCTAGCCAGTTCTTTTACGAGTGGCTGGAGGAGCACTATGTGCAGTTACTTAAAAAAGTCATTTACCAGGAGCTGGGCAGTGAGGGCAGGTTGGAGTATTCGATTATTGTGGACCGCGGCAACGAGGTGAACAAGCCACAAACTGTTAATATCCCAACCAAAAAAATACCGCAGGCAGTTGTAAACTCTTATAAGCCGGAGCAAAGCTTTATCAAGAGCCCGTTCGAGTCGAAAACGATTGACCGTAACTTCCTGAACTCGCAGCTAAACCCTGCTTATACTTTCGAGAATTACATTGAGGGCGACTGTAACCGCCTGGCACGCTCTGCTGGTTATGCTGTAGCCAACAAGCCCGGTACTACTTCCTTTAACCCCCTGATGGTTTATGGTGGTGTGGGACTTGGCAAAACGCACCTGGTGCAGGCCATCGGTAACCAGATCAAGAATAGCAACCCAGAGAAGTTTGTGCTTTACGTTTCTTCCGAGAAATTCGTGAACCAGTTCATCGAGTCTCTTAAAACGAACAATGTACAGGACTTCGCCAACTTCTACCTGCTCGTGGATGTGCTGATCATCGACGACGTGCAGTTCTTGAGCGGCAAGGAGAAAACGCAGGAGATGTTCTTCCACATCTTTAACCACCTGCATCAGTCCGGCAAGCAGATCGTGATGACTTCTGACTGTCCGCCACGCGACCTGAAAGGCCTGGAAGAGCGTTTGTTGTCCCGCTTTAAGTGGGGCTTGACCGCCGACCTGCAAAGCCCGGATTTCGAAACGCGTATGGCCATCATCCAGAAAAAGATGCAGGGCGACGGCATTTACATTCCGGATAACGTGGTAGAGTACCTTGCCTACAGCGTGGATACCAACGTGCGTGAACTGGAAGGCGTACTGATTTCGCTTATCGCGCAGTCGTCGCTTAACCGCAAAGAAATTGACCTGGAGCTTGCAAAGCAGGCCCTGAAGCATATCATCGAGGATGTGGAGACAGAGGTTAACCTCGACTTCATCCAGAAAACCGTAGCCGAGTACTTCCAGGTAAGCCTGGATTCTCTGAAAGCCAAAACACGCAAAAAGGAGATCGTGACGGCACGCCAGGTGGCCATGTACTTTGCCAAGGAGTTTACCAGTCACTCACTCAAGTCAATCGGTTACCATTTCGGTGGCCGCGACCACAGTACGGTAATCCACTCGGTGCAAACAGTATCCGATTTAATCGATACAGACAAGAAATTTAAAGCTAGCATTCAGGAGCTTCAGAAGAAGTTCAAGTCTAAAGCTGGTTAAGAAGTATAAAGTATAAAAACAGAAGGGCCATACTTGCTGAAAGTATGGCCCTTCTGTTTTATCGGTTGGTGGATATCTGTCAAAATCAGATTAATCTTCTGCTGCATTGGCCTTATACTACATCGCTGTCCGGAACTGTACCTGCTGTGGACTTCTTAGTCCACGCAGTTGGGGCCGATCTATGGGGACTAGGAAGTCCCCGGCAGAATGCTTTCGGACCTGGAAGTCCGAAAGAGCATTAAGCACAGGTAAGAGAAAATAAGATTCATGTATAAAGAGGAAGCATCAGCAATGGCACAATACCTAAATCAGCCGAAGTATAAAAAAGAGCGGGGCTATACTTTGCAAAGTATAGCCCCGCTCTTTTTTCATGCTGGAGTTAGCTTATGGCCGGTTTGCCGTAGACTCTGATAATGCAAAGCCGCTTTCAGCTGCTATTTCCTTTATTTTATTCTTGATCTTTTCGAGGTCGCGTTTCTTTCGCACCTGCTTCAGGTCCATGTATACTTTGGAGTTGTCTTTTAAGGTTATGCGCAAAGCATACGGCGACATGTGCACGGCTGCAATATCCGGTATAGCAATTATATGCTTGGTGCGGAACACGCCATACTTCTGCACAATATACTGCTGTGTAACCTCTATGTAAGACTGCACCCCGAAGATAGAGGTATTTTGCAGCACCACATAAACAAAAAAGCTTAGGGCAAGACCAAAGAAAACATAGTACAGGTAGTTGGCGCCATCTGCAGCCTCATCGGTTACAATCATCATAACGGACCAGGCCAGCCAGAAAATTGTAAGTATGATTTGTACAGTAAAAGAGAGTTTAGCACTTTTTGTTGGGCTTAGCTGCACAATCAATGATGATCGCGCATTACTACTACCGGATACGGCCATGTTCTGATTATTTGGTGAAACACTTGATGTTAACTTGTAACATACCTGATGCAATATAATAATTTATTCAATTAAAGTTACCTGTAAACTAAAGCATCACACTATAGTTAAGTTTACGGCACTGCCTTCGCCTACTAAAGGTTTAATTGCTTACGATGCGCTCCGGGAGCTGCTGTTCCGCCATAAATTAAAATCAGCTTCCGGAGCAGCTTAAAATAGTGTAAGTTATGGCAATGCTAGTTAATCTGGCTATATTTACCGGCAGACAAAAGCAGAATGTATGGGTGTAAAAGCATTGTTGAGTAAACTACTTGCTGCTTATGTGCACAAGAAGCACCAGCGCTGGATCGAGAATCCGGTGGAGGCACAGCAAGCCGTTTTTCAGAAGATCGTAAGCAAAGCACAGAACACCCAGTTTGGCCGCGACCATGGTTTCAGCAATATTAAAACGCACGCTGATTTTGTGAAGGCTGTTCCTGTTCGCGATTACGAAGGGCTGAGTTTATACTTTTATAAAATGAAGGATGGCGAAAGAGATGTGCTTTGGCCTGGCAAACCTATTTATCTTGCTAAAACATCCGGAACTACCTCTGGAACCAAGTATATCCCCATCACAAAAGACTCCATCTCAAACCATATTACCAGTGCGCGGGATGCCCTGTTGGCCTATATCCGGGAAACAGGCAATGCGTCTTTCCTGAACGGAAAGATGATCTTCCTGTCGGGTAGCCCAGAGCTGGATGAGGTTGCCGGAATAAAAACAGGCCGCTTGTCGGGTATTGTAAACCACCATGTGCCCGGTTACCTGCGCACCAACCAGTTGCCAAGCTACCAAACCAACTGCATCGAGGACTGGGAGACAAAGCTGGACGAGATCATTGAGGAAACCATTGACCAGGACATGACCCTGATCTCGGGTATTCCGCCATGGGTACAGATGTACTTCGATAAGCTTATCCGGCAGACGGGTAAGAAGGTAAAAGACATTTTCCCGAACTTCAGTCTGTTTGTATACGGTGGAGTAAACTTTAACCCGTACCGCAAAAAGCTGTTCGAGTCAATCGGCAAGGAGGTGGACTCGATCGAAACATTTCCGGCCTCGGAGGGTTTCTTCGCCTACCAGAATTCGCAAAAAGACAACAGCCTGCTACTGCTGCTGGATACGGGCATCTTCTATGAGTTTATACCTGTGTCGGAGTACTTCGACGATAACCCTACCCGCCTGACTATTGGCGAAGTGGAGGTTGGTGTAAATTACGCCCTGGTTATCAGCAGCAATGCCGGCCTTTGGGCATACTCTATCGGGGATACCGTGAAATTTACTTCTGTTAAGCCATACAAAATTATAGTAAGCGGCCGCATAAAGCATTTCATTTCTGCGTTTGGTGAGCATGTGATCGGTGAGGAAGTGGAGAAGGCCATGAACGCTACCGTAGGCATGTTTCCGGAGGTTGAGTTGACAGAGTTTACCGTAGCGCCATTCGTTAGCCAGGATCAGGGCAGCTCATACCACGAGTGGATGGTAGAATTTACAAGACCACCCCTGAACCCCGAAGCCTTTGCCGATGAACTGGACAACCAGCTTTGTAAGCTTAACTCATACTATAACGACTTGATAATCGGGAATATACTTCAGAAATTAAAACTGACACAGCTGCCAAGAGGTACTTTCAGGAACTACATGAAGTCGCAGGGTAAGCTTGGAGGCCAGAACAAAGTGCCGCGTTTGAGCAACGACCGTAAATTGGCCGAAGGACTGTTAACGATTACAAATTCATGATAACAAATCATGGATGAGAGAAAGTATGATGGTTCCTAAGTCACATTCCTTTGCGGTCAGTATAGAAAGACTTTATCAGTACTTAAAATCTGCGAAGTATTGCAAGAAAAGAAGCGCGCGAAAGTAGCTTTTGGCTAAGATTACTACATGATACAGGCTATTTAAAACCAGAGCAGTTTGAAAGTATACATTCGGATTGTTTAGAGTTGATAAAAATATTAAACAGCATCATCATTACGAACAAGAAGAAATTGGGAAGTAAGTCCAATTCGTAATTCGTAATCAGGAATTCGTAATTAAATGAAAAGAATTGCCATACTTGGCTCCACCGGTTCTATTGGTACACAAGCCCTTGATGTAATTAAGGCAAATCCGGAAAGTTTTGAACTGGAGGTGCTTACTGCCCACAACAACGCCGACCTGCTTATACAGCAGGCGCTGGAATTTAATCCGAATACTGTTGTGATCGCCAATGAAAGCCACTATGAAAAGGTACAGGATGCGCTGCAGCACACCGATATAAAAGTATACGCCGGCACGAACGCCCTGTGCTCGGTAGTGGAAATGGGTACGGTGGATATGGTGCTTACCGCCATGGTAGGCTACGCCGGTTTAAAGCCGACTATCCATGCCATTAAAGCCGGTAAGCAGATCGCACTGGCTAATAAAGAAACGCTGGTAGTGGCCGGCCAACTGATCACGGATCTGGCCAAAGAGCATGCCGTAAACATTTACCCCGTAGACTCGGAGCACAGCGCCATATTTCAGTGCCTGGCCGGTGAGTTCCATAACCCGATAGAGAAGATCATACTTACTGCCTCAGGTGGGCCATTCAGGGGCCGTACGGCAGCAGAGTTGGCCACTGTAACCAAGGAGCAGGCACTCAAGCACCCGAACTGGGACATGGGAGCCAAGATTACTATCGACTCTGCTTCGCTGATGAACAAAGGCCTGGAGGTAATTGAGGCAAAGTGGCTTTTCGGTTTGAAGAACGAGCAGATAGAGGTGGTGGTGCACCCGCAATCCATTATACACTCGTTGGTGCAGTTCGAAGACGGCTCTATAAAGGCGCAGCTTGGCTTGCCCGATATGAAGCTGCCCATACAGTATGCCATGGGTTACCCTAACCGCCTGAAATCAGATTTCCCGAGGTTTAATTTCATGGATTACCCGCAACTTACTTTTGAGCAGCCGGATACCGAAACATTCCGTAACCTGGCCCTGGCTTACACAGCAATGGAGCAGGGCGGAAATATGCCGTGTATATTAAACGCTGCCAATGAAGTTGCCGTAAGCGCTTTCCTGCGCGATGAGGTTGGTTTCCTGCAGATGTCGGATATCATCGAAAGTTGTATGGCAAAAGTTACGTATATTGCGAATCCTTCTTTCGATGACTATGTTAATACTGACAGAGAAGCACGCGAGAAAGCATCAGAACTGATAATTAACTAAAAACCGGTGCCTTAATGGTACCAATCTGGACAAGAATAAGCTTAGTTTAATGGATATTTTAATAATGGTTGGTCAGCTCATTCTGGGGCTGACAATTTTGGTAGGGTTGCACGAACTGGGCCATATGCTGGCAGCCAAGTGGTTTGGCATGCGCGTAGAGAAGTATGCGATTGGTTTTCCGCCAAAGGTTTTTGGTAAGAAGATAGGCGAGACAGAGTATATGCTGGGCCTGATACCGCTTGGTGGCTTTGTGAAGATCTCTGGTATGGTGGATGAGTCGATGGACACAGAGGCCCTGAAAGAAGAGCCAAAGCCATGGGAATTCCGTTCTAAGCCAGCCTGGCAGCGCCTGATCGTGATGATGGGCGGCATCATCGTGAACGTGATCACGGGTATTGTGATCTACATTGCCCTGACCTATCATTATGGCGAACAGTACATCCCGGCCAAGGAAGTAAAGTATGGCGTAGTGCCAAACGAGCTTGGTAAGGACATTGGTTTCCAGACCGGCGACAGAATTGTGGCGGTAAACGGCAAAGAGCTAGAGCGGTTCGAGGATGTATACTCGATGGAGGCGCTATTGGGCCGCAATGCCTACTATACAGTAGAGCGTAACGGCGAGCGTGTAGATATTAAAGTGCCTGTTAATTTGATGGATCGTGTGGCTGATGACAAGGACCGTATGTTCTTTGTGCAACCACGGCAGCCGTTTAAAGTTGGGCAGGTAATGGCAGGTAGTGCGGCTGCGAAAGCCGGTTTGCAAGAAGGCGACTATATCACGCAGATAAATGGCGAGAGCGTTAAGTTCTTCCACGAACTGCAGCAGACGCTGCATACCAATGCCGGTAAAACCATTACCATGATGGTAGAGCGTGAAGGGAAGCCGATAAAGCTGCAGGCAACCGTAAGCGAAGAAGGCACACTTGGGTTTATGCAGGTGCCGCTTCTGACTTATGCTACCAAAGATTATAGCCTTGGCGAGTCTATTCCGATGGGTACAAACCAGGCTTTTGGCGTAATTACGGCCAATTTGAAAGGCTTCGGCAAGATTTTCAGAGGCGAGGTGTCTGCTTCAAAATCGTTGAGTGGGCCTATTGGCATTGCCCAGATCTTTGGCGATACGTTTAGCTGGTATAAGTTCTGGAGCATTACGGCCATGTTGTCTATGGTGCTGGCTTTTATGAACTTCCTGCCGATTCCGGCGCTGGATGGCGGCCATGTGGTATTCCTTACCTATGAGATGATCAGCGGACGCAAGCCATCGGATAATTTTTTAGAGAATGCCCAGAAAGTGGGTATGGTTTTATTGTTAGGCTTAATGGCATTTGCTATATTTAATGATGTGTTCAAGATAATCTTCTAACCAAAGATCCTCTTATGAAGTCCATCATTACCTGTACCCTGACAAACTTATTTTTACTATTTGCACTGATCACAGCCAAGGCTGCCCCGGTTGCCGAATGGCCACTTGATATAAACCCGCACGCTGTCGCCGCACCAGGCGATAGCGTGTATGTGGTGCAAAAAGGCGATACCTACTACAGCCTTTCCCGCCGTTTCAGTATCCCACTGGATTCCCTACAAAAATGGAACGACAATAGACTACAGATCGGCCAGACGCTTTACCTGAGCCGCCAAGGGCAGGCAAGTATAACTACTCCCAAATCCAAGCCACAACCTGCCGGCAAAGCCGCAAAAACTGCCGCAGCCACCACAAGGCCAACTGGCAGTACTTCTGCCGCAATAGCGGCTGCACCAAGCACTGCAGCCCATAAAACCAAAAGCCGTGTGCTTGTCATTCCATTCGATCCGTACCTGTACTTTTCAGATGCTGATGAGGAGATTGCACAGAAATCCAACATACCCCGCCAGAATGTGCGACACGTTTTCCGGAATCGCCTGAATGCCATGCTGGCACCAGAGGGCTACGAAACCATACATTTGCTGGGGGGCGTGTACCGCGACAGTGTGAGTGAACTGAGTCGCCTGTATAAGTCGCTGAGCTATGGCTACCAGGACAACAAGCAGTCGAAGTATAACAGGCAGCCAGTTGAGAAAGAAGAGAGTGGAGGTGCCCTGGATTGGGTGCAGCGACAAAAGGAAAAACTGGGTTTAGAAAAAGAGGAACAACCCTTGCCCGTTTCGCAGGACCCCACCAAGCACTTTGGCGTTACAGTAAAAGACCCCGAGTTCTATAGTTACTTTAACAGGCAATACGGCATTGATTACTACGTCTTCATTAACCAGTTTGAAGTGAAGACGGTGTATGAGAATTGTCTGGACCGTGCCGCCCTGAACTATGAGCGCGATTTTCTGGTTCATTATTCCATCTACAACAACAAAGGAGAACTGGTGTCGGGCAACAAGGTTAAGATCGAGTACATGTCTAACATGAACGATGTGCAGCGCATTGTAAGCGATAACATGCCTACAATGGCCAAGCGTGTGCTCTCCGACCTGCCTCCATCCGGAAAATAAGTATGAAGTATAAATTCCTGTTTTTGATGTTTGCCTTTGTGGCGGCAACTGTCTCGCCTGCCTTTGCACATGATTTCCATACCAGCATCACCGACATCAAGTATAACCCACGCACGCAGGCGCTGGAAGTCTCGCTTAAAGTGTTTACCGACGACCTGGAGGATGCTGTATCGAAGTTTACCAAGAGCAAAGTGGTGTATAACAGCAAATCTGCAGCACAGCAGGAGCAACTCTTCGCTTACCTGCAAAGCCGCTTAAGCTTTTCAATTGCCAAAGGCAAGCCACTAAAGTATAAGTTAATCGGCTCAGAGACTGAAACAGATGCCGTTTGGATGTATGTGGAGGTACCGGTAAAAGCATCTGCTTTGGCAAACTTGTATGTTAAAAACGCAGTGCTGACAGAGCTTTTCAGCGATCAGATGAACATCGTAAACCTGAGCTATAAGGGAAAAACCGAAAGCGCCTTGCTGCAGCGCGGTGATGATGAGAAGAAGTTTTCCCTATAATTTTTTGTCCTGATAACTGGCTTGCTGCACTTCTCTTAAACGCAAGCAATCCAACCACCCCTGGCTCCTCCTTGTCTAAGGCGGGGCTAGGGGTGGTTGGACCCAGTATTACAGAAAGTTCCCCTTTGAAGTTGCAGATCCTGGACTTGATTCGGGATGGGCGAGGGGGATTTTTACACCTGCAGAAAATCCCCCTCTTGCAGACTAGCCAAAACGAGAACTTTGAGCTAGCGCGCGTAGCTCTAGGAGTGTAATTACACCTTCGTAGGGGCAGGTCGTGACCCAATGCCGTCAACTTAAGGAAAATGCTCTTTCGGACTTCTTAGTCCGAAAGTTTTCTGCCGGGGATTTCCTAATCCCCAAATTACTGTAATGTGCGGACTAGGAAGTCCGCAGCAGAAAAAGATCCGGACAAGGATGTCCGAATCAGCTGTACAAAATCCTTAAATTGATGGCATTGAGCCGTAACCTGTCCGAGGTACAGCCTTAGCAATAAAACTTAATTAGCAGTTGAGCAATGGCAGATACACCCCTCCTGTTTTTAGGAGGGGCCGGGGGAGGTAATTCCCCTCTCGAGAAGGGGCCGGGGGTGGTTGGAAAAGTATTGCTTCAAACCTACTCACCAACACGAAGCATCCTCTGCCGAAGCTTAAAAAATGCGGTAAGCAAAATCACTGCAATCAAACAGCCGCTTAAAAAACGCACTACCCATTGTTCTACCTGGGCCACACTGTGGATTTCCGGGGTCTTGAGCAAAAACAGGAGCAAGCCCGATGCTACTACAGTGGTCCAGAAAAACAGCCAGCTATACTTTCTGCCTGTCGCATAAGTATAAACCGGTAATTGGTACACGTAGATGCTGATCGCAGTTAAACCTGCCACCGTGCTAAAATGCTGCACCCAGCGGCAAAGCGGTAAGGCATATCCGAAGAAATCTACCGGCTTCCTAAGCAGTGCAATATGGCGTACAAAAAAGCCAGAATAATGTGTGAAGCTGTCCCAGAGCAAGTGCGAAAGTATACCAAGTATAGCAGAACCCAGGAAAATGAGCCAGTGTTTGCGCAGGTAGGCAAACCACCTGGCATGTGTGGCCACGGCTGCTCTGCAGGCCAAAGAAGGCGGTAGAAAGCGAATGATTTGCTCCCTTACAATGGCATGGAATACAATGGCAAGTATAAACGTGACAGGCAGGTTAAACAGCACAACGCCTTTCAAAGTATGGCTAACCCTGGTCGTGATGATGGGGCTCAGAAAGTATGCGAAGTCCGGGGCGATACTGCCAATCACCAGGCCAGTGGTTGAGAACAAGCGGCCAAATTTATACTTCAGCGGAAGTACAATAGCAGGATGGGCAGCAGTAAAAGGCATGTTTTCTAGTTAAAACCACGCTCGGGCTTCGAGGGCTTTATTAACCTGAATTCTACGCGGCGGTTGATCTTACGGTCTTCGGCTGTTTTTTCCTCTTTTATCGGTTTGGTGCTGCCATAGCCAATGGCATCAATACGGCCTTTCACCATGTTTACGCGTTGCTCAATGTAACTCCTGATGGCATCTGCCCTGTCCTGCGACAGCACCAGGTTAAACTCAGGGTCACCGGCACCGTCGGTGTGGCCGGCAATCTCCAGCCTGAAGGTAGGGTGATCGATCAGGAAAAGCGCTACTTCATCCAGGATAGGCTTCATGTTCTCCTTAATCTCCGACATGTTCGGGTCAAACTCAATGTTCTCAAACACCATCGGGATGCTGTAGTCTATAAGTGTGGTCATCAACTGGAAAGAGGTGTCCTGCTGCAAGGCAATCTCTCGCTCGATGGTAAAGAAGTCAGGCCCCTGTATCATCAGCATGTAGCGAGAATTATCTATCAGCTCAAACTCAAAAGAACCATCAGGGCGCAGGTACTTTGAGGATACCTCTATGCCATTGTCCAGGTCGATGATGGACACGATACCAGCCAGCGGTTTATTTGTCAGGGAGTCGGTTAGTGTGCCCTGTACTTTTGTTACAGCAAGGGGGTGGGCTTCCATGGGCAGCGGGAAAGAGAATAGGTCTAGGTTTTGGATATCCTTTGCCTCGGAGCGGGCATAGTACAGGTTCTTTGACTCAGCATCAATGGTAAAGTAATACTCGCTACCCTTGCCGTTTACCAGTGGCCCAATGTTACGCGGCTCCTGCCAATGGCCTTGCACTTTGTATGTTTTATAAATGTCAAAATCTCCGAAGTTGTAAAGCTGCCCCCTGGAGCTAAAGTATAGCACCTGGTACTTAGGGTGGAAGAAGGGGCTAACCTCGCTTTCACGGGTATTTATGGTAGGGCCAAGGTTTTTTGCAGGTGCCCAGCCGCCGTTTTTGGTCTTGTAAGTATAATAGATGTCCGACAGGCCAAAGCCGCCCAGGCGGTCAGAGGCAAAGTATAAGGTGTCTTCGTTGCGTGAGAGGGTAGGCTGTGAGTCCCAGGCATTTGAGTTTACGTTGGGCCCCAGGTTGGTGATTTCTCCCCAGGTGCCGTCGGGCTGCATTTTAGCGATGTACAGGTCGCAGTTGCCATAGCCGTCAGGGGCCTCGCATCGTGCAAAGTATAAAGTCTTGCCATCGCGGCTAAGGCGGCCGGAGCCCTCGTTGTAAATGCTGTTAATAGGCTTGCCAAAAGACTGTGCTTCCTGCCAGTAACCGTTTACCTGTTTCGAGAAGTATAGATCCTCGTTGGCACGTCCGTTCAGGCCTTGGTGGTTTCGCTTTGAGGTAAAGATAAAAACCTCATCCTCGGCATTCAATGTAGGGCCGTAATCCTCGTAAGGTGAGTTGATGGCGTTGCCCATGTTCAGGTAAACACCCTTTGGCGGCTTAAACGTGGCGATTGATTTTCTGTACTCTACCAGTTCGTAGTAATAATCCAGCGGCACGTAATAGTTTTTGGTATTTTGCTCCAGGGAGTCGTAGTAGGAGTAAACGCCGCGCGCATCGGTGCGGTGGTGCTTCAGAACCATCCTGTACAGCTCCTTGGCTTCTTCTTTTCTGCCGGTGCGCTCAAACAGTTGCCCCAGTCGCCACAAGAGGTAAGTGTCTTTGTAGAAGTTCTCTATACCAAAGTTCGTAACATATGCCTCCAGCAGCGGAAGCACTTGGGTATACTGCTTCTTTTTTTCGAGCCTTTGGATAGCGGAAAGCTTCTTTTCATCGCGATAGTACGCGATTTTGTTTATATTAGGGAAGTTAAGATGAACCTCGGGGCTTGGAGCTTGTTTTGTGATTTTAAGTCCCTGGGCACTATCCAGAGGGATATGATGTAACTGTGCCTGGCTTCGTTGCGGAAGTAGCAAGAGCATTACAGGAAGCAGTACAAGCAGGTGTTTTAGCTGCATAAATATGATATAGCTCGTGCCCAAAGATATTATTTTTGTGTTATATTTTTGTGATTATTGCACCTGCCGTTAGCTTTTTTAACCGTAGTTTTGCAGTTCAATCACACCTGTGCCAGACAAAACAGCAGTGTGCACCAGTATGGCACAGGTCTTGTCAACTATAGAACAACACTGAAATAGAGCTAAAAGTGCTTTGTTTCTGTCATTATGGCATTGATCACTATATGAATTATACGTTAAAGAACTTTTTACAGAACCTTTTGCTGAGCAATATATCCGACGAAGACGAAGTAGAGTTGATCCCGATTGTAACGGCCGAAGCAGAAGACGACCTTCCCACTGATACATTACCTGACGAGCTCCCTATCCTGGCGGTGCGTAACACTGTGCTTTTTCCTGGGGTGGTGCTGCCCATTACAGTTAGCCGCAAAAAATCGGTAAAGCTGGTGCGCAAAGCACATAAGGGCGACAAAGTGATCGGTGTTGTTGCCCAGAAGAACTCAAACAGCGATGACCCCACATCGGAAGACCTGTTTGAAGTTGGCACCATGGCCAAGATCCTGAAAATGCTTGTGTTGCCGGATGGTAATACCACCATAATCATACAAGGTCACAGCCGTTTTAAGGTGGATGAGATCACCTCCGAAGACCCTTACTTAACAGCGAAGGTATCGGCTTGTGAAGAAATACCGCTGGATAAGAAAGATAAGAATGTAAAGGCATTGGTGCACTCGCTGAAAGATGCGGCTGGCAAAATGCTGAAGCTGAACCCTGAGATACCGCAGGAGGCGCAGGTGGCACTGGATAACATCGATAACCCTGGCTTCCTGACACATTTCCTGTCGAGTAACCTGAACGTGGAGGTGGCTCAGAAACAAAAGCTGCTGGAGGTAAACGACGGCATGGAGCGTGGCACACAGTTGCTGGAGCTTATGCTGCGCGAAATTCAGTTGCTGGAGCTAAAGCAGGAGATCCACACCAAAGTGCACACAGACCTGGACCAGCAGCAGCGCGACTACTTCCTGCGTCAGCAGATAAAGGTGCTTCAGGACGAGCTGGGGCAGGAGGGGCCTGACCAGGAGATCGAGCGTTTCAGAGAGCGTGCCGCCAAGAAAAAGTGGCCGGAGCCTGTTGCGCAGCACTTCAAGAAAGAGATTGACAAATTGGCCCGTTTAAATCCGCAGGCTGCAGAGTATCCGGTGGCAGTTAACTACCTGGAGTTTTTGCTGGACCTGCCCTGGAACGAGTACACCAAGGATAACTTTAACCTGAAGCGCACCAAAAAAATACTTGACGCAGACCACTATGGCCTGGAAAAAGTAAAGGAGCGTATTCTGGAGTACCTGGCAGTGCTAAAGCTGAAGAACGACATGAAAGCGCCTATACTTTGCCTTTACGGGCCTCCGGGGGTTGGTAAAACATCCCTGGGCAGGTCTATTGCAGAGTCATTGGGCCGTAAGTATGTCAGGATGTCGTTGGGTGGCGTGCGCGACGAGGCTGAGATTCGTGGCCATCGCCGTACCTACGTTGGGGCAATGCCAGGCAAAATCATCAACCAGATCAAAAAAGTTGGCTCATCTAACCCGGTTATTATTCTGGATGAGGTAGATAAGATCGCTTCTGATTTCCGTGGCGACCCTTCTTCGGCCTTGCTGGAGGTGCTGGATCCGGAGCAGAACAGCACGTTCATGGACAACTATCTGGATGTGGAGTACGACCTGTCCAAGGTGCTGTTCATTGCCACTGCCAATTCACTGGATACCATTCAGCCTGCTCTACGTGACCGTATGGAGATCATTGAGCTGACCGGTTATACTTTAGAGGAGAAAACCGAGATTGCCAAACGCCATCTGTTGCCAAAGCAGGTTGCGGAGCACGGCCTTGCAGAGGAAGATGTAAAAGTAACCAAACCGGTTATCCAGAAGATCATTGAGGACTATACCCGTGAGTCGGGGGTGCGTAACCTGGAGCGTAAGATCGGGCAGCTGGTGCGGCATACAGCCAAGTTAAAGGCCATGGAAGAAGAGTATGCCAAGAGCCTGAAGCCAGAGGATGTGGTAAAACGCCTTGGACCGGAAATCTTCGACAAAGAGATTTACCAGGATATTGACACAGCTGGTGTTGTAACGGGTTTGGCCTGGACATCAGTAGGCGGTGATATCCTTTTCATAGAAAGTATACTTAGCAAAGGCAAAGGAAAACTTACCCTGTCCGGGCAGCTGGGAGATGTGATGAAAGAGTCGGCGATGACGGCCATATCCTACTTAAAAGCCCACGCTGAGTTGCTGGATATTGATTACCGCCTGTTCGACCAGTATGACCTGCACATTCACTTCCCGGAGGGAGCTGTGCCGAAAGATGGTCCTTCTGCCGGTATTGCCATCTTTACGTCTATTGCCTCTGTATTTACGCAGCGCAAAGTAAGGGCGCGCCTGGCCATGACCGGCGAGATCACGCTTCGTGGTAAAGTGTTGCCGGTAGGTGGCATTAAAGAAAAGATATTAGCGGCAAAACGTGCCGGCGTTACCGATATCATACTTTGCCAGAAAAATAAAAAGGACATCAACGAGATTCCGGAGCAGTATATCAAAGGCCTTCACATCCATTATGTTGATCGTGTGGACGAGGTGGTTAAAATTGCGCTTCTGAAGGAAAAAGTGAAAAACCCACTGAAACTGGTGGTTACGGAAGAGAAAGTTGTGAATGAGTAGTTATTGATTGTTAAATTGTTGAATGGCTTAAAGTTTTCGGGGATTGTAGAGACGCAATACTTTGCGTCTTTTACACTGAGTAATATCAATCCAACAATCAGCAATTAACAATCAACAATTATTGACTCATTCAAAATTAAGAGCCCATGCTTAAATCCCCTGCTCTTATACTTTGCATCTTGCTGGGCATTGCACTTTCGGTGCAGGCGCAGATAGGGGGGCAGCGTGGGTTTACGTTCCTGGAACTGCCAGCCAGTGCCAAGCAGGCTGCTTTAGGCGGGGTTAACGTGACTGCCGGCGGCCACGATGTGAACATGGTAGCGGCTAACCCGGGATTACTCAACCCTGAGATGGACAACCAGATTAGCCTGAGCTATGTCGGGTACCTGGCGGATATAAGGCAAAGCCACCTAGCCTATGCTTTTAATACAAGCAAGTATGGCCGTTGGGCGGCAACGCTTAACTATATCAATTACGGCAACTTTATACAGCGCGACCCAACAGGTTTGGAGGAAGGCACCTTTAACGTGAATGATTATACGTTAGGTATAACACATGCGCGGCAGGCAGATGCCTTTACGATTGGTGCAACAGCCAAAGTAGCTGTCTCAAGTATGGCCGGTAACAAAGCTGTGGGTTTGCTGGCCGATGCGGGGGTAGCATTCAAGCATCCTGAAAAAGATTTTACTGTCGGCCTGGCTTTTAAGAATGTTGGTTACCAGGTAAAACCCTACGATGACGGCGAACGCCAGCCCATGCCATGGGATGCACAGCTGGGGGTAAGCTACAAGCCAGAGCACATGCCCGTACGATTATCCATAACCGCACACCGCCTTTACCAGTTTGATATAGTATACCTTGACCCCAATGCACCCGGACAGTTGGATGAGAATGGGGATGAAGTGAAAGAAGAAAAAAAGCTTGGAGATAAGATTGCGCGGCACTTTGTGGCCGGGGCTGAGTTTGTCTTCAGCAAAAACTTTAACCTGAGGGCAGGCTATAACCACCTGCGTCGTAAAGAGCTTCGACTGGATAATGGTGGGGGCGGAGCAGGTTTCTCAATGGGAGCCATGCTGCGTGTCAAGCGTTTTGAACTGAACTACAGCAGCGCCTTTTTTCACCCTTCCGGTGCCACGCATTATGTAACGGTTAGCACCAACACCAGTACATTTCTTAAAAGTAAAAGCAATTTATAACGTATAAGCTACGGTATTGACAAAATGCCGCGGCGTACATTACAAAATAAGACTAGCATGTTAGAAAATATCGCTTCACTTACGCCAGCACAGATCGTTGAGGAGCTGGATAAATACATTATTGGCCAGAAGGATGCGAAGCGCAATGTGGCAATCGCCCTGCGTAACCGCTGGCGCCGCATGAACGCTGATAAAAGCATACAAAGCGACATTGTGCCGAACAACATCTTGATGATTGGTGCAACGGGTGTGGGTAAAACAGAAATTGCCCGCCGCCTGGCTAAAATTGCCGATGCGCCCTTTACCAAAGTAGAAGCCTCAAAGTTTACCGAGGTAGGTTACGTGGGCCGTGATGTGGAAAGTATGGTGCGCGACCTGGTAGAGCAGTCTGTGAACCTTGTAAAGCAGAAGAAAAAGGAGGAAGTAAAGCAAAAAGCAGCCGAACTGGTAGAAGACATCATTCTGGACGCACTTATCCCACCCATTCAGGGCAGGAATTCATCACCGGTGAACCTGAGCTCCGACCCGAATGTAATGCCTGAAACGGATTATGAACTGAACGAGCGTACCCGCGAGAAATTCCGTGAGAAGATCAGAAACGGGGAGTTGGAAGACCGCAAGATCGAGATTAGGGTGCAGCACAGCGCCATGCCAGGCGTAGGCGTATTAGGTCCGGGTATGGATGAGGCTTCCATGATGAACATACAGGAGATGATCAGCGGCATGATGCCCAAGAAAACCAAGAAGCGCAAAGTAACCATTGCCGAAGCCCGCAAGATCTTGCTGGAAGAAGAAGCCGCCAAATTGATCGACATGGATGAGGTGAAGGAAGAGGCGATCTTCAAGGCGGAGAACTCAGGCATCATCTTTATCGATGAGATTGACAAGGTAGCCAGTTCCAGTAAAAAAGCCGGTGGCCCTGACGTGAGCCGCGAAGGCGTGCAGCGCGACCTGCTGCCAATTGTGGAGGGCTCTACGGTAAACACAAAGTATGGCATCATCAACACCGACCATATCCTGTTTATTGCGGCTGGTGCATTCCACGTGGCCAAACCATCTGACCTAATTCCGGAGTTACAGGGCCGTTTCCCGATCCGTGTGGAGCTGGACAGCCTGACAAAAGACGACTTCTACCAGATCCTGAAGTTCCCTAAAAATGCACTCACCAAGCAGTATGAGGCACTGTTGGCCTCTGAGGGTGTGGAGCTCACGTTTAACGACGAAGCCCTGGATGAGCTTGCCTCTATCTCTTTTGAAGTAAACTCGGAGGTAGAGAACATCGGAGCAAGACGTCTGCAAACCGTTATGAGCCGCCTGCTAAACGATATACTTTATGATGTGCCGGACAAGATAGGCGCCAACGCGCACATCGTTGTAACCCGCGAAATGGTGCAGGAAAAACTATCCGGCATGGTGAAAAACCGTGACCTGAGCCAGTATATTCTGTAATTATGAATTATGAATTAGGAATTAAGAATTATGAATTACAGGTATAAATCTGGCGCGGAAGTTACTTCCGTGCCAAGGTATAAAAGCGAATCTGTGATTCGCATCACATGCACGCCTGGCACCGGTATCTAACCGGTGACTTAGGGTGTGTGCGAGTCTCCAGACTCGCCTGCTGGGTTTATACTTCAAATCATACTTTAAAGCTGGTGTTTCTGCCAAGGCAGGGGCACCAGCTTTTTCTTTTGGAGGATATTTTATACTTTGTTTAGAGCAGGTAAAGCAGTAACCTTTCTGTTAGCTACATCCGTAACTCATAATTCAGCATTCATAATTCTTCACCCATGAATTACTACATCATCACTGGAGCCAGTAAAGGCATAGGTAAGGCAATAGCCGAGGAACTCTTAAAAGACGATAACAACTATGTGGTAGGCGTATCGCGGACTAACAGCATCAAGCACCCAAACTACCGCTATCAGCCACTTGATTTTTCTGATATCGAAGCTGTAGAGCATAACCTGCAAAAAGTGTTTTTGCCATACAAGGATGCCGATAGATTAGTGCTGATAAACAACGCCGGGGTGCTGGGTGATATTGGTTATGTTGGGGAAGGCATGCCGAATGAGCGCTTTGAGTTTGTGTTTGATGTGAACGTGATCGTGCCGGCCATGCTGATGAATACCTTCCTGGAAACCTACCGCAATACTTCCTGCGAAAAAGTGATCGTGAACATTAGCTCTGGGGCAGGTAAGTATCCCATAGATGGCTGGGCTAGCTATTGTGCCTCTAAGGCAGCGTTGGATATGCTTTCTCAAACCATACAGCAGGAGCAGGATGTGCGTGGCTCAGGTGTAAAGGTGTTTGCGCTATCGCCTGGGGTAGTAGACACAGCCATGCAGGAACACATCCGGGAAAGTGATGCCACATGCTTTAGTAATGTAGAGCGTTTCCGGGAGTATAAAAACAAAGGCGAACTGGCCGCACCGGAAGAGGTCGGTAAAAAAATCGTTGATTTTTTGCACAACACCGACAAGTATAACGATGTGATGGTATCTGTGCGGGATATGTAGCCTATAGGTTTAAAACTTTAAGAGTATAAAAATGAGCCTGACTAAACCAATTAGGCTCATTTTTTTTTACGATAATACCACGTTGCTCCGACCAGGAATAATATGTAACTCAAGTTGCGATTAACCCACCCCTTGAGAGCTAGCGAGCGTAGCTCTCAAGGGTGTGTTTACACCTGCCTGGTTGATCATATAGCACAATTTGAGTTACATATTCTTTAAAAGTAATAGTTGCTTATTTGCCAGACATATGTTAATATAGATTGCACTAAGTGAGCGGATTGGCATTGTTGCAAAACAGTGAAACCACTTGTTAGTAGCGCCGCATAAGTGTAGTCCTCCATGAAAACAAACCATCAAAATTTAAGGGTGCTGCTGGTAGACGACGCCCCAAGTATACTGCTGCCACTTGAGCACCTAATGCATAAAAGCGGTTTTCTGGTAATGACTGCCCAAAGCGGTACGGAAGCCATCGAGACCATTAAAGAAGAGTTGCCCCATGTAGTGGTGCTGGATGTAATGCTTCCGGATATGGATGGCTTTGAAGTGTGCAGGTACATCCGGAGCAAAAGCGGATTAGAGGGCATAAAGGTAATATTCCTAAGTGCCAGGTCTAAAGAGGTGGATGTTGAGAAAGGATATGATGCAGGAGCAGATTTATATGTTGTAAAGCCCTTCTCTCCCGGTTACCTGATCGAAAAGATTATGGAGCTGACCGGTACTTAACATACAGGGTGCAGCAAATGCTTACCTTTTTGCCTTGCCTGCACGTTAGCACAGATGAAAAACTAAACTTCTAACATACCTTAACTTAAAACTATGACAAATTTCCAGGTAAAGACTTTCGAGGAGTACCAGCAGGCCTATAAGCGCAGTGTAGAAGATCCGGAAGGGTTCTGGAGCGATATAGCCGATACCTTTACGTGGCGCAAAAAGTGGGATACCACACTGGAGTGGAACTTCGAAGAGCCCGATATAAAGTGGTTTAAAGGCGGAAAGCTGAACATCACCGAGAATTGCCTGGACCGCCACCTGAAAACCCGTGGCAACAAACTGGCCCTGATCTGGGAGCCCAACGACCCCAAAGAACGCTATATCCGCTATACTTACCGCGAACTGCACGAGAAAGTATGCCAGTTTGCCAATGTGCTGAAAAAGAATGGTGTGCAAAAGGGGGACAGGGTATGCATTTACATGCCCATGATACCCGAACTGGCCTTTGCGGTGCTGGCCTGCGCGCGTGTTGGCGCTATCCACTCTGTTGTTTTTGCCGGTTTCTCGGCCGTAAGTATGGCTGATAGAATAAACGATGCCGGTGCTAAAATGGTGCTTACTTCCGATGGTCTTAACCGCGGTGCAAAGCAGATTCCGGTAAAGCGTGTTGTGGATGAGGCCCTGGAAAGCTGCCCTACCGTAGAAAAAGTAATTGTGGTGGAGCGTTTGGGCTGGGCCGTGAACATGGTGGAGGGACGCGACGTGTGGTACCACGACGAGGTAAAAGACGTGAGCAAAGAGTGCCCCGCCGAAGAAATGGACGCCGAAGACATGCTGTTCATACTTTATACTTCAGGCTCTACGGGCAAGCCCAAAGGGGTGGTGCATACCTGTGGCGGCTACATGGTTTATGCGCAGTACAGTTTCTGCAACGTGTTCCAGTACGAAGAAAGCGATGTATACTGGTGCACGGCTGATATTGGCTGGATAACAGGACATACTTACCTGCTCTATGGGCCACTACTGGCAGGTGCCACCACGCTTATGTTCGAGGGCGTGCCAACCTACCCCGACATGGGCCGCTTCTGGCAAGTATGCGATAAGTTTGGCGTTACCATTTTCTACACAGCCCCAACGGCTATCCGCTCCTTAATGGGCGGCGACATTGACGAGGTGCTCTCCTACAGCCTGGACTCACTGCGTGTGCTGGGTTCTGTTGGCGAACCAATAAACGAGGAGGCCTGGCATTGGTACCACATACACGTAGGCAAAGAACGCTGCCCAGTAGTAGATACCTGGTGGCAGACAGAAACCGGTGGCATCATGATCTCCACATTAGCAAACGTTACACCCATGAAGCCGAGCCATGCTGGCTTGCCGCTGCCAGGTGTACAACCCATACTTTTGGATAGCGAGGGCAATGAGATCAAAGAGAACGGGGTGGAGGGTTACCTGTGCATCAAGCACCCGTGGCCAAGTATGATCCGGACCACTTACGGCGACCACGAACGCTGCCGCCTGAGCTACTTCTCCACTTACAAGAACTTATACTTTACCGGTGATGGTGCAAAGCGTGATGAAAATGGCTTATACCGCATCATTGGCCGCGTTGACGATGTGATCAACGTATCGGGGCACCGCTTTGGCACTGCTGAGATCGAGGAAGCTATCAACCACAACAACCATGTCATTGAGTCGGCGGTGGTAGGTTACCCACATGATGTGAAGGGCCAAGGCATTTACGCTTTCGTAATCTGCAAAGACACGCCAGAAAACCAGGAGAGGCTACGTGCCGAGATCATCGAAACAGTAGTAGAGAAAATCGGTAAGATTGCCAAGCCAGACAAGATTCAGATTGTAAGCGGGCTGCCAAAGACACGCTCCGGCAAGATCATGCGCCGCATCCTGCGTAAAGTGGCCGAAGGCGACGTGACTAATCTAGGCGATACATCTACTTTGCTAGACCCTGCTGTAGTAGACGAGATTGTGGAAGGCTCTTTGAGTAAGGCGAAGGCATGAAAGAATAAAATTCCTGCCACATATAAAGCAGGGCCATTTCTTTTTAGCAAACTAAAAAGTCATGGCGCGAGCGTCCTCGCTCGTGATTGGCTATAGCTGGGCCTTCCCGTGACTGCGCCCGGGACAGGCTGGCCCAGTTGGATTGCAAATCCAACAGTATAAAAAGTCACGGATCACAGATCCGCGCCAGCAAAAGGATAGAGTAAATTAGAAGAAACAAGAGCCCTGCTACGCTTGTCGCAGGGCTTTTATTTTACCTAAACTCTAGCTATACTTTGTAGCCATTATTTAAAGCTGATTTCCTATTTTTGATACCACAATTTAAGCCTACTTGGCAGATTAAAAAGTATAAGTCATAACCCATGAACCCACAGGTAACCGAATACATCGAAAATGCTGGAAAGCAAAAAGAAATAATGGAGGCTATCCGGAAGCTGATACACGAGACAGTACCAGGTGTGGTAGAGGAGTATAAATGGAGCCGACCTATTTTTAAGGCTACAAAAGACTTTGCCTACTTGAAAACGGCTAAAGCCTACGTAACCCTGGGCTTCTTTAAATACGATAAGCTTAACGACCCAAACAACCTGCTGCAAGGCACCGGAAAAGACATGCGCCACATCAAGCTGAAGTCTACCGCAGACATAGACAGTAGCCTGCTAAAAGAATGGTTTGCTGCAGCTTATGTATAACAAATCAGTATTCACCTTAAGTTGAGGTCTTCTAAAGGCCAAGTAGGTGTAAACCCACCCCTAGCCCCTCCTTGAAGGGGTCAGGGGTGGGTAAGTTTCCACCTGACTTATTTAAAAAAGTGCGGCTAGATAAACCACAAACACTAATCTCCTATCTTTGCCCAAGTATAAATTACAAGCCATGATCGACGAAACCCACAACCCCTGGACCACCCTTTCCAGCCGTGATATTTACCAGAACCCCTGGATCAGATTGCGCGAGGATAAAGTGCTTAACCCGAAAGGCGGCGAAGGAATTTACGGTGTGGTGAGCTTTAAGAACAAGGCTATCGGCATCATCCCGATAGACGACGAAGGCTATACTTACCTGGTGGGGCAATACCGCTATGCACTAAACGAGTATAGCTGGGAAATACCAATGGGTGGCGGACTGGTGGAAAACGATATTCTTGAATCTGCCAAACGGGAGCTACAGGAAGAGACAGGCTTTACGGCCGCCAAATGGACCAATATCTGCCGTTTGCATACTTCCAACTCAGTTACCGACGAGGAAGGGTTTGTGTTTTTAGCCCAGGAACTTACAGCCGGCGAAACAGCCTTCGAGGAAACAGAGGAACTGCACATCAAAAAAGTGCCGTTTGCCGAAGCGGTGCGCATGGCGCTGAACAACGAGATAACAGATGCGATCAGTGTGGCTGGTATTCTTAAAGCACATTTTATACTTCAGCAGGAAAAATAAGGGTAGCTCTGGACTATAAAAGGATGGGTAAGGCAAAGCATGGCTTGAGTTTGATCGTTTGCCGGTTTTAAAAAGTAGCTCACCACTCCTGAATTTATACCACCCTACGGCAAGGCACGTTATTGAATTATTATGTAGCCGCGTTGGTTCTTGAAGAGTTGAACACAAAGGGAATATTCTTACATTTGAGTGCATGAAACCGATAATTTACCTCTCGCGCCGTCTGTACACCACCTGGTGCTGCACCTGGTTCATAGTGCCTTTTGTGGTTACCTATCCGTTGCAGGCATTCCTGATCCGGAAAGAGAGTTGGTACAGGCATGTTCATAATATCAACAGGGTATGGTCTACTGTGTTCCTGCGTATGTTCCTGGCCCCTCTTATAGTGGAGTGGCGATTTAGGCTAAACCCAAAAGAGCAGTATATCTTTACGCCAAACCACAGCTCATACCTCGATATCCCGATGATGCTGCATTCCATCCCCGGATTTCTTAACTTTGTGGGCAAAAGCTCGCTTACAAAGGTGCCGCTCTGGGGAAAAGTGTACGAGAAGCTATACATCTCCGTGGACCGTAAAAGCGCTGTAAGTAGTGCCAAGAGTTATATAAAATCGGTGAGATCGCTGGAGCAGGGGCGTAACCTGGTTATTTTTCCGGAGGGTACGATACCGCCAACAGCAGGGGAGAAGCTACTTGCTTTTAAAGATGGTCCGTTTAAACTGGCCATTGAGAAACAGCTGCCGATAGTGCCGGTAACCATGCCTTACAACCAACATTTTCTGCCCGACCTGGATGGGAAATTAAAGGTGAGGTGGCATCCGCTTAAGGTCATTTTCCACGAGCCGATCGAAACCAAAGGCATGACGCTGGCAGATTTGCCGCTGCTAAAAGAGCGGGTTTTTAATATTATTCAAACAGAAGTAACGAAACATATAAAGACAGATGTCAACAGATATTCAGACTATCAGGAAATTAGCGCACTTAGCAAGGCTTGAGTTTAACGAGGAAAAAGAGCAGGAGGTATTGCAGGACCTTAACAAGATCCTGAACTGGGTAGACCAGCTGCGTGAACTGGACACAGAGAATGTAGAGCCGCTTACGCATATGTCTGAAGAGTTGAACGTGCTGCGCGAAGATGTGGCACAGAATACCATCACACACGAACAGGCGTTACTGAATGCCCCTAAAAAAGACTCGGATTATTTCAGGGTACCAAAAGTGCTTGAATAACCAACAGGCATAAGTATAAAGACGAAACTTGGGAGCCGGGTTTTGCCTGTGCAAATGCAGGCAGCGGACCGCGAAAGTATAAAGTCTTATGCCTTATGTCTTGATACTTGTGTCTAGAAAAGTATGAGCAAAATCAAATTCTGGAAAGGCTGGGATACTGACACCAAGTATCCCTATCTTTTTTTATTGACCTTGTGCCTGCTGGCACTTGCACTGGGCGGGTTCTACTACTTCGCCGGCGAAGACTATGTGTATGGCTGGGACAAGGTAACCGACCTGCAGGTAGTGCCTGTGCCGATAAACGAGGTAACGCGCCTGCTGGAGGATTTTACACTTACGGCAGACGGCTATCTGCTCTTTGAGCAGTACGATGTAACGCTCCCGGTTATTAACACAACGGCGGCCACTTTATTCATTGGCATTATTGCCATCTGCATTGCCTTTTATGCCGCAGCCATCAGTACCATGCGCCGTATTCCATACTTTGTGGGCATGCTGCTGCTTATGCTGTTCCTGGCAAGCTTCAACTTCGATCTGTTAAGCATATTTGGTTCGGGTGCCAGCCAGACAGCCCTGCTGATAAGTATTGTATTCCTGGCGCTGGGCAGCTACGCATTCCAGGCTTTCTTTCCGCAAACAATGTTCTCGCTGCGTTTGCTGGCCATGTTCGGGATTGTGGCATTGCTGGGCGTGCTGTTCTATACAGAGGCTGAGTTTTCTGCTGAACTGGTTACATTGCACTTGGTAAACTACAGCAGTATTGGTACCCTTATCATTGCGCTCTTGTTCATGGTGTGGGTTTCTGCTGAAAACATACATGCATTGCTCTGGGTAAACACGCAGGCCAAAACACCTGAGCGCCGCTTTAGTGTGTGGCAGTTTGTGCTGGTGGCAGGCTTATACCTGATCAACCTGGTGCTGCTATATTTGCGCCACATTGGCTATCTGCACGCAGATTTACTGTACATCAACGCCTACGTTATCCTGATCTTGTCGGCAATATCGGGTTTCTGGGGTATGCGCCAGCGGGAGGTTATCTACAAAAAGCTTTTCCCCTTCAGGCCAACCGGTGCAGTGCTGTACCTGGTTTTTGCCACTTTGGCTTTGGCAAGTATAGGCTACGCCTTCGCCACCGCCAACGACACCTACACTGCCCTGTACCGCGACCTGGTCATGTACACGCATCTTGCTTTTGGCTTTGCGTTCTTTATTTACATCATGATAAACTTTGGCAGGCTAATAGAAAAGAGGCTGCCGGTTTACAAGGTCGTGTATGAGCCAAAAAGCTTTTCGCTGCTCTCCATGTTGATCATGGGAGTTATCATCTGTGCCATACTTGTGGTGCGCACCCAGTACCGTTCTTACATGTATGCCAAGGCAGGCTATTACAGTTACCTCGGAGATCTATACTTTGCCTCTGGCAACGACATTCTGGCAGAGCGTTTCTACCAGGAAAGCGATGTGTACGATGTGAACAACGTGAAGGCTAACTATGGCCTTGCTGCCTTGTACCGCAAAACAAACCAGCGCAATAACGAGATACTTCGCCTGAAAGATGCCCTCAGTAAACGGCCAAACCCAAAACTGTATGTGCGCCTGGCTAACCTCTACGACGACAAGCAATATTTTTTTGAAAAGCTGTACGTGCTGCAGGAGGGAGTAAAAGCTTTTCCGGAGAGTGCTGAGCTTTACAATAACCTGGCCCTGATGTATGCCCAAACCAGTGTGCAGGACAGCACGGAATATTACTTTAACCTGGCGCAGGAGCATACTTCAGACAAAGACTTTATCTACAGCAACAGGCTGGCATACTATACCCGCCAGGCCATGCTGGAACCAGCCCGCGACCTGCTGGATAAATCCATCAAAGGAAAGTATGTAACGCTGCGCAGCAATGCTGCAGTGCTAAGACAGTTGTTAGGCCTTGACCCTCGGGACAAAGAAGCCTATGCCCCCGATTCGCTGGAAAGCGTGGAGGACATGACACTGTTTTACAACCAGACCATCAGCAGGCTTCATGCCGGTGACACTGCCCGGTTAGAACCCATAAACCGCTACCTTTCCTCTCCGGGCAACCAATTGTTCTTCGAGGACCTGTTGTACCTGAAAGGCCTTGTGCACCACTACAATGGCCGGCCACGGGAAGGCAGGAGACTGGTAGAGAGTCTGGCGTTGCAGGCAGAGGCCAAGAGCGGTTACTACAACTATGCTATTGGCGTCTGGATGCTGGAAGAACGCAACTACAAGGCGGCAGCGGCATACTTTAGAAACGCCAAGGACCAGGGTTACCCTTATGCTTACCTGGCACACGGCTATGCGCTGGCACTCGCAAACCAACCACAGCAGGCTGTGGAGGCGCTGCAAGAGGTAGGTTTTACAGAGAACCAGGACATGATTGCAGTTGCCCAGGACCTGAAAGCTGTGCTGCAGCAGGACGTCCAGCGGATTGTGGCAGAGTCGCCGGATAAAGACAAGGTGCAGCTTCTGGTTACTTTTCTGCCGCAGTTAAGCCCAGCCGAGGTAAATACACTGGTACAGGCGGTGCAGGATAAGGACATGAAACGCCGTGCCCTCATTGCCAGAGTGGACTACCTGATGGGTAAGAAGCGCTGGAAAGAAGCCTATGATGCCATTCAGGATGCCTCCTCTAAGCTGCAGCCGGAAGGTGAGCTGCGGTCGAGGCTGAATCTGCAACAGCTGCGGCTTTGGTTACAAACTGGTAAGTATGATATGCTATTGTCTAAGATGGACAAACTTTACCTCACAGACCGCGACAAGCGCCAGCATTTATACTTTAAGGCTAGGGTAGCAGAGGCTAAAGGGCGTAATGAAGAGGCTGCGGCCAAGTATGGGCAGGCCCTTAAAATGCTGCTCTACGATGAAGAAGTGGTGTTGGCAGCAGCAAACTTCTATAATAAGTATGAGCCTAAAACAGAGAAAGCCTACAATGTGCTGCTGAGCGGTATCACCTATAACCCGTATGCTGTGGAGCTTTATAAAGCCTATGCCCTGGAAAGTATAGACCAGGGGTTGTACAGCTATGCAGAGCAGGCAAAGGAGGCGCTGCAAGGCTTGCTTCCTGCATCAGAATATAGTACATTTATACAGAAATTAGACGAAAAGCGCCAGCAGGCAGAAGCAAGGGCCGACGAATGGCAACTATAAGATTAGCTATATGGGTGTTATTATAGAAACGCACGATATTTCCAAGGTGTACAGAATGGGTGCCGAAACCATCCATGCCCTTAAGTCTGTGTCTATCAAGATAAACAAAGGCGAATATGTTGCGTTTATGGGGCCTTCCGGTTCTGGTAAATCCACGCTCATGAACATTATCGGCTGCCTGGATACGCCAACCGGTGGGCAGTACATCCTTAACGGACAGGACGTAAGCAACATGACCGATAATGAACTGGCTGAAGTGCGTAACAAGGAGATCGGCTTCGTGTTCCAGACATTTAACCTGTTGCCGCGCCAGTCTTCTCTGGAGAACGTGGCCCTGCCACTGATCTATGCCGGCTACAGCAAAAGTCAGCGCGAAGAAAAGGCGCAGCAGGCACTGGAAAGCGTAGGCCTGGGAAACCGTGGCAAGCACAAGCCCAATGAGCTGTCGGGTGGTCAGCGTCAGCGTGTGGCTATTGCACGCGCTTTGATCAACGACCCAAGTATTATACTTGCCGATGAGCCAACCGGTAACCTCGATACCAAAACATCTTACGAGATCATGGAACTGTTCGAGAACCTGCACTCCAAAGGCAATACCATCATCATGGTTACTCACGAAGAGGATATTGCCCGTTATGCACACCGCATCGTGCGTCTGCGCGATGGTCTGGTAGAATCGGATGTGCTGAACGATAACATTGTAACTGCCGCAAAGCTTCAGGCTGAACACTCAAGTTAAATGAAGATATACACTAAAACAGGCGACAAGGGTACTACTGCACTCATTGGCGGCACCCGTGTGTCTAAAGCAGATTTGCGCATAGAGGCCTATGGCACCGTGGATGAGCTGAACTCTTATATTGGCCTGGTGCGTGACCAGGAAGTGAACCATAGCCGCCTGGATATCCTTAAAGAAATACAGGACAGACTTTTTACTATTGGTGCGTTGCTGGCAACAGACCCCGATAAGTCCAGAATGAAAACCCCGGACCTGCACGAGGAAGACATTGCGCTGCTGGAGCAGGAAATTGACAAGTATACGGCCGAGGTACCGCCTTTACGGGCCTTTGTGCTGCCTGGGGGGCACCAGTCGGTGTCGTTCTGCCATGTGGCCCGTTGCGTTTGCCGTCGTGCGGAAAGGCTTGCCATTAGCCTGCAGGAGGTGGCGGAAGTGGATAACCTCATCATAAAATATTTGAACAGATTATCTGACTACCTGTTTGCCCTATGTCGTAAAATGACGCAGGAGCTCAATGCAGAAGAAATAACCTGGAAACCCCGCGTCTGACATTCCATGAAAGAATCAAATAAATCTACTATGTCATTAGACCTATTATCGATACCAGCCGAGTGCGTAACTAACTCCCGCATTTCGGAACTGGACTACAATAACATTGAGTTCGGAAAGATCTTTTCAGACCATATGCTGGTGGCTGATTACAAAGACGGAGCCTGGCAAACGCCGCAGATCATGCCGTATGGCAACATGTCGCTGAGCCCGGCCACCTCCGCGTTGCACTATGGGCAGTCTATCTTTGAGGGAATGAAAGCCTATAAGGCCGCTGATGGCGATATTCTCCTTTTCAGGCCATTGGATAACTTCAGGCGCCTGAACATCTCTGCTGAACGCATGTGCATGCCAGAGTTGCCAGAGGATATCTTTATGCAAGGGCTTGAGCAGCTACTGCGTCTCGATGCCGCCTGGGTGCCACCTACTGCTGGCTGTGCGCTTTATATCCGTCCGTTTATGTTTGCTACCGACGATTTCATCGGGGTTAGGCCATCCTCTAACTACAGGTTCACCATCTTCTCGTGCCCGGTGGGTGCATACTATGGTCAGCCATTAAAAGTAGCCGTCGAGCCGCATTATGTGCGTTCTGCCGAGGGTGGCGCTGGCTATGCAAAAGCAGCCGGCAATTATGGCGCAGCATTGCTGCCAGCACGCAAAATGCAGGAAAAAGGCTATCACCAACTTATCTGGACCGATGCTAAAGAGCACAAGTATATCGAGGAGTCTGGCACCATGAACCTGATGTTCGTGATTGATGGCAAACTGGTGACCCCTGCCGTGAGCACAACTATTCTGAGTGGCATTACCCGAGACAGCGTGTTGCAGTTGGCCCGTGACTTTGGCTATACCGTGGAAGAGCGCAGGGTGTCTGTGGATGAGCTGGTGGAGGCGCACAAAGCCGGCAAATTACAGGAGGCTTTCGGTACCGGCACTGCCGCTACTATTGCCCAGATCGCCACAATCCACTACAGTGGCCAGGACATGGACCTGCCGGCAGTGGAAGGACGTGAAGTGTCTAACAGGATTTCTGAAGAACTCGATAAGATCAAAACCGGCCAGGCGCCTGACCCGCATAATTGGGTGTACCGCATCAGCCTGTAAAGTATAAAGTATAGATTAAAATGCTGAAGTATGACAATGAGCTTATACTTCAGCATTTTGCTGTTTAAAATAAAGTATAACCGCATAGCTAATGACAACCGAGCAAATAAAAGAGTTGAAGGCCAGAGTAGAGGCCTTGAGGAGGTACCTTTGACTACGATGCCAAGAAAAAGCAGGTAGAAGAAACCGAGGCACGCACAACTGCCCCAAACTTCTGGGATGACCCCAAGGAGGCAGAGAAAGTGCTGAAAGAGGTGAAGGCCATAAAAGTATGGACAGACCACTACGATGAAGTGGAGAAAGCCGTGTCAGACTTCGATGTGCTGTTCGATTTCTATAAAGAAGGGGACGTATCTGAAGAGGATATCCAGAAAGAGTATAAGCAGGCAGTAGAGGCAGTTGAAGGGCTGGAGTTTAAACGCATGCTAAGCGGAGAGGAAGACCAGCTGAGTGCCATATTGGAAATAAACCCCGGTGCGGGCGGTACCGAAAGCCAGGACTGGGCGGAGATGCTTATGCGCATGTACATCATGTGGGCCGAATCGCATAACTTTGGTGTAAAGCAAATAAACTATAATGCTGGCGAAGGCGCCGGCATAAAGTCAGCCACATTGGAGATAACCGGCGATTTTGCTTACGGTTATCTGAAATCAGAGATCGGGGTACACCGCTTGGTGCGTATTTCTCCATTCGATTCCGGTGGTCGCCGCCATACTTCCTTTGCATCTGTTTTTGCCTACCCGGTCGTGGACGATACCATCAACATTGAAGTGAACCCCAGCGATATCGAGTGGGACACATTCAGGTCGGGTGGTGCCGGTGGGCAGAACGTGAACAAAGTAGAAACGGCTGTTCGCCTGAAGCACAAGCCAACCGGAATCGTTATCGAGTGCCAGATTGAACGCTCGCAACTCATGAACAAAGAGCATGCGATCCGGATGCTGAAGTCCCGTCTTTACCAGATCGAAATGGAAAAGCGCAACGAAGAACGCGACAGGATTGAAAGCACCAAAAAACGCATTGATTTTGGCTCGCAAATACGAAACTATGTGCTGCACCCCTATAAGCTAGTGAAAGACATACGCACAGGCGTTGAGCGATCTGATGTACAAAATGTGCTGGATGGTGATCTGGATGAGTATATTAAAGCTTACTTGATGCAGGCGTAAGTATAAATAAAGCCAACTATAGAATAGCAGGCTCCCTTTCTTTAAAGGGAGCCTGTTGTGTTTATAGCATTCCTTTATTGATAATAAGAAATAGTTTTTAAATTCTTAATAAAGAGCCTGTTTAGAGTTTATTAAAATCCATACTGCCTGCCCTTGCTGCATGTTCTCACCAGCAAGTATAATAGCCAGTGCCTTATAATTGTTGGTGAAAAACTCCAACAATGGCGGGTTCGATTTCTTTTAGCCAATACCCTAAACAGCTTCAACATTAAGATACATATTGAAAAAATAATGACAAAAAAACCGTTTCAATTGGATTGGTTAATTGTAGTATTTTGAGGTAAATAATAGTATGTGTATTTTTAAAGTGTTGATAAATAAATATATGTGTCTATAAATATTATCCAATAAATATTTGTTATTGTACTCATTAAGTAACCTTTTTTTGTTGTAATGCCGTAAAATTATTTGGTATGTTGTATTATCTAAAAAAAATATGGTATGAAAAAAGGTTTACTATTAACCTTTATATTGGCAATACTAGTGTCAATAGAAGGTTTTTCGCAGGGCAGATCAGTTACAGGCAAAGTAGTAACTGCGGCTGACGCAATGCCGTTACCGGGGGTTTCCGTTGTAGTAAAAGGGACCACAATTGGCACAACTACTGACGCAAATGGCGTTTATACACTTAATGTGCCAGCAGGTAATAATGTGTTGGTTTTCAGGTTTATAGGTTATAGGCCTATGGAGCGCTCAATTGGGGCTGATAATGTTGTTAATGTAGCAATGCAGGAAGACACTAAACGCCTAGAAGAGGTTGTGGTAACAGCTATTGGTATTGAGCGTGAAACAAAGGCCTTGGGTTATTCAGTGCAAGAAATAAGCACTGACCAAATTGCAAGAAGCACGCAACCTAGTTTAGCAAACGCAATAAACGGTAAGGTTGCTGGTGTAAATATAACAAGTGCTTCTGGTGCTCCGGGTGCAGGATCCAGAATAGTTATACGTGGTGCAACGTCTATCACTGGCAATAATCAGCCACTATTTGTTGTTGATGGTGTTCCTATTGATAACAGTACCGTCGCGGCTGGTAATCCAACTACAGGTGCAAATGCATTATTATCAGGTGTTGCGAACTCAAATAGAGCAATAGATTTAAATCCAGAAGATATTGAGTCTGTAACTGTGCTGAAGGGGCCTGCTGCTACAGCACTTTATGGCATTCGAGCAGGTAATGGTGCGATAGTTATTACCACTAAGAAAGGAAAAGAAGGAAGAGCGGTAATAAATTATAGTACTACTTATACTCTAGACTATGTAAATAAACTACCTGAATTACAACAAAGGTACTCGCAAGGTGTAGATGGAGAATTTACAGGTACTTTTTCAGGGTTTAATAGCACACTTTCATGGGGTGCACCTTTAGACCAACTACGTTTCAATGGACAACCATATAAGTATGATGTTAATGGCTTTTTAGTGCCCGTAGGATCTCCACAAGCAACTGAGAAACGCGCAATCGCTTATGATAATCTTGATAATTTCTTCGAAACAGGTAAAACCTGGAATAACACCCTAAGTATATCTGGCGGAACAGATAAAGCAGAATATTACGTTTCGCTGGGTAGAACTGATCAGGAAGGTATTGTGCCTAACAGTACCTTTGAGCGTACTTCTATCAGAGTAACGGGTTCAACAAATCTTAATGAGAAGTTCAGAACTTTCGGTTCAGCCAATTATATCAAATCAGGTGGTAGCCGAATTCAACAAGGCTCTAATACTTCTGGTGTTATGTTGGGCTTGCTCCGTGCTCCGATCACTTTTGACTTGTCGGGTGGTTTTGGCGAAGGTGGAGATAAAAATCCTGGCGCCTACGTCTTCCCAGATGGTACACAACGTACTTATCGGGAAGGTGCAGGATACGATAATCCGTTCTGGACAGTAAATAGAAACCCTTTTAATGATGACGTTAATAGGTTAATTGGTTATGTTGGGGGAGACTATAAGTTTAATGATTGGATAAGCGCTACTGCTAGATTGGGTGCTGACTGGTACTCAGACAGACGTTCAGGTGGTTTTGATATTTTCTCAAGAACAGCTCCTGCAGGTCGGGTCGTTGAAGATCAAATTTTTAACAGAGATATAAATTCAGACATCTTAGTAACATTTGATCGGGAAATATCAACTGATTTTGGAGCTAAATTAATTGTAGGTCATAACTACTTCAATACCAAATTTCAGCGTTTATATGCAGAAGGTAATAATATGGCTATCCCGACATTTTATGACCTATCAAACACTTCAAGCCTAGTAACAATTGAAAATACTACGCAAATAGAGCGAACAGCTGTTTATGCGGACCTGTCATTGTCATACAAAGATTATCTTTTCTTAGGCTTTACAGGACGTAATGAGTGGTCTTCTACACTTCCTCCTAATAATCAGTCTTTCTTTTATCCATCTGTTAATTTAGGTTTTGTTTTTTCAGATGCCTTTGATTTAAGAAGTGATGTATTTGACTTTGGTAAAATAAGAGCATCTTATGCTGTTGCTGGTAACGATGCACCGGCTTATGTCTTACAGACTCCATTTGTAAGAACTGATTGGGGCGATGGATGGACCTCAGGGATTCAATTTCCTTTCAGGGGTGTCACAGGTTTTGATTTAACCACACAAGCTGGTAACCCTACGATTAGGCCTGAAAAGAACAAATCTTACGAAGCTGGGGTTGATCTTAGGTTTTTTGATAATAGGTTAGGTTTAGATGCTACCTATTATTATAACAAATCAGAAGATCAAATTATACCTGTTTCAATTTCCGCCGCATCAGGTTTCCTGTCAAGTGTGCTAAATGCAGGAGAAATTGAGAATAAAGGTATTGAAGCAGTCTTACGAGGTACCCCTATAAGAGCAACTGACTTTAACTGGGATGTTATCATAAACTTTACCAGAAACCGAAGCGAGGTTGTATCTCTTTTTCCGGGTGTAGAGACAATTACATTAAATGGATTCACAGGTGTAAGTTCAAGAGCTGTAGTAGGCCAACCATATGGAGTACTTTACGGCGGTACATTTGCTAGAAATGATCAAGGTCAAGTAATTATAGGGGATGATGGCTTTCCACTGGCTTCTGGACGTCAGGAAGTTATTGGTGATCCTAATCCAGACTGGACTGCTGGTATAACAAACTCCTTGACCTGGAAGGGCCTGACACTCTCTGCTTTGTTAGATATTCGTGAAGGTGGTGATATTTGGAATGGTACAGTAGGGGTTATGAACTTTTTTGGTACAAGTAAGAGAACTGAAAGTAGAGGAGAAAGGTTTGTTTTTGAAGGGGTAAGACGTGATGGTACACCAAATACGCAAGAGGTCGTTCTTGATCAAAACTGGTATACAGCTAATGGTGGCGGATTCGGTATTATTGATGAACAATTCATTGAAGACGGTTCTTGGGTAAGACTTAGGGAGTTAACACTTTCATACAACTTGCCTGGACTTTGGTTAAAAAACTCACCAGTAAAAGCAGCAAGTATTGCTTTCAATGCCAGAAACTTATGGCTTAATACTGATTATAGTGGAATAGACCCAGAAAATAACTTAACTGGGCAAAGCAACGGTTTAGGACTTGATTACTTTTCAATGCCTAATACAGAAGGTTATGGATTAACCTTGCGTGTAACATTTTAATAAAGGACTTTAATAGATAGAAATATGAAACTTATCAGTATAACAAAATATATTCTAAGCGGATTTTTGCTGCTCGGCGTAGCATCTTGTGACTTAGAAGAGACTAATATTGATCCGGATGTACCAACAGATGTTCCTGCTCGTTTTATTATTCCGGCTGCTGAAGCTGGATTAGCTTATACCTTAGGCGGAGACTTAGGTCGATATTCCAACGTACTGACACAGCATTTGGCTGGGGTAGGACGTCAGCATCTGGTTATAGGTAGAAATCAAATTACACAAACGGATGTAAATAATGCTTGGCGCTTCAATTTGTATCCGGTAATGCAAAATTTGAGAATTGTAATTGAGAAGGCTCAGGAGACAAACTCACCTCATCAATCAGGAGCGGCTAAAGTTTTACTAGCAAATGCATTGGGAGTTACTACTGATGCATGGGGATCTGTGCCTTTTTCTCAAGCATTTCAGGGTACAGAAAATTTTAAGCCGGCTTATGATCCACAGGAGCAAATATATCAAACTATTCAAAGACTTTTAGATGAAGCTATAAATGAACTAAACGCTGCGCAAAGTACCAATCCAATCGGTACTACAGATTTAATTTATAATGGCGATAGATCTAAATGGATCAAAGCGGCATGGACATTAAAAGCCAGATATCATAATCATTTAAGTGAAGTTAATCCACAACAGTCTGCACAGCAAGCTTTAGCAGCCTTGACCAATGGATTTACAAGTAATGATGATAATATGATTCTTAGATTTGCAGATAGCCAGACAGAAGCTAACCCTTATTACCAATTTAATCAACAAAGAGGTGACGTAGTGATGGCTAAGTATTTTACTGATTTATTAATAAATACTAATGACCCAAGATTAGATAGGTATGTTAAACCGCTGAATGGTAGCTTCCAAGGTGCTAGAGCTGGAGTTGCTGAAACCGGTGCAGATATGGGACCATTCAGGGCTGCGATTGACGCCCCTGTGCCTTTTATTACTTACCCAGAAGCTTTATTTATTAAAGCTGAGGCTCACTTAAGATTAGGAGAAAGAGCACAAGCAGCAGATGCTTATAATATGGCTGTAAAAGCCTCGTTGAGAAACGTAACAGGCACGGATGTTTACCCAGTGTATGTCGCACAAAATGCGAGTGCAACAGCAGCCACAATTAGTTTACAACAAATAATGACCCAAAAGTATATTACGATGTTTGCAACATTTGAAACTTGGGTTGATCTCCGCAGAACAGGCTTGCCTGATGTGCCACCTGTTGCAAATGCATTAGCGCCAAGGCCTCTACGTTTTCCATATCCTGAAAGTGAAAGATTGTTTAATGCTGATAATGTCCCTAATGTGACACCAACAACTCCATTATTCTGGGATAAATAACCAAATTTAAAATTTGATAAGTAAAGTATAAGCCTGCCTCTCGTAGAGGGCAGGCTTATACTTTACTTATCTATGGGAAAACCTTTTAATGAAGTTTCAAGAGTAGTTTTGAAATTTGTACAATAGACTAGATATCAAATTAATTAGATAATATGCTTGATATGGCAATTGTATATTTCGAAACTATTTAGAGTTCAGTTTATAATGTATGCATCAGCTGTTGTTTGCGTTTTCATTGATAATTAAAGGGGCGTGCTATTACACCTGCTGGTGAAAACAGCATAAGAGGGAAAGTTTAGCAAAATTTAGTAGTCCCTACATATGGGCTTTAATTAGCTGAGGTAAAATCTTGGCAAAGCTATGTAATTGATTTTTATGCTGAGATCAAGTGTAATAAATGCCCATTATGCAGATGTTATCCTTGATCGAGATTTGATGATGCTTCTGGGATGTAGATATTCTAAAAGAATCAATGGAACCTGTTTAGGTTCCATTGATTTTTTCTAAATAATTTAAGAAGTATTTTAGTTAACCTACAACATATACTCTGGCCTCCATAGACCTATGTACAGATCCATCTGCAAGGGTAATGGTGAAGTAAAATCTTATAACGTCACCAATCTGTAAATTCCCTAAAGTGGAGTTAGTCAATACGCTTGGTAAAGGTATTGGAATTTCATAAGTTACACTGTTTGCAGGGCCTATAGGAATATTAGAGCCCAAGTTAGGAGCCGATGTTCTGGTAATGTTGGTTGAAGGAGCACGTAGTGTAGCCAATGTAGGTACTGAGGGAGAAACACTAGCCGCAGGTACAGTTCCTCTAAATCGTTGAGCTGCAACTGATATTGCTGTTATTTGTCTCCCCTCTGGGACGCTTATCTGTACAGATACTTTACCTTGTTGTATAGAGTTCTGCTGTATAATAAATGCGTTATCTTCTATTAAAGGTACTCCGTTTGCCTGAACAGCTCCAGGGAAAGTAATTGCTGCTGCTGGTACTGGATCAATGTCCTGTAGTCCATCATAATCATCATCCTTGCAACTCATTGCGAGTAGCACTAGAAAGATAATTGATGTATTTTGGATGAGTTTATTTATATAGTTCATGATTATTTCAGTTTTAGGTTCAAATTATTGTGGCATCCACCAAACAGGTACAATTAACCCAGCTGGGTAATTTTGAATAGGAACATTTTCAGAATTTGATTGTATCTCGGAAAGGACATATGGCCATCTTGTTGGAATTCTGGTTACGCCAGCTTGAGGGTTCTGAGCTAATGCCAAATTCGGAAATCCTGTTCTACGGAAGTCATTGTAAGCTTCGTAAGCATTCCCTGCCGAGGCTACCCATTTGTCTCTAATCAAAATGTTTAATTTACGTTGAGTGTTGGTTGTACTGTTAAACCTTAAAACCCGGGTATTAATATAACTGGTTGCCTGTGTCGCAAAATCAGCTGGTGCAGATGTAACGAAAGTGCGTATGTTGTCAAAATTTAATTGTAAAGCTTGCTGGTATAGATCAGCGGCAACTCCGGGTGTATTTAAGGTTAAAGCTGCTTCAGCTAACCAAAAGTGGACCATTGAAGCTGTAATTAAGCGTATTGGTGCAGCGCCTGCATTGGATATTGTGCCATTTGAGTTAAGTGTGCCATTACCAACAACAAAGAAACCCCATCTTGAGCGATTTGCTATACCCTGAAAAGGAGCTACAGCATTTAATCCATTGTCATAAGCTACAAAATTGTTGCCTGTAGTTGTAACAATAAGTGGTAGCCGAGGGTCATTTGTTGCACGTAAAGAGTCTAAGAATCGTTGACTCAAAATCAAATCATTAGCTCTTGTAAGGTGCGAGTATTGATAAATAGGATTTTGTGAGCCAGCTGAACTGGTAAAAGGAACCGTAAAATTATCAGCATTTGAAGTGATAAGTAAGTTTTCCTGTACCAACTGAGTAATTTGAGCAGCAGAATTCGGGTTTTTAAGTCTACTTTGTAACAAAAGCTTCAGCTTAATTGAATTCGCGGCCCTCTTCCACTTAGTGATATTACCATTATAGATTAAGTCACCATTTGAAGGGGCAAGAGTAGGCGAATTACCTTTATCTAAATTCGCAATCCCTGTGTTAATCTGCGTGATAAGGGCATTATATATTTGCTCTTGCGGGTCATACGTAGGTTTAGGAAACTCATTGAAATTTAATGCCTGCTGGAACGGGATGTCGCCCCATATATCAGTTGTTACCGCCCACACATATGCCTGTAAAATCTGGGCCATGCCTACATGGAAAAAATTATTGTTAGCAGTACCTGTGTTAATTATTTCTTGTAGGTCATCTAGTAGTGTTGCATATGCTAAGTTCCATTCATTATTAAAGTCTGCTGGCGATACATTATATCTGTCATAAGGATCTGTTTGAGTACCTGTGCCAGCCATATGTTGTATCCAAAGAGAACTAACTATCTGGACATTGTTGCCAACATAAAATCCTGTTGCAATTTCTGCTCCTGGAAGTAAGTTCTGAATTGGAGCAGATGGCAAATTGTTAGGGTTAACATTGATGTCAAGATAATCCTCGCATGCTGTGGCAGTTAGCAAAAATGCTGTTAATGCCATGGATTTTATAATTATATATATTTTTTTCATTGTCGTATTAAGTTGAGGTTAGAAGGTGAAGCGTAAGTTTATTCCATAGTTACGTGTTTGTGGAGGTGAGTTAAACTCAAAACCACGGGTGTTACCGCCTAACTGGTTAGACTCAGGGTCTGCATGTGGCAAGTTAGGGGCATAGAAATACAGATTTCTACCAGTTAATGAAATATTCGCAGCACCAAATGGGGTTCTTTCAAGCAATTTTGATGGCAAATCATAGCCCAATGTTATTTCTCTTAATCTAAATACAGTTGCATCAAATACTGCCCACTCAGAGGCATTCTGAAATGCTAACCAGTATTCCTGTGCAGAAATTTGAATGTTATTAGGTATGTTGCTTGGGGTGCCGTCTGGGTTTGCCAAAACGCCTTGGAACATATACGGCCTTTCTCTATCTACTTGTTCCTCTAGGACTCCTCTTAAACGAGCAATTTGTGTTTGTCTTGAGTAAAAATCTCCACCATGAACATACTGGAGTAGTACATTAAGAGATAATCCCTTGTACCCAATTGTATTACCCCAACTTCCCCACCATTCAGCATTCGGATCACCAATAATCTGTGGATTTGGGTCAACAACTGGTACACCACTATTAGGGTTTATTACGAATCTCCCTTGATCATCTCTCAAAAACCTAGTGCCTTGAAGAATCCCAAATGGTTCTCCTGGTACAAGTAGTGGTGATAAACCTGTAAATCCACCACCTCCTGCTCCAGTTGGTAATGGAAACTGCTGAAGACCCGGAGCCAGTGATTTTACCTCAGTTTCAATATCCGTAAAGTTTACAAAACTATCCCATCTAAACCCGTCGGTTATAGAAATAGGAGTGAAATTAAGCGCAACTTCCCAGCCAGAATTATCTATTCGTCCAGCATTACTTGTAAAAGAGGTGAAACCGCTGGAGCCTGGGATTTGGACGTTAAAAATCTGGTCTGTTGTCTTATTGAAGAAGTAATTTACATCTAGAGATGCTCTACCATCAAAAAATCCTAGTTCAACGCCTGCTTCGTACGCAGTCTTGAATTCAGGTTTTAGAAGAATATTACCTAATCGGTTACTTCTGGTGTAAGCACTAACAGTACCATCATATGGGAAAGTTATACCAGCAACGTTATTACCGAGGCTTTGTAACACAAATACAGTATTTGTTAGATAGGGATCAGTATCATTCCCAACTCTAGCATAGTTTGCTCTTAGCTTACCATAACTTAGCACCGAACCAGCTAGGTCGAATGCATCTGTAAACACAAAGCCTAAACTCACTGCCGGATAGAAGTAACTGTTCTCGTCAGTTGGTAATGTTGATGACCAGTCATTTCTACCCTGTAGTTCAAGGAATAGCCAATTTCTGTAGGAAAGGCCTAGCTGAGCGTATGCGCCAATTAGTCTTCTTTTAGAAGATGAGTTAGCAGGAAAAGTTGTAGCATTACTATGATTTGAAAGATTATAAAATTCAGGTACTATAAGATCCTCAGCTCTGATAAATATATTGTCGGTTTTAATTTGATTTATCTGATTGCCTAGTAAGAATCGAAGTTTAATATCCTCTGTTATTTCTTTATTATATTCAGCAAAAACATCCTGGTTAAATTGCTCATAAAAGATATCGTTATAAATCTGGGAGCCTCTTCGGTTTTGCGCTGTGTTACCATTTGAGTTTATGGAGCCTACTGCATATGCTTCTAGTCGTTTGTCAGTATACTGGTCAAGACCAACACGATATGTAAATCTTATGTCTTCAAAAAAGGTTGGCTGCCAGTTAACAGTGGCACTCGTTATGGTTCTATTTACATCACTTTCATAAAAGTTTTCATTGAAAGACCATAATGGATTATCTCTGTTTATTGATGTAAATAAAGAAGGAGCTTGAACACCTGGAGCTAATTTAAATGGTATGTCATTAATTGGGTAGCTCCTCGGTATAAACGGTAGTGTAAACCATGGGCTTGATCCCGAATTACCCTGTTGGGTTCCTTCCTGTTCTGTATTTGAGTAAAGTATTGAGCCATCTATCGAGATGCCATGTGCCAAATTAGCGTTACCTGCAGCTCTAAGGGTAATTCGGTCTAAACCACTATTTGGAATAATGCCTGTCTGATTAGTACTACTACCACTAAACACATATCTAACATTATCTTTACCTCCTGAAAGTTGGAGAGAGTTATCTATAATATGACCTCTGTCAAAAGCATCTTCAACGTTATCTAGATGTGCTTGCCAGGGAATAGAAGTTACGGGGTTGCCTGCAACAAGTGGTACAGTTATGAGTCCGGGTCTGTCAAAACGTGGTCCCCAGTTATCTGTTACTGCTGGATTATAACGCCCTGTGGTGCCCTGACCATAATCATTGTTATACTCAGGTAATCCATAAACTGATTGTGTGCTATAACTTGACGCTACAGTAACTTGGAATTTTTGGTTATCCGCTCCCGCTTTACCACGTTTTGTAGTAATGATGATAGCTCCATTTCCTGCTCTAGATCCATAAAGCGCGGCTGCGGCAGGTCCCTTTAGTACTGTCATAGATTGAATGTCATTTGGATTAAGATCAAGAGCCCGGTTTGAATATGCAGCACCACCAACTGTTGGGCTGGAAGTAAAATTAGTAGAGTTATCAATTGGAATCCCATCTACAACAAAGAGTGGTTGATTATTACCTGTTGCAGAAGAAAGGCCTCTAATAAATACCTGTGTCCCTGAGCCTGGTACACCACTAGAAGAAATAATTTCGACACCAGATACCTTGCCCTGCAAAGCATTTACAACATTAGGCTCGGACTTTTGAGCTACTTGCTCTCCACCTACATCCTGTACAGCATATGCCAATGATCTTTTTTGTCGTTCAATACCTACTGCAGTCACAACAACTTCTTCTAACTGTCTAGCATCTACCTGCATTGTTACATTAATTGTGCTTGCGTTACCTATTGCTCTTTCAACAGTTGAATAGCCAATGAATCGGTATACAAGTGTGTTTCCTGTTGCAGGTACATTAATAGAATAATCGCCATTGGCGCCAGTAGTGGTACCAATAGTTGTACCTTTCACCAAAACAGCTACGCCTGGTAGCCCTTGGCCTGTTTCTTGGTCAGTAACTTTTCCTGTTACTGTTCTGCCTTGTGCTATTACTTGCTGATGAAGCAAAATTAGTATCAGCACAAAACCCAGTAGTAGTAGTCTTTTCATTTGTAGAGTGGGTTATGGTTAAAATATAATACATAAGTGTTTGCAATAGTTTAACATTAACCAGTAGGGTGAGGTGCTGGAATGGCTGCCGATATACAGTGTATAGCCTTAAGTGAGGCTAGGAGGGAATAGGTGCTTTTGAGGTATTACAATATAGTAATTGATTAATAATGTAATACATTTTCACTTTATACGATAAAAATTAATAGCTGTTAGGGTTTTATATAGAATTAAGTATTCAAATATCTGAAATTCAGTGTATTGTGTGTTTTATTTTATAGAGCATAAAGTCATTTATTGTTTAATATCCTTTGCGTGACATATATCAACAATACTGATTAAGAGGTATAGATATGTTAACAGAGGATTATAATGCTTATACATGTTAGAAGAAATGTAAAATTCCAAGCCAATTATTGTTTGAACATTAAACTGGGCACGCTAAAATATTTTTATCCTAACAGTTGCATTTATAGTTAATCCTAAATATTATTGGCTTAAGATTTAAGCCGATTAGCTGATAAGTGTTCTTGAGGAATTGAATTTTACGGCTCTGATCTCCTTTCAATATTTCATTCGTGCCCTGTCTGTTGTATAGCAGAGCATATATTATATCCATATTTTTTTAGTCCGTTGAAGAAAGCTTAAGGCTTTCTATTAGGCTGTTTGGCAAAATGTACAAATGCTCTTTGAGCATTTGTGACGCTATTTTGTCTAAAAATTCAGCCCTTAGCTACATAGTATACTAACCAATTTATTACCTATTATTCACCTTAATTCAAACACTTAAATGAGAAAACTATTACTCATGAGTTTTGTTTTGATGCTCGCCCTGCTAAATCAGGCAGTCGCACAAAGCAAAACCGTGTCTGGTAAAGTAACAGACCAGACTAACGCGCAAGGGCTGCCGGGTGTAGCTGTTGTAGTTAAAGGTACATCTGTAGGTACAACTACAGGTGCAGACGGTACTTATTCAATTAATGTGCCTGCTAACGGAACGGCACTTGTATTCCGTTTTATCGGATACCTGCCTGTTGAAAAGGCAATCGGCAATGCTTCTACTATAAATGTTGCCATGTCTTTGGATAACAAGCAGCTAAGCGAGGTAATCATTACAGGTTATTCAACACAAAAGAAAGAAGAGTTTACAGGTGCTGCGGCCTCTGTAACCGGCGAAGCGATCAAAGACCGTCCTGTACAAAGCTTTGCCCAAGCTTTAACTGGCCAGGCAGCAGGTGTTAACATCGTACAGCCTAACGGTGTATTGAACAACCCTCCGGTTATTCGTATCCGCGGTATCAACTCTATTTCATTAAGCTCTTTCCCATTAATTGTTGTGGATGGTATTCCAATCGCAACTGGGGATGCATCTCCGAATGCTGCAGCTAACAACCCGCTTGGCGATATTAACCCTTCAGACATAGAGTCTATCGACATCTTAAAAGATGCTGCTTCTACTTCTATTTATGGTTCTAGAGCAGCTGCTGGCGTGTTAATTATTACTACTAAAAAAGGTAAATCAGGCAAAGCCAAAGTATCCTATGATGGTTGGGTAGGTTCAGGCGTAGCTACTCGCTTACCAGAAATGATGAACGCGCAGCAGTACGTAGAATACAAAAATGAGGCTGTACGCAATGCTTTATCAGTAAACGCAGCACTTGTACCAACCGCTCAGCGTGATGCAAATGGCGTTAGCTTCTTCCCTGATGGAACAGTAGACACTAAATGGTACGATGAGATCTATCGCCGTTCTGTTTCTCAGAACCATAACATGTCTATCTCTGGAGGTAACGAAAACACATCATACTACTTCTCAGTTGGCGTAACCGATCAGGATGGTTTCATTAAGGCTAACTCATTCAACCGTAAAAACACAAGGTTGAATATTAACCATAAAGTTACTGATTGGTTCAATTTCAGAGGTAATGTTACGTATACCAACTCTATGAACCAGGCCCCTCAAACAGGCTCTCTTCCTGGTTCATCATTTGCTTCTTCTGGTCTTGCGCGTTTAGCATTGGTACTGCCTCCTAACGTTGCTCCTAGAAATGCTGATGGTAGCTATAACATTACAGGTTCTAACACGATCGGACCAGGTAAAAACCTTGCTGCGATCACTTTCCAGAACCCGCTTCCAATTATTGATCTAAATACCAATACATCTGAGAACACCAGATTGATCTCAAATATTGGTGGTGACTTTACATTATTAAAAGGCCTTACTGCTAAGACCACTTTCTCTTACGACAGAGGTAACACCGAAAACATCCTGTTCTGGAACCCGCTACATGGTGATGGTTGGAGCTGGGGTGGTCAAGCTTCTAACAGCGTTTCAAGAAGAGAAAACTGGAACTGGGTAAATACATTGCAGTACCAGACAACTATCGGCGAAAAGCACAACATCAGCTTGCTAGCAGGTACTGACGTTCAGAAAATTAAGGTTGATAGCTGGGGATCTACTCGCCAGACATTGACAGACTTAGGATTTAACGTATTCCAGGCTGGTTACACTACAAACGTAGCTAATGGTAATGGTATTGGTCTAAGAGCTTACGAATCTTATTTATCAAGCATGAGCTATAACTATGGTGGTAAGTACTTCCTGAGCGCTAACTTCCGTAGAGATGGCAACTCTGCTCTGGCTGAGAAGCAGCGTTGGGGTAACTTTGGTGGTGCTTCTGTTGGTTGGGCAATGTCTGAGGAGAACTTCTTCAAGAACAGCTCTCTTGCCAACACAGTATCAAATGTTCGCTTTAAAGGTAGCTGGGGCCGTGTAGGTAATGGTAACCTGCCTAGTGACTTTGGTTCTTATTCACTATTTGGAACAGGCTTATATGGCGATGTTTCAACGCTTGCTTATGCACAGGCTGGTAACGTATTCCTTTCTTGGGAAACTAGTGATCAGACAAACGTTGGCTTAGACCTTGGTTTCCTGAATGGCAGAATTACATTCGAGACTAACTACTACAACAACGATGTAAGCGGTCTTATCCTGGAGGCTCCACAGGCACCATCTAAAGGTATACCTGGTAACAGCATTCTGCAAAACGTTGGCTCTATGTACAACAAAGGTTGGGAATTCTCTCTTGGTGCAACTCCTATTGACAACGGAAAATTCACCTGGAAAACGAACCTTAACCTGACTCTGAACAAAAACGAAGTTACAGCGCTTGCTGGTGGTAATGCACCAATCCCTGGTGTAACGCAGCTTGAGACTGCTAACTTAACAAGAGTTGGTAACTCAGTGGGTAGCCTTTGGGTAGTTAAAACAAACGGCGTTAACCCTCAGAACGGTAGAAGAATCTTCGTGAACAAGAAAGGTGAAGAAGTACAGTACCTGCACGGTGGTGGTGCAAATGCCTGGACTTACCTGGATGGCAGACCTGCCGCTGCGGTATCTGGAGCTGACGCTTCTGTGATGTATAACACGTTACCAACCTGGTACGGTGGTTTCACTAACAACATTACTTACGGTAACTTCGACTTAGGCCTGATCTTTACATACTCTGGTGGTAACTACATTTACAATGGTACACAGGCTGGTTTAAGAGATCAGCGTTTCTGGAACAACCATACTGATGTATTAAGCCGCTGGCAGAAAGAGGGAGACCAGACTAACATCCCTCGTCCGATTTACGGTGATAACGTATCAAACGGTTCTTCATTCCCACTTGACATAAACGTTGAGAAAGGTGACTTCCTGAGATTACAGAACACAGTACTTGGTTACAGACTGCCAACTCAGTTGTTTGGCAAAACCGGTATCTCTTCTTTAAGAGTATATGGCCAGATCGACAATGCATTCCTTCTTACGAAGTATAGCGGTGTTGACCCTGAGATCTCAACAAACGGTAATTCTAACCTTGCTCCTGGCGTAGAGCGTAACACAGTGCCACAAGGCAGAATGTTTACAATGGGTGTTAACCTAGGCTTTTAATCTTTAATTTCATTACCGATGAATATAATTTCAAAATCAAATAAAAAATACTTGTTAAGGCTGGCCTTACTAAGTATTCCTATGGCTCCAATGGTGTCATCTTGCGCAGATGATTTCCTAGAGGCAAAGCCACGTACTTCAGTGTCAGTAGAAAGTGCATTTGATACTCCTGAGCGTGTTGAAGCACAGGCTAATGGACTTTACTCAACTATAAAGTCTGGTGCATTCCTTGGTGGCCGTTACCAGGTATATAATGACATACGTGCAGAAGAGTTTATAAACCGTTTAAATAACGGTGTAACAGGTGCCTGGGCACATGCACATACAATTGGTGGCGACGATACCTATCTGACCAACTTCTGGATCACTGGTTACCTGACTATTAACAGAGCTAACATATTCCTGGAAGGTCTGGATGCAAATGCTTCAAAAATAGACCCTGCTAAGTTACAGCAGTATAAAGGTGAGGCTAAGTTTAACAGGGCATTGTCTTACTTCTCACTTATTCAGATCTATGCAAAGCCTTATGTACTCGATAACGGTGCATCTGCAGGTATCCCATTACGTCTGAAAGGTGAAACTGGTCCTGAGAACAATGGCATGGCTAGAAGCACTGTGGCTCAGATCTACGCTCAGATCATTAAGGATTTGAATGAGGCTGAAGCTGAGTTACCAGCTAACTATGCATCTGCGGCACTTAATACTTCGCGTGCTCACAAAAATACGGCCATTGCACTTAAAACCCGTGTTTACCTGACAATGGGCAACTATGCAAAGGTGATCGAAGAAGGAAATAAGATCGTTTCGGCAAACGCACCATTTACTTCTCCTAACCGTGTAGCGCATGCATTACAAGGAAATATCAGTACTGTGTTTACTAACTACACAACTACTGAATCTATCCTGTCGATGCCAATGACTACCAACAGCGCACCAGGTACTCAGAACCAGTTAGGTTACTATTACAATGGTACACCGAACGGTAACAGAGAGTATTACCTGAATGTAAATACAACTGGTATCACCGGTATTTATACTAACCCACAGTTTAGAGATACTGACGTTCGTAAGTCTACTTTAACAGCTACAATCTCTGGTCAGCGTTATGTGACTAAGTTCAGCGGTGTTACTCCATTCATTGACTGGGTGCCATTGATCCGTTACTCTGAAGTTTTGTTGAACCTTGCTGAAGCTGAAGCTGAGGTAGGTAGCCAGACGCGTGCGATCGCTTTATTGGAAGCTGTGCATAAGCGTTCTGACGCAACCTGGACTTATACTGGTACAACTAAGGCTAACCTGATTACAGCTATTCTTACAGAAAGAAGAATCGAGCTATTAGCAGAAGGCTTTAGAACAAATGATATCATGAGAAGAGGACAGGGTATTCCATCAATTGGTGCAGGTGCTACAATACCTGTTACTGACAGCAGATACATTTGGCCAATCCCAACAAGGGAGTACCAGACTAACCCTCTGCTGTAATATTCTGATTAATAAATTTTTCTCATACATCTATAAAAGCCCGCCGGTACTCCTGGCGGGCTTTTTATTTATACTTGTTACCTTTGCCTTATGCTATTACCAAACTACAGCGGTTATACTCTAGAGGCGGGAGTTGATGAGGCGGGGCGTGGTTGCCTGGCAGGGCCTGTCGTGGCCGCGGCGGTTATACTTCCGGTAAAGTATAGCCATCCTTTGTTAAACGACTCGAAGCAACTGAGCAAAAAGCAACGGGAGGAATTGCGTGGGGTTATACTTCAGGATGCGGTGGCCTGGGCAGTGGGAGAGGCCAGCCCCAAAGAGATTGATGAGATTAACATTCTGAATGCCACTTACCTGGCGATGCACCGGGCAATTGAGGGACTAAAGCAACAGCCGGAATACCTGCTTATCGACGGGAACCGGTTTAAGACCAGCCTGGCAACGCCATATTCGTGCATTGTAAAAGGCGATGGAAAGTACCTCTCTATTGCTGCTGCCTCGGTTTTGGCAAAGACACACCGCGATGAGTATATGTGCAGCCAGGGAGAGGTCAGTAAACTTTATGGATGGGAGCAAAATGCCGGATATCCGACCAAACAGCACCGGGAAGCCATTGCAAAGTATGGCGCAACGCCCTACCACAGGCAGTCGTTTACGCTGCTTTCCAGGCAACTGGAAATCTTTAAATAACCTATTGTAAGAGCGCTTCCTTATTTCATTTTGATCAGGTCAAGGAACAAGCTGAAGCTGTCCAGGGAAGAGTGGCTTTTTTCAAAACTATCAAACGACAAAGGCTTAACTATATAACCGGCTACGTTTAAGCGTTGCGCAGCCATTCTGTCGCTTTCTTCGTTGGAGGTAGTCATAATAAAAACGGGGATGTGACTGAATTCCGGTTCGCGCCTAAGCTCAGTCAGGAACTCAATCCCGTTCATTTTGGGCATGTTAATGTCCAGCAGGATAACGCTTGGGGCCGGTGAAATCTTAGGCACTCCTTCGCCGCGCAGCATACTAAGCGCCTCCCTGCCGTTTCGTGCAACATGCAGTGGGTGCTCAATATTTATCTTCTTAAGTTCGCGTTCCACATTCATAATATCCAGGTAGTCGTCTTCTACTAAAAGGATATTTACTTGCTTGTCAGTCATTTATACTTTATTGAATTGCAATCAAACAAAACTACTAAAATTATACTTCTTACGCCTTACTTTTCGGCCATGTAAACGTAAAGGTCGATCCTTGCCCAGGTATAGAGTCCAGCCAAATGCTGCCTCCCTGCCACTCCACAATTTTCTTCACGATCGTAAGCCCCACACCAGTGCTCTCCACAGCGTCGCGCTCCTGTAAGGTCTGGAAAATTACAAAGATACGGTCATGGTACTCAGGGTCAATGCCAGGGCCGTCGTCCGACACCGAAAACACATGATGGCTCTCGGTTTCGTGATGGCGTACAACTATGAGCCCGTGCTCTTTATCATGATACTTTATCGCATTGCTTATCAGGTTGCTGAAAACCTGCTGCAGCTGTATACGGATGGTAAACAATGTTGGTAAGCTGTCCTGTACATCAAATGTAAATTTGTTTCCCGGCGACAGCATGTCTATTACCTCTACCAGCAGTTCATTCACATCCACATTCTCTTCTACCTGGCCTGTGCGCCCTATGCGTGCCAGGGCAAGTATACCGTTGATCAGGTTCTCCATGCGGTGAACACGCACACGCATCATCATCAGATATTCCTGCACGTTTGGCGGCAACTGGGCACCCATGTCTTCTTCAACCCACCTGGAGGCCACCTCAATGCCACGCAGCGGCGCCTTCAGGTCATGCGACACCACATAGGCAAACTGGTCTAATTCCTTGTTCTTCCTGTCCAGTTCCGTAAACGTCTCATCAATCGTAGACGACATCAGGTTAAGGGAATGCGACAATTGGCTAAGTTCATCCCTGGACGTGTCAATGATCTGCGTCTTGTAATCGCCCTTGGAGATCTGCTCTGCGAGTGTCACCATTTTTACAATGCGCTCTGTAATTAACCGCACAATGTAGTATGCCCAGCTCAAAGCCAGTATCACAGAAAGTATGGTAAGTATAGTGGATACCTGCCTGGTTGTATCTATACTTTGGTTGAGGCGTTGCCTGCGGTCTTCCCGTATCTGGTACTCGTGTGCATTAAACTCCCTGAAAGTCATTCGTATCGAGTCGGTAATGGCTTTCTCGCCAAGTACCAGGCTGTCAATCTTTGTGTAAATATCCGAGTCACCATTCAGGGTGTCGGAGCGCACCATACTTATCAAAGGCTCTGCGTAGTTATCCTGAAAATCTTTCTGCAGCCTGATGATCCTGTTTATCTTTTGGGTTTGTTCCGGAGAGTCTTCGATAAAACGCTTGGTTTCCTCAAACAGACTGGCCAACTGGTCTTTGGCCGCATAGTATGGCTGCAAAAAGGTTTCGTTACCGTTTAGCAGGAAACCACGCAAACCTGTTTCCATGTCAATGATATTACGCTGCAAGGCGGCAGAGTTACGCACCACAATCTGGGAGCGTGTAACCCACTGCGAGTTCTGGATCACATCCTCCGAAAGCTGGAAGTTGACAATGGCAACAGCAGTAAAAAGCACCGAGATCAGGATGAACCCGAGAAATAATTTTACGGATAATTTCATGAATGATACAGACCTGTAAAAGCAAACACTAGCTTCCCGCTGTAAACACAGACGAGCATACAGTTTAAAGCCCTGCTACCCCAACCAGCGGGAGCCCGGGATGAAGAGTCAGCAAGATAATGTAAATTTATACTGGAGGCACAAAAAATGAAATGAATCCTGAGCGGTTAGATAACATGGTTCCTTTGGCTAATAATACGCCTATACTAACGGGGATCATTATATAGAGGTTTGATATTATTCTGGATTGTTATTGTGCTTTCTGAAGAACTTGCTGCATGACCAAAGTATAAGTAGTTGCTGCAACACCTCTTTAAAGCGAGGGTAATTAATTTCGGATGCGGTTGAAATTTAATTAATTTTGCTACTTAAACACTTTGAAACAGCTTTACCGAATGGAACTTAAGAAAATTGCTTTAAATGATGTGCACGAGGCGCTAGGTGCTAAAATGGTGCCTTTTGCCGGATATAACATGCCTGTTCGTTATTCATCAGACCTGGATGAGCATAACACAGTGCGCAATGCGGTGGGTATTTTTGATGTATCGCACATGGGTGAGTTCATGCTGCGCGGCCCGAAGGCCCTGGACCTGATCCAGCGCATCACCTCAAACGATGCCTCTAAGCTAACCGACGGTAAAGTACAGTACTCATGCTTCCCGAACGAAGAGGGCGGTATCGTGGACGACCTGCTGGTGTACCGTTTAGGTGAAGAGGAGTATATGCTGGTGGTAAATGCCTCCAACATAGAAAAGGACTGGGCATGGGTGAACAAGTATAACACCGAAGGCGTGGAGTTGGAGAATATTTCCGATGAGATGTCGCTTTTTGCGGTGCAAGGCCCGAAAGCTGCTGAAGCCCTGCAGTCGCTTACTAAAATAGACCTGGCCAGCATGGTATACTATACTTTCGATAAAGGTGAGTTTGCCGGCGTGCAGGACGTGATCGTATCGGCTACGGGTTATACTGGCTCTGGGGGTTTCGAGATCTATGTGAAGAACGAAGATGCCAAGCAGGTATTTGAGGCGATCATGGAGGCAGGAAAAGCGTATGGCATCAAGCCGATCGGGTTGGGTGCCCGCGATACACTGCGCCTGGAGATGGGTTTCTGCCTGTACGGTAACGATATCAACGACACCACTTCTCCGCTGGAGGCTGGCCTGGGCTGGATCACGAAGTTTGACAAAGACTTTACCAACGCTGCCAACCTGAAAGCACAGAAAGAGGCTGGTGTGACACGCAAGCTGATAGGCTTCGAGATGCTGGAAAAAGCCATCCCGAGAGCACACTACGAGATCGTGAATGCAGAAGGAGAGCAGATAGGCGAGGTTACATCAGGCACAATGTCCCCGTCTATGGGCAAAGGCATTGGCATGGGTTATGTAACTTCTGAGCACAGCAAGCCAGGCACAGAGATTTTTGTTCGCGTGCGTAACAAAGACATGAAAGCCCAGGTGGTAAAACTACCAATCCTGAAGAAATAAGTTTAAGACTCAAGACGTAAGACACAAGATGAAAGACAGGGAAAAAGTCTTATATCTTGTGTCTTACGTCTAAAATCTAGTAAAAATGCCAAGTATAGATGTATGCTACAGTCCGGAGCTGTTGCACTTGTATGATTTGAAAGGGAAGGCTGTGGTGGCAGTGGACATACTGCGTGCAACCTCTACTATGGTAACTGCTTTTGCCCATGGCGCTACGGATATTTTCCCGGTTATGAAACTGGAAGAGTGCCAGGCCTATGCCGCGCAAGGCTGCCTGATAGCTGCTGAGCGCGACGGCGTAAAGGCAGAAGGGTTTGACCTGGGCAATTCGCCGTTTGCATACATGAACGGAAATGTACAGGGCAAGACCATCGCCATTACAACCACTAACGGTACGCGGGCCATTCGTATGTCGGAGGAGGCTGATGAGATTGTGGTGGGTGCATTCCTGAACCTGCAGGCGGTGGCAAACCACTTGCAGGACCTGCAGCTGGACGTATTGGTTGTGTGTGCAGGCTGGAAAGGCAAGTTTAACCTGGAGGACACCTTGTATGCCGGTGCTTTGGTAGAACGCCTGCAGCATACTTTCGCTTTTGAGAACGATGCTACGCTAGCATCTTTATACTTGTACCAGGCAGCAAAACAGGATATGCTGGCTTTCCTGCGCCAGTCGTCGCATGTGCGCCGCCTAGAGAACCTGGAAATTCACAAGGATATCGAGTTCTGCCTGCAGCACGATGTTTACAATACCTTACCGGTTTGGAAGCATGATAGGTTAGTAGACTTAGCCGTTAAAAATGAGATGGCATAGATGCTCAAAAACTCAAGTATAAAAAGAGAAGGCCACCCATCTAGGTGGCCTTCTCTTTTTATACTTGTTGTAGCTTACCAGCCAGGTGCGAAATTAAGTCCGAAGTTAGCCAGTTTTAAGCCGTTTTTCTCCAGTGGGATGGCATAGAACGGCTCGATTACCATGTACCCGAACAGGTTGACCCGCACCGATGCACCTGCGCTAACAAGGGGTTTGGGAGTGCCGGAGGCAGGAGTGAAGCCCCAGTTTTCCGTTGTTGAAGTGCCTGGACTCCAGGCCATACCTGCATCCACAAACAGGTTAAGGTCTGAGAACAGAAAGCCGGACTTTATCATGGCCAGGCGCTCCGGCCCTGTAAAAGGTATCCGGATCTCGGCGTTTGCCACTGCTATGCGGTTACCATACAGATTCTCGAATGAAACGTTGCTATAGCCATACTGCTGGCTCTTATTGAAGTATCCGTTGCCATAGCCACGCACAAAAGTAGGGTGCGCGATAGAAAGTGGACCAAGCCTGCCATTATCGGCATCTCCGCCGAAGCGCGTTTGATGCATCGCCCTGAACGCAATCGAGAATGGTTTTACATAGAAGTATTGCCTGTAGTCTGCAATACCGGTCCAGAAATTGAACTCACCAAAGTAACGTTCCGCATGTAACCTGAAGCGACGTCCGGCTAGCGGCGAAGTTAAACCAAAAGTAGAGTTGTCGCCAACGTATGCGGCATACACCTGCTCAAAATGGAACGGATCGGGGGCATCTAGCTTTTCATCTTCCGTTCTGATATAAAAGCCGTCTTTGTAATAGTTGTTGAACTGGTCTATGCGGTAACTGTAGCGCGAAACACCACCACCGAACTCCAGCCTGCGGGTAGTGCTGAAGATGTAATTACCGATCAGGTTAAACGACTGCTGGAAGGTACGGATCTGCTGCAGAATGACATTGTCAACGAGCATCTTGTTCTCCCCAACCTGCAAGGAGTCCTGGACATAACCCATGCGGCCGGAAAGGAAAGGCACATGGCCGACCTGTGCACCCAGCCTAAACCTGCCTACCTGTCTCAGGTATGCCACCTGCGCACCAAAGTCATATATCTGCCCGTTCAGTGCTGCGGCCGCAAACAACTGGTTTGTTCCCAGCACATCACTAAAGAGCATGTTAATACCGCCGTTCATGCCAGAGCCATAAGGCCCGGTGCTGACACCCACGCCCACACCGGCTGTATTGCTGATATGGTCCAATTTAAACTCTGGTTTATAAGGTTTCTCAGAAACATAGTCTGAGTTTATACTTGTTGCAGTGGTGCTGGCTGCTTTTTCCAGGTTTGGCGCAACAAGTGGTTGGTTTCGCTGTATAGGAGGCAGAGTGCCTGCATATGCATTCAGTTCGTTTCTCTTCACATCCTTGCCGACAAACTGGGCCAACGGAGCCGCATAGATGCTGTAGTTGCCTTTATCATAATGTGAGTAAACCACTGTGGCGGCATCCCGGGCAACCGACATGGCCGGCGAAAAAGCTGTGATGCCACTGATGCCGGTAACGAAGTTTGTCAGTTGCTCCACACGCTCTGCTTCCGGGTTGTAGCGGTACATATTGCGGTAACCGTCCCTGTCGGATAAGAAAAGTATACTTCCGGCTGGTTCGTAAACCGGGTTCAGGTTGTTGGCACCTGCAAATACATCGGCAACTTTTACATCGCCTGTGCCTATCGTAAGCTCAGCCAGGTTGTAGTTTAGCCTATTAGATTCCTGACCGGCAGCTGGCCTGTCTGTTGCGAACACCAGTTTGGCACCTTCTCCGGACCAGCTTGGCATAAGGTCGCTGTAAGCATCGTTGGTAAGGCGGGTTACTTTCTTGCTGCGAAGGTCATACAAGTATAAATCGCTTTGCATCTCAACCAGTCCCGAAACAACTATACTTTGCCCGTCCGGCGACCAGGCAGGGTAGGCAAATGCGTCCACGCCTGGTATCCTCAGGTTTTCGATAATCTTTCCGCGCGCCACATCCACAATCGCCAGTTTGTTAATTCCCTGCTCAAACACCACAAAGGCAAAACGGTCACCGTAAGGCGAAAAGGTACCCGCCGATTCCATAAAGCTAAAGTTATCCAGATGCTCGTTTCGGGTGAGGCTGGCCAGTTGTTTTACTACCTTACCGGTAGTAGCATCGGCCAAGTATAAATCCAGCCCCAGCACATTCTGGTCCGACATATAGGCGATGAACTTACCATTCGGGCTTAAAACGGGGCTAATGTTAAGCCGGCCAGCATTTTGATCGTAAATCAGTTTGTTGCCAGTGGCCAGGGTGTCAGCGCCGTTGATATAGGGTTGGTAATAATCCTGAAGCTTGGTCTTCCACATATTGCCCAGTGTTTCAGCATCTACTTTAAGCACGTCTTTTATGGCGTTTTCGTAGCCATACTTTGCCGTGTTCCGGAACAAAGGCTCAATTACCTGGTCGCCCCAGGTGCCGGCCACAAACGACCAGAAAGCCTGTCCCCAGCGGTAAGGGAAGTACTGTGGTTTACGGGTAAGGTCTTTTAGCGAAGGAATGTCTTTGTGCAGCACGGCATCGCGCATCCACATGGCCGTATTAGGGTCGTAGTGGCCGATGGACATGTACTCTGCCAGGCCCTCTACCATCCACAAAGGCAGGTTGCGCATCGAGTTAAGCGATAAGGAGTCGCCGGTGCGCATCATATTATACTGGAAGGCGTGTACCAGCTCATGGCCCAATACATAGTCTGTCTGCTTGTTGGAAAGCGTAATTGGCATCACCACCCTGTTCTTAAGCCCCTCTGTTACACCACCCGTGCCCACGCCTATAGCTCCGCTGATAGCGGTTGTTTGCTGAAAATCAGCGTGGTTTTTATAGATGATCATTGGGTTTGGATTGGCGATGGTATCTTTTAACACCGACTGGTGAAGTGTATACCACCGTTCAGAGTCTTCTATGATCCTGAGGGCATCCTGTTTGTTGTCGAAGTAGTGATAGAGTTTGAAATTCGGGCTCTCCATCACCTTGAACTTGAATTTCTTGTAAGCCGGTTTGTTCCGACCAAAATACTGCGCCTGTGCTACTGTGGTTATGAGCAGCAATAAGCAAAGCAGGCTAAAGCGTGCTAAGTTCTGTGCCATAGGTAAAGCTGTTAAGAAACGGTGCTGCAAACTTGCCCCACTTTGATAACGCTGTTGCCAGGCCTCCTTGTATAATCAGTATAGGAACGGTGAAGCTATCTGTCGCAGTATCCGTGAGTTACGAAAGATAATTTGTGCTCTCGTAGTGCAAATATTTTGCCAAAACTGGGTGTGAAGGAGCCAGATTGGAGGGTGAAGCAATAGTTTTAAGCAGTGGAAGGTGTATAGTGTTTATCCTATGTTATTTAGTTAGGTGTGCTTTTGCTGGTTTGCATTAATTAAGCCGGAGAGGAAGAGTTTATACTTACTTTAGCTTTTCGTTTTGCTTGTGGCGTTGGCTGTCGCGGTTCGTTTTTTTCTCCAGATTTTTCTGTAGCGCCTCCGTCAGGTTAATGCCGGTTTGGTTTGCCAGGCAGATCAGCACAAAAAGCACATCGGCCAGTTCATCGGAAAGCTGCTTGCCTTCGTCGCTTTTCTTGAATGATTGCTCGCCGTACTGCCTTGAGATGATACGTGCTACTTCGCCTACTTCCTCGGTAAGTATAGCCATGTTGGTGAGCTCGTTAAAATAACGTACACCGTTTTCTTTTATCCACTTGTCAACTATGGCTTGTGCTTCTGCTATGGTCATAAGGCTCTTTGTTAAAATTACTTGCCAAATTTAACCACAAAATCCACGTAAGGAATGCCAATAGGTATACTTTCTGCAATTTCAGAGTTGTTAATAAAGGCCAGGTCCACGGTAATTTTTTCTCCCATAGTCCGGATGCCATAGGAAATAACTCCTTTGAAGGATGTGTTTGGCACAAGCCAGTTTTCGGTGACTAAGGCTACTTTTCGTGCAATGCGCCGCATCCCGCTAAATGTTATAACAGTAAGATTATCTGTAGAGCTACCCAAAAATCCATATCCTACCCCCAGGGTGGCATTGTTGTCCATGTTGCCATACGTTAAAATACCGTAGCCCAGACCAACCCCGTCAAAGTCGCTGTCAAATGAACTGGGGTTTAGGTATAGCAACCCCGCCCCGGCACGCACTTTTTCGCTGATAGGCACAGTATACTTTGGCGTGATAAAAAAAGCAGGTTGTCCTGTAAAGGTTGATATGAGCTCAAATCCGGCTCCTATCGTAAACCTGTCGGTTACGCCATAGTTAAAAGAGTTTAGCACAAGGTATGTATTCTGGAAATAAGCTTCGCCTTTGCGCAGGCTGTATGCCGAAGGCGAGAAAAGGTAACGGGTGGCGTTCGGGTTCTCGAACCAGTACTCTCCGTTTTTGAAATTTCGTTCGTCCAGCACCTTATAGCTTTTTACCTTGCTCATGGGTATGGTTACCTCGCCAGCAATATCAGTTAGCAGGCGTATACCTGCTTCATTCTGGCCAAGGAATATGCCTTGTAGTACCGTGCCGTCAGTAGTCTCAACGAGCCAGCGCTGGCGGGTGGGTTGCTGGGTTTGGGTGCTATCTGTCTGGGCCTGTGCCAAGGCGCAAACGCCAACTGAAAACCAGGCAAGTATGAAAAAACTCAGCCTTAGTATAAATGACTTGCCGTTCATAGTTTAGTGTGTAAAACAACAGCAAGTATAGCGATAATTAAAAACTATTTATAAGTATAATATAAGTATAATTTAATGGATGCCTGTTTATTCTTTAGCCTTCGTATCCATTGTAATTGTAACCGGGCCATCGTTTAATAACGAGACTTTCATGTCGGCACCAAACTCACCTGTTTGTACTGGTTTGCCTAATACCTCCTCAAGTATGGCAACGAAACGCTCATATAAAGGTATGGCAATGGCGGGTGGGGCTGCATTTGTGTAAGAGGGACGGTTACCCTTTTTTGTGCTGGCGTATAAGGTAAACTGACTAATGACCAATATATCCCCCTGCACATCCTGCACACTCAGGTTCATCTTGTCGTTTTCGTCGCTGAAGATCCGGAGCTGTGTGATTTTAGCGGCTAGCCATTTCAAGTCTTCTTCGGTATCCTCGGGGCAAATACCAACTAAAAGCAATAAGCCTTTTTCTATTTTACCTTTTACTACCTTGTCTATCTCTACAGAGGCATGGCTTACCCGCTGAATTACTGCACGCATATTTATACTATAATTTTGTTTTGGGCAAAGGTAGGGATTGATGTTTGTTAATTGGTAATTGTTTATTTTCGGTTTGATCTCTCCCTAGCCCTCTCCTTTTGTTAAGGGCCCCTTCCCCAAAAACAGGAGAGGGAAGTTTCTGGGAACGATTGACACACCCCTGCGCCCCTCTCGAGAGGGGAATCTCGGCCTTTGATTATCCAAAATGTAAGTTTCATAGCTATCGATATTCCTCGGACAGGTCGCGACCTGTCCCTACGAATCGAGGTTTATACTTTCTTTCCAGTTGCATCATCGCTAGCCAAGAAGTGTCCATCCCAGCCTTTGCGTTGAGCGCCTCGAGAGGTTACGGTGACGAGCGCTAGCGAGGCATTGCGACGTTAGGAGCAAAGGAAGCGAAAGCAGCGCGATGCGAAAAGGCGAGGCCTCGCTTAAAGAGGGCCCCTTCCCCCGCCTTGAGCGCACCAAAGCCTAAGGTGAAACTATAGGCAAGTAAAACTAAGGATTGATGGCAGCTAAATTGAAAGGCGGAGAAAAGGTAGAACCTGAAATAGGTACAATATTTTGAACTTTGCGAAGCAGGGGCAGCTCAACCTGAACTTGCCAGGTTTTACATTAGCAATCACCAATTAATCCACATATCCCTCATAAAGGATACGGCTTACCTTGCCATTTTTAAGGAAGAACTGGAGGGAAGTAGGAGCGCCTTCGTGGCTTGAGGCAACGATCTTATTAGGGTTCTGAATGATCCGGATGTCTTTGCCGAAGGCTTTTAACTTGCTCATAAGCTCTGCCTGCGACATGCCCACGCGCATATTGTTGCGGAGGGTGATATCGCCGTTGCGGATGTCGGCTGTCTGTAGCAGTAGGTCACCGGTTTGGCTTGGGGCGTAGAATTCCATTATGGAGTTACCAAAACGGATAGTGAAAATTGTATCTGTAACAGAGGCACGGTGGAGGTTCTCTATCGGATCAGCATCAACGGTAAAGTCTGAGTTAATACGGTCATAGTATGAGCTCAGGAAATTGCTTTTGATACGGTTTGCCACAAACGGGTTACCCAACAGGCTTACTGTGGCCGGCGCGGCATTTCGTTTAGTGGAAGTAGTGTCGGCCTCTAAAGCTACCTCGCGCTCAAGGGGCACGTCGTTCTGCTCTTCTGAGGTGGGGTCGGAAGTGCAGGCGGCAGCAAATGTGTTTACCAGGAACAACAGGATAATAAGCCTTATGGTAAGGCTATATTTCCAGCGGCAGCTGATGAAAGATAAAATGGACATGGTAAACGTAAGTAGGCGTTAAGAAATTATACCATACATACGAGTGCTGCCTACTTAAAAGTTTTGACTAAAAGTACTTTAGCCAGTAGTTTCTGCGCCTGTAAAAGCATAATTTTGCGCAAAGATTACACAATTATGGATATTCAACAAATAGCACTCATAACTTATTTTAATACGGGTAATTTCAGTGGAATTTCGGACCAGGAGAACGATGACCTGTACAATTACCTCACCCAAAAAGGGCTAAGCGTTTCTTACCAGATCTGGGATGATCCTGCAGTAGACTGGACTCAGTTTGAGCTGATTATACTTAAATCGCCCTGGGATTATTTTGATAAGATAGATGCGTTTTATGCCTGGCTGGATAAGTTGGAGCAACTGGGCTGCCGTGTGCTGAACCCGGTGCAGACTGTGCGCTGGAACGCAGACAAGCGTTACCTGAAAGACGTGCAGGACAAGGGCATGAAAATAGTGCCAACCATGTGGCTTGAAAAAGGCAGCACGTTTTCTGCAGATGAGGCCTTTACAAAACTCGGGTCGGAGAAAATTATTGTGAAGCCAAGCGTAAGCGGCGGTGCTAAAAACACATTTGCACTAAACCCAACCGATGCTGCGGATAAAGCCGAAAGTATAAATGAGCTACTCCAAACGGAGTCGTTTATGGTGCAGCCGTTCGTAAACGAGATTCAGACGAAAGGGGAGTGGTCGTTTTTGTTCTTTAATGGTGAATACAGCCATACGGTGCTTAAAACCGTAAAGCCCGGTGATTTCAGGGTACAGCACTTCTTTGGAGGTACCATACACACCCCTGAACCGCCTGCCGCCCTGCTTGAGGCCGCCCATAACATAGTAGACCATTTTGCCCAGAACTGTTTGTATGCCCGTGTGGATGGCGTGGAAATAAACGGTGAACTTCACCTGATGGAACTGGAACTGATCGAGCCGTTCCTTTTCATGGCAATGAGCGAGGGGGCTTTGGAACGCTACTACCAGGCTGTGCTGGAGCACTTGCAGGTTACTGCCTAAATAGTGATGACTTTTTGACAAAGGACTTCATGACAAAGGAGTTTGAAGTATAACTGCTATTTCCTTTGTCACAAAGTCTTTTGTCAAATTGCCCTTTACAATCCAGCTACTCTTTTATACTTCCTCTGGGGAGTGAAACACCAATAAAGGTACCTCCGATTCAAGCACAAGCTTTTGTGTAAGGCTGGGGTTTAGTATGTTGCTAAGGCCGCTGCGCTTATGTGTGGTCAGGGCCAGTATGTCTATGTGCTGGTCTTTTATGTACTGTTGCAGGGTTTTGGCAACACTGCTGCCCTCCAGCAGGGCGCAGTTTATACTTGCCTCGGGGTATAAGTTTGTCAGCTTTTCCTGTAGCCTGTTCAGGTTAGCCTGGTCTTTACCGTTTTCGGATTTACTGATGTGAACGCAGTGCATGGTGGGCTTAAATGGGGCCAGTAACTGCAAAAGCTGTGCAATTGCTCTTCCGTCCGTTTTGTCGAAGTCGGTGGCATAGGCTACATTGGCTACCTTATTGCCTTGGTAAACCTGGGGTATGGTTAGCACCGGAATGTTCAGTTCTTGCACGACTTTGGTGGTAACCGTCCCGAAAAAGATCCTTGAGATGTTTGCTTCTCCTTTGGTGCCCATTACCACCAGGTCAGGTTTAAACCGTGTGGCCTCATCAAGTATAACATCCTCCGGCAGGCCGTGTATAAATGCACGTTCCACGCTGGTGTGCATGTTACGTCCTTTGGCTTCGGTCCGGATTTGCTGGTAAAGTTCTTCCAGTTCGTCCTGTGCCTCTTCAACGTTACGGTTAATCACCCGTTCGGCCACCTCGTCGGAGGCAGACATTTCCAGCGGGGGAGGCGTATCGGTGTCTGCGTCGGCGAGGTAATCCTGGAAACAGTGCAGCAGCAGGAGTTGTGCCTGTGGGGCGGCGCTTGCCAGGGCAAGGGCGTAATGGCTGGCTTTAACGGAGTCTTCTGTAAAATCTACCGGGACAAGAATTCTGTACATAGGATGCTGTGAGGTTTAGCTATTTATACGTGTGCATTCTTCTGAGTTATACTTACAGGTATACAAAGTATTAAAACAGTTTACCCGGTGGCGGCATTCCTACGGTTAAGGCTGTCAGTATTCAAAAAAAAAGCTAAGTTTGTAGTCCGTAATTGCTAAACATGCCGAAACGCATCGTCTTCTTCTTCATTGGTTTTGTTGTGCTGGCTTCGCTGGCATACTATGGGTTTAACCGCTGGCAGGCATCCCGCGAAAAGGTTAACCTGTGGGCCGTTGTGCCCGAAAATGCAGCCTTTGTGGTGGAAACGAATAATCACACGGCTCTGGTAGAGCACCTCCGTGAAACAGGCCTGCTGGAGAGTTTCTCTGCGTTGGCGGCTTATCAGCGTTTCGAGGAAAACATGGCTTACCTGGACAGTGTTTCGCCGGGTACGCAGCGCCGCGAGCGCTTCCTCGACAAGAAAAACATACTTACCTCTATGCATGTGGTTGGCAAGTCCGATGTTGAGTTTGTGCACTACATTCCGGTCAACTCGGTGGGTGAGCACCGTTTTCTGCGCACCTTAACTGAAAACATCAGCAAGAGTAAAATTTTTGAGCAGGACAGCAGGCAATACCAAGGCGTGCTACTAACGGACGTGAAGAACACCAGCCTAGGCACATCATTCACATATTTTACCTACCACAACAATATTATACTTAGCCGCTCACCGGTACTGATCGAGGAAATAATACGGCGTATAAACCGGGGAAGCTTAACCTCCATTGCAGCCAACTTTAAAAGCACGAATTACCTCAACCAACCCGAAGTATACGCAAATGTGTTTGTCAATTACCGGGAACTGCCCAATGTGATGGGCCTTTTCCTGAGCGAGGAGCTGATGCCGCAGGTCCGCTACCTGAGCAGCCTTTGCGCAGAGGGAATGCTGGAACTGAAACTGGAGAAGGACAAGATCTTCTTAAATGGCTTCTCAGAACCGGAATCTCTGAAGAATACCTTCCACAGCAATATTGCCCCGGTTAAGCCACAGCCTTTTAACGTTAAAAACTACCTGCCCAACCGCACGGCTGTACTGCTGCACTTTGGCCTGGATAAAGTAGCCAAGCTGAAAAGGCAAGCTAACCAAAAAGAGGCTGCAGGCTCTGTGTACGGCACCATGCTCGATAGCCTGGCAAGTGTGTTTAACAACGAGGTGGCACTGGCCTATATGGAGTCGAACACGATAAATGCCAGCCCTGAGAAAGTGGTGTTTGCCCATGCAGGAAACAGCGCGCGTGCCGTCAGGCTGCTAAAGCAGCTTAACCAGCAGGTATCGGCGGCCCGTAAGAAAAAGCCTTACACTGAAAAGTATGGTGGCTATATAATTGAGATGATCGAGGTGCCGCAGTTGCCGGCAAAGCTATTCGGAAACCTGTTTGCCGGCTTTGAGCAAAGCTATGTGGTTGAGGTGGATGATTACATCATTTTTTCGGATGAAGTGGCCACGTTGCGCGATATGCTGGACGACATATCGGCGGAGAATGTCTGGGGTAAGTCGGCGGCACAGAAGGCATTTATCGAGGAAACGCTTCAGGAAGCCAATTTTAGCCTGTACCTGAACACGGTAAATGCCTGGTATGTGCTTAGCCGTTATATGACCGAAAACAGCCGCGAAGACCTGCTGCAGAACGCCACGCTTATCAAGCGGTTTAACCAGGTGAGTTTCCAGTTTGCCAACGCCGGCAAGCAGTACTATACCAGCTTTGTTTTCCGGAAGCAGGACCGCAGCGCCAATTCCGGAGAGGATGTATTTACCAAAGAGCTGACCGAGAAGTTTGACTCACGTATTATCTCCAGGCCATTTGCCGTCCAGAATGCCGTGGACCGCAGCCGGGAGATCGTTGTTCAGGACTCAGCCAATGTGTTGCTGAACATTGCGGCCACTGGCAAGCGCGGCTGGGCAGACACAGTAGGCACCACCATCAGAGGAAGTATAAAACAGGTTGAGCTGGGGCCGGATAACAAGTTGCGCTATCTTTTTGCCACTGCCAACCGTATCCATGCCATCAACAACCAGGGGCAGAACCTTGAGAATTTCCCGTTTAACATAGGCGACACCCTCAACATACAGCACCTGGCCGTTTTCGATTACGAAAAAGACCAGAACTACCGCCTTTTGGTAGATGATAACCTGGGCAACCTGTACATGTATGATATCCGGGGCAATGCCATAGAAGGCTGGCAGCCGCGCCGCATGGATTACCGCCTTGCAGCCGAGCCACAGCACCTGCGCGTGGGTGGCCGCGATGTGATTCTGGTATTGCTGGAGAACGGCTACGTGTATGCCCTGAACCAGCGCGGCGAGGCATATTCGGGTTTCCCGATCAACTTAAAATCTCCGTTAACATCCGGTGCTTTTGTGAACGCGGGTGCAGATCTGCGCAAAACCGAGGTAACCGTGGTGACAAAGTATGGAAGTGTGGTTACTTTTAACCTGCAGGGCCGCGTGCTTAACCGTGAGCAATTGATCAGGCCAAGCAAAGGCGCTTTCTTCGAGCTGCTGCCAGAGGAAAACAACGGCAAGTCTTACGTAATTGTGCGACAGGAGCAGGGCAAGGTGGCTATTTTTGACCAGGACCTGAACCTGCAATTCGAGAAACGCTATGTAACCTCTGCGCCTAAAATCGTGCAGTACTTTCATTTTGGTGGCGACAATAAAGTTTACGCCGTAACCGAAACCGGCCCTCAGAAAACCTATCTCTATACTTCCAAAGGCAAGCTGGTTGGCAACAGCACCCTAGAAAACAGCAAACCCGTTGTCATTTTCCGCAACGATGCCACCAACGATTATACTTTGTACAAAGTGTTCCGCAAAGAGCTGCAGAAGATCGGCTTCAGGTTGGTGAATTAGATCTTTCGTTCGCCTTTAGGCTATGTCTAGCATATGTGTATGTTAGCTATTAAACTTAAGTTGTGATTAAGTCACCCCTAAAGAGTTGCACTCGCTAGCTCAAAATTGTCGTTTTGGCTAGTCAAGAGTAGGGGAATTTTGCTCGTTTATGTAATTCCCCTCTGAGGGTAGGGGCTCTCTTTAAAGAGAGGGGCGCAGGGGTGTGTTGACACCTGCCTGCTTTATCATATATCGCAACTGGAGTTAATTAAACATCTGCTATATTGTAAGTATAAATCCATTCGTTTTTAGAGCCTAAAGTATGGCGCAGCTGTTCGGTTTACTATCTTTTTTATTAACACTCAGTCCGATCATATACCTTCTGGTATTTGGGATAAGAAGGATCAGACTGAGAGAGGGCAATTCTGTTCTGGCGATTGGTGGCATTTCAATGGTGATGGGGGTAATTACACCAATTATAGCAATGATACTCTCCATGATAACAGTTTCTGCGTTTAGCGAAGAATCAAATGAGTCTGGATGCATTACATATATAACTGGGTACATAGGTTTAGGCATTATAATGGTGGTATTTGTATTACCGGTAATAACACTAGTATTATGGCCGGTAGATAAAATACTAAGGCCATCCGATCTCAAAGGCTAAACCGGCATTTTAGGGTGGTTACAGTTAGATAAGTTCAACCAGCCAAACATACTTTACAGACTTCAAGATCATAATGCTCCATGCTCAATAAAATCCATCATATAGCCATCATTTGCTCCGATTACGAAAGGTCGAAAGCTTTTTACCTGGATGTATTAGGCCTGGAGGTGATCAGGGAAGTATATCGGGAGGAAAGACAATCTTATAAGCTAGACCTGGGGCTAAATGGCGAATACGTGCTGGAGCTTTTCTCATTTCCTAACCCACCCAAAAGGCCATCCAGGCCTGAAGCGTTAGGGCTAAGGCACTTGGCGTTTGAGGTAAATGATATCGAAAGCGAAGTAGAGAGGCTGGAAGAGAAAGGCGTACAAGTAGAGCCTATCCGGGTTGATGCGTATACGGGCAAGCGGTTCACATTCTTCTCTGACCCTGACGACTTGCCTATTGAGTTGTATGAGAAGTAGGCTAAATCGACATGTAAATGTTGGGCAGTTGTAAACCCACCCGTACAGAGCTGCGCTCGCTAGCTCAAAACTCTCATTTTGGATAGTCCAGAGGATGGGGATTTTACTCGTGCATGTAATTCCTTTCCTCGGAGCAGAGCCATCTCATCCTAGCAAATTACATGGTAATGGAGCGAGCGTCTTCGCTCGTGTCGGGCTATGGCTGGGCCTTCCCGTGACTGCGCCCGGGACAGGCTGGCCCAGTTGGATTGCAAATTAGGAGTGTTCGGAAGTTGACCTAATTTAGAATGAGTACTCTTTTAAGATGATCAATGTGAGTCTAAAAGATAAACAACTATCTACATTAAGTTACTTAGGCTCTTCTTCCGACCACTCGTAATTGCAAATCCAACGGTATAAAAAGTCACGGATGACAGATCCGCGCCAGCAAAAAATAGAATGAAACGGCCCCCTTCGAAGGGGGACACTCGATAAGAAGTTATCCCCTCCTGTTTTTAGGCTACTATTAGGACACAAATTTACATTCGCTGTTATTCCTGCCGCGAGTTTCCAACTCGTGGCTAATTATATGGCAAGCTTTCAGCTTGCGTAGATATGCAAAAGTATAAAAAACGACTCACGCAAGCTGAAAGCTTGCCCACATTGACAACCACGAGTTGAAAACTCGCGGTAGATAGAACATTTTATGCTTGTGTCCTAAGCGTAACTTGTTTTGGGGGTAGGGGCCCTCGACAAAAGGAGGGGCCGGGTTAGGTTAAAATTCCCCTCCTCGGAGGGGCTAGGGGTGGGTTAAGCATTCAAGTAAAGTATAACCCTTCATCAAGACCTCTTCTAAAAACTCCTAAACCAGCCCTTCTTATAAAAAAAGTATATCTGCAAAAGTATAAGTACACCCATCAGCATGAGCAGAATAGGGTAGGAGTAAGGTTCGTAGAGCTCGGGCATGCTGTACCGGAACACTCTGCCGGTTTCGGGGTCTTCGTGGGCGAAATTCATGCCGTAGAGGCCCACGATAAAGCTTAACGGAATGAAGATACTCGAGATGATGGTGAGCACTTTCATGATCTCGTTCATGCGGTTGCTAACCGTAGACATGTACAGCTCCACCAAACTCGACGACAGGTCGCGGTGGTTCTCCACCAGGTCTATCAGCTGTACGGCGTGGTCGTAGGCATCCCGGAAGTATACTTTAAGCGAGTCTGGAATGGTGGCATCGTCCATGCGCAGGAGTTCGTTCATCAGGTCGCGTTCGGGCCAGGTAATGCGGCGCAGTTTTACCAGTTCGCTTTTCAGGTCCAGTATTTCGGTTAGCGTAGCCTTAGAGGGTTGCCGCAGCACCTGCTGTTCCAGGTCCTCCATGTACTGCCCGATCTCCGACATTACCGGGAAGTAGTAATCCAGCACCACATCGAGTATGGCATAGGCCATGTACATGGTAGGGCGCGTGCGGATAATGCCTTTGCCTACCCGGATGCGTTCACGCAATGGATCCAGGCAGTCGCCGTAGTCGCTTTGCAGTGTAAGCACGTAATTCTCGCCGGTGAAAAGTGAAAGCTGCACATCAACCAGGGTTTTAAACTCCGGCGACCAGCGCAGCATGCGGGTGATTATGAACAGGCGGTTTTTGTCGAATTCCTCTACTTTTGGGCGTTGGTAATCGTTTATCACGTCTTCCATCTGCAGTGGGTGCAGGCCAAAGTCGAGGGTAAGTTGCTCCAGCATACTTTGGTCGGCATAACCCCGAATGTCTATCCAATGGCGGGCCTCAGGCTTTGCCTTTACCCGCTTCATCAGCTCCTGGTAACTGCTTAGTTCTACCTCATCCAGAAAGCTTTCGGAAAACGACATCAGGAAAAACCGCGGTTTATAAGCCTCTTCGGGTATGACCAACGAGCCTGGCTTAATGCCGGCCTTGCGTTCCAGTATCTTGTTCTGCTTTTTTCTGAATCGGAGCTTAGACATACAGCAAGATAATAATATATAGCGGCAATGCTAAATTTGCTGTGATTTACGTCAGCTCTTTCACCCGTACGCCTTCAATGTCCTCTAACCTGGCGGTTACTTCTTCCTGCAGCGCTTTTCTTACTTCCAGCGTCAGTTTACAGTCCAGTTCAAACCGTTGGTCGCACACGGGCAGGTCGTACTCTTTCACCAGGCTCATCACATCGTTCATCTGGGGGTAAGCGTAGTGAGCCTGCAGCAAAACGGTTTCATGCTTCTCGATGATGGTGGCTTGCGCCAGGGCATCGGCAGTGGCAGCTTTGTAAGCGGTTATAAGGCCACTCACACCTAGTTTGGTGCCGCCAAAGTAACGGACCACAATAACCAGCACATTGCTCAGGTCAGCAGATCGGATCTGGCCAAGTATGGGGTCACCGGCAGAGTGGTTTGGTTCGCCGTCGTCGTTGGCACGGTAGCGGCTTTTGTCGGCTCCTAATACATAGGCGTAGCAATGGTGTCGGGCATCATAGTACTTCTTCTTTACCTCCGCCAGAATGTCCTTTACCTCGTCTTCGGTGTAGGCAGGGTAGGCCAGGGCAATAAACTTGCTGCCTTTCTCTTTATACAGTCCTTCGGTGGGGGCTTCTATGGTTCGGTAAGTATCTTGCATGGGCTAGGGTAAGTTAGCTAAAATTTCCTGGTACGAGATAAGCACAATAGCCAGAACCGCCACCACAATGCCAACCAGGTTAAGTTTTGTGAGTTTCTCCTTAAACAGCACAACCGCCCCGATAGCACCCACAAGTATGATCCCGATGTTATTGATGGGGTACAGAAAAGCACCGTCGTTGTCGAAGGCCATCAGCGCAAGTATCAGGAAAAAGATTGAAAAGTAATTGGGAACACCCAATACCACACCGGCAGCTATACTTCTAAAGTTCAGCTTTACTTTCCGGAGTATTAGCATGGCCAACAACACGATTAAGCCGGCTGCGGCAGAGGTGGCAAACGTGAGCATGGTAAACTGGCTGGCCTGGTGCGGTTGCAGGTAATGTTCGTTGGTATAGTTTATCAGCGAATCGGCGATGCCGCTGTTCAGGAAAATGATAAACGGCAACAGCAGCGTAACCAGCCGGGAGGCTTTTACTCCGCCATTTTGCCTTGGCCTGATGGACGTGAGCACGATAGCGACCACAGCTGCCAGCATACCCAGGTAGTTGATGAAGTTATACTCTTTCAGGCTGGTTTTAAGCACAAGCAAACTAAACAAAACAGGTATTACCATCGAGATCTTGGCTGCCACCGATGTTGCCGTTACGCCTGCCTTGTGCGTGCTGAGGGCCATCAGGTAGAAGGTAAGTATAAAGATAGTGCCCAGTGCCATGGCAGCGTAGGCCCAGGTATGGCTGAAAATGCTTAGCTGCAGCACATCGGAACCTCCCGGAAAAAGCAGGCCAACCAAAACGCACACGGTATAGTTTACCACTATGGCCTGGAAGGTGTGCACATTGAACCGCTGAAAGAGCTTAAATATGAAAATGAGGGAGGCGCTTACAATAACGCTCAGTAACAGGTAAAGCATAGCTGTAGTTATTCGGCCATTTAGCCATTGCTACAAATTTAACTTAAGTATAGCCCCGGGCAAGCAGGAAAAAAGAAATAGCGCTATATTCGTTCTCAGAAAAAATAAGTTTTATACTTTGCCAAAACAGCCGCATTACATCACCTTCGAAAGCACAGGTAACCCTGCAGAGGGCTACATCAGCTCTACCCAGTCTGCTCATAAATTGCCTTTTGCCGTAAAACGCGTGTTCTGGACCTACAGCACACCGCAAGAGGTAGTGCGTGGCCGCCATGCACACATTGCAACCGAACAGGTGCTGGTAGCAGTAAACGGATGTATTAAGGTGAAGGTGGATGACGGCAAAGGCAGCTCTGAAAACTATACTTTGAGTGACCCGAACCAGGGCCTATACCTGCCACCAATGTATTGGGCTAACTTATACTTTTCAGAGGGAGCCATACTTTTAAGCCTGACCTCCACTGAGTTTGACGAGGCCGACTATATCCGGGATTACAGTAGTTTCGTTGAAAAAGCACAGCATGTAAAACTTTAGCCTATGCCAGAGCAGGTACCTTTTTTTGCTTTAAGGGATTTTGTGCCAGGTGTGCAACAGCAACTGGAGAAGGCATTGGAGCAGGTGGCCCGGCGGGGCAATTTTATACTTGGCGAGGAAGTACAGCAGTTTGAACAGGAATTTGCAGGCTACATTGCCGAAGGAACTACCTGTGTTGGCGTGGGCAATGGCTACGATGCTCTTGTTATAGTATTAAAAGCCCTGGGTATTGATGCCGGAGCCGAGGTGCTAGTGCCATCCAACAGCTACATGGCCACAGTTAATGCGGTGCTGCAGGTGCATGCAAAGCCGGTTTTTGTAGAGCCAGATCTGTATACCTGTAACATCACGGCAGCCAATGCCGAAAAGGCCATCACTCCCAAAACCAGAGCCATACTTCCGGTGCACCTCTACGGGCAAGCCTGCCAGATGGATGAACTGCTTAAGCTGGCGCAAAAGTATAAATTAAGTGTAGTGGAAGACTGTGCACAGGCACATGGCGCTACTTTTAATAACCAAAAAGTGGGCACATTTGGTGATGCGGCGGCCTTTAGTTTTTATCCTACCAAAAATCTGGGCGCCATGGGTGATGCCGGGGCAATAGTTACCAGCAATGCACTGGTAGCCGATTTTGCTCAGCACTACCGCAACTACGGCCAAAGGCAAAAGTATGTAGGCGAACTGGTAGGCGTTAACTCCCGCCTCGATGAACTGCAGGCAGCCATCCTCCGCATCAAACTGCAACACATGAACCAATACAACACTGAAAGGCAACGGCTGGCTAAAGTATACTTGCAGGAGCTAAAGGAAGTAGGCGACCTTATACTTCCGGTTACAGCCAAAAACTGCAGCCACGTGTTCCACATCTTCAACATCCGGACAAAGAAACGGGATGCCCTGAAAAAGCATCTGGAGGAGCATGGCATAGGCACTGCCATTCATTACCCGGTGCCGGTGCACCTGCAGCCAGCCTATACTTTTCTGGGCCATAAAGCCGGCGATTTTCCGGTGGCAGAAGAGTGGGCCAGCACAAGTTTAAGTCTGCCGATCTTCCCGGGCCTAACAGAGTTGGAGCAGGAGCGGGTGGTAAAGGCGGTTCAGGAGTTATATAATAAGTAACTCAAGTTGCGATTAACCCACCCCTAACCCCTCCCGGGAGGGGAATTTTGCTCGTGCATGTAATTCCCCTCTTGAGTGGGGCGCAGGGGTGTGTTTACACCTGCCTGGTTTAGCATATATCGCAACTTGGGTTAAGTAATATCATTACATACCGCCAGTTTGAGCGTAGCGGTAACTGGTGGTTGAGTGTTGAAGCCAGTTTGTAACTGGCGTAAATTGATTGCTACTCATCGCTGTTCCGGACATCTTTGTCCGGAACTAAATCTGCTGCGGCCATCCTTGTCCGCATTATAGGCAGGCTATTCAACGGGGACTAGGAAGTCCCCGGCAGATGGCTTTCGGACAAGGATGTCCGAAAGAGCGGTTAGAGCAATTGAGCGTCCAAAAGAGTAACACTCATTGCGCTCTATTCAAATTAGAGATGGCCTTTTGTCCAATTATCTTTCGCCCTGAATTACATCCTCCGCATAAAAACCTTATTTTGCAGTAGCTTTGGCCAAATAAATGCTGCAACTACTCAAATCATCTTTCTGGTCTTTCTTGTCGGTTCTGGTGCGTGCAGTGTCCAGCATTGCCGTTAATAAGCTGTTTGCGGTTTTTTATGGGCCAAATGGCATCACGCTTTATGCGCACTTTCAGAACCTGCTTTCCATCGTTACCACTATCCCCGACGGGGGCACCAATATCGGCCTGATCAAGTTTCTGGCTAATGGAAACGCAGAGTCAGTTATTTACCGGCGGTACTTTTGGGCCGGGGCTATACTTAACGTCTGTTGCGCTATTGCTGGCTTGCTTCTCATTTTTAGCTTTCCGGGGTATTACCTGGAGCAGTTCGGGATAGGCGAAGTATGGCAATGGGCTACACTGTTTGGTATTGGTAGCATCCTGGTAACGCTTAACCTCATGTTGATGTCCATTTTACTGGCAAGACGTGAGCTGATGTGGCATGTGTTTGTGACGGCTTTCGTTACGTTGGGTGCCATGGCAGCAGTATACTTTACGCAGGGCCGCTTACCTGTCAGCCAGGTGTTTCTCGTGATTTTATGGGTACAGTCAGCAGCTTTCTTCATCACGCTGGCTAGTTTATACTTTAAACGGCTGTTGCCACCGTTCAAAAAGATCAGCATCCCAGGTAACGTATACCAAGACCTCTGGAAGTATATCCTGATGGCCATCAGTGCGCTTGCCTGTCTGAAACTAACAGACTTTTACATCCGGGATTACGTTATTTCACACTTCGACCTGTACCAGACGGGGCTATGGCAAGCAGTGGTAAGGGTATCGGAAAATTACAGTACAGTGTATACTGCCGTGATCGGCATGCTGGTGTACCCGCGCATGGCTGCCATGGTAAACGAGGAAGATACGCTGCGCAAGTTTGTCAGGGCTACCTTTTACCTGGTGTTGCCAGTGCTGCTGGCTGCGCTGCTGCTGGTGTATGTGCTGCGCGATTGGGTTTTACTTCTGCTGTTCAACCAAAGCTTTGTAGTGGCCGAGTACCTGTTCAATTATCAGCTGCTGGGTGATTTTTTCAGGTTGTGGAGCATCATACTTACCAACCTTATTGTAGTAAGGGCACACGTAAAATTGTATATTGGCTGGCAGGTAGCCTCGGCATTGCTATACATTACACTGGTCAGCGTACTTATCGGGCCTTATGGCTTAGAGGGCATAACTATGGCCCATGCCCTGCGCTATGCTGTAACACTTGCCTTTGCCGTGCTATACTATAACAAATACATCCGTCCATGAGCCAACAGCCACTTGTATCGGTAATTTGTTTGTGCTATAACCACGCACGTTTTCTTGCAGAGGCCCTGGATTCCGTGCTGCATCAGACTTACCCAAACCTGGAGGTAATTGTGGTAGACGACAGCAGCACCGATAACAGTGTGGAAATCATTCATACTTTCCTGGGAAAGCACCCGCAGATTAGGTTCATCAGTAACGTTAAGAACATGGGTAACTGTGCTGCCTTTAACCTGGGCCTGGAGGCAAGCAAAGGCGAGTATATAATTGATTTTGCAACAGATGATGTATTGCTGCCTGAGCGGGTGGCGCAGCAGGTAACTGCCTTCCAGAAGCTTGATAAAAGCTATGGTGTTGTATACTCTGATGCCGATTACATTTCAGAATCTGGTAAGCATTTATACTTCCATAGCGAAAAGTATAAACCAGCTCCTGATGGGAATGTGTTTGCTGAGGTGCTGCGCCGGTACTTTGTCTGTCCGCCAACCATGATGGTGCGCCGCGAGGTTTTTCAGGAACTGGGCGGGTACGATGCCACATTAGCCTACGAGGACTTCGATTTCTGGGTAAGGTCTGCGCGAAAGTTCCATTATTACTACCTGCCTGAAGTAACCACTAAACGCCGTGTGCATGGGCGGTCAATGTCTGGTGGCCTATACAAGCCAGGAAACAAAATGCTGGCTTCTACTGTGAGAATATGCCAAAAGGCAGCTGGTTTGGTGCGATCAAAGGAGGAACACGAGGCCCTAACACAGCGATTAAAGTATGAAGCCCGGCACGCCTATCTTACCCAAAATTTTGAAGAGGCTGCTGAGTTGCTCAGACTGCTTAAAACCAACTCCAAACTTCCCCTGTCATACCGCTTGGTAGCACTCCTGAACAGGTACAAAATTGATCTGGGTTTCCTGCGTAAAGCTTACTACCTGCTTCGTTATTAAGTTTTTATTGCACTGTTTTTGATGATGTTATGCATGCATAAGGTGTGAAATGGTATACTTTGATGCTCTGTTTGCGTAAGTATGATTTTAATCAAAAGCCTCCTTGGGTTTCCGGGGGTGTTGTCGCAAATTGTTAACCTGTTTGGGTACTTTGTTCGCATTTATAAGTATATTTGACCTTTCATTAAAATTAAAACAATGATTACATCAGTAACCGCTTCCCGTGGAGAAGTCATCAAGTGGATGGAGGATTTCGTGAACGAAAAAATGAACGAGTTTCTTAAGTCCGTTGAAGACAGCTGGCAACCGGCAGATCTTTTGCCTGACGCTACCCTTGATACATTCTTTAGTGAGATTAAGGAACTGCGTGAGCGTGCCCGTGACCTGAGCTACGACCTGTTGGCCGTATTGGTAGGTGATACCATTACAGAGGAGGCACTGCCTACCTACGAAAGCTGGCTGATGACCATTGAAGGTTTACCAAGTGACCCTAACGGCCCCTGGATGCGCTGGAACCGTGCCTGGACTGCCGAGGAAAACCGCCATGGGGATGTACTGAACCGTTACTTATACTTGAGCGGCCGCATCAATATGCGTGAGATGGAAGCCTCTACGCAGTACCTGATCGCCGATGGTTTTGACCTGCAGACTGACAACGACCCTTACCGTTCGTTTGTTTATACCTCTTTCCAGGAAACTGCCACTAACCTATCGCACCGCCGTGTGGCACAGATAGCCAAGAAGCAGGGTGATAACATGCTGGCAAAGCTTTGTGGGCACGTGGCTTCCGATGAGGCAAGACACGCAAAAGCTTACAAGTCGTTTGTTGGAAAGATTTTCGAAGCTGACCCGAACGAGATGATGCTGGCCTTTGAAGACATGATGCGCAAAAAGATCGTAATGCCTGCCCACTACATGCGTGAGCTTGGTGTTGACCTGGGTAAGACGTTCGGCCACTTTACCGACGCGGCACAGCGTATCGGCGTTTATACTTCCTCAGACTACACCGACATTTTGGATGGTTTGATCAAAGAGTGGAGGATAGAGTCTATCACTGGCCTGAACGAAGCCGGAGAGCGTGCCCGTGACTACCTAATGGCACTGCCTGACCGTTTGAAGCGTATCGCTGAGCGTATGCGTGTACCACAACTAGAGTACAAATTCCGTTGGATCGACTAACATAAAGTATAAATTAATAGGAAAAGGGTTGGCAGTGCGCCAGCCCTTTTTTTATGGCCATTATTCCGAGGTTGCGTATACTTAACATATCCTGTCCTGAACTGTTATACCACTAAAACCTTATTCTTACCATGTCTTTAGGCTATCGATTTACAGAATATATTCCGCCACAGGATGATAAACCAGGCTTCGAGTCGCTGCTGAAGATTTTTATGCAACTGGTTACCATTACCTCCGGCGACGTTGGCGAGGCGCTTAACTGGCTTAGCTCCTTAGACAAACAGTATAACCTGACCGGCGACGAGTACGGCATCGGCGATTTTATAGAAGACCTGAAAAAGAAAGGCTACCTGGATGAAAAACCACAGGAAAAAGGGGCTTTTCAGCTGACTGCCAAGAGCGAGCAAAGTATACGCAAGAGTGCTTTGGAGGAGATTTTCGGCAAGCTAAAGAAAGGCACCAAGGGCAGCCATGCCACCCCGCACACCGGCATCGGCGACGAGGCCAGCACAGACCGCCGTGAGTACCGCTTCGGTGATGCTTTGGAGCAGATCTCCATGACAGACTCCATCCGGAACGCTCAAATCAACCACGGTATCGGGGATTTGTTGCTAACAGAGCAAGACCTGGAAGTAACCGAGACCGAGCACAAAACACAAGCTTCCACGGTGCTGATGATCGACATTTCGCACTCCATGATCCTGTATGGCGAGGACCGCATTACCCCGGCCAAAAAAGTAGCCATGGCACTGGCTGAGCTTGTAAAGCAGAAGTATCCTAAAGATACGCTGGATGTGATCGTGTTTGGCAACGATGCCTGGCAAATCGAAATAAAGGATCTGCCTTACCTGGAGGTGGGGCCCTACCATACCAACACCGTGGCCGGTCTGGAGTTGGCCATGGACATTCTGCGCAAACGCAAAACCCCAAACAAGCAGATCTTCATGATAACAGATGGTAAACCTACCTGCCTGAAAGAAGGGTTGCGCTACTACAAAAACAGCTTCGGGCTTGATAGAAAAGTAATAAATAAAACCTTGAACCTGGCTGCGCAGTGCCGTAGGCTAAAGATCCCGATCACGACTTTTATGATCGCTTCAGACCCATACTTGCAACAGTTCGTAGATGAGTTTACCAAAGTGAACAACGGACAGGCGTATTACAGCTCGCTTAAAGGTTTGGGCCACTTAGTGTTTAAAGATTACGGCCGCAATCGTAAGAAAACGTTTTAGATTTGGAGATTTAAAGATGAAAAGATGCTTCACTTTTTTAAAGTCTTAAGTGGTGTTTGGGGTATTACTTTCCAATAGAGAAGTATATTAATTTCCCTCTTGTAGACTAGCCTAAACGTGAGTTTTGAGCTAGCGAGCGTAGCTCTTAGGGGTGTGTTCACCTCAGCAAAGAAACAATTTAACAGCTATTCAACAATTCAATAAAGAGAATGCAGTACAAAGACATACCAGCTGAAAACTTACTAAAAATAAAAACGCTTGGCCAACTGAAGGCCGCTGGCTACGAGCCCCAAAGTGTAAAACAGGAGCTCCGCCATAATCTGATAAAAAAGCTGCAGGGCAAAGAAGAAATTTTTCCGGGAATCTGGGGCTATGAAGAAACGGTGATCCCGGATATGCAGCGGGCCATACTTTCGCAGCACCACATTAACCTGCTGGGTTTACGTGGGCAGGCCAAAACCCGTATCGCGCGCCAAATGATTGACCTGCTGGATGAGTATATACCCGTGGTGCAGGGCTCAGAGCTGAACGACGACCCACTGCAGCCACTATCGCGGTATGCGAATGATCTGATACATGAGCATGGCGATGATACGCCAATCAGCTGGCTGCACCGCTCCGACAGATATACTGAAAAGCTGGCAACGCCAGATGTTTCGGTGGCGGATTTGATAGGCGATGCTGACCCGATAAAAGCTGCTACCATGAAGCTGCCATACTCTGATGAACGGGTAATCCATTTCGGGCTGATTCCGCGTTCGCATCGGGGTATTTTTGTGATAAATGAGTTGCCGGATTTACAGGCTCGCATACAGGTGGCCTTATTCAATATTCTGCAAGAGGGCGATATACAGATTCGAGGCTTTAAAGTGCGCCTACCGCTGGATATTCAATTTGTATTCACGGCCAACCCCGAGGATTATACGAACCGGGGCTCCATTGTGACACCGTTAAAAGACCGCATCGACTCGCAGATCATCACGCATTACCCTAAAAACATAGAAACTGGCAAGAAAATTACCAGTCAGGAGGCCCGCATTAAAAACGAGCAGAAACAACTGGTGCAAACCAACGACATTATCGGTGACCTGATAGAGCAGGTTGCTTTTGAGGCACGTGAAAGCGAATACGTGGATGCTAAAAGTGGGGTATCGGCTCGTCTGACAATCTCTGCCTTCGAGAACCTGTTAAGCGCCGCCGAGCGCCGTGCTCTGCTGAATGGGGAAAGCAAAACATACATTAGGGTGTCTGATTTTCTGAACACAATACCATCCGTAACCGGTAAAGTGGAACTGGTGTATGAGGGTGAGCAGGAGGGAGCCGGACACGTGGCCCAGGTGTTGATGGGAAAAGCCATCAGAACGCAATTCCTCAAATACTTCCCCGACCCCGACAAAGCAAAAAAAGCAAAGGAAGGTAATACTTATAAAACCATCACGGACTGGTTCGGCGACGGCAATACGATAGATATTTTAAACGATGCCTCCGCAGCCGATTATAAAAAAGCCCTGTCTAAAGTGCCGGGCCTAAAAGAGCTTGTCGAGAAACACCAGCCAGATGCAAAAGGCGACGAAAAATTGTTTATGATGGAATTCGCATTACATGGTTTGGCCGAACACAGCCAACTAAGTAAAAACCGCCTGAGCACTGGATTGCAATTTAAAGATTTGCTTAGCGGCATGTTTAGTATGCCTACTTTCGGAGAGGAGGATGAGGAAGATTTTTAGGAGTTTGAGAGTTAGAAGGTTAAAGAGTTAGAGAGGTGTGCTTTGGTGCACCTTTTTCTTTAACTCGGCATACGGTTGTCATCCCCCTGCCCCCTTCAAAGGGGGACTTTTCAGCATACGATCAATACACCCCTGCGCCCCTCTCAAGAGGGGGAATTACCTCCCCTAGCCCCTCCTAAAAACAGGAGGGGGATTTCTGCAACAACCATTTTATACTTGCTTGCCAGTTGCAAAAGCCGCTGGCGAAGAAGTGTCGATCCCAGCCTTTGGGTTGAGCGCCTTGTAGCTGTTGCGGTGTCGAACGGAGTGAGGCAGCCGAAGCAGAGCGGAGGCAGCTTCAGGTACACAGCGCGATGCCAAAAGGCGAGGCCACGCGGCCTTGAGCGCACCAAAGCCAGAAGTAAAACGATAGGCAAGTAAAACTGAGGATAAACAGTTGTTAGATAAACAGGCAGAATAAAGAATTTATAATTATCCATGAGCGCCCTTTAGCATCAACTTATACTTCTGCCTAACCTACCATAAAATATAATCACTTCCTCTTCTCCCTGGCACGCTTCTCCATTGGCAGGATGCAGTAATAAACAAAGCGGTTAACGGGTACGGGTACATTATACTTTTCTGCTAACCTAATCACGGTGCCGTTTTGATATTCGATCTCAGAGGGCTTGCCTTCCCATACATCACGGGTAAGAGAGGCTGTGGAGTCTGGAGGAAGGGACTCGAAGTTGAGTATAGTTCTGGCGACGAAATCTGCCTCAATTTGTATACCTGCACGTTGGGCCAGGACGCAGACCTCGGTTAGTAACTCCACCATCAGGTGCCTTGTTTGGGGTAACTCCAACACCTGCCCGTATGTAGACCTGGTAACGGCAAGCAAGCTGCTTACGCAGATGCCGATAAACTTTTTCCAGAGCTCAGCCTGAATATTGGTGGCAACTTTGGCAAGTATACCGGCCTGTTCAAATACCTGCTGCAGCTTCTGGGTGCGGGTGGTAATTCGATTATCCAATTCACCGAAGATGATGATAGGCTCTACTCCAAAATGGTTGATCACACCCGGGGCCTCTATTTTGCTGATGATGCGGCACAGTCCGCCAAGTATACTTTGCTCAGGCAAAAACTCACCTAACTCCTCTGCAGCCAACACACCGTTTTGCATGGGAAGCACCATAGTATCAGGTGTAACGATGGGGGCAAGCTCTGCAGCGGTTTCTTTTACCTGCCAGGCCTTTACGCAAACCATTACCAGATCCACAGGCCCTATACTTTGGATGTCGTCTGTGGCATTTACTTTATCCAGTTTAAAGTCGCCCTTTATACTTTTAACAGTCAAGCCATTTTCCTGCATAGCCTGCAGGTGCTTTCCTCTTGCCAGAAAGGTAACATCGTGGCCGGCCAGTGCCAGTTTAGCGCCGAAATAACCGCCTACACCTCCGGTACCAATTATCGCAATCTTCATACTTATGCAAAATAAAACAGGGAGCCTGTAGCTCCCTGATTATACTTTATACTTATGAGTTTTTCTCTTTCACTTTTTTCTCAGCCAGCTTCAGGGCTTCGTAAGCATTTACCACACCCCCCGATGCCGACAGCGTTGAGAACTTAGTAAGTTTTTTCTCTTTCGGGTTTTCGGTTGGGTAGTATACTTTCAGCTTAGGATATTTAACCGACGACTGTAGCAGCACTTCTTTAAGCTCTTCCGCAGTCAGCTCAGGGTAATAAGACCACACCAAAGCCGCCACACCAGATACCACAGGGCTGGCAAAACTGGTGCCGTTCATCTTATCATACTTGTTGTCGGGGGCCAGTAGCACCAGGTCAACGCCAGGGGCAAAAAGGTCCACGTTCTTAACGCCATAGTTCGAGAAGTCACCTACAAAGGTCTTGTCCAGGTTTTTGGATGTGGCACCAACCTCCAGCCAGGTGCTGGCACGGGTGCCGTCCAGGAACTGCTTTGTCGGGAAGTTGTCGGCGTCGTCAATATTTTTACCGTCGTTACCAGCTGCATGCACCAAAAGCACATTTTTAGAGGCAGCATACTTTACAGCCTCGTCAACGAAGTGCTTTTCCGGTGAGAAATCCTTTCCAAAGCTCATATTGATGATGTTGGCACCATTGTCCACGGCATAGCGAATGGCCAATGCAATATCCTTGTCGCGTTCGTCACCGCTTGGTACAGCACGCAGGGCCATAATTTCCACATTCTCAGCAATGCCATCAATACCTATTCCATTGCCACGTAAGCCGGCAATTATACCTGAAACCGGTGTGCCATGGTCAGCTCTGGGGCCAATCACGTCGTTGTTGCCATACTTGTTGTCTGTGATGTCTTCGGGGTTGTCGGCTATGATAGATCTAGGGTTAAACTCCAGATTGAGATGGTAGTTCACAAACTTATCGATGTGCTCTTTATAACCTCTGAATGATTCCGGTGTGAAGCCCTGGCTATACTTTAGCAGTAGCCAATCCTTGGCTTTGTTTACTTCTGCATCTGAGCTAGAAATAGCTTTTAGCTCTTTTACGGTATAGGTATTCTTGCCCAGATGCTTGCCAATCACGGCCTCGCAATAATTAAGCACTTCACCAAAGCCATCCAGGTTAGCTTTTGTTTTAAGGCGGTCTTCCAACTCTTTTTCGTAATTTTTTCGGACAGTAACATAGGTATTGTACTCCTTCTGCTCTTTTTCAGAGAGACCCTGTGCAGACTTTACATTTTCATACTTGGGGGCATACTTGCGCAGCAGGCGCACATATTCGTAGGTTTCAAACTCAATGTTCTCGCCAGCAGCATTGCCTAGGTATCCCCAGCCGTGCACATCATCCACGTAACCATTGTTATCGTCGTCAAGGCCATTGCCAGCGATCTCTTTTTTATTTACCCAGATTCTGCCTTTTAGCTCTTCGTGGTTAATGTCGGTGCCGCTGTCGATTACGGCTACCACCACTTTCTTTTTAGGCTGTTTATCTACAAGCAGTTCGTTGTAGGCACGGTTTACGCTAACGCCGGGTACTTTGTCTTGTTTGACATCGAGGTTATACCAATTAAGGTAGGATTTATCTATTTCAGTTACTGACGATACGCCGCCATCCTGCGCAAAGGCAAGCGAGCCGGAAAGTAACAAAAGGGCAGCAGTTGCCTGCATGTTACGGAAGAGGTTTGCTTTCATGCTTTAGTTTTAAAATTTACAGGCTATAATAACAAAAATCGGGCAGATTTTCTTGCTGATCCACTCTGATTGTTAGAAATAAAATTCATCTTTGATAGAAAACCCACCTTATATAAAGAAGCTGTTTAGGGTTTTGGCTAAAAGAAATCGAACCCGCCATTGTTGGTGTTTTTCACCAACAATTTAAGGCACTGGCTATTATACTTGCTGGTGAGAACACGCAGCAAGGGCAGGCACTATGGATTTTAATAAACTCTAAACAGGCTCAATAGTTAAGAGTAATGCTGTCAACCTAAAGGATTAATTGTAATCTCAACCAGCAGGAGAGGTTTGAAACGTCTTACTACTATCCATCCTTTCAGATTTCTCACAGCTATGCTGGTCCCTTTCGCCTCTCGTCTAAGGCATGTTCGAAATAACTATAAATCTAACTTTATGACACCATCTAAATCTAGTGAAATTTCTATTCGGTTGCCTACAAAAACTGGGGTTACAAAACCTTAAAAAGTAAAGCACAGTAGCTTGGGGTATGGAACATCATGTGTCGATATGGCCTGTTTTGGTGCTGGCGTTAATTCATTTTTATGGAACACGGTTTCATTTTCTGACAGGCATACCTAGAAGTGTGTGGCTGTCAATCGCAGGAGGCGTGTCGGTGTCTTATGTGTTTCTGCACCTGTTTCCGGAGCTTAGTGAGGGGCAGGAGCACGTGGAGCAAAGATTTCCGGGGGAGGAGTTCCTAAGCCATCATATCTACATCATGGCCTTGGTTGGCCTCAGCTTTTTTTATGGCCTGGAACGATCAGTGGTTGCTTCCAAAAAAGAGGGATTAGAGAAAGAGGGCGAGAAAAAGCCACCTGCGCGAATCTTCTGGGTGCACATCTTGTCTTTTGGTATTTACAATGCATTGATCGGTTATATTCTTTTCCAGCGGGAGGAGGGACCGCTTACGCAGCTTTTGCTTTTCTCTACAGCCATGGCCCTGCACTTTATTGTAAATGATTTTGGTTTACATGAGCACCATCAGCGCAGGTATTCTAAGTATGGTCGCTGGCTTTTGGTGCTGGCGCTTGTGGCAGGCTGGGCAGTTGGTTATTTTATCGAGGTGTCCGAAACGATTATCTTTCTGCTGATTGCCTTTATTGGTGGCGGCGTTATTATGAATGTGCTGAAAGAGGAATTGCCCGAAGATCGCGAAAGCCGCTACTGGGCCTTCGCGCTGGGGGCTTTCCTGTATGCTATACTGTTGTTGTCTCTGTAATGGGCGGGTGCAGTTGGTTCTCAGTACGCGCCACCACCATCGATACCGTAGCATCGCCGGTTACGTTAACTACGGTGCGGCACATATCCAGAATACGATCAGGGGCAAGTATAAGCGCAATACCCTCAACTGGTATACCTGCCTGCTGCAGCACAATTACTAACATTACCGTGCCGGCACCCGGCACTGCAGCCGCCCCGATGGAGGCCAGCGTAGCCGTAAGTACAATACCTAATTGGGCCATAATATCCAGGTCGATGCCATAAGCCTGCGCAATAAATACGGCTGCCACGGCCTGGTAAAGGCTGGTACCATCCATGTTTATAGTGGCACCAAGCGGTAGCACAAAGCTGGTGATGTCTTTGTTGATGCCCAGGTTTTGCTCACAGCGTTCCATGGTTACGGGCAATGTGGCTGCGCTTGATGAGGTGGAGAAAGCCAGCAGCTGCGCCGGCAATATCCCATTGAAGAAGTCTTTATACTTTGTTTTGCCAACTGTGGTCACAAGTATAGGGTACACCACCGTGATCATCAGCGCTAGGCCAATAATTACCACAATGCAGTAGTAACCCAGTACCACGAGCAACTCCAGTGCGGCAGACGGGTCTTCGCCGGCAAACTCTACTACCAGGCCGGCCAGTAGTGCAAAAACACCGTAAGGCGCAAACTGCATAATAATATCCACTACTTTCAGGATGACCATGTTAACACCCTCAAAAAATGCATTGACGGGTGCGGCCTTGTCCGGAGGGATCATGATAAGGGCGATACCGAACAGCAGCGCAAAAAAGATCACCTGCAGCATGCTGCCATTGTCGGTCAGGGAGCGGAACACATTGTCGGGTACGATGTCTATGAGTGGTTGCAGGGGTCCCTGTTGCTCCACGGCGGCGGCATCGGTAAATTTTTGCGTGGTGGTTGCGGCAAACTGTTCTTTAAACTCGTCGCGTTTCTCTGGCGAGAAGGCTTTGCCCGGCTGGAAAACATTTACCAGTACAAGTCCCATGGTAACGGCAAGTACGGTTGTAGCCAGGTATATAGTAATGGTTTTAGAGCCAATGCGTGAAAGCTTGCTGATGTCGCTGAGGCTGGAAACACCAGTTATGAGCGACACTAAAACCAGCGGCACGGCGATCAGCTTTAGCAGGTTGATAAATATGGTTCCGAAGGGCTTGATCCAGTCGAGGGTGAAATCGACGATGCCGATAGAGCTGGCGAAGATTCCCCAAAGCACACCGAGGGTCATGCCGATGAGTATCTGCCAATGTAGTGCAAGTTTCTTCATGTTGCCTGAGTAGGAGCCGCACCAATAGCGACATCCGTTATAGTACGTGTAAACAGAATTTAGTGTGCCTGGTACCATAAAAGCCGGGGCGGGCATAGCAGAAATCCCCTATCAGGTACCGAACGGCCTTATGGTAAAATTAATCATAAATACTCAGGATTGGCCCTTAATGTTAGAAAGATGCCGTTATACCTGCTAAAAGTGCATTTACAGGAGCTGTGCAAAAGAACTTTAGACAAAGGATTAAAGGGTTGATTGGTGTGATTGATATAATTGCTCGTTGTTAGTTTTTGCTTTATACTTTAAGCTGGACTCATAATTATACTTGCTGTAAAGGCCAATAAAAAAAGCCGCTGTTAAAGCGGCTTTTTCTGATAAAGTATAGTTCCAATGTTATTTGCAGTTACTTCGAAATTCAAAACTCCAATAACGAATAACTAACAACTAACAACGAAAAATCTATTCCTCGTTTACTACGATCTTCTCGATCCTGTCGTTGGCTTTGATCTGGTCGATCACATCCAGGCCTTCCACCACTTTGCCGAAGCAAGTATGGTTGCGGTCTAAGTGTGATGTGTTTTTGCGGCTGTGGCAGATAAAGAACTGAGATCCGCCGGTGTTGCGGCCAGCGTGTGCCATGCTAAGCACACCACGGTCGTGGTACTGGTTTTCGCCGGTAAGTTCGCAATCGATCTTGTAGCCTGGTCCGCCTGTGCCCGGTACGCCTTTAGCACCTTCGCGTGAGTTAGGGCAGCCGCCCTGGATCACGAAATCAGGAATAACACGGTGAAACGTAAGGCCATCGTAGAAGCCTTTTTTAGCAAGATCTATAAAATTCTGTACTGTTTTTGGTGCGTCCTTTTCGTAGAACTCTACCTTCATGACACCCTTGCCAGTATGGATTTCTGCAGTTTTCATGGTTTATTCTTTTTGTGTAAAACAATCTTGATAACAAAAGTACGGATTTTCTAGTTTAAGAAGACTAACCGGCGCCACAACAGGAGCCCCTATCCGTGACAAAAATAAAACTAAACATCTATGAAAAAACTGAACATACTTGTATTACTGGGTGCATTTTGTTGCAGCGTAGCTTTGCAGGGCTGCGGCACCGACGAGGAACGGAAAAGAAACCCGTTGCAGGAAGAAACCAAGCCAAACCCCGGTTCGCAGCCTGATGCCAAAATGACCAACCCCAACACACCTGGCAGGCAGGCAAGCGAAGGAGCTGATGTGGTTGTCAACCCCGAGATCGGAGGGAAGGATGTGCTGCCATCACAAACGATTGTAGAAAACATTTACGTTTCGCCACGCCTTACCAACCTGGAATCTGCGTTGAAGCAGGCTGAACTTGTGAGAACACTTAGCGCAACCGGACCTTACACTATTTTTGCGCCGAATGATGAAGCCTTTGATGCCCTGCCTGACAACGTACTGGAAGACTTGATGAAGAATGAAAACAAGGCAAAGCTGGTAGCCATACTTAACAACCATGTGGTGGCTGGTTTACTAACCTCTAAAAACCTCCAGGATGGCACCATGCTGAAGACAGTAGGAGGTGAGCAGCTTACAGTTACCAAGCGCGATAACCAGATCATGATAAACGGAGCTGCCGTTACGGAGTCAGATGGCTTAAGTAAAAACGGCACCATCCATGTGATAGATAAAGTGCTTGTTCCGGCTAAGAAATAACAGCAAAATGAAAGTATAACAAAGGCGGCTCGAAGGGCCGCCTTTGCTGTTTGTATCAAAACGGGTTTGTTGCCCAAACTGCAAGTTCAGGTATAAATCCCCGGTTGTCCATCTCCAGAGTACTTTTTATAGCCCAGGCAATTTCCTCGCCGCGTAATTTATTGGGTTGCGTCTCGCGTTCCTCCCGGTCCGGGTTGCCAAAGGCGGTAGTCACCTCGCTTGGGTTGATCAGCATAACACGCACGTTGTGCCGGCGCAACTCTTTCTGCCAGCTCTGGGTCATACTTCTTAGTGCCGCCTTAGAAGAGGCATACACAGAACCGCCCTCGTAAGCATTGGTAGCAGCCGTAGAGCCAATGTTGATGATGTTGCCGTAGTTCTGTTTCTTAAAGATCTTTGCTGCCCTTGCTGCCATCATTGCTGCACCAAACACATTTACCCGATATACCCGCTCAAAGTCCTCCACTGTTAGTTCCTCCAGCGGTTTAGAAGTGCCGATGCCTGCATTGTTGATCAACACATCCAGTTTGCCATACTCTTCCATAAAGGTCTTGAAGGTACGTTTCACGTCTTCAGGGTTAGCCACGTCTGCGGTTATGGGCATAGCGCCTATGTCGCGGGCCGCTTTCAGTGTGCGTTTCTCGTCGCGGCCGGTAATGGCTACATTGGCTCCGCTTTCTATCAGTAGTTTTGCTGTGGCATGGCCGATGCCTAAAGTGCCACCCGTTATCAGGATGTTTGTGTTGTTGAGTTTCATAGTTTGATCTGAAGTATAAGCCTGTAACGGAAAGCCTTGGGAAGGGTTGAAGGTATTGGTTGGTGGTTGGACTCGGTACTGCAAAGAAAAAAGACGCAAAATATTGCGTCTCTACATTATTACTCCTTAACTCTCAAACTCTCTAACTCTCAAACTCTCACTTCCTATTATCCTGGCCATGCAGCATGCTCAGGTAGCTTTCGTAGCGGGTAAGTGATATCTCATTTTTACGCACGGCTTCTATTACAGCGCAGCCGGGTTCGTTAAAATGAGTGCAGTTGTTGAAGCGGCATTGGTTCAGGCGTTCGCGCATCTCCGGGAAGTAGTGGCCCAGTTCGGTTGCCGGAATATCCACAATGCCGAGTTCTTTTATACCTGGCGTGTCAATGATGAACGTATCTTCGTCAACCTCAAACATTTCGGCGAAGGTGGTGGTGTGCACGCCTTTGTCAGAGAAGTCGGAAATCTCAGAGGTCTTCAGTTCCAGGTCAGGTACGATCAGGTTAATGAGCGTGGACTTGCCTACACCGGAATGGCCCGAAAGGAGCGTGGTTTTGCCGTGCAGTAGTTCTTTCAGTTCTTCGATGCCTTCTTTGCTCTTAGCCGATACTGCTATACTTTGGTAGCCTATCTGCTCGTACATGTGGCTGATCTGGCGCTGGTAATCCCGCATCTCATCGTCATACATATCGGTTTTGTTAAACACCAGTATGGTCGGGATATCGTAAGCCTCGGCGGTTACCAGGAACCTGTCGATGAAGCCAAAGGAGGTGCGTGGCGAAACAAGCGTAACAATGAGTAGTGCCTGGTCTAAGTTGGCGGCTATGATGTGGGAGTAGGCAGTTTTGTGGGTGCTTTGCCGGATGATGTAGTTTTCGCGGTCCTGGATTTTGTGGATGACAGCAGTGTCTTCTCCAGCTTCTTCCAGGTCAAACTCCACCTTGTCGCCAACGGCAAGTGGATTGCTCACCTTCATGCCCTTCAGCTTAAACTTGCCGCGCAGACGGGCACGGTGTAACTTGCCTTCTTCATCGCGAAGCAGGTACCACGATCCCGTCGATTTAACTACAACTCCTTTCATGTATTTTGTTTAAGCAAAGCGCGGATGTCAGTCATAATTCTGGCAGTAGCGCCGGCTTGCTCTTGTACGTATGTTTTTTCTTTGCTGGTTATACTTTGGCGCAGCCCGGGTGTGGTATGTACCTGTTCAAATGCCTGCACCAACTCCTGGCTATTGTTTACCGGAAAAGCGCAGCCGAGTTCTACCAGGTCCCTGGCCTCCTGAAACTTCTCATACTTTGGCCCAAAAAACAGTGGCAAACCAAACACGGCAGCTTCCAGGGTGTTGTGCAGCCCTTTGCCAAATGCGCCGCCAATGTAGGCATAAGTGCCATAGCTGTAAAGCGCCGACAGCATGCCAATGTTATCGATCACCAGCACGTTATACTTTGCAGCATCTGTTTCAGAGGTTTTAGAAAACCGAACGGCTTCTTTGCCCAGGCTCTGCATTACAGCAGTTATACTTGCCTCGTTTACCTCGTGCGGCGCAATGATGAATTTTATACTTTGGCTACACTTCTGAATAAGCGGTAAAAGCACTTCTATGTCGGCGGGCCAACTACTGCCTACCATAAATACTTCTTTTCCTGCTGCAAAAGCCTCTACCAAAGGTATAGACTTTATACTTGCCGCAGTTTGCAGTACCCTGTCGAAGCGGGTATCGCCGGCTATGCTTGCCTGCTTTATGCCAATACGCTTCAGTAACTGTAGCGATTTTTTGTTTTGGGTATAAAGGTGCGTAAAGCGGCGCAGCATGTTGCGGTAAAATTCGCCGTATGGTTTAAAGAAAACCTGGTCTGGGCGAAAAATAGCGGAGATGGAAAGTATAGGTATGTTGCGCTGCTGCAGCTCCTGCAGGTAATAATGCCAAAACTCATACTTTACAAACACCGCCAGCTCTGGCTGGGTAATCTCCAGGAAACGTCTGGCATTGGTAGCGCTATCCAGGGGCAGGTAAAAAATGTAATCGGCACCTGCGTAGTTTTTCCGGATTTCGTAGCCGGAAGGTGAGAAGAAGGTGAGCAGGATCTTATACTTTGGATAAGCCTCCCGAAAAGCTTCCATCACCGGCCTGCCCTGTTCAAACTCCCCTAACGATGCACAATGGAACCACACCACCGGCGCCTGGCTACCCGCAAAAGCCTGCTGCAACCTCTCGAACTGCCGCTCTCGCCCCTGCCGCATCAGTTTGGCCTTCTCGTTAAACGGAGAGGCCAGCGCAATAGCCGCCTGGTAAGCTTTCAGTCCGATGTCGTAAAGTAACTTCAAATCTATACTTTGCTATCATACAAAGACACTCACAGGTCTGGAAGACGCTGTGAGGTCTGGTTCTGGTGCAAATATAGCAGATTGTGGAGGGATAGTTGGTAAGGTAAGTATACTTTGTGGAAGGAGAGCAAGGATTAGTATTGATCACCCTTTTATTTGACTGCGGTATTGAAAGATGTTAAATTTATACTAGAATGGCCTGTGGATTTTGTATAGACTGTGACTATGAAAAAGCTAACCCTCTTAATTTTATTGTTTTTCTCCTCAATGTATGCTGTGCAGGCACAGGGTGTCGGGGCTAAGTTCCCTGCAAGTGCTGTAAAAGCTGACCTAGAGTACCTGTATAAAACTCTGGAGAAGGCAAACTATAATCTATATGCTTATGTCAGTAAAAGTGAGTTTGATAAAGCTTATGCAAATAGTCTGAAGGCAATCAGTAACAAGGATTCTGTAAGCCTTTTAGAAGCAACGAAGCTTTTCCAGAAGTTTGCAGCCACTGGAAACTTAGGTCATACTGAGGTTGATTTTCCGGCACAGCCATACATTACTTATGCATATAACGGCGGTACTGTCTTCCCCCTGGAACTGGCTTTTGAAGACGGCAAAGCCTTTATCCGCAAGAGCTACACAGATAACACGGAGATTAGGGCAGGCCAGCAGCTATTAAGTATAAACAAGGTGCCTGTTAAAAAAATACAACAGGAAATCTATCCTTATATCTCGGCAGAAAGACCATACTTTAAGGATGTTAAGCTGGAGTTTTGGTCATTGCCCAGGTATTATTGGGCCGTGTTCGGTGAGGAAGATACGTTTCAGGTACAGGTAAAAAGCGCCAATGGAAAAGTTGAGACACGCAGCTTATCTGCAATTCCGGTACTGGATTATGAGGGAAAAAGAAATGAGATTACAAACTCACAACGCTTCTTCGATATTAAGCATGACGTAGCCTACCTGAACCCGGGACCATTTAGCTCTGCCAAAGAAAATGGAGAGGAACAATTCAGAGCTTTTATTGACTCAGCGTTTGCTGATATCAGTTCTAAGCAAGTAGAGCATCTTGTTGTTGATTTGAGAAATAACCAGGGTGGCGATAACTCTTACTCCGATTACCTTATTTCCTATTTTGCGGATAAGCCTTTCAGGTGGTATTCAAAGTTTAGTTTGAAAACGAGTGAGGTATTGAAAGCACAAACCAGGCAAAACACACCGGAAGATAAGATAGAAGATTATGCCAAAGCTATCCTGAACCATAAAAATGGGGAGGTGTATGAGTATACTTTTCCGGAGCAGAAGCCGGTTGACGAAAGCAAGCGGTTTACAGGAAAGATTTATGTGCTGGTGAACCGACACACTTACTCCATGGCGGCTGTAAGCGCAGCACTTATACAAGACTATAATTTTGCGACTATTGTAGGCGAAGAAACCGGTGATGTGCCAACACTCTATGCCTCTCAGTTTAGCTTCCCCTTGCCCAACACAGGTGTTGTGGTTAAAGCCGCTAAAGGCTATATTGTGCGCCCCAACGGAGATGAAAGGTTAATCGGTGTAATGCCTGATATAAAAGTGAGAGATCATCTGATTGATGAAAAGGATGAGATTATGGACTACACGCTGAATAAAGTCATCAACTCTTCCGGTCCAAAAAAATAGTTGTGTATCCAAAGTATGATTCCAAGTATAAGGCGCATTCAGCCATCCGATAACCAGCCCCTGGCCGATTTAATCCGTCAGGTATTCCGGGAATTTAAGATAGACAGGCCCGGCACGGTTTACACAGACCCTACCACAGATGCACTCTATGAGCTTTTTCAAAACCCGGCCAGCGCATACTTTGTAGCCGAAGCAAACGGTGTAATTGTTGGCGGCTGCGGTGTTTACCCGACGGAGGGGTTGCCAGATGGTTGTGCCGAGCTGGTGAAGTTTTACCTGGCTGCCGATGCCCGGGGAAAGGGAGTAGGCAATCAGCTTATGCAGCAAAGTATAAATACGGCCAGAGAGTTAGGTTATAAACAGTTATACTTAGAATCGTTTCCGGAGCTGGCAAAGGCTGTGAGCATGTACGAAAGAGCCGGTTTTAAACCTTTAGCGCACGCAATGGGTAATTCAGGACACTATGCCTGTAACATCTGGATGCTGAAACAACTATGAGTATACAAAAAGCCTATAACAGCTGGGCCTCGCAATACGACACCAACAAAAACCGCACCCGCGACCTGGAGGCTGTTGCTTTGCGTGCTACCCTGAAGAATATACTTTTTGAGTATTGCCTGGAGATAGGTTGCGGAACAGGCAAAAACACCGAATGGCTGATGCGCAGAGCCATTCATGTTACGGCCGTAGACTTATCAGAAGAGATGCTGAAAAGGGCTGAAAGGAAAGTTAGTTCTAATAAGGTTGCGTTCATCCAGGCCGATGTTACTCAGGACTGGGACTTCCGAAATCAGCAGTACGACCTGGTTAGCTTCAGCCTGGTGCTGGAGCATATCTTAGACCTGGGCCACATCTTTAAAGAAGCTGCAAAAGCACTTAAGCCGGGTGGTTATGTTTATGTTGGAGAGTTGCATCCCTTTAAGCAGTACGCCGGCACCAAAGCCCGGTTCGATACCGAAGAAGGCAGGCAGGAAGTGGAGTGCTATACGCACAACGTGTCAGATTTTGTGCAGACTACAAAGCAGCACGGCCTGAAAGTAGTGGATTTGAACGAGTATTTCGACGATAATGACCGGACCGGTATTCCACGTATACTTACCATACTTTTGCAGAAAGTGTAGGATAGAGAAAGTTTTTCCCAAAATGTTTTCATCCCCCTACCCCCTTCAAAGGGGGACATTCAGCATAAGTATACATCTCAACGCTTATACTTTTAAGGTATTCTTACAGCACGCAAAGCCCAGAGGTAATTAGCAAAGAGGCCTCAATTCATTACAGTCCCTCTTTGAAGGGGGCGGGGGGATGAAAATCATGTAAAGAATAACTTTGTTAGGATGGGGTAACTGCACACAAGTATAAAAACAAAAACGCCCCGACATCAGCCGGGGCGTTTTTGTTTTCAAAAATCTTAAAGCTTAGTGCTTTGCAAGGTAGTTAGATACACCTTCTTTTGTAGCCTGCATTGCCTCTTTGCCTTCAGACCAGTTTGCAGGGCAAACTTCGCCTTTCTCTTCAAAGTACTGCAGGGCATCAATCATGCGCAGGGCCTCGTCGATAGAACGGCCAAGCGGAAGGTCGTTTACAACCTGGTGACGAACTACGCCTTCTTTGTCGATCAGGAACAAGCCACGGTAAGCAATCGGCTCACCAACAAAGATAGACTCGCCTTCTTCGTTGTAGTCATAGTAACCAGCTAAAACATCGTAGTTCTGTGCGATAGTTTTAGAAGCGTCTGCTACAAGTGGGTAAGCTACACCCTCGATGCCACCCTGGTTGCGTGGCGTGTTCAGCCATGCGAAGTGAGAGAAGTGCGTGTCGGTAGAGCAACCTACCACGGCTACGCCTTTGCTTTCAAACTCTTCCATTCTGTCCTGGAAAGCAATGATCTCAGTTGGGCACACAAAAGTGAAGTCCATTGGGTAGAAATAGAAAATTACGTGCTTCTTGCCAATGTACTGCTCAAGAGAGAAGTTCTCTACAAATTCTCCGTTTACTACGGCTGTTGCTTTAAAAGAAGGTGCTTTTTTACCTACTAATACTGCCATTGTTTATTTAGTTTTTGAGTTAATAAATTCTACTTAGATAATCGTTTTTATACTTATTTGCTTGTCAGGCTCCACCTTATGCCCCGTCAACTGCACCGAAAACCCTTTTATCTCGAAGTTCTGCAGTTTTCGTCTGCTGAAAAAGTCGGTTAAAAGCTGCTCCAGTTCTGCATCCTCAAAATCAACGATCTCTTTGGTTTTGCTGCAAAAGATGTGATTGTGCGCGTGTGTGTTGGCATCGTAGCGTTTGCCGCCTTCCTCAGATAAAGCCCTTTTGATCAGGCCTGTCTCTACAAAGGTATCCAGGGTTTTATAAACCGTTCCCAACGATATGCTTGGGTTGGCAGGTTTCAGGCGCTGGTACACTTCCTCGGCGGTGGGGTGGTGCCCATGCAGTTCCATTACCGCTTCGAATACAACAATGCGCTGAAGCGTGGCTTTAAGGCCACCTTCTAACAGGCGCTGTCGTAACTCATCTCGGTTTAGGTTTTGCATTACTCAGGTAAGAATAATTCTCAACTAGGAATAGTTCCTGCAAATGTAAAAGGAATAGTTAAGAGTTGAAAGTTGACCGGTGATTTAAGTGATTTTTTTGATTAAGTATGATTGTTAGAAACTGAAGCTGTTTAGAGCTTTGATAAAAAAATGAACCCGCCATTGTTGGTGTTTCCATAAACAATGGCGGGCATTGGCTATTATACTTGCTGGTGATAACACGCAGCAAGGGCAAGCAGTATTGATTTTAATAAGTTCTAAACAAGCTCACTGATTGATGCGCTGTCAGATTGTAGAGAACAACAATTAAACCATTTAACAATCAACAATCAACAATCAACAATCAACAATCAACAATCAACAATTATCTCCCCTTAAACTCAGGCTTTCGCTTCTCCACAAAAGCGTTCATCCCTTCAGTCTGGTCTTCAGAGGCGAAGCAGAGGTAAAAGTTCTTGCGCTCAAAGTATAAACCTTCGTCCAGGTTGGTTTCGAAAGAGCGGTTAACGGCCTCTTTTGCCAGCTTTGCCGCCACCGGCGACATCTGAGCAATGTCTGCAGCCAGTTTAAAGGCTTCGTCTAAGTATAACTCTACAGGTACTATACGATTGATAAGGCCATGTTTCTCGGCTTCGGTGGCAGACATGAATTTGCCGGTAAGCACCATCTCCATAGCTTTGGCCTTGCCAATGGCTTTTGTAAGGCGCTGTGTGCCGCCTGCACCGGGCATAACCCCGATCCTGATTTCAGGCTGCCCAAACTGGGCTGTTTCAGACGCCACGATCATATCGCAGGTCATGGCCAGTTCGCAGCCGCCACCCAATGCAAACCCTGACACTGCCGCTATAATCGGCTTCTTCGTTTTACGGATCTGGTCCCAGGTAGAGAACTGATCGATGTTGAGCATGTCGATGGCGGTTTTGCCGGCCATCTGCTTTATGTCGGCACCGGCAGCAAAGGCCCGCTCATTACCAGTGATAATGATGGCGCGCACGTCATCGTTATCGTCGAGTTCTTTTAGCGCATCGCGCAATTCGCCCATGAGCTGCAGGTTAAGCGCATTTAACTCTTTTGGTCGGTTTAGCTGAATTAAGGCAATATGCGGCTGTGCCTGTGGGGTAACAAGTATAAACTCCATGTGTTTTATTTTGTGATCAGGAATAAATGAAAGCCTGAAGTTACGGCTTTTAACCAAAGCATAAAAAAAGCCCTTCAAAGGGCTTGTGGATAGCTAGATTGCTGGGCTGCTGCTGTGTGACTTTTCGCGTTTGATTACTTTATGGTAAGGCACATGCTCCTCCGGTTGGCTCTGGTCTGTGCTAGCAGGTTGTTTAAAGTTCTGTACGCTGGCTGCATCAGCTGGGAAAGCTACTCTCTTTGTTCTTACCAGCACACCTGTTATTAATAAGGCAAACAAAACTATTAATTTAAAAACGAATGTGGGTGTAAGTTTCTCAGCCATTAGTACACTTCAGTTAGTCAGCTCCTTTTCACAGGCTTATCTATACGCAAAGAAAATATAAAGTTTTAACAATATAAATTATTTGAAACTTAAAGTTGTAAAAATTAAAGTAAATTTTTCCACAGCAGGAGTTTTGAACGAATCAAACCTTACCTGCATACTGCCTGAAAAGTAGTTCGGGTTCTCTGCTCTAAAAGTATAGCTTTACCCTCCGTCATCATACTTATGCTGGCAGCATCGTAGTTTTTGATCGTGAACAGCTGCAGGTTAGTGTTATAGTGAATGGTAAACTGGTCTTGCAGCGTTTCGATCAGGCGCTGCAGCCGTTCCTGGTTATAGTCTGTGCAGATGGAAAAGGAAATGGCGGAGTTCTGCATCATGTTGATCTTAAGGCGAAGCTCCGATAAAGCGTTAAAGATAGTGCCCAGGTTTTTCTCTGAGATAAATGTAAAGTCTTTTACGCCAAAGGAAACAAGGCACTGGTTCTCTTTAATGATAAAAGCTGGCACAACCACCTCATGGCGGCAATCGCAGATCTTGGTGCCCTCAGCTTCCGGGTTCAGAAAAGATTTAACATAAAGCGGAATATGTTTATTAGCCAGCGGTTTTACCGTTTTCGGATGTATTACAGATGCGCCATAGTATGCCATTTCGATGGTTTCCTGGTAGGAGATCTCAGGGTAACGCACGGTATTCGGGAAGTACTTAGGGTCAGCATTTAACAGCCCTTCTACATCTTTCCAGATATACATGCCCTCAGCATCCAGGCAATAGGCAAAAATGGCCGCACTGAAATCGGAGCCTTCCCTGCCGAGGGTGGTGGTGAGCCCGTTGTTGGTGCCGCCCAGAAAACCCTGCGTAACCACCAACTGGCTCTGTAAAAGTTCCGGAATGTCACGCTTGATGGTGCGCTCTGTCCAGCTCCAGTCTATTTTGCCCTCGCGCCAGGTCGTGTCGGTTTGGATATACTTTCTGCTGTCAACCCAACTGTTCTGAAGGCCTTGCCCCAGCAAAAAGTGGTGCAGCACCGTAGAGGAAAATAATTCGCCGAAACTTACCACCTGATCGTAGTATTTATCGTACGAAGCTCCGGACGGAAGACTTGTCAGGGTATGGCGAAGCTGGGCAAACAGGTGTTCCAGGCGTTCATGCACCGGGGCATTCTCATCAGGAAACAACTCATGGGTAATCGTGCGGTGGTAGCTGTAACATTGCTGCAACGCATCTTCAAAAGACTGGTGCTTGTAGGCCAGCTCAAAAATTTGCTCCAGGGCATTGGTGGTTTTACCCATAGCCGATACCACCAGCAAAAGTTGGTTTGCGTTACCATTTTTTTTGATGATGTAGGCTATGTTACGAAAAGCTTCGGCACTTTTTACAGAAGCGCCCCCAAATTTGTATACTTTCATCCTGAGCTAGTACGTTTGCCGTAAAAATATGTATACTTCATTATATTAACTAAAATTGATACTTTTGTATCAGGTTAAAACTTTACTTTATGAATGACAAACTGGCGTTACCTGTAGGCACCACCCTTGACAGGTTCATCATGCGAAAGCAGGAGGATTTCCCGTATGCAACGGGAGAACTGTCTCAGTTGCTGCGCGATATAGCATTGGCAGCGAAAATTGTGAACAGAGAGATAAACCGTGCCGGGTTGCTGGATGTAACCGGAGCCTATGGCAACCAGAATGTGCAGGGCGAAGAGCAGCAAAAACTGGACGTAATCGCCAATATCCGCTTTATCCGTGCTTTGCGTAACGGAGGTGAGGTTTGTGCGGTTATCTCGGAAGAGGAGGAAGAGATTATCCAGACTGGTAACACCAAAGGCAAGTACATCGTTGCCATGGACCCGCTTGATGGCTCCTCTAACATTGATGTGAACGTTTCGATCGGTACTATTTTCTCGATCTACAGAAGAACCTCCGAAACGGGCTGCGACGGAACGCAGGAGGATTGCCTCCAGAACGGTACACGCCAGATTGCGGCAGGCTATATCATCTATGGCTCATCAACGATGCTGGTGTACACAACCGGCCACGGCGTAAATGGGTTTACCTATGAGCCTTCGCTTGGAGAGTTTTTCCTGTCTCACCCTAATATCATAACACCACATACAGGAAACATTTACTCCTGCAACGAGGGTAGCCTGAACAGTTTCCCGGAGGGTGTTAAGAACTATGTGAACTATTGCAGGGAACAAGGTTATTCTGCCCGTTACATCGGCTCGCTGGTGGCGGACTTTCACCGTAACCTGCTAAAAGGCGGTATTTACTTTTACCCATCTACAGCCAAGGCGCCTAATGGTAAACTGCGCCTGATGTACGAGTGCAACGCCCTGGCTTTTATAGTGGAGCAGGCAGGCGGTAAGGCTACAACCGGCACGCAGCGCATCATGGAAATTGAGCCTACGGAACTGCATCAGCGTTGCCCGCTAGTGATCGGCTCTGCCGAGATGGTGGACAAGGTAGAAGAGTTTATGAAAGCGGAGGCTTTGGTTAGCTAAGAAACCTGATCAGAAATATAAAAGAAAGGGGTAGAGGCCAGACAGGTTTCTGCCCCTTTTTTATTTCAGGGCCTTGAGAAAAAGCCTGTTTTACCGGGTGCTGTAGCGCTGGCGTAGTTCGGCTTTTTGCAGTTCGCGTTTAAGTATAAGGCGCGCAATTCGTTCTGCTATCAATTCCTGGTCGTCTGTAATCATCGCCTCCTTCACTGCTTTTTCATCCACATCAATGCGGTACAGTATGTGCAGCAGCCTGGCCAGGTCTGTGTTTAGCAGGTGCAGCACCACCCTCGACAACTTGTACAGCAGCGCCTCCAGGTTTGAAACCGGTAGGTTCTCTACATCAAACAGCTGCTGCAAGCGTGTGCTCGTGCTGGTAATAATGGCGGGAGTATACTGCATGTTAAAATTCTGGGATGTGCTAAAGTATAAACCAGAACGCCCTCCTGTGTGGGAGGGCGTTCTGAAAATAAGCTGTTATTCTTTTGTAGCTTTTGACTTCTTGGATTTGGTAGCTGCCTTTTCTTCGTTCTTTTCAGCAGTTTCCTCCTCTGTAGCTTTCTCTTCTTCTTTCGTAAAGCCTATGTGTTTGTTTAGGATCAGGTACCAGTTTGCCAGCTTCTTCATGTCAGAAGTATAAACTCTGTCCTCATCGTAGTTTGGCAGTACATCGCTCATAAACTGCTGGTACTCCTCATTGCTTGGCTTCTCGCTAAGCGGCAATTTGTCGCCATACTTTTCGTGGATGCGCTCAAACACCTCAGCCAACGGAACAGTACCTTCCTCGTCGGTGGTGTAGATGGAGATCTCATCCAGGATAGACATACGGTGACGTGCCTGAGCAACCATTGTTTTCGGGTTTTCCTCAAGGCTCTGCACAATAACACCGGTGCGCGTTGGCTTTACGATTTGGTAAAGGCCGCTTTGGCCAGATATGGCCGCAACTTGTCTTAAATCAATAGGCATAGTAAAGTATAAACTGTGTTTTTATAGTTTAAACAAAATAGGAATACTGGCATCAACTGCAAAGCCAGGGGCACTAAATTTTAAAAGTCTTGTAACGCGGAGTGCTTCTTCGCCTGTTCCGGCCCCTGCGTTTTTAAGTACTTTAAAGTTAGATAAAGACCCGTCAGGGTTTAATGTGAATCCAATGATGCAGGTACCCTGAACGCGGTTTCTTTTGGCCATGGCAGGGTACTCCAGTTCTTTGTAAACGGCTTTGTACATGGCCTCCATGCCGCCGTCATAAAACTCTACAACCGGAGGCGTTTTCTCAGGTGTCCATACTTTAGGCTCGTCTTTCTGCTCGGTGGCCGCCTTGTTTTCTGTGGTTTGTGCCGATACAGTTATAGTTGCAAAGGCAAATAAAATAAAAAGGAATGCGAATTTAGTTTTCATAAAGGGTAAAGTTAAAATCTTGTGTTAAGAGAACAGCAGCAGGGGTGCCGTAAGTTTATACTTCCTGTCAGGGATTTTGTTTTTGGTCTGCCGCAACCTGCTCGTTTATCTCGTCAATATAGCTCAGGATCTCATCTTTGCCAATGCGTTTCTCCGAGGAGGTTTTAAATATAAGTGGAAGTTCTTCCCAGGTTTTGCGCAGTTCGGCCTTATAGGCAGCAATAGTGGCATCGGTTTTAAGCGACGACTGCTTATCAAGCTTTGTGAACACTAGCACAAAAGGTACGCCCATGTTACCGAGGTAGTCGATAAACTCCAGATCCTGCTTCAGAGGCTCATGCCGTGCGTCTATCAGCACAAACACACATGTCAGGTTTTCACGCTTCTGAAAGTAGAAGTTGATCATGCGGCGCCACTTCTCTCTAGAGTCCTTGCTCACTTTGGCATACCCGTAGCCTGGCAAGTCTACCAGGTACCAGCTGTCGTTTATCAGGAAGTGGTTGATGAGCTGCGTTTTACCTGGCGAGGATGATGTTTTGGCAAGGCCCTTCTGGCCGGTAAGCATATTGATCAAAGATGATTTGCCCACGTTAGAGCGGCCGATAAAAGCATACTCCGGCTTGTCTGGTGCCGGGCACAGCTCCACTTTGGTGTTGCTCATCAAAAACTTAGCTTCCTTTATCTCCATGCCTAATTTGTGTTGCCACCCTCTGTTATATTCAGCTATAATAGGAGGGATAGCTGTAATTTTATTAACTTATGCTGCTTTAGGTATTTACCAGTATACGCACCTCAAAGTTAAGCTTATTTTTTCAAACATGATGTTCCATAGCTCAAACATAAGCGCCTGTTTAAGTATAACGGGTAATTTTCTAAAACAGTATCTGGTGCGTGTGGCAACAATGCCGGTAAAGTATTTACTGGGTTTTGCACTGCTGTTTATACTTTGCGGGGCAATTGGTGCAGGCGGCGAAGCACGCTATATACGGCGGGCCGATGTTGCCTTTGACCTTGAGAACTATAGCCTGGCGCTGGAGCTCTATAAGAAGGCGCTGGACATCAACCCCGAAAGCCTGAAGGCGAACTATAAGGCCGGCTACTGTTACATGGAGCTGCACGAGCCCAAAAAAGCCAAAGTATACTTTAAAAAGGCCTTCGATATTTCACCTGCCATCACGGATTACCTTATTTTGCTATACCTGGCAGAGGCGCACCATCAGGATTATGAGTTTGAGGAGGCCCGTAAATACTACCAGCAAGAGATGGCCCGCACGCCACGCACCGACAGGCCTTACATACAGTTTCTGCAAAAACGGATAGATGAGTGTTTTGCCGGAAGCATACTTTTAAATAAGCCCTCGGTGGCCGAGGTTGTAAACCTGGGCAAAGGCGTAAATTCATCTTTCTCGGATTACCTGCCGGTTTTCTTGCCCGGCGACAGTACCATGCTGTTCACCACACGCTACCGGCACTCGGATAAAAACGGCTTGCAGACTGATGAAGAAAAGCTGAAGCTTGCCCGCCATGGGTTAAAAGGTTGGGAAGAGAATAACAAAGCGGCTGTAGCCATCCGGAAAGGCGGTCATGGGCTGGTAAATATCAGTATGCAGGGAGACAGGATTTATACTTTCCATCCAGCTAAAGGACTGCATGTGGCCATGCGTGAGCAATCTGGCTGGGGAGAGCCGCAGCCTTTGGGGTACCCTTTTAACGAAGGCCAATTAAACGTATCCATTTATATTACCCCTGACGATAAGTACGCCTTTTTCTCCAGTAACCGTGCCGGCGGGATGGGTGGTCTGGATATTTATGCCACATCGAGGCAGCCAGACGGCACATGGGGGCCGGCTGTAAACCTGGGGCCAAGTATAAACACCGCCTTCGACGACGATGCCCCTTTTGTAGACATGGTTACCCATACTTTATACTTTAGCTCGATGGGCCATAACACCATGGGTGGGTTTGATATTTTTAGCAGCAAATTAGAGAATAACGAATGGGGGCCTGCCCAAAACCTGGGCTACCCGATCAACTCAACCCACGATGATCTGTACTTTGTGCTTAACCGTAGCAGAACCAGCGCATTTTTCTCTTCAAACCGTGCAGGGGGCTTCGGGGGCAAAGATATTTATCAAGTGATTTTCCCTGGCAGGTAGCACTGTAAATCCCTTTTCATAAACAATAGTATTGATTTTTAGCGCTGCAATTCTGCACTAAAATGAGGCCTTTATACTTCTGGGATCAAATCATAGTTGAAACAGCGATTAAGGGTGTATTTAGTGCAATGCTTTAATAAATTATATGGTAGCGGCGTATTCTTATATATAATAAATTGTCTATATTTGCGATGACGACAATTTTATATTGGTTATCTTACAAATTAAGCTGTAAGAAGCAGTAGTGTGGGGGTTGGAAATGAGCTTCAGGTGTAAGATTAAATAAACATTGCCTGTCATAACATATACTAAATTTAATATTGGCCGTATAGAAGCAAGGCAAACTATATGCCTTACATTACTAACAGCCGGTATACCAGGCTAAGAGTACGAACTTGAACATCCAAATATAACAAACCCTTTACAATATGAGCCATCTAGCTAATATGTTGACACGGTTTACATTACTGCTTTCTCTACTGCTTTTGCTTACTGTAACTGTGTCGGCACAAAGCACCAGAAAACAATATAGGGCCGCCAACAAGTTTTTTGATAAGGAAAATTACAGAGCTGCAATTCCGCTTTATGAGCAGGTTTTATCCAGCGACCCAAATAATGCAAAAGCTTTGTACCGTGCAGGCATCAGTTACCTTACTTTTGATAAAGAAAGAGCGGCAGACTACCTGTACCGTGTTCAAAAACTAAAGCCTAACGTAGACCGCGACCTGGAGTATTGGCTGGGCCGCGTAGACCATATCAACTACCGCTTCGATAGCGCAATCGATCATTTTAAAAAGTATCAGAAAGAGATACCTCGAAGAAATGAGGAACGTCGTGAAGAGGTGGCTATGCTGATAAAGCATGCCCAGAACGCGAAAAAAGAAGTGGCAAACCCGAAAGACGTATTCGTGAAAAACATGGGTGGCACAATTAACACGGCCTACTCAGAGCACAGCCCGGTAATCTCTTCCGATTTCAACTACCTGCTGTTTACCTCCAGAGGCGAGCAGGCTACTGGCGGCAAAGCTGCCCGCGATGGGGAATACTACGAGGATATCTTTGAAACCAGAAGAATTGAAGGTGATAAGTGGGAGCCTGCGCGCAAAGTGCCTGGTGCCCTTAACGGTCCTGGCCACGAGGCCTCCATCCAGTTGTTTGACAATGATACCAAGATGCTGCTTTACTCCTCCGTGAACAACGGCGACATCATGGTTTCTGAAAGACAGGCAGATGGCTCATGGGGTGCGCCTAAAAGTATAAGCGATAAGGTAAACACCCGCGATTTTGAGTCGGATGCATACATTACCCCAGACGGGAATACGCTGTTCTTCTCTACAAGCCACTACTCAGAGAACGGTGACCTTGATATTTATGTAGTGCAGCGCAACAAGAACGGTACATGGGGTACGCCTCGCAGCTTAGGCACTACCATCAATACGCCTTTCGACGATGACAGCCCATACCTTGCCAAGGATGGTACATTGTTCTTTGCTTCCAGAGGTCATAACACAATGGGAGGGTATGATATTTTCTCTGCCAAGTTTGACTCAGTGGCACGCCGCTGGAGCCGCCCTGTAAACCTGGGTTCTCCAATCAACACCCCTGATGATGATACTTATTACCGCCTTGCCCCGGACGGAAGCTACGCTTACCTTTCTTCTTACAGAATTGGCGGCTACGGCGAAAAGGATATTTACACGATCAACTACATCCGCAATGCGCAGGTAAAAGGCCAGGTGTTCTCTAAAGTTGACAGCACACTGATACCTGGTATCGAACTGATCTTTAACTCAACGCAGGCGGATAAGCGGCCAATATCATACAGGGATGTTACGCGTCCTGATTCTGCTACCTATGCCGTGCAGGTATTGTCCGGTCGTTCATACCAGGTTCAGCTTTCTAAAGATGGCAAGTTGATAACTACTGAAGTTGTTGAAGTGCCAATGTCGCTTTCTGATACAACCACTATTAAACGCGACTTTTACCTGGATTATGTTGACAAGGACGGCATCAAGCCAGGCGTAGTGGCAACAGGCAAGTTTGCGATGCAGAACATTTACTTCGATACCGACAAGTATAACCTGCGTCCGGAGTCGATCAAAGAACTTGACAATATTGTGCGCATCCTGAAGCAGAACCCTAACATCAACGTAAGTATAGAGGGCCATACGGATTCTCGTGCAAGCGAACAGTATAACATGACGCTTGGTGAGAACCGTGCCGGTGCTGCTTACGACTACCTGGTGAAACAGGGCATCTCGCCGAGAAGACTGGTAACAGTTAGCTACGGAGAGCGCAGACCTGCAGTACCAAACACATCTGCCGAGAACATGCAGCTGAACAGAAGAACAATTTTCAGAGTAATTCCGCGCGAGGGCGACAGCCAGCAGCAGAATGAAAAGATCAATCAGCAGATGAACAAGAAGAACTAAAGTACAGGCCTTTTAAGGCAGATCATACTTACCCGAAGCAGGCCAGACCAGGAGTTTGGCCTGCTTTTTTTATATTTCGGAACATAAACTGCGGTTAATAGTTTTAGGAACAGTATTTTTGCCTTATTATACTTTACAATTAACCCATGGCGGTACTACCTTACAAAGACCAGAACGACGACAAGAAATCGCAGGTAGCCACAATGTTTAACAATATTGCCGGCAAATACGACTTCCTGAACCATTTCCTGAGTGCTGGCATCGATATTATCTGGAGAAAGAAAGCTGTTAGCCTGCTGGCTCCTGAAAAACCAAAGTTTGTATTAGACATTGCCACCGGCACCGCCGACTTTGCGATAGAGACACTGCGCCTGAACCCGGAGAAAATAGTTGGGGTAGACATCTCGGAGGGTATGCTGGCCGTTGGGCGTGAGAAGCTGGCAAAGAAAGGCCTCACAAATAAAATCGAGCTGAAGTATGGCGACTCCGAAAACCTGCCGTTCGAGGATAACACCTTTGACGCAATTACCGTAGCTTTTGGAGTGCGCAACTTTGAGAACCTGAAGAAAGGCCTGTCGGAGATGAACCGCGTGCTGAAGCCAGGTGGAACCGCAGTTGTACTGGAGTTCTCGAAGCCGCGCAGCTTCCCGATGAAACAGCTTTACCAATTTTATTTTAAGAATATACTACCGGTGGTAGGTAAAATCGTTTCAAAGGATAACGCTGCGTATACTTACCTACCAGAGTCGGTACAGGCTTTCCCCGACGGTCAGGACTTTATCCGCATTTTTGAAGAAGTTGGATTTAAAAACACCAAATGGCATTCACTCACTTTCGGCATAAGCTCGATTTACACTGGCAAAAAATAAGCTTTCTGGGGCTTATGCTTGCGTTGCTTTTAGGCAGCCAGTCAGCACAGGCACAAAAAAAGATAGAGCAGCAGAACAAACCAGGCTACGACGACAAGGTCGTGCACTATGGTTTTTATCTGGCCGCGCCCCTTACAAAGTATAACATACAGCACTCGCAGGAGTATGCCGACCAGCAGGCAAACGACCCGGGTGGCGGCGGAAGCATGGCCGTTAATGCCAAAGTATCGCCTGGGTTCTATACCGGACTGGTGCTGGACGTTAAACTGGCAGAATACCTGAGTGCGCGCTTTGTGCCAGGCGTTGGGTTTTACGGCAGAACCATAGAGTATGGCAACGCCCCCCAGCAAACTGGCGAACGCAAGGATGTTACCAAGACCATCAGTTCCACCATGATCGAAATGCCTCTTTTGCTGAAGTATAAAGCAAAGCGGCGCACAAACTTCCGGATGTACCTAGTGGGTGGTATAAAGCCTGGCATTGACCTGGGTAATGGACGCAGCGGAGATGATGTTGAAAATGAACTGTTGGTTGATAACTTTGACCTGGCCGTTGAGTATGGCTTTGGCTTAGATATCTTCTACCCATACTTCAAGTTTGCCCCTGAGATTAGGTTCTCGCATGGCTTGCTTAACCAGCATGTTCCCAACCCAAGCATTTACAACACAAGCATTCAGAAGCTGACAAACCACAACGTTTCGTTTATACTTTTCTTTGAGTAAAAGATGACCAAAACCGCATTAGTTACAGGAGCCACTTCGGGTATTGGCCGCGCCACCGCCATTGAACTGGCCAGTAAAGGTTACCAGATCATAGCCACCGGCAGGAGAGAGGACCGCCTGGAAGAGCTTAAAGACATAATCAAAGAGGTGCCGGTTTATACGATGGCATTTGATGTGCGTGACAAAATGACTATAGAAGAAGCCTTTGGCGCGTTGCCGCAGGCCTGGCAGCAGATAGAAGTGCTGGTTAACAATGCGGGCAATGCCCATGGTCTTTCCCCGATACAGATGGGTGATGTGGATGACTGGGATGCCATGATCGATATAAATGTGAAAGGTCTGCTTTACGTTAGCCGTGCCGTACTGCCATTTATGCTCAAGCACAAGAAAGGGCATATCGTTAACATTGGCTCTATTGCCGGAAAAGAAGTATATGCGAACGGTAACGTATACTGCGCCTCCAAATTTGCCGTAGATGCCCTGTCAAAAGCCATGCGCCTCGACCTGGTTCAGGAAGGTATAAAAGTATCGGAGGTAAATCCGGGACTTGTAGAAACTGAGTTCTCGGAAGTGCGCTTTAAAGGCGATAAAGACAGAGCAGCCTCTGTATACCAGGGCTACCAGGCCTTGCAAGCCCGGGACATCGCAGAACTGATCAGCTTTATGGTTACACGCCCAGCCCATGTAAACCTGGCAGAGGTACTTATACTTCCGGCAGCCCAGGCTTCTGCTACTACTGTGGTGAAGGGGTAACTCTTAGTTATAGAAAAAGCCCCGCTTCCTAATTTAAAAAGGAGGCGGGGCTTTTCATTTATGGGCTATCTGTCACTTCCAGCAAATCTTATACTTCTTGATTAGAAGAAGGAAATCTAATCCAAATAATACCTGAGTAACCAGCCCTCCGCGTCAAATTCATTTGCTTTAATATCATCGTCTATCTTCACAGAGGTATGTTTTTCAACATTATACTTGTTGCTGTAAGTAGAATCGGTGATGTGGAGCTTATTGCCTGTTTTGTTGTTTCTTGAAACCGTATTGTAAGTGTCGGCGCCGGCACCGCCCCAGATACTGATTTTAATTTTGGGTTTTACGTTGCCAATCACATTAAAATGGTCATCGCCACCAAGCCCGTATAGCTTAATTTCACTTGTTGTATTGGCATACACTGTGCGCCTGTAAAGCAGTTGCTTCACTTTCCCATCCTTGTCTGTTTTAAACACATCAACGTTTATCTCGTCTTCCGACACCACCTCAATATTAAAAAGTTCGTGCTTATCTGAGCCTACCAAGGTAACCTCTTTTGCAAGTACGGCAAAATAACGCTGGGATATGCTTTGCAGCTGATTTCTACGGCTTTTAAGCTTCTCAAGGGTTTCCGACCCGGTAAGATTGTATATTGGATCTGGCATTGCTTTAACTGCCTCTTCCAGAACCTGATCTGTGAGTGCTGCCTGAACACTATCCGTCACTTCCTGCCAATCCTTCCATTCAAGTTCGGCAAGTATAAGTTCGTCCAGGTTGCGTCCGCTTAGGTTCAGTTTCTCAACTTGCTTCAGGTTCTTTCTGAAGGTCTGGAAATGGGGTTTAAATCCAAGTCGTTTAAAAACCCAGGGTATAATGCCGTCCTCAAATTTGTAGTACACATTGTCCCGGTCTCTGGGGATGGCGCGGTAAGTATGGGCATTGTGGTTATGTTCAAACTCTGCCCAACGCCAGTTATCCTCATGTCTGCTCCAGTCCCCGACCAGCATATCCAACAGTCGTGCCCGCAGGTAAAAACGTGCATCAAACCGGGAGTCGTTGTCGGTAAGGCGTTCTGTAATTGCAGACCGGGTACTCTTGACGCGTGAGGCATTGCCCAGGTGCGGGTTATCCGACTGATCACCGTCTGGCCGGCGCTCCAGCAGTGCCAGGGTGCCCCCTATGCTGTCGCGGTAAACACCCAGCCGTGGGTCGTGGGGCACATACACCAACTCCGGTTTCAGGTGGTAAATCTTTATAGCCTCTGCCATGGGCGGTATGGTAAGCGCACCGTAAGGGTTAGTGGCAGAAGTGGCATCGCGCACGATATAGGCCAGGTAGCTTCGCTGCAGCTTTTCCGAGAAAACGCTTGCAGGCTCCTTGTCCAAAGAGCGGATCACGTATTCAATACTGTCAGGGTTTTGAAGGCGCAGGTTTATAGTTTGCCTGCTGCCACCCATTTGCAGGGGTTTTAAGCCTCCTTTTGCGGTTCCGATGTCCAGTACCTTTGCTTGTACAGGTGTTTTCCAGATGTCGCGGTAATGGTCTCCGTAGAGTAAAGTATGCAGCCAGCCTCTGTCGTAATGCTCACCGGCGGCCAATGTTATCGTGCTATCAGAGAAATCGGGTGTTTGGTTACCAGCAGCAGGAGGCGCCGGTACCTGTTTCACGGTATGGATAAACCTGTTGCTGCAACTACTGATAGTTAAAGTAAACAGCAACAACAGGCACATTCTATATATTCTTGTTAGATTCATGTTAGGTTAGCATCTCCCGTTAAGATTTGCACTTACAATTGTTTGTAAACTATACTTTTTACAGACTAAAATCCTTCCCTGTCAAAAGCATGGACGCGCACATCGTTGGTGCGTTTATCTTTTGTGGTGGGACCGGCCTCGAGTTCGGTGCCACGTTTGGTATCATATACCCAGGTTTTTTTACCACCGCTTTTTACCTCCGAGGTATCCTTTATCTCGTCCTCGCCACGCCCGCCAACAATCTTTATTTTTATACCTTTGTTTACCTTCCCGCTAATCTTAAACTTGTCGTCCTCGGCAAGGCCATATAAGGAAATTAACTCTGTTTCGGACCGGTAGAATGTTCGCCTGTAAATCACATTGTCATCTGATTTTCGCCGTACTATCACCTCAGTCCTGTCATCATCCAGGCGTTTTACGATAAACTCGTCTTCCATGTCGGTGCCTACCACCAGCACCTCTTTCGCCAGATGCTCATAAAACTTGTTGGCGGCCTCATGCAATTTGTCGCGCCTCTTCATGAGCTTGTGCTTTGTACTCTCACCCACCAACTGGTATACTGAGTCCGGGAAATTGTTTACAGCCTTTTCAATCACCTCGTTGGTTATACTGGTCTGGAGCACTTTGGCAAGGGAGTCGAACTGGGCACGCGTAACCATGGCCAGGGCCCTTTCATCTATAAACTTGGAGTTGATCATAAGGGCGTATATATCGTTGTACTCCTCATCAAAAGACTCAAATTTTCGGATAGCCCAGTTTCTGCTGAAGATCCAGGGAATGATGCCATCCTGAAATTTATAGAATACATTGTCGCGGTCCTTGGGAATAGGACGGTAAATATGATTGCCTTTTTCGTCATACTCGGCCCATTCCCATTGCCCTTCGTGGCGGTCCCAGTCATGGATCAGTATATCGAAAAGGCGGGCTCTTGCAAATGCCAACTGGTCTATAAAATGGTTGTCTTCATCGTAGCGTTTGTTCAGCACCTCACTGGAGTTTACAATATCAATGGCATCGCCTAGTTCAGGGGTAATAGCACGTTTGTCGTTATACTTTTCCTCGATGGTAAAAAGCCTGTCGCTGAACTTCGCCTCATGCTCTCCAAAGGATTTATCGTTGGGTCTTACATAAACCAGCTTTGGTGTGGAGTGGGGTATGCCCGCTGCTTCGGCCATAGGCGGCAGCACGAGTGCTGCATAGGGGTTTATGGCAGATATCTGGTCACGGAGAATGTTCAACACAAACGTGTCGCGCCATACTTTGGGGAGTACAAGGGCAGGGTCTTTGTCCAGTGAGCGCAGGGCGTAGGTAAACCCGTTTTTATCTGACAGGGTAAGGCTTGTTGTCTGGAAACCGCCTCCCAGCTTCTCCATTTTAAGGCCTCCTTTGGTGGTGTTCATATCAAAAACAGGCACTTTTACCGGCGCAAGCCACACAGGTCGGTAATGTTTCCCCCAGAAAATATGGTGTAAGAATCCCCGCTTATAATGCTTGCCAGCCTGCACCAGCACTGAGTCTGTGGTGCCCGGGTTTTCCAGTAGTTTTTGGCGCACTTCAGGGTTAACCAAAGGGGTTTTTGCATAGAAGTTCTTACGCACACAACCCGTAAGCAACAGTGCTGCCACTATAAGTATAAGGTGCACAAGGCGTATGATCATATATTTGAATTTTCAGTTTTAATCAACCCTATCTAACGTAAAATGCCGTTAATGTTTTCACGTGAACGGCTTCAAGGTTTTAGGGAAAGACAAGAACATGCATGTAGAAGTGCTTGAAAGGTGCCGGGAGGATTTCGGAAGTGCCTGATGTGGAGGAGTATAAAGTATGAATTACCGAGTGGCTACACTACCTGGTTTGCCGACTTATACTTATAGAAGCAGATTTAATTCACCCAAGTTGCGATTCACCCACCCATAAAGAGCTGCGCTCGCTAGCTCAAAACGCTCGTTTTGGCTAGTTCAGAGGAGAGGAATTTTGCTCGTGCTTGATATTTCCCTTTGGGGGTCGGGCAACTCGACAAAAAGAGGAGCCGGGGGAGGTTAAATTCCCCTCTTGAGAGGGGCGCAGGGGTGTGTTTACACCTGCCTGGGTTGTCATATCTCGCAACTTGAGTTAATTACACAAATTGCTGCTGATGACAACTATTAAGCGGAAACGTGAGTTGATGGACGGAATAAAAGAAAAAGTGCCGTGCTTATACTTTAGACTTTGCCATTCTTTCTAGGGGCCTTAACCTGCCTGCTGTTGGCCTATTCCTGTAATACCAGATCAGGTAGCCAGTTATGGAAAGTATGCCAGGCAACAGGCCGCCAATGCAGTAGAGAAGCTTAACAAGATAGCCCGCGTAATCGCCAAAATGGGTTGCCTGAAGTATAGTGAAGAGGCGCTTCGGCAGTGGCTGGTCGCGGAGAAAGTATGGTTGGCCCATTTCTCCGGTAGTATAATCTACAGGAATGCTACTATAGTGAGCGCCATAATACAGTGGGTCTGATGATAACCTGCCCAGAAAGTATAAAGCCCCTGACCCGCTTGGCGGGACGCTAATGTAAGTTACTTCAAAGCCGGGGTAAGCTGTGGAGATGTTTGCCAATACCTTGTCTATGGAAGCGGTAATTTGTGGTGTGGCTGGCACTTTGCTGTTATTACTGAGGGCATGCTGGATAACGATTATGGCTAATGTAAGGCCGGTTGTGCAAAGTATAAAGTTGAATACCAGTGCCCAAACGCCAATTATGCGGTGCAACCCAGAGAAAAAAGCCCGTCGGTTTCTAAGCGAAAGTTTCTGCCGGAACGTGATTACTTTAACTATGGATCTGCGGTAAAGTATAAGTCCGGTTGCGGTAAGTATAAGCAGCGCCACACCAACAAAAAAGACCACAATTTTGCCTGTAGTGCCAGATAGCAGGTTATAGTGCAGGTCCAGCAAAACCTGTGTGAGGCGATAGTGCGCTTTTTGGTTTGCCGAGATCACTTCTCCAGTTTCAGGGTGGACCGTGATCCACTGCCTTAGTTTGCCTTTCCGCAATTCATAAAGCAGGGCTTGTGTAGGGGAGGAGGGAAGGGCGGGGATTCGTATTTCCCATTCAGGATTGGCTGCCCGTATCTTCTCCAGCGAGGCATCTATAGACAGCGTTTTGGCAGGGGCTTTTAAAATGAAGGCCTCTTTAAAAAGGGCATGGTCTATTTCATCATCAAAAACAAGTATAGCACCGGTCAGGCTGATAACCAGGACCAAAGCCCCGGCTACCAGCCCCAACCAATGATGAATGGTAAAAATATGTTTGGTATACTTTCTCAACTGAGTTTACCACTTATAGGAAAAGCCTGCCTGCACTCGTGCCCCGGTTGCCCTTGTAAAGTAATCGTTGCGGCCATACCAGTAAGCCTGAGGCAGATAATACGCCTCGTCCAGCAGGTTCTCAATGCCCAGGTTTATCCCCAGCTTATCGGTAGCCTGATAGTTGGCAGCCAGGTTAAACACATTGAATGATTTTATCGGACCCTCACCTGATACATAGGCGCCTTTTGCGTTTGGCTCAAACCTGTCTCGGGTACCGGAGTAAATGTGCTGCAGGTTAAAGTTTAGCTTTTGCGTAGGCTTAAAGTTGATGTACGAAGTGATCTTTAAAGGCGGAATGCGTGTGCTGTTCAGGTAATTGTCAGCGGCATCGTTATATTCACCATTGTTGTCGAGGTCTACTTTACCCTCACTGTAAGCGGCATTGGCTCCGATTGTTAGCTTTGATGTTGCAAAAAAGTCAACCAGCGCCTCAAATCCCTGGATGTGCTCCGGGGCACGCTCAATGCTGTATACGCCTGCATCGTTTGCTTTTAAGTTTGCGCCTAGCTTGGAGGTACTTATAAAGTAGGCTCCGCTAAAGGCAAATTTACCCAGCCTGCTATGGAATCCGGCTTCGTAATTATTAACAATTACCGGCTCAAGGTTCATCTGAGAGATGTAGTTTTCTTTAGCGCCTCTTACATAACGGCCCACGTCTATCATAGAAAAACCCTGCGAGTAGCTAACAAAAGGCTTAAAAGCGTCTATGCCGATATAGCGAAGTCCGAAGTTAAAGGTGTTGGCATTGAACTTAAGCGTGCCTCCCTTTACATATTCGCCACCTGCACCAGTGGCCAGCACCAGCTGCTGAAAATCGTCGATACCGATGTTGACATTATCGAAGCGGTAACCGGCTTTAAGTATAAAATCACTGTTTATGTTTAGCTGCAACTGGGCATAAGGCGCCAGGTTTTTCAGGTCCATTTCAGGTACCCAAGTGCGGCCGTCCACGAGTGGCTGCGAAGTGATGTCGTTCAGGTAATCCAAGCCGTAGGTAACCTGTGCCTTAACTGAGTTGTGAAGATTTATAGGAGTGTTCAGGTTTAATCTCACCCCATTTTTATTCGAAAGTATAGTTGATTGGCCACCGTCCTTGAAGTATGAGGTCCAGCCGTAAACAGTGTAAAAGCTTTGCATGTAAGCACTCAGGTCCAGGGTAGTGTTTAAGAACAGGTTGCTGCCAGTGTAACGCAGCTGTGCGTTGTGGTTATAGCGTGTGCCTTCGTTTTCGCCCTTCACTTCGCCTTTCACCCCAATGCTTGGCGTTTCGCCATACTTGCCGTTCTGTAAAATATACTCCGTGTCCTGGCTGCTTCCGAAATAGTTATACATGGCCTCCACACGGTGCTTGTCGTTAAAATTGTAGCCAGCTTTTGCAAAACCGTTGTACAGGTTGGTTTCGCCTAGGCCGTAAAGTGGAGAGATCACGAGGCCTTCGCCGTCTTTAAGTACGCCTGTTTTCTCGTAGGTGCCACTTGCCACATAATCAAACTTATTTAGTTTGCCTGTAAACTGCTGTGAGATTCGGCCACCCAGGGTTTCCTGGCTATGGAAAGGCATGCCTGTTCCTGCAATAGAAGTATAAGCGCTAAATGGTTTTGTCGCATCAGGTTTCCTGGTAATGTAGTTTATCAAACCGCCATCTGCACCGTTGCCATATACAGCTGTTGCGCCTTTAACCACCTCCACACGCTCAATAGCGGCGGGGTCTATGGTACGCACATCGCGGCTGCCGTTGCGCAGCGGCGTAGACTGCGGTATACCGTCTACCATTATCAGCACATTACGTCCGCGCAGTGTCTGGCCTACGTTGCTGGTGCTGTTGCTGTTTAAAGCCAGGCCAGGTACAGTGGCAGCCAGTATATTAGAGATATTCGGGTTGATCTGAGTCTGTAGCTGTACCGTTTTAGAGTCCAGCACGTGCACTGAGGCTGGTGTTTCATCGAGGGCCTCCACGCTGCGGCTCGCCGACACGATCACCTCTCCTAAAGTATGGTGTGTGTTAGTGATGTTCAGGTTTTGGGTTAGTACTTGCCCGGCTGCCAGTGTAATGTCTTTTTTTACAGTAGTGTAGCCTACACCGCCAATCCGCAACACATAGTTGCCGGGTTTCAGGTTCTTGAGTTCAAAGTAGCCCTGCTCGTTTGTGTAAGTGCCAACTCCAGTACCCTCAATCGCCACCGTTACCAGGTTTACAGGCTTATTCTTTTCATCCGTAACTGTGCCTGCTATCGTGGCAGAATTACTTTGTCCGTTTGAAACTATGGTTTGCAGGAGCACAAACAATAGGAGTAGATATTTTTGCATCGTGATATTTAGCTTATTTAGAATGATTCTATTTTGATGCAAAAGTAGGGCGTGGTTTTATACCACGCAACCCTTATTTAAAATAATTCTAAATAGTATTGAGAGTCGGTTTCATAAAGTATACTTACTCGCAACTTGAGTTAATTATTCGGGCCTGTTCAGGGTTTAATAATACCTGACTCTGCTGCGTACTATCGCCAGCAAGTATACCATCCCAACCCTTTTTACTATTTGTTAAATACACAAACAATGGTGGTATTATATTGCTTAAGCAAAAGGCTGGACAGCAACATTTTTATAAAGAGCTGCAAGACGTCTGATAAAATATTCACTGTGAATTATAGCAGTAAAATGTGTTAACAATTTCTTAACTTTGGAAGTTGGGGGAATCCGGGTTACCTTTTAAAGGATATAACTCAGAGCCTGAGTTTTATCAGTTGTTCTAAGTAGAAAACAAGCTAGTATTGGTTGGGAGTAGTATGAGAAAGAAGATCGCTCTTGTAGGATTGGTAGTGGGACTGATTCCCTTGGGCTGGCTTATTGATGATATTCCCTATAACATTGATGTAACAGCAAAAATTTACCCTGCGCAGAAGTGGCTTTTGCTAAAAGATTCTGACGGGAGCCTTACCAGTACTTTGTATAACTACAAGAGTGGTGCGACTAGTAATGTAAGGAGTTATAGGATTGGTAATGGAGATGTGGCATACGTTGAGTTAGTGCCCAACAGTACGAAAGACAGGTATTTCCGCTTGGGAGATACAATTGCCTTTATACATTCTGCTCTTATTGATGAACGCATTGACCTGGTTGAGAGTCAGGTTAAAGAATTGGAGGCCTTTCTTAAAGTAGATGAAACGGGAAGTAAGGCATCTGAGATAGCTCAGGCAAGAGAACAGCTTCGGTTTGCAGAGCAAAAGCTTGACCTGGAAACTAAAAGCTACAGCAGGGCTAAGCTGCTTTTCCAACAACATGTTATACCTCAGGCTGAGTTTAGTTTGCAGGAGGCTCTCTATGATCAGGCCAGGACACAGGTTGAGATTGCCCGGAATATTCTGGAGTCTGCCAAAACAGGCGTGAAGCCCGAACAAGTAAAGCACACAAAGGCTCGTATTCAAACCGCTATCAAAGAGCTCCATTCTTTAAAACGGCAGAAGGGCAGCCATACAATTGTTACACCGATAAGTGGTAAAGCTGACTTTAATGTAACCCTTGAAGAGGTTATATCCATAGAGGATACCTCCCTGTTTGTGCTTCACTTTCCAGTCAGGCTAAAGGACAAAAAATATATTAACTCATTCTCAAAGCTTTCTGTCTCCTATACTTATAATGCAGAACCTATGGTGGGTTCGATTATAGATATTAGTGATAAAGTAGAGTATATGGCCGGTGAGCAACTTGTTTTTGCAAAAGCCATCCTACTTAAAAAATCTCCGGAGGTATCTACAGGTATGTTTCTTAGCTGTAAGGTAGAGTGCGACCGGATAACGTTGTTTGAGTATATTTCCCGTTTAGTCAGTCAATCTCTTCGTTAAGCAAACTTTTCTTCTATGTTTCCTAATACCACAAACCAACAAGCGGCATCTAACTCTATGCTGTTCGATTTTCAGTTTGTAGAGTTGTTTCCGTTAACATTGGCAGACTTACTGGGAAACCTGGTAACTGCAATAATATGCGGACTTATCATTTCTGTTGTCTACAGACTGACACACAAAGACAACTATACTCCTAGCTTTGTAAACTCGTTAATTATTCTGCCAATCGTAACTGCGGTTGTCATACTGTTAATTGGTAATAATGTAGCCAGGGCTTTTGGCCTGGTAGGCGCGATGTCAATCATCCGTTTCCGGACGGCACTCCGTGACACTCAGGATATCATCTTTATTTTCTTTGCCCTGGCAATTGGCATGGCTGCTGGCGTAGGCTTAGGTGTAATGGCCGTAGTTACTACGTTAGTAATAAGTACTGTTATCTACCTTGTGGTGAAAATTAATCCTGTTAGGTTAAACAACGATAAGTATATGCTTCGTATCCTTTACAGTGCAGGGTATGAGAATGAGACCAATCTGGGCACTATACTTACTACCTACTGCTCTCAGGTCAGGCTGATTTCGCATAATAAGTTAACAGACATTACGGATGCAATAACAGAGGCTGTATATCACGTTAAAATTGCAAAAGGCAGGAGCAGTGCCCAGCTTGTGCAGCAGGTTAATAGTCTATTGATCAATAGCCAGATCACAGCCAAACTGTTAGATGAGAATGATAAAGTCATTAAAGTTGGCACCGCAACGAAAAAAAGGAAAAAGGGGCGGAAATCAGTAAAGTAGCTCCCTTATTTCTTTACCTTGGGCATCAGGGGTATCAAAATTTAACAGTTTACCAATTGTAACGGCAATGTCAGTTTGGTTGTATCGGTTGGATACGGTTTCTCCTTTTTTGAAATCTGGACCTAATGCTAATAAACTTATGTGGCGGCATCCTTCACAACCATCCCCATGTGATATGTACTGATCCAACCTGCCGTTATTATGTCTACCGTGGTCATTTGTAACCAGTAAGGCTGTTTTATTTGCATAATAGGGATTGCTTTGTATAAAAGTCCAGAGCTTCCAAACGTACTCATCCGTATTTTCAATTCCCTCGAGATAGCCTTCCCAGTTCCCGTGGTGGCCGGATACATCAGGTTCACGAAAATTGATCAGCATTAAATTAGGCCTGTGCTGCTGAAGTACCTGTAATGATCTCTTTAAAGTTAAGGAGTCTACTCTGTACCCATTGCCCAAACCATCAATACCGCAGTTCCAGGCTGGTGTAAACCTGTCTCTGTAATTAGAGTCTCTTGTGTTGCCTAATACATTTAGTTTGCCCTTGCTTGTTACAATCCATGCTTTGTTCGCGGATAAACCTGTTTTTTCCAAGTAAAGCTGAAATATAGACGGTCTTCTTGGCAATTCATTTCCGCCATTGTCCAGATCTTGGTAAAGGCCGGTTACAATTGCCGCGTGACCAGCAGAGGTGTAAGTGCCTCCCTCATTATAAAAGTTAGAGAATAGAGTACCTTCTGGGTGAAGATAGAAGGCCGAGTGTGGGATATACTTTAATTCCATATCTCCCCAGGTTTCCGTGTACCTAGGGCCATCAATTACCACTATTATGACACGCTCTGTTTTATACTGGTCCTCTTTTTTAACTGGACTTATTGGCCTTAGCTCTTCGCTTGAGCAGGCAAACATAAAAGGCAGCATCGCAATAAGTAAAAGTAGACGCAGATACCTGTGATTTATGCCTATAAACTGATTGATCTCACTTTTTTTCATACAACCTTGGAATATTATAGAGGTATTGCATTTTTCCTGCATACCACAATATGTTCATTAAGGTTGTTTTACAAGGTTAAAAAGGATGGGACGACTTATTACAATGGCCTAATATTATAACAATATTTTACATTTCCAGCAGCACTAACAAAAAAAGCAGCAAATTTTTGCTGCTTTTTTTGTTAGTGCTGCTGGAATTTAGGTTGTTTCAACAGGCAACATGTATTTGATGTTATAACTTATAGTAATTGGATTAATTGACTATGATCCTTTTACTGCTTCCATCCTTTGTTTTAATATAGTAAACCCCTTTTTTGTAAACGGATACATCAAGTTGCTCAATGTTGGTTGCAGAGGTTATTAGTTGCCCAAGGGAATTATACACTGTTACATCAGCTTTTCGGTTAAAGTACACAGTGCTACCTTTAACTGGATTTGGGTAAACTGTAAATCCTTCAATCTTTTTACTTATCGAAGTACTTAAAGGGTTAACAGTGAAAGACCAAGCTGGCCACTGTTGGGCAGGAGTATCAGCACCGATCCCAACCCAGTTTGCTGGATTTAGTATGGCGAGCCTCAATCCGGTTTGGCTACCCGTTTGAGGGCCATTATAATATGCGTTTATTGTATTACCTGATGTATTACCTGGGGCTGTGCTGAGGTTAATTGAGGTTTGTCCATCAACCAGCGATTTTGGTAATATGGATACGCTACCCCCACACTTTGTATTAGAGCTAACCCAAGCATTAGAGCTTAATGCTGTGATATAAACTGGTTCTGCAGCTGTTCCTGTATATACAATTATCTGGTCTCCACTAGAGCTTAAGCCGTAAGAACTACCATTAACACTTCCATAGCTTGTGTTCATGCTACTTGTTAAAATCTGAACGGATGTGCCTGCAGTCAAGCCTTCTGCCGGTGAAGTCCAAACGATACCGCCTGTGCATTGAGGCTGAGCATTGGAAGTATACTTACTGTCGGTGAACATAATATTTATCCCGGGTGCTATGTCAACAAGGCTTATAAAAGATATTTCATCTTCGGCGTTTGTAGCGCTCATCCGGTATGCAGTCAGCAGAATATCACCGGCATTCAGTGTTTGTTCCTTCACAGTCGAGAAACTAGCAGCCTGAGCAAGTTTAAAGGTGTTGTCTGAATAGTCCTCGATTGCATTGTCCTTAATAGCCAGATAATATTTCTTGCCGCCGGCTAACCTGCTTAGAGGTGTTACTGTTATTAATTGTTTGTCAGTAATAGTTGCATTAAAAGGAACAAGGTCGCCGTTGTCACTATCCGTTCTAAGCTCAATAATGTTTTCCAGATCGCTTGCTTCGATAGCAGCATCATTCAGTAGCCTTACAGGTTCATTGAAAGTGATAACAGGTGTAAAGTTCGTTTCAAATGGAGTGCTTTCATCTGAGAAATTGAACCTGGCTAATGGTGCTGTCTTGTCAATGTAAGGGCCAAAGTCAGTGTCCGAAATATTGGAGAAATACCCATCCAAAAAGGTAATGCGGTTTTCAATCCAATCGTTAAGATACGTCAGGTCTTCTTCTGCGCTCGGAAACTGAGGCCATCTTTCGTTGTCTCTTAAATATGCGCCATTCTCTAAAAGTAGCGTATGATTTTCCTTAAATAGATTTTTTATACTTTCAATATCAAGAGAGCCAGTACGGAGGGTATGCCATCTTTCCTGTAGCTTTAGTTTAAAATTATCGGGGTTTGACTTTAGTAATCTGTCAAACAAATCATTTTTAACAATATCTGTAGTAGAATTATACTTATCGCCATTCCAGTAAAAACCCCATGTTCCATCCAGGTCCCAGGGTACATAAAAGTAAGGCGAGTTAGCTTCATACTTAGCCAGGTAAATGTTCTTGCCTATATTGTCTAATGCATTAGTGATGTTCAGGAAAATATAATAATCTACTGCATTCGTGATATCAAAATGCTGGTTAAAGTTCTGGGAGAAGTCAGCATCTGAGCTGTTAAGTATAAAACTGGTAAAATTAAACAGGTTAGACCAGTCCACTTTGCCTTCAGGGAATTTGTACTCATAGCCTCCCCACATCGTAGACTTGTTATCATATTCTGATATGCCAATAAAGGTATTGGCATTGTCCCAGTAAGTGCCTTTGTATAATTCTCCTCGTCTGGCATTGTCTTTAATATCTTTTAGCTGGAGTTGCTTGCTGTCCATCTGTTCAGCTAACGCGTAGATGCCCCTGTATTCATTGTTGATGAACAATTCAATGTAGCGCATATCAACCGTAGATTTGGCCTTTGCTTCCTTGTTTGCAAAGTGCAAAGTATGGATCTGCTGCCACAACTGGTGTGACGTTACGTTTGTGATCTTTAGCGGCTCGTTATACATGGCAAGCAATAGCCAGTCATCATCGCTTCGCATCCCTAAAAAAGAAGTGTTTACTGTAGTTGCACCTGTGTTATCAGACCAGAACTCTAGATCGAAAGACTTTTTAGGAAACGTCTGTGAAAAACCTCCTCTCGTTTCAATACCCATTTTGGAACTGAAAGTATAACCAGTTGGCTCCGAAAAGCTGAAATCAGCAGCTACTTTAGGCTCATCAACTATCTCAAATTCTGTAGAAATAGCTATAAGCGGCAGACCTGTGAAATACAACTTGAACGTCTCATCTGATTTTTTAAGACTATAGGCTTTACCTAACTCGAATTTTTCGACCTTATCCTCTAAAGTATAGGTGTCTTCGCCAATTTTTAATGTGATGGAAGCATTCTGAGGAAGGTTGGCATATTTGGCCAGATCATCATTGCACACTATCATTTTGGAGTTTGAATCAAGATGATAATGTGTTTCAGGCAAAGTAATCAGGGTGTTTTCTTGCTGGCTAAAAGCAGAGAATGCTACTAGCATGAGTGCGAGTAGCAGGGTGTAGCGTGTTTTCATTTAAATGTTAGAGTGTTAGTAATGATTTAAGTGTAAAATTAAGTGCATAAAATGAAATTGTTTTTAAATGTTTTTTATATGGAGTATGCCTGGGGTTTGATAAAATATACATTATCCGTTATCGCTGTGAGTCGTCAACAGCAAGTATAGTAACCAGCCCTTTTCGATTGCTCGCAAAAAAACACGAAGTATAGCGGAACTATACTTCATAGGCAAAACCATAAACAGACTCCACAATAATCTGCACTTAGAGATATTTGAGTGCAAAAAGTTAAACCCTGTATAAAATTATTTTGGAGTCTGAATACTTGTTAGCTATAACAATAAAACGCCTGCCGCTGATAAGCGGCAGGCGTTCAGTAATTTAATGTGAAGTTTATACTTACGCTACTTCTTCTTTCTTAGACATGCGGTTACGCTCGTTCTCGTCTAAGTAAATCTTGCGCATACGCAGGCTCTTAGGCGTTACCTCCAGGTACTCATCCTTCTGGATGTATTCCATGGCCTCTTCAAGAGAGAAGTTTTTAGCCGGAGCAATTTTAGTGTTATCATCAGAACCGGAAGCACGCATGTTCGTCAGCTTCTTGCCTTTCTGGATGTTCACCGTGATGTCGTTCTGGCGGTTGTGCTCACCGATTACCTGACCCATATAAACGTCTACACCCGGATCAACGAAGAACACACCTCTGTCCTGTAGCTTATCGATAGAGTAAGCTGTACCAGGGCCTGTCTCCATAGAGATGATAGAACCGTTGTTACGTCCAGGGATAGCACCTTTGTATGGCTCGTAGCTCTGGAAACGGTGGTTCATGATAGCCTCACCGGCAGTAGCTGTAAGCACGTTGTTACGCAGACCGATCAGGCCACGCGCCGGAATGTTAAACTCCAAGTGCTGCAGGTCGCCTTTTGGCTCCATGATCGTAAGCTCACCTTTACGCTGCGTTACCAGTTCAATAACTTTACCGGCTGTTTCCTCCGGAACGTCAACTACCAGGTGCTCGATCGGCTCGTGACGCTGGCCGTCAACTTCTTTATAGATTACCTGTGGCTGACCCACCTGTAACTCGTAGCCTTCGCGGCGCATAGTCTCGATAAGTACAGACAAGTGTAGGATACCACGACCAAATACAAGGAACGTGTCCTCACGGTCAGTTTCCTGTACACGTAGGGCAAGGTTCTTCTCCGTTTCCTTCATCAGACGATCGCGCAGGTGGCGTGATGTTACAAACTTACCCTCTTTACCAAAGAAAGGAGAGTTGTTGATCGTGAACAACATGTTCATAGTCGGCTCGTCGATAGAGATACGAGTTAGTGGCTCAGGGTTTTCCGCATCAGCGATGGTATCACCAATATCAAAGCCTTCAATACCTGTTACCGCGCAGATTTCACCGGCAGATACTTCCTGAACTGTTTTCTTGCCAAGACCTTCGAATACCTGAAGCTCTTTAATGCGGCCTTTCTTAATAGTACCGTCTGCTTTGCAAAGAGCAATTGGCATACCTTCTGTCAATGTTCCACGGTGAACGCGACCAATCGCGATACGGCCCACAAAAGAAGAATAGTCAAGCGACGTGATTTGCATTTGTGGTGTGCCTTCACGGAACGGGGCAGCCGGGATTACATCAATAATAGCATCCAAAAGTGGCGTGATGTTGTCAGTTGGCTGTGTCCAGTCTGTGCTCATCCAACCCTGCTTAGAGGAACCGTAAAGCGTCGTGAAGTCCAACTGGTCTTCTGTAGCATCCAGGTTAAACATCAGGTCGAACACCTGCTCGTGCACCTCGTCTGGGCGGCAGTTTTCTTTGTCTACTTTGTTTACTACCACGATTGGCTTCAGGCCAAGCTGGATAGCTTTACCCAATACGAAACGTGTCTGTGGCATGGCACCTTCAAATGCGTCCACTAATAGTAACACACCATCAGCCATCTTAAGTACACGCTCTACCTCACCACCGAAGTCGGCGTGGCCAGGCGTGTCTATGATGTTGATCTTAACGTCTTTGTAACGAACCGACACGTTCTTAGAAACGATCGTGATGCCACGCTCACGCTCCAGGTCGTTGTTGTCCAGAATAAGGTCGTCAAACTGCTGGTGCTCTGCGAATAGCTTAGAAGCATGGATGATCTTGTCCACAAGCGTTGTCTTGCCGTGGTCTACGTGTGCGATGATCGCAATATTTCGAATATTTTGCATTGAATTGATTTTTCGAGCCGCAAAAGTACTGAAAAGGGTTTAGATTTTCACTAGTCCGCTCGAAATAAACAGGTTATGATACTATTAATTTACATTAAACCCGCTTTTCTGCAGGCTAAGTGACAAACACAGGCCTTTTAAAGTTTGTTTCATAAGTAGTTATGAAATTTTATATGGGTTAAAGCCACATCAGGCTTAAGCCCGTAAGTATAAGTATGAAAGTATACTATTTAATTACCCTGTTTGCCTATTTAAGCCTATCTGCCTGCACCCAGCAAGATAAGACACCTGACCTTGCTTATTCCACTGCAGCAGCAGGCCAGGAGCCGCTGCCAGATTATGTAAGAAAGGCACTTAACAGCGAAAAACTAGAAGACACCGTGGTGCACACAGAAGCAGAGTGGCGCAAATTGCTTACAAAAGAAGAATACTTTGTGCTGCGTGAAGACGGCACCGAACCACCGTTTAACAATGAGTACAACGACAATAAAAAGGAGGGGATCTACTATTGTGCAGCCTGCCATAACCCCATGTTCACCTCTTATACAAAGTTTGACTCCGGCACCGGCTGGCCTAGCTTCTACGCGCCGATATCCAAAAAGCGTGTGAAAGAAGTGGAAGACAGAAGTATGGGCATGGTAAGGACGGAGGTGGAGTGTGCCCGGTGCGGCTCACACATCGGCCATGTTTTCCCGGATGGGCCTGCGCCAACCGGACTGCGTTATTGCCTGAACTCTGTGGCCCTGGATTTTGAACCAAAAGAATAAACAAATCGATAAAACTTGCTGTTGTACCTTTGCAGTTGCCAAACACACATAAAGATGGCAACTGCTTTTTTTGTACTCTATTTTACTTACCATGAACCAAAGGATTGATGCGTTGCAGGCGGCTTTACAGGAGCACAGGCAGCGCTTACTAAAGCATAATGTTTATCAAAGTCTGGAGACGTTAGATGACCTCAAGACATTCATGCAGCACCATGTTTTTGCAGTTTGGGATTTTATGAGCCTGCTAAAAGGGTTACAGCGCGACCTTACCTGCGTCACGCTGCCCTGGGTGCCAAAAGGCAGTCCGTCTACGCGCAGGCTGATAAATGAGATAGTTTTAGAGGAAGAAACTGACGTAGACCAGGAGGGAAACCCTGTCAGCCATTTTGAGCTGTACCTGCGTGCGATGCAGGAATGCGGTGCCGATACAGCACAAATAGATAACTGCCTGGATGCAGTGGCTAATGGCAAAACCGTTGATGCAGCTTTGGACCTGGTAGGGGCCGATGTTTCGGTGAAGTGCTTTGTCAGGAACACGTTCAGTATCATTAACTCAGGCAAAACCCATGCGATAGCAGCCGCTTTTACTTTTGGCCGCGAAGACCTGATCCCGGACATGTTCCGCCACCTGATCGCAGACCTTAACGCCAGGTTCCCGGGCAAACTGGATACATTTATTTATTACCTGGACCGCCATGTGCAGTTAGATGAGGAGGTTCATACCCCTTTGGCCCTGCAAATGGTAAGCGAATTGTGCGGCGACGATGAGGAGAAATGGCAGGAAGCCCTGGAGGTTTCCAAAGCTTGCATCGAGCAGCGCATCAGGTTATGGGATGGTATCCGAAGCGTTTTGCCAACAAATGCCCTCTAACAATCAACAACTAACAATCAACAATTACCAAAAGCCTACCGTACTATTTCATACTAACTATAAAGTATAGAGAAATGGTAGAACTACATTCCGAAGCCGACAACATAGAAAACACAGCCCAGTGCATACTGGAAGCCTTTAAGTATAATAATGTGAAAGAAGGGCAGATTCTGCGTTACCAGGAACTGTATCCATACTTGCAAGAACATTATCCGCATTACAAGGATGTTCAGAAAGAGGCGGAGCAGCACCTGTCAAAAGAAGGCTTTGTAAACCCGGCTCCGGATGGTCTGATGCTGACGCAGGTTGGCGCTGAAAACCTCTATAAGAGTTGATTTAACGGCATAAAAGCCAGGATATAAGAAGGCGACAAGTATGTTTATGCTTGTCGCCTTTGTTGTTTTATGGCTTATACTTTCGTTTAAACCTGTTATGCTCCGTATATATTAATAAGCCAGGGGTTAAGTATAAAGTATAACCGCTAACGACATGAAAACAACTATCGCATATATATCCGGAGCAGTTTTATTGGTGATTGTGGGGTGTACCTCACTCTCGGAAGGACAGGAGAACCTGCCACCAGGCGCAGTAATACAACAACGTGTGCGCTATGAGGCCGGATTAAACACAGACGTACGGGTACGTATGAACGAACAGGCAAGCGAGATCAACCGCAAGCGCAACATAGAGCAGTTCGACCGGAATGAGCCAGCCATGACGCCTAATATCCTGAGGCCACGCATGTTGCCATTTTCCCCGATAGACTCAACAAGGCATACTATTTATTGGCCCATCAGGCCGGTGTTGCAACCAATACGCATAAAATACTAAGCACATAAAAAAGCCCTGCATTCATAAAGTTGCAGGGCTTCATTCTGATGTTTACTTTTTCTTTTTGCCTTTTTCTTTTTCCTTTATTTCCTCAACAGGCTCGTCGCCAACGTGTAGTTCATCTGGCTCCAGGTCAACGTACACTTCATTTTCTTCGGGTGTGTTCATGGATTCACGGTCAGCCTCGCGGGGGGCAGGGTTTTCCTCCACCTTTTTATGCTTGTGGGTATCGCCCAGGCTGTCAGCGTGTTGCTTTTCGGTTCGGAACTTATCTTTATGCCTCATTTCAAAGTATAGGTTAGGTGTTGCTACTTCTTACGGAAATTTTAAAGTCAGGTCAGGCTTATCATCCGGAATTTCAGTTTAGGAGATAGGTGCGGCGCAATTGCCCTGTATTTGTATATTTGCATTTTAAGAAAAGACATGACGAATTTACCTAAACGCTATACTGTTACAGCAGCGCTTCCTTATGCCAATGGCCCCGTGCATATCGGGCACCTGGCTGGGGTATACTTGCCTGCTGATATCTATGTGCGCTACCTGCGTTTGCAGGGCCGCGATGTGAAGTTTATCTGCGGTTCTGATGAACACGGAGTTCCGATCACGATACGTGCCAAGAAAGAGGGCATTACGCCACAGCAGGCCGTTGATAAATACCACGAGCTTATCAAGCAATCGTTTGCTGACTTTAATGTATCTTTTGATGTGTATGACCGCACCTCTTCCAAGATACACCACGAAACGGCCTCTGACTTCTTTAAAAAACTGTACGAAGACGGTAAGTTTATAGAGCAGACCACCCAGCAATACTACGACGAGACAGCCCAGCAATTTTTAGCTGACCGCTACATTGTGGGTACCTGCCCTAAGTGCGGCAACGAGAATGCTTACGGCGACCAGTGCGAAGCCTGCGGCTCTACCTTAAATGCTACAGATCTTATCAACCCAAAAAGCACACTTAGTGGCGCGGTGCCTGTAATGCGCGAAACAAAGCATTGGTATCTGCCGCTTAACGAGTATGAGCCATGGCTGCGCGAGTGGATTGTGGAAGGCCATAAAAGCGACTGGAAATCCAATGTATACGGCCAATGCAAAAGCTGGATAGACCAGGGGCTGCAGCCGCGCGCCGTAACCCGCGACCTGGATTGGGGTGTGCCTGTGCCTGTAGAAGGGGCTGAGGGTAAAGTACTGTATGTGTGGTTCGATGCGCCAATCGGCTACATCTCCGCCACCAAAGCACTAACGCCGGATTGGGAAAAATACTGGAAAGACAAAGACTCCAAGCTGGTGCATTTTATTGGCAAGGATAACATCGTGTTCCATTGCATCATCTTCCCGAGCATGCTAAAAGCGCACGGCGACTTTATACTTCCGGACAACGTGCCTGCCAACGAATTCCTGAACCTGGAGGGTGACAAGATCTCTACCTCGCGCAACTGGGCGGTGTGGTTGCACGAGTATCTGCAGGATTTCCCAGGCAAGGCAGATGTGCTGCGCTATGCTTTATGTGCCAACGCCCCTGAGACTAAAGATAACGACTTTACTTGGAAAGATTATCAGGCTCGCAATAACAACGAACTGCTGGCCATACTTGGTAACTTCATTAACCGTGCGGTGGTGCTTACCCAGAAGTACTACAACGGCGAGGTGCCTGCCATCAACGAACTGCACGACTACGACAAGGAAGTACTAGCTGCTCTGGAAGGAATGCCAATGGTTATCGCAACCTACATCGAGCGTTACCGCTTCCGTGATGCTCTATCGGAGCTGATGAACCTGGCGCGTTTGGGCAATAAATACCTGGCCGATACCGAGCCCTGGAAATTGATCAAGACGGATGAAGAGCGTGTAAAGACTATCATGAACATAGCGCTTCAGATCTCTGGTAGCCTGGCTATACTTATGGAGCCCTTCCTTCCAGCATCTGCCGATAAACTGCGCAGCATGCTGAACATTAACCCGGCTATGTGGGCTGATGCAGGTGCTGCTGAGTTGTTGCCAGCCGGCCACGTGATAGGCAAGCCGGAGCTCTTGTTCGAGAAAGTAGAGGATACTGCTGTGGAAGCGCAGGTGCAGAAGCTACTGGATACTAAAAAGGCAAACGAATTAGCCAATGCAGTAGCAGCACCAGCGAAGGATAACATCACTTTCGACGAGTTTACCAAAATGGATATCCGTATCGGTACTATTCTGGAAGCAGAGAAGGTGGCAAAAACCAAGAAGCTCCTGAAACTGAAGATCGACACCGGCATTGACCAGCGCACCGTCGTAAGCGGCATCGCAGAGTTCTTTAACCCGGAGGATATCATAGGGCAGCAGGTAAGTATACTTGTAAACCTGGCCCCGCGCGACATCAAAGGTATCACCAGCCAAGGCATGATCCTGATGGCAGAGAATGCTGATGGCTCCCTGGCATTTGTGCAGCCAAGCAAGCAAATTGTAAACGGCGGCACCGTATCGTAGAGACGCAATATTTTGCGTCTCCTGCAACAGCCGGAATCAAAAAGCCTCACAGTTCATTCAGAGCTGTGGGGTTTTTTTTGTAGAGACGCAATATTTTGCGTCTCCAGTAGCCGCGCATTTGTAATGGCCTTGACTATAGCAGATCGACCGAAATGTCAATGAAAATGCTGTTTGGTATTCGAGACGTCTTGGGAAACAGAAAATGTTGGTTTTTTTCATAGCAGGAGTTGTGAAGCTTTCGGACGCCTTTGGAGACGCAAAATATTGCGTCTCTACGTTTGTAATTACATCAGTAAATTTTCAGGATTGTTCTTCTCTGCTTCCCAGTTAGCAGGATTGTTATAGATGTAATTTCTGATGTTTTGCAGTTCTTTTTCGGAGCGAATAACTCTGTCAAAGTACCTGCTCTGCCAAAAGAATTCGATTCCATTTGTAGTAGCATACTTCTTTACTCCAACTTTGTACCCTCTTATAATGGAGGCCAGGTTACCAGACTGGGGACCAAACCGATTAAGCTGCCATACTTCATGATCGGGCTTATTAATGAATATAATCCCATGAACATGATTGGGCATCATAATAAATTCATCAAGCTCTACAAAAGGAAAATGTAGTGGAATCTCTTTCCAAAACTGATGGGCAACTTTACCAATTTCAGACATCCGTAGAGACGCAATATTTTGCGTCTCCACACCTTGCGTCTCCAAAGGCTGGTCAAAACGCCTATTGTTTTCAGCAGCGTAAGTTATCTCCCCAAAGAAATGCTCCTTTCCTTTTGTGCAGATGGTTACAAAGTATAAACCATGCGAGCCATAGTCCCAGTTTACCAGCCGTGCAGAAGAAATGCGGAATGCTTGTTTATACTTATCCATAGGGCAAGTATACGTGCGCATACGATTTGAGGTAGAGACGCAATACCTTGCGTCTCCAAAGGCTGGTCAAACGGCAAATCGTTTTCTCATTGACTTTGTATGCTAACCCCTGTATTATGTTTATTAAAACCTCCGCAATTACTGAAGACGCAAAATATTGCGTCTCTACGTATCAGTTTGCTACTGCAATTACCCGCTCTTCGTTCTGCTCTACTCTTCTCACAACAAAGTATATTCCTATACTTAAAACAACAGTAAACACGCCCAGTCCCCACCAAAGGGTATCGAAGCCATACTTAGAGGCTATGGTAGTGCCTAAATATGGAGCAATAACGTGCGCTGCGGCATACGAGATAGTATAAAGCCCCATGTATGAGCCTCTGTTCTGTTCATTCGATCTTTCTACAGTTATAGTAGTCATAAAAGGCATTACCAGAATCTCGGCTATACTTAGCAATGCCATGGCTACATATAAGATTGCTACATGGTGCGCCGCATTCAACAGCACAAACGAAAAGCCCAGCAACAGTATCCCCGACGGAATCAGCAGCGACTTTTTAATCCGGTTGCCCAAAAGGTAAACCATGATCATTTCGAGTGCAAACACAAGCAAGCCATTAAAGCCCAAAAGCATACCGATGCCTTGTTCGGGGAGTGTGTACACGTCTCTGTAGTATATTGGCAACGTAGACAGGAACTGGAAAAACACGATGGCGAAGCCGCAGTTGATAAGCACAAAGATCAGGTATAAGCCGTCCTGGTAAGGCGATTTAACTGCCTTCAAGGGCTCTTTATTTGTTTCGTTTCTGCGCGTTGGTCTATGGCCTTGTTTGTTTCTGAAGTATAAAAAGAAGAACAGCCCCGCCATGATACAGGTAGCCCCATCTGCGATAAACAACCAGTTGTAAGAGATGGCCGCCAGCAAACCACCAAGCGCAGGCCCGATGGAGAAGCCCAGGTTAATGGCCATCCTGTTCAGGGAAAATGCGCGGGTTACGTTCTCTGGTTTGGCATAAGAGGCCACCGAAGAGGCGTTGGCAGGGCGCAGCGTATCGTTTACAAGGCTAAGTATAAATACGGCGGCGGCCATGTGCTCAAACTGCCGTAGGTGCAGGAACATAAAGTATAAACTGCCGCCAATGGTAAGGCTAAAGAACTGTACTTTAAAATGCCCGACCCTATCGGTTAGCCAGCCGCCCAGAAAGGAACCGCAGACCGATCCTAGCCCATAGATACTAAGTATAGCACCGGCCTCTTTTAAAGTATAGCCTAAAACTCCGGTTAAGTAAACACCCAGGAAAGGTATAACCATGGCGCCGCTCCTGTTTATGAACATGATCAGGGAGAGCATCCAGGCTGCATGGGAGAGGCCGCCAAAGGCATTGCGGTAAAGAGAGAAAACTTTTTTCATAGCTTAGGTAAAGAGTCGTATTGGGCAAATGTATAGTTTATATGCCTTATAAAAAAAGCAGAGACGCAGTATTTTGCGTCTCTTAATTGGCTAAAGGTCAGATCATAATTTCAATCAGTCCTTGCGTTATTTGGTGTTAAACTGGTTCATGGTGCGTTCCAGCCCAATCGTGCCAAAGGCTATCACTGAGTCGGCTGCCTTTTCAATCAGGGTTTGCAGTTCTATCTGTTCGACCTCGCTAAATTTGCTCAGCACATAGTCGACCTGCTTGCCTTTGTGGTAATTATCGCCAACTCCGAAGCGCAGACGCGGGTAGTTGTTGTGCCCCAGCGTTTGTTCGATGTGCTTGAGACCATTATGGCCGCCTGCGCTGCCTTTGGTGCGTATGCGTATTTTGCCGAAAGGTATGGCGATGTCATCGGTAATAACCATCATTTGCTCTACGGGCAATTTAAGGGTGTTTAGCCAGTGGCCAACCGCTTTGCCGCTCAGGTTCATGTAGGTGGTTGGCTTTACCAGCACAAAGGTGCGCCCTTTGGTCTTTATCTCAGTTACGAAAGAATGACGGTCGGTTTCGAACTGCGCGTCAAATTTCTTTGCCAGGTAATCCAACACCATAAAGCCAATATTATGGCGTGTGTCAGCGTATTCCGGGCCAATATTTCCAAGGCCAACGATCAGGTATTTCATACTTGTATCTTCGGGTAGGGCAGGAGCCTTTGGAGCCATGCCCAGCCACTGTTTTATCTTTTTAATTGTTGAATGGCTCAAGTGTTTAATGGTTAAATTGTTATAGGTTAAACTGTCAAAAAATATACTATGATTTAATAGCTACAACAATTTAGCAATACAGCCATTTAGCAATTAAACAATTTAACCATTAATCAGAAACAAAAAATCCTGCCCCGCTTGTAGGCAGGACAGGATTTAATGAGAACAGCAATAACTGCTTATTTCTTGCCACGGGCTTCTTCAGCCTGAGCACTCTTAAGCGCACGCGGAATAGTAACTGTAGCTACTGGTGCAAGTGAGTTTGTAAGGATCTCGTAGTCACCACCTTTGATCTTACCAACTTTGATAGACTTACCAAGCTCAAGCTCAGAGATATCAACTTCGATATAGTCAGGAAGGTTAGCAGGAAGAGCCTTCACTTTAAGCTTACGCAGCTTAGTTACAAGCTTACCACCCAGCATAACGCCTGGTGAGTTACCTACCATTTTCACTGGGATATCCATTTTCACTGGCTTGTCTTCTTTCAGTTCCAGGAAGTCAACGTGCAGAAGCATTTCGTTTACCGGGTGGAACTGCACATCCTGCATGATAGCTCTGTAGTGCGTACCTTCGATGTTCAAGTCTACTTCGTATACTTCCGGAGAATAAACTAAGTCTCTGAACAGGATAGCTGGTGCATAGAAATGAATTTGCTCAGCACCGCCGTAAAGTACTCCTGGTACATAAGACTCATTACGCAGTTCTTTTGTCTGCGCTTTGCCGAGATTTGCTCTTTTAAACCCTATAATCTCTAAAGTTTTCATAAAAATGAATTTTTAAAAAATGTTTATTGCTACAAAAGTATAGCCGATTTCGTTAATCGTTGTTGGTTAATCATTAATCGTATTCTGAGGTCGAATAACGAATAACGGATAACGAACAACTATATAAATAGTGAGCTGATCGACTCGTGGGTAACCACGTTGTTGATTGCCCTGGCAAACAGGTCGGAGAAAGAAAGCACCTTTATTTTAGAGCACTCCTGACGTAACGGAATAGTGTCCGAAACAACAAGCTCTTCTAAAACTGACTCTTCGATGCGCTCATAGGCCGGGCCCGACAGAACCGGGTGTGTGGCAATTGCTCGAACCGATTTAGCTCCTTTTTCTTTCAACAGCGCTGCTGCTTTTGTGATGGTACCTGCTGTATCCACCATGTCGTCCACCAGGACAACGTCCATCCCCTCAACATCACCGATCACCTGCATAGAGGCGATCTCGTTGGCACGTTTACGGTGTTTGTCGCAAACAACCATTTCTGCACCGAAGTTCTTGGCAAAGGCCCTTGTTCTTACCACACCACCCACGTCAGGAGATGCAAAGATCAGGTCGTTGCCCAGGTTCAGGCTGCGCAGGTAAGGCACAAAGATCGCCGAGCCGTCCAGATGGTCTACCGGGATATCGAAGAAGCCCTGTATCTGGCCTGCATGCAGGTCGCATGTCATCAGGCGGTCAGCGCCAACAGACTGTATGGCGTTAGCCAATACTTTAGAGCCTATTGATACGCGTGGCTTGTCTTTTCTATCCTGGCGGGCATAGCCATAGTATGGCATTACCACAATCACTTTATGAGCTGAAGCACGCTTTGCCGCGTCTACCAGCAGCATCAGTTCCATCAGGTTATCAGCCGGAGGAAACGTTGACTGCACAATGAAAACCTCTGCGCCGCGAACGGATTCATTAAAGTGCACCCCAATCTCGCCGTCGCTGAAACGGGAGATGCTTAGGTCGCCAAGCGTTGTGCCGTATGCGGCAGCAATCTTCTCGGCTAAGTACCTGGATGCGGAACCAGAGAATATTTTTACTTGTGGCATAATGGTGCTAAAAGCTAATTGAGGGTTTAGATTTAGTTATTATGCCTGCAAAGCTACCAAATAATCCTGATATAGGTAGCGATATTTCTGATTTTTAATTACTTACACCTGCCGTATAAGCAAAAAAGAACAACCCACTGAGGCAGGTTGTTCTTTTCTAAAGTTGTCCGACCAGGGCTCGAACCTGGACTCTTCTGAACCAAAATCAGACGTGTTGCCAGTTACACCATCGGACAATTTCCCTACTAGACTTCAGAACTTTCGTGCTGTTGTCGTTTGGTGATGCAAAGATAGATAGACGATTTTAAACTGCAAACAATTGCTGCAAAATTTTTCAGAAAATTTTAGTCTAAAATCTGCCTTAGGGCCGTGTCGTGGTGTTTTTTGGATACTGTAACGCTGCACATGTACGCCTTGTTTATACTTTGGTCAGGGTTGGTTTTGAGTCTAAATAAGTGAATTTCACTCTTTTATTTTAGAGCGTTCCCTCAGAGGTCGCTTTATTTATGGTTCAATAAATATTTACAGGCTGGCCATACTTTACCTGATATAATTATGCGCCACTCCTGCAGATTTCATCTGTTATGAGCCCTTTGATGCGTTGTTCTATAGTCCGGACCTTAACACCACAAAGTATAAATCACTGCCTTTTTATTATGCGTTAGGCGCACAACTATAAACTTGTAGTAAGCAACAGTGCCGGGAAAGGGCAGGAGTGTTGTGAGTTGGTATTCGCAAGCGCTGATCCGTAACTAGCTGTACTGTTTCACTTGAAATGTAATAGAGCGGCCTATCCCCGGGGAGGTAAATCTATAGCCTGACAAGAGTGAGATGAAATCTATACTTAATAGTAAGCCTGTCTAATGTATGCTGAGATTACACTTGTGCTGTATGTTATCACGAGTAAGTATAACCTAGCCCTTGCTGGCAGCAAGAATAAACAGGAGCGGTTATACTTTTGATTAAAATGCCTTACATCATTAATAATATGGTATTTTTTAGGTAGGATAAAACAGAACAAGTATAATTTGAAAACGGGTATATTTTCTGGGGGATAGGCGTCACTCTCAGCAGTTTTGTACGTAAAGGATTGTCTATACTATATGTTTGTCCTATGCCAACCACAACACTCAACCCTGACGTTATTACTACAACATGCGGTCAGAAACTAGACCTAAGTACAACCGAGTTGGTTATTGAGCGATCTAATAGCCTGTTTAGCTACAATATACATAAGCTAAAAAGCGGCGAGTATGTGATCTGCGAAAAATTCTACGCCAATCCGTTTAACAACCGATACATTTTGTTAAATGACGAACAGATAGAACTGCTGAAGAGTTTGTAATAGCTAGTTGCCCACCTTTATAATATGTGTCGTTAACTCCATTATTGCAATGCCAGCATCGGTGCATGCTATTAAATGCATGCTGTAAAAGCTTTGGCAAACATCGTGTCCCTTTTAAAACCGCATGTATTTATATTATAGCACCATTATAAATAGCCTGTGCCATTTGCCTATAGGTGTTTTAACTATTAACGATAACTTTTTGAGCGGAAAGTGTGGATATAAGAGATTTATCCATTAGTTTTGCACCCTGAAATAACTCCGTTACAAAAGTTAATCAATAAATTAAGTCAAATGGCGAATATTGGCAGAATTACCCAGGTTATCGGTCCGGTTGTGGACGTTAGCTTTGCGGGTGAAAGCTCTAAGCTACCAAATATCTTGGATGCCCTTCAAGTGACGAAAGACAACGGCCAGGTAGTAGTACTGGAGTGTCAGCAGCACCTTGGCGAGGACCGTGTACGTACCATTGCGATGGACTCTACAGAAGGTCTTACTCGTGGCGCTGAAGTAGTTGACTTGGGTGGCCCAATCAAAATGCCAACAGGCGAAGGCATTAAAGGTCGCCTATTCAACGTAATCGGCGAAGCCATTGACGGTATTCCGCAGCCTGTGAGCACGGGTGGTTTGCCAATCCACAGACCTGCTCCACGTTTCGAAGATCTTGCTACTTCATCTGAAGTATTATTCACAGGTATCAAAGTAATCGACCTTATCGAGCCTTATGCAAAAGGTGGTAAGATCGGTCTTTTCGGTGGTGCCGGTGTAGGTAAAACTGTATTGATCCAGGAGCTGATCAACAACATCGCGAAAGCACACGGTGGTCTTTCTGTATTTGCCGGTGTAGGTGAGCGTACTCGTGAGGGTAACGACCTTCTTCGCGAAATGATCGAAGCTGGTATCGTGCGTTACGGTAAAGAGTTCTTAGAGTCTCTTGAGCACGGTGGCTGGGATCTATCTAAAGTTGACCAGGAAGAACTGAAAGAGTCTAAGGCTACTTTCGTGTTCGGTCAGATGAACGAGCCTCCTGGGGCGCGTGCACGTGTGGCACTTTCTGGTCTTACAATGGCCGAGTACTACCGTGATGGCGAGCCAGGTTCTAGCGATGCTGGTCGTGACATCCTTTTCTTCGTAGATAACATCTTCCGTTTCACGCAGGCGGGTTCTGAGGTATCGGCACTTCTTGGCCGTATGCCATCTGCGGTAGGTTACCAGCCAACGCTGGCAACTGAGATGGGTGCCATGCAGGAGCGTATCACGTCTACAAAGCGTGGTTCAATTACTTCGGTACAGGCCGTTTACGTACCTGCCGACGACTTAACTGACCCTGCTCCGGCTACAACGTTCGCCCACCTTGACGCGACTACGGTACTTTCTCGTAAGATATCTGAGCTTGGTATCTACCCAGCGGTAGACCCTCTTGACTCTACGTCTCGTATCCTTACGCCAGAGGTTGTTGGTGAAGACCACTACAACACTGCACAGCGTGTGAAAGAGATCCTGCAGCGCTACAAAGAACTTCAGGACATCATCGCCATCCTTGGTATGGACGAACTATCTGACGAGGATAAACTGGTAGTACACAGAGCACGTCGTGTACAGCGTTTCCTTTCTCAGCCGTTCCACGTGGCAGAGCAGTTTACAGGCCTTAAAGGTGTTCTTGTTGATATCAAAGACACTATCAAAGGCTTTAATGAGATCATGGACGGTAAGTATGACCACCTTCCAGAGGCAGCCTTCAACCTTGTAGGTACAATCGAAGATGCTGTTGCGAAAGGTGAGAAAATGCTTGCTGAAGCAAAATAAGTTTTAATTAGTTAAAAGTTAAGAGTTAAAAGTTAAGAGTTGGTTCTGCCAATTATGACTTTTAACTCTTAACTCTAAACTCTTAACTAATAAAGATGTATTTAGAGATAATCACACCTGATAAAAAGGTTTTTGCCGGTGAGGTAGAAGCGGCTCAGTTCCCGGGAGCTAATGGCTCGTTCGAGGTACTTGACTCGCACGCTCCACTTATCAGTACCCTTGAGAAAGGCAGAATCCGTGTAACTACCAACAAGAGCCAGGAGTTCTTTACCGTTGACGGTGGTGTGGTAGAAGTACTGAATAACAAGATCATTGTACTAGCTGAGTCTGTTACTGAGTAACCGAAGCCAAGTATAAAGTATAAAAAACTCCCCTCTTGCTTACCAAAGCAGGAGGGGAGTTTTGTTTTATTGGGATACTGAAAGTGAATTAGGAGATTAGCTGTTCCGGACATCCTTGTCCGAAAGAGTGGGTAAACATAGTATGCCGCAAGTTTAGCGTGAGCGTAACTTGTGGCTATACATGAGGCCAGTTTGTAACTGGCGTTATACAACTTTATACTTTCAACTTCTCAGACTGGCACTATGCGAATCTACTATTGCCCCTTCGCTCAAACAGGCGGTACATGCGGGATGAATATGGTTTATGATAAAGCTACCTATAGTTCAAACACATCATGCATCCGGGCAACATGAAACCCATTGCTTAGAATCTCTTTAGACTGTTTGCTATTAGGGTTTAGGGCCGGGTTGGTGTGGTTCATGTGGATGAAGTATACTTTGTTTTTTTCGCTGGAAGGTAGCTTGGCAAACTTGGCCATACTTTCGATGATGAAAGGGTGCGGTATTTGTGAGATGTCTCGGTTATTGATCTCCTTGGCATCATAGAAAGTGGCATCAATAAAGGCGTAATCAACTTTTGAGATCTCGCTGATGATGTCGGAGTCCCACTTTTCCCATTTATCGATGTCGGGGATAAATAACGCTTTTTTGTTTGGCCCGATAATCTTGTACCCAACAGTTTCGGAGTACTCGTCGCGGTGCGGAACCTTAAAGGGAATAACTTCTAAATTTGAAGTTAGTTTAACCGGCTTGTTGTTATGTAAGTCCTGCAGTGCGATATTGTTCTGTGACACGAGTTGCTCCCATGGGCCATTATGCTCCAAATACTTTCTCATGACGGGCATTGCATATACATTCACTCCCTTAGCACCCAATGCCTCCTTCCCCAGGTACATTAAACCGGCATAATGGCCGATGTGGGCATGGGTTAGAAAAATGCCGTCGGGAGTTTCAGAAGAGTTGTTCGGAGCATACTGTTTCAAAAGCTTTAGCTGCTCTGTTATATCTGGCGTAGCTTCAAATAGATACTTGGCATTATTTTCAGGGTCTACTACACCAAGCGCTACTACCTTCCTGTTTTTATCCGGGTTATCAAATAAGTCTTTGCAGCAGTCTTTTGTGCAGGTAATGTGTGGTGAACCGGCATCCTGCACGTTGCCAAGAACGATGAGTGAGGTCTGGACTACTTTTGTTTGCTTAGCCGCTGTAGAAGAGCTTTGCTGACTGGAATGAGAGCAAGCACAAATAACAACTAGAAATATGATAAGGTAGAAGATTCTCATTACTATTTTGATGTTGCAGGTGGTTGCTTGAGGTATTTAACTTCCTACAGAATAGAATTTATACTAATGGTAAAATTGTCACGATGCTATGTCTGCGGTCATTCCTTACTTAGCAACGGTTAATTGAACTGCGGGTTTTTCATACTTTCTAATTACACTCTCTAATTGCTGAGTAATGTTATCAGTCATTATTCCTCCATGATAACAAATAATCCTTGCCGGGTTGAGTTGCTTTATTAGTTCAACTGACTTAATAGCTTGGCCCATATCCAGGGTGAACATCGGATTAGCAATTTCAAGCTTGTTATCTTCGATAACGAGTGCATCGTTTGCGATTATAGTCCTGTCGGCAGGAATGTAAAACGATACATGTCCCCGGGTGTGACCGGGAGTATAAAGCACCACCACTTCATTTTCAATTTTATCCTGATCCTTTAATGTGATGTTGACATCGACTCGCTTTATACTTTCTAATTGACTTATAAATTTCATTGCCCAGGCCTTGTTTTCGTCAGGAAGTATGAACAGGGATTGCTCTGCCTGTTCTAGCCTTTCTGATTTTATTCTACCTGACACTGACGGTTCTTCTAGTTCACTACAATAAACCAAAAGCGACGGATTCAGATTCTTGAAGAGGGTAAGCGCACCCAAATGGTCTATATCGTCATGAGAAACTAATATTGCGTGTAAATCTTGAAGACTAACATTTAATTTACTTAACTCTGATACAAATTCAGGAAATGTTTCCTCGTACCCGCAGTCTACCAGAAAATGCTTTCCGTTTATAGTAAGCAGCGTCGGATAAATAACTATTTCGGTATCCTGTATCTGCTTCTGGACTTTGAAAGTCTGTATTCTCATAGTTAGCTAATCTTAACTGGAAATAAACTTTAGTGGCTTGCAGGCTGCAGGTTAAAAATATCTGAAAATCAAATTATGCACTATATTATGCAGTTCTATTTTTAGTTACACCTGCTTTCCTTTCAGATATTTCCCTTATCATTGCTTCCAATCCAGATAAGTCATTCTCGTTTGTTCTGAACTTAATTTCTTTAACTGTCTTGCCCTTATAAAGCATCATTTTATCGTAGCTGAATTGGAAAAGCATATCAGCTTGCCACCAGATTTCTCTTCGGGTTTTGTCCTTATCTTCTCTAATAATTTCTATTTTATCCACATGATTCAAGTCATGTTCTTCTTTAAGAAAGAAAGGCCTTAGATAGTAGAACTTAACTGCTTCTTTATCCAGATGCACCACGCAATCGTAGTAGCTAACCCACACATGCAGTATCAGTCCTGAAAAAATACCTACACCAATCGCTAATAGATTATTCTCTAATAAGTATCCCAACAGTAGAGACAGAACAACTACTTTGAGAAGCAGAGAATAAGTATTAATCGGAATACCTGTTTTTACCATTCCTTATTTTCATACTAATGCATGAACTACAGTATAAAATGAAAACCATTCAACTCAAACTGGTTATGCGTTGAGCAGTTTTCAATTAAATAAATTAAATAAATTAAACTACCTGCTCATCTAGTCTACTATCAGGCTTATACAATATAGCAAATTACTCCTTATCTTACAGCACTATTTATACTTGCAGGTTATGCCAAACATTCACCCGAAAACCACTCCTATTTACCAGACCTCAGTTTTTACTTTTGAAGACCTGAATGCGCTGGAGTCATACTTTGAGGAGCCGGGGCAGAACTATATGTACACCCGCTATGGCAACCCGAATACCGATGAACTGGCAGATGAAATAAATAAGCTGGAAGGTGGAGTAGGAGGGGTAGTCACCTCGTCGGGGATGTCGGCGATACTGGCGGCGGTGCTGGCGGTGTGCAAGGCTGGTGATCATGTGCTGTGCGCTGAGGAAATTTATGGTGGCTCTTCGGCATTGCTTAGCCAGGAACTTACTCGCATTGGCATTGAGGTGACCTATGTGCCTACTTCCGATACCTATACTTTAGATAAGTACACCAAACCCAACACGCGCCTGATGCTGGCCGAAACAATGAGCAACCCGCTGTTGCAGGTGCTCGACATTGCAAAACTGGCTCAGGAAACCAAGAAGCAAAGTATAAAATTACTGATAGACAACACATTTGCCACCCCTATACTTACCAAGCCATTGGCCTTGGGAGCAGACTTGGTAATGCACAGTGTAACTAAGTATTTGTCAGGCCACAGCGATGTAACAGCCGGGGTGGTTATATGCAGCCAGCAGGAAGATCTGCAACGGGTACAGGCTGTGGTGCGAACTTACGGTTTAAACCTTAGCCCTTTTGAGGGGTGGCTAGCAGCACGTGGCCTGAAAACACTTCGCCTGCGCATGAAGCAGCACTGCAGCAACGCCTTAGCCATAGCAAAGTTTCTGGAGCAGCACCCCAAAGTTGAGAAAGTATGGTATCCGGGTTTGGAGGCACATCCGCAGCATGAGTTAGCTGAAAAGCAAGGCGGTGGTATGTTTGGCGGGATGCTGAGCTTCAGAATAAAAGATGAGGTAGAAAGCGTTAACCGCTTTATGCAAGGGCTTAACACTATACCTTTTGCACCGTCTTTGGCAGGCGTGAGTACTTCCATTTCCTATCCACTGGGCACCTCGCACCGTTCGCTTAGCCCGGAGCAGCAGCAAAAACTAGGTATAACAACTGGCGTTATCCGCCTGTCTGTGGGTATAGAAGAGCCGGAGGAGTTGATTGCGGAGTTGGAGCAGGCTTTGGCGCAGGTGTAGTTACTGCTCCGTCAAAAGGAATTTCTATCTGGGTTTAAGACTGCAGGTGTAAACACACTCCTGCGCGCTACGCTTGCTAGCTCAAAACTCACGTTTTGGCTAGTCTGCAAGAGGGGGAATCCTCACCTAGCCCCTCCTATTGTCGAGGGGCCCTTTGCCCAAAACAGGAGGGGGATCTCGCAATACCGGGTCAAACCACCCCTTTATCCCCTCAGAGCCACGCTCGCAATCTTCGAACTCTCGTTCTCGATTGTCCAAGGCGGGGAGTTTTCGGTATACGATTACACACCCCTGCCCCTCTCGAGAGGGGAATCACCGCCATTACCAATTTATACTTGCTTGCCAGTTGCAACAGCCGCTAGCGAAGCAGTGTCCATCCCAGCCTTTGGGTTGAGCGCCTTGTAGCTGTTGCGGTGCCCGCAGGGCAGCCGAAGCAGAGCGGAGGCAGCTTCAGGTACACAGCGCGATGCGCAAAGGCGAGGCCTCCCGGCCTTGAGGGCACCAAAGCCAACCATAAAACGATTGGTTAATAAGACTGAGAATGATTGGTAGTTAAAAAGAATGGCACAGAAAGAGGGATTACACAACTCCCAATACCTTCTTCAACTGCCTCACTACCTTCTCCAACTCTTCCTCCTGTAAGCCACTGCTGCTTGGCAGGCAGAGGCCGCGGCTGAACAGTTGCTCGCTCAGGCGGTTGCCAAAGTATAAATTATTAGCGTAGAGTGGTTGCATGTGCATGGGTTTCCAGAGGGCGCGGGTTTCAATGTTCTCTTCCTCCAACTCTTTGATAATGGTTTCCGGCTTATGGCCTTCCGGTAAAAGTATGGTGGTTAGCCAGCGGTTAGAGAAGCAGCTTTTAGGCTCAGCCAAAAACTCGACGCCTTCTATGTGCTGCAGTTGGTTGCGGTAGTAATTAAAAATTTCCCGCCTTTGCTTTACCCGAACTTCCAGCACCTCCATTTGTCCACGGCCTATGCCCGCGTTAATGTTGCTGATGCGGTAATTATAACCCATTTCTGAATGCTGGTAGTATGGGGCCGGGTCTTTAGCCTGCGTAGCCAGGAAAGCGGCATGTGTGGCCAGGTTCTCATCTGATGTAACGATGGCTCCACCGGCAGATGTGGTGATGATCTTGTTTCCGCTGAAAGAGAAGATGCCCATACGCCCAAACGTACCCACCTGATGACCGCCATACCTGGAGCCAAGCGCCTCTGCCGCATCCTCCACTACCGGAATATCATATTCCTGGGCGATGGCCATGATCTCGTTCAGCTTGGCAGGCATGCCATACAAGTGCACTAAAAGTATGGCAGCTGGCTTTTTCCCGTGCTTCAGGCGGTCCTGTATGGCAGTGCGTAGGGTATCGGGGCACATGTTCCACGTGTCAGGCTCGCTTTCTATAAATACCGGGGTTGCGCCTAAGTATAAAATTGGGTTGGCAGAGGCCACAAAAGTAAATGTTGAGCAAAGTACCTCGTCGCCGGGGCCAACACCAAGCAGGCGCAGTGCCAGATGGATAGAAGAAGTGCCGGAGTTTAAAGCAACAGTAAAGCGTGCATTGGTATGCTGACAGATGTCGTGCTCGAACCCGGGCAGGTTAGGGCCGGCAGTTGTAACCCAGTTGTCTTCGATAGCTTTTTGCACGTAGTTTTTCTCATGACCACCCATTTGCGGGATAGAAAGAAAAATGCGCCCTGGCCTGTATATCATGTCATTAGGGTTATGCGGGTTACTAAATGGCGTTGCGGCTAAGTTTATTTCTGAACGGTAAGACTCAGTAAAACCGTATACTTTACCTCGCCAGTTTTTAGCCTGATCAATATAATAAAAAAGACTTTACGCAGTCAGGCCTTTTACGTAGTATCCGATATTATGCTGCAAGGGTGCGTAGTTTTAGGCCATTTTTGATAGATTGCAGTTTAAAAAAACAGTTCCTTAATTCACGATGCTTGACTTCCCGAACGCCAAAATAAACCTTGGCTTACTTGTTACCTCCAAAAGAGCCGACGGCTTTCATAATTTAGAGTCTTGCTTTTACCCTGTAAAATGGACCGATGCGCTGGAGATTTTGCCTGCGCCCAAACTACGTTTTGAGATGACCGGCCTGCCTGTGCCCGGAAATCCAGAGTCTAATTTGTGTTTGAAGGCATACCGGTTATTGCAGCGGGACTTTAACCTGCCTCCAGTGCACATGCATCTGCATAAGGTTTTACCTATGGGTGCAGGGCTGGGAGGGGGCTCAGCCGACGCCGCGTTCGCACTCAGGATACTGAACAGGATATTCGAGCTGAACCTTTCTGCGGATGCCCTTGAGGAGTATGCACGCCAGTTAGGGAGTGATTGCGCTTTCTTTATCCGGAACAGGCCGGTGGTGGCCACAGAGAAAGGGGACGTTTTTTCGCCTACGGTTGTAGACCTGAGCGGTTATACTTGTGTGATCGTGTACCCAGGCATACACATTACCACAGCCGAGGCGTATGGAAGTATAAAGGCGCAGGAACCGGAGTGCCACATCGATATACTATTAAAGCAGGATGTCAGCATCTGGAAGGATATCCTGAAAAATGACTTTGAAAAAGCACTGTTTCCAAAGTACCCTGAATTGCCCCAGATAAAAGAAAAGCTTTATGAAGCCGGTGCCGAATACGCCTCCATGACGGGTTCGGGCTCGGCGGTGTACGGTTTATTTAAGCAAGAGCCAGCCCCGTTATTCTTCCCGAACCACTACATGCTCTGGAAAGGTCTCCTGTAGTTTTTTACGGCGTCTGTCGTAGGCATCCAGTATTGGGTACACAAACACGCTCAGGAGAATAATGGCTGCCCCCAGGTAAAACCCCGTAGACATCTGCTCGTCCTCCTTAAAGATAAGAAGGGCAAGTATGATCCCGTAGATAGGCTCCAGGTTAACAGTCAGGTTCATGGTATAGGCCGTGATGCGCTGCATCAGCCTTACGGAAGCAGTATAGGCATACACCGTGCAGGCAAGTGCCAGCACCAGCAGGTATACCCAGTCCATAGAGGTTAGGCTAAAGTTCAGTGCACCGCCCTCTGCAAAGTATGAAGTATAAATCGGGAAGAAGAGTACAGTGCCCAGGCACGCGCCTGTCATCTCGTAGGTGGTGATGGTAGTGGACGGAATACGTTTTACCAGCTTGGCGTTGATAATGGTAAAAATAGATCCCATTAGTGCAGAACCTATCGCCATGCTGATGCCCAGTATGCTGTTAAACTCTGTTTCGTGCTGGAAAATGATGTATAGTCCAAAGATTACAAGTAGCGCCAGCAGCACCTCGTGTGGTTTAATTTTGGTTTTGCTGAAAAGCGGGTCTAAAAGGGCTGTCCAGAGGCTGCAGGTGGCAATGCCAACCAGCGTAATGGAAACCGAAGAAACCCTTGCCGCCGCGAAGAACAGGATCCAGTGGGCCGCTATGATGAAACCCACCCCCAGCAGCTTTAGCGCCTGCTCTCTGCCCATCCAGAAAGGCGTACCTCTTTTATAAATAAGCGCCCCAATTGCCAGCGCCGTTATGGAAGTGCGTAGCGCAACAAGCTCCACAGCAGGTATAGAGATCAGTTTGCCAAGTATGGCCGTAAAGCCCCAAAGGAAAACAATAAAGTGAAGCTCCAGAAAATCTTTTAAGCGCGGCATACTAACGAGGCACGTAACGGTACAAAACAAACCCTATCCCCGTAAACACAATCGTCGGAATCCAGGCAGCTACTGATGGCGGAATGTCGCCTACCTGGGCCAGGCTTCGGCTTGTGATCACGAATATGATGAAAATAAAAGCCAGGAAGAACCCCAGCGCGATCTGGAAACCAACCCCGCCACGCGCCTTTCGGGCACTCACGATTACCCCGATGATTGTCAGGATAATAATGGCAAACGGGTAGCTGAAGCGTTCATACTTTTCGATCAGGTATGTTTCCAGGTCATCGGCCCCGCGCGACTTTTTCTCGTTGATAAAACGGTTCAACTCCGTCAGGGTAAGTGTTTGCTCCAGCTTGTAGGTACTTTCGAAATCTTTGGGAGTCAGGTTAAGGGTTGTATCCAGGGCACCGCCTTTGTACAGTGTCTCCTTCTCGCCGTCAAAGGTGCGCAGCGTGTAACTGTCCATGTGCCACTTCTTTTTCTCATCGTCCCAGCGCACGTTGTTGGAGGTAAGCTTGCTTCTGAGCTTTGTGTCGTCGATGTTTTCGAGGGCAAAGTTATAGCCAACGTTGGCCGTGTTGTTGTAGCTCTCCATGTACACATACGTTTCCGGGGCTACTTTTACATGGATGTTGCGGGTATCATAAGTAAAGGTGCTCTTGGTATACTTTATCTGAAAGGCCACACTCTCTTTATTGGCATTTGGGATCACCCAGCCGATCAATGCAAATATTACCGCCGCTATGATGGAAGAGCCGATCAGGTATGGTACCAGCAGTCTTCTGAAGCTCACGCCGCTGCTAAGTATGGCCACGATCTCAGTATGCGATGCCAGTTTGGCCGTTACGAACACTGTGGCAATAAACACCGTGATAGGGCTCAGCATGTTGGCATAATACGGGATCAGGTTGATGTAATAATCAAAAATGATCTCACTGGCCGCCACGTTGTGCTTTATGAAATCGTCATTCTTCTCAGTGAAGTCAATCACCAGGATAACCGACACAAGTATAAGCACCACGAACACGAAAGTGGTCAGGAACTTCTTCAGTATGTATTTGTCGAGGAGCTTCAACGCTACGCTTTAATTTAGAGTTAAAAGTTGTGAGTTAAGAGTTTTGTTTGATAACAGTTAGAAGCAAGTTAGGTAAAAACAGCTTTTAACTTTAAACTCTTAACTTTTAACTGGCTCCTTAGAGCCTTGTCATCAGTTTCTTTACCATTATGTCTTTCCAGTCGCGGAAAGTTCCGTTCAGGATATGCTGACGTGCCTGCTTTACCAACCACAGGTAAAAAGTAAGGTTATGCACGCTGGCGATTTGGCCGGCCAGGTACTCTCCGCTGTGTATCAGGTGGCGCAGGTAGGCCTTGGTGTAAAACGTGCTCACGTAACCACCCAGTTCCGCATCGATCGGGGTATGGTCGTTGGCCCATTTCTGGTTTTTGATATTGATAACGCCTTGCGTGGTAAACAACATGCCGTTGCGCGCGTTGCGGGTTGGCAGCACGCAGTCAAACATATCCACGCCAAGCGCGATGTTTTCCAGGATGTTAGCCGGTGTGCCCACACCCATCAGGTAGCGTGGCTTGTCTGCCGGAAGTATGTCGCACACCAGGTCGGTCATTTCATACATCATCTCGGCTGGCTCACCCACAGATAGGCCACCAATAGCATTGCCCTCGCGGTTAAAGCTGGCAATGGTCTCGGCAGACTGTATGCGCAGGTCTTTGTAGGTGCTGCCCTGCACAATCGGGAAAAGTGTTTGGTTGTAGCCATACTTCGGCTCGGTGCTGTCGAAGCGGTCTACGCAGCGTTGCAGCCAGCGGTGCGTGCGCTCCATCGAGTACTTGGCATACGTATGGTCGCAAGGGTAGGGGGTGCACTCGTCAAACGCCATGATGATGTCGGCGCCAATGGTGCGCTGCGTATCCATCACATTCTCAGGTGTAAAGTTAAGCGTAGAGCCGTCTATGTGCGACTTAAACTTAACGCCTTCCTCTTTTATCTTCCGGGTGCCGGCCAGCGAGAAAACCTGGTAGCCACCGCTGTCGGTCAGTATAGGCCTGTCCCAGCCGTTAAACTTGTGCAAGCCGCCTGCCTGCTCCAGCACATTTAGGCCGGGCCGCAGGTATAAATGGTAAGTATTGCCAAGTATGATTTCGGCTTTTATATCGTCCTTCAGTTCACGTTGGTGCACTGCCTTTACGGTTCCGGCTGTACCAACCGGCATAAAAATAGGTGTTTCGATGGCACCGTGGTCGGTTTGTACTACACCGGCACGCGCTTTAGACTGAGGATCTTTGGCTACTAATGAAAATTGCATATCTCTGGTTTTCAGCCTTAACCATCGCGGTAAAAGGCCTGCTGTTGTAACAGCGTTTCCGCTGAAGTGCAGCATTAATTTATACTTCTAAAAGAACCCGCAAAGATACAAAGTGTAGCGCCACAAACCATACAATTTTTTTAATGCGCCTATACTTCGGAAATGGCTATTTAATGGCTATTTTTGAGGAGGTTTTAGAGAAATTGTTTAATTGCCACATGGTTAAATTGTTGATTTGCCTAAGGCGCTTAGTCTAACAATTTAACAATACTACCATTTAACCATTCACTATATTGATTACAACTGTACTACTGGTGCTGCTCGGCCTTTGTGTGTTGGTGCAGCTTTATTTTGCGTTTATCTATTTTCTGCCGCTTACCAAGCACACAGACCCGCCTGTTGTAAGCCGTCGGCCTGTTTCCGTGATTGTGGCTGCCCACAACGAGCAGGAAAACCTGTATGAGCTACTGCCCATGCTGCTGGACCAGGAGTACCCGGAATATGAGATAATTGCGGTGAACGACCGTTCTGATGATGACACAGAGTTTTACCTCTATGAACTGGAAAAGCAGTTTCACCCATGCTTCAGGGTTGTTACCATTAAAAAGACGCCGGACTACCTGAATCCTAAAAAGTACGCGATTGCATTGGGCATACGGGCTGCAAAGTATGAGCACATGCTTTTTATCGATGCCGATTGCAGGCCATGCAGCAACCATTGGATCGAAAAGATGCAGAGTGGGTACGAAAACGGGGCAGATGTGGTACTGGGTTATGCTCCTTATGCACAATTAAAAGGTTTTTTAAATCACTTGATCCGATATGAAACCTTGCTTACCGGAATTCAGTATCTGTCTCTTGCAAACCTAGGGAAACCCTATATGGGGGTAGGCAGAAACTTATCATACACTAAAGATTGTTTCTTTAAAAACAAGGGGTTTGCATCTCACATCAAAACGATGGGCGGCGACGATGATCTTTTTGTTCGTGATGCCGCCAACAATAGTAAAGTAAGCATTGTTATTGACAAGGAGGCGCAGACAGTTAGCATTCCCAAAAAGACGTTTAGGGAATGGGTTGTGCAAAAACGTAGGCATATGTCCGTCGGCGGGCGTTACAAGGCAGCTGATAGAAGAAGGATAGGAGCATTTGTAGCATCAAACGTTTTTTTTTACATCCTTTTAATTATTCTTCTTGTATTAAATAGCCATTTAGCTATATTAGGTGCGCTTATTGGCGTGCGGTATTTATCGGTGTTCCCGGTTTATATATCAGCCGCACGTAGACTCGACGAAACGGTATCCCTGCCACTGTTACCTGTGCTGGATGTAGTGTATTTCTTTACCTATGTCTTCCTTGGGGTATCTGTATTAATGTATAAACGACTCAGATGGAAGTAAACAAACAATTCTCTGCAAAGGCAAAGCATGACTTCAAACTTATACAGGCAGCTGTAGAAGAAAATGATGAAAAAGCTTATGCCGAATTGATGAGCATCTATAAAAAACCCGTTTACCATGTGGTTTTGAAAATGGTGCGCAATGCCGACGATGCAGAGGACCTGACAATAGAGGCCTTTGCCAAGGCTTTCCGTAACCTGCATAAGTTTAACCCGGAGTACGCTTTTAGTACCTGGCTATTCCGTATCGCTACGAATAACTGCATCGACTTTATCCGCAAAAACAGGATCAAGACCATGTCTATCGACTCGGCTATTAAAATTGACAACGGCGATGAGATAACGATAGACTTTAAAGACAAGAACCTGAACCCGCAGGAGGAGGCGATCAAGAATCAGAAGATCGAGATCATGCAGTATGTGGTGGCCAAGTTGCCTGAGAAGTACCAGCGCCTTGTTACGCTGCGTTACTTTAACGAGCTTAGTTACGAAGAAATAGCCACCGAGTTAAACGCACCGCTTGGCACCGTAAAAGCCCAGCTGCACCGCGCACGCGAGTTGCTGTATGACATGGTGAAGAACAAGAAGCATTTGATTTAATTGTTGATTGTTAAATTGTTGATTGTTGGTTCGCAGGACGATTTATATATTTTTACGAACAGCATTTAACAATTAACAATTAACAATCCAACAATTAAAACTACGTTAAAAGCCCCTGTTGCCCGTAAGCAGCAGGGGCTTTATACTTTTATACCAGATACCGTACTTATTTTATACTTTTGCAGCCTGCTACAGACACAGGTAGCCAGACATAAGACACAATATTTCGTTAACCCGTTACAATGCCTCGTTCCTTAACAGATAGTCTCCTTTCACGTTCAGGAAAGCTATACTTGCAGTTGCGGCTGCGCAGCAAGGAAAAAATTGAGCGGGAGCTGCATGTAAAGTATGAAGGGCAGTACCGTAACGCCGGCCTAACGCTGCTGTTTGATGTGTTTATGGCGCTGGCTGTTGTGGTACTGGTGGTTATACTTGCAGGCATTTTATACTTTGTGGTAGTATAGCCCATTCATAATTAATAATTCAAAATTCATAATTAAATATATGACCTCCATCCGCACACTTTTATCTGGGTATTTTCCGGAGCTTACCGAGGATCAGCTGCAGAAGTATGAACACATGGGTTCGCTTTACCAGGAGTGGAATCAGAAGATAAACGTGATCTCGCGCAAGGACGTGGACCAACTGGGAGTACACCACATTCTGCATTCGCTGGGTATTGCCAAGGTGGTACAGTTCCCGGAGCACACAGTGGTGATGGATGTTGGTACAGGAGGCGGCTTGCCGGGCTTGCCCTTGGCTGTGATGTTCCCGGAAGTGAAGTTTCATCTGGTGGACTCTATCGGGAAAAAGATACACGTGGTGCAGGAGATTGCCCGAGAACTGCACCTGCACAACGTAACTGCCAGCCATACCCGTGCCGAGCAGGTGCGCGACAAGTATGATTTTGTAGTGAGCCGTGCCGTAACACGTTTGGCGAACTTCTGGCCCTGGATCATGAACAGCTTTAAAAAGACCGGCCTGCCAACCGAAGGTCTGTATTATCTAAAAGGCGGTGACCTGGAGGAGGAAATAGCAGAGTCAGGATTAATCACAAAAATGTATGATCTCTCTGATTTCTTTAACGAAGAATTCTTTGAGACAAAAAAGGTGGTGTATGTACCGCTAAAAGAAAGTGGTAAAAAGAAATAAACAGGAGAGACGCTGCAATGGCGTCTCTTTTGCTATAAACCTGCTGACTGAAAGCAGCGGTATCGTTAAAGTGGAGGATTTACAGGTGTGCTGTTAAGACAAAGGTAGTGCTGGTCGCCTGTTTACTCCTCAAGTATAAACCTCAAGGCTCTTGCTTCGGAATAATAGTTGTCTTTTCTGAAGTCCTCCGCAAAGCCTACATGCCCTCCTTCATCGGGCACCTCCAGGTACAAGTATGGGTTTTGCTCGGCTTCGCGCACTGGGTAGCACATCTTGCCCAGGAAAGGGTCATTTTTGGCGTTTACTACTAGTGTAGGCACTTGTATGTTTGTCAGGAACTGCCTGGAGCTTACTTTTTTGTAATAGTCTTCTGCGCTTTTAAACCCATGCAGCGGCGCTGTAAAGCGTTCATCAAATTCCGGGAACGTCCAGAGTATGCTGTAGTCGGTCAGGTCCAGCTCATCAGGGAACATTTGTCTTTTCAATTCCAGTTTTTCGCCCAATGTCTTAAGGAAACGCTGCGTGTATATTCTGGAGATTTGCTTGGCGGAGGACTTCAGGTCTACTGGTACCGAAAAAACTACGGCTCGCTTTACCTCATGCGGCACAAATGCAGGGGACTCGCCCAAGTATTTAAGACTGATATTGCCGCCGGCACTAAACCCGATCAGGTATACTTTATCATAGTTGCCGGTAACCAGTGCATGCTTTATCACAAAGTCCAGGTCGTCGGAGGCGCCCAGGTGATAAGACCTGAGCAGCTTGTTGGGCTCGCCACTACAGCTGCGGTAGTTCCAGGCCAGGGCATCAACACCGCACCGGTTAAAAGACTTTACCATGCCCTGTATATAGGGCCGGCTGGAGTCTCCCTCTAAGCCGTGCGAAAGCACTACCAACTCATTGGAGCCAACTCTGGACCAGTCAATGTCAATGAAATCGTTGTCGGGGGTAAAAAGGCGTTCGCGTGCGTAGAGGACCCCGTCCACTTGTCGGAACAAACCGGGGATTATTGTCTGCAAGTGGCCGTTGAAAAGGTAAAAGGGTGCTCTATGTTTAGAAGGAACAATGGGCATAAACAATTATGCGTCTGGTGTTATATAGTTATATGTACGTGAAAAGCGCAAAAATAAGTTATTCTTTGCAGCTTATATATCAATATTTGTTTTCTCACGTATCATGGTTTGTAACAAATTTATATAACTATGAAAATCGCATCAAAGTTTAAAACAATAGGCATGGCACTAGCAGTTGGTTTGTTCAGCTTTGCCTGCTCACAGGAGGCCCAGAACGAAACAAACGAAGCCATTGACGAAACGCAGGCCGAAATGACTGAGGCTACAGACGAGATGAACCAGGAGTTCAATGAATTCAGTACCTGGGTAACTACCAATACAGAGCGTGCTGAAACCGTTACTGAAGCAGAGTTCCGTGAGATGCGTGCAGAGTATAATCGCCGTGCCGCAGAACTGGAAGCAGAGACCAGCACCTGGGATGATGCCACCCGCAGAGAGTGGGAGGAAACAAAAGCCGACTGGAACGCCTTTGAAAATAAAGTGCAGGCCCGTCTTGGTAAGATTGATGATGTAGATGTTGACGTAGATGTTCAGCGCGAAAGACAATAATATTATTTAGTTAACAAAATAAAACGCCCCCCAGACAGCTGTCTGGGGGGCGTTTTATTTTCGCTATGCTCGCCAGATTAGGTTTTGAAAAGCTAAAAGCATGAAATTTAACCCAATTGTTAGGAGTAAAGGCTTCTGTTGGTTAGCTTTGCAAGCCTTTGTATAGCTAAAAAAATATAGAAAGGTGCTTTGGAAATTAATTGTAAAGGGTTTACCTTTGCAAACTCATTAGAGAACGGAACAATAAGATATAATAGTATAAAATAATATGGCTAACCATAAGTCGGCATTAAAGAGAATCAGAGCGAATAACGCTAAACGTCTTCGTAACAGATATCAGGCGAAAACTACTCGTACTTTTATCAAGAGATTAGAAAACCTTACTGATCAGGCCGAGGCGAAAGAGCTTTACAAGACAGTTTCTTCTATGCTTGACCGTCTTGCCAAGAAAAACATCATCCACAAGAAAAAAGCTGCAAACAACAAGTCTAGACTTGCTAAGTTTGTAAACAGCCTGGCTGCTTAATTTTTGTAGGATTAAGAGTTAAAGAAAGCCTTGCACTTGTGTGCAAGGCTTTTTGTGTTTTCTAAAGTATAGCTTTGTAAGCTTGATGATAAAAAAAAGGCGGCCCGGGCTTCAATACCCAGGCCGCCTTTTGTGGTTTCTAAAAACCAGGCTATGCTATACTCAACTTGATCATGTTGGTGCGCTTGTGTTCGTAAATTGGCATACTGGCCGTGTTTATAAACACATCACCCTTAGACAAGTGGTTGCTGCTTAGCAATGTCTCCTTAATGTCAGAAATGGTGGCATCCGTAGATTCAAACTTGTCGTAATGGAAGCCGCGCACACCCCACACCAGGTTTAGGGTGGTAAGTAGCTTGGAGTTTTCAGTAAAGATAAAAATGTCTGATTTAGGGCGGTGCTTTGCCAACTGAAATGCCGTATACCCTGACTTGGTCATGCCGATAATGGCGCGTGCGTTGGTGTCGCGGGCAAGATTGCAGGCATTAGCCACCAGGCTGTCGCTGAAGAAAGTCTCTGAATGCGGGTTAAGCACATATGTCTTATTAAATATATCAGAGTGCGTCTCAACTGTTTTAATGGTAAGGCTCATACTTCTGATCGTCTCAATAGGGTAGGCCCCCACGGCAGTCTCGGCACTTAGCATCAGGCAGTCTGCGCCGTCAATAACAGCATTGGCAATGTCGTTCGTCTCTGCGCGTGTAGGACGCGGATTCTCGATCATACTTTCCATCATCTGTGTGGCAATGATCACAGGCTTCGAAGCTTTGTTCGCTTTCTCTACCAGCATCTTCTGGATCATCGGCACTTTCTCCATGCCAACTTCCACACCCAGGTCGCCACGCGCTACCATCAGGGCATCGGCTGCGTGAATGATCTCATCGATATTTTTGATGGCTTCCGGCTTCTCGATCTTGGCAATTACACGGGTGTCTTTGCCACGCTCTTTAATAATGCGCTTGATCTCCAGGATGTCTTCAACTTTACGTACAAAAGATAGGGCAACCCACTCTACATCATTGTCGAGACCAAAGTGCAGGTCACGTACATCTTTCTCTGTAAGCGATGGAGCAGATACTTTGGTATCGGGAAGGTTAATACCTTTGCGTGGTTTTACCACACCGCCATACTTTACCTTGGCTTCAATCGCGCAGTCCTTATCAGTGTCTACAACAGTCAGCTCCAGTTTGCCGTCGTCCAGCAGTATGGTGTCTCCTACGTTCACATCTCTTGCCAGTTCGGTGTAGCCTGTAGCAAGGTGGCCAGTGGTGCTGGTAGAGCCATCGCAGATAAGCCTGATCGTCTGGCCCTCTTTTATCTCAACGCCGCCATTTTCTACTTCGCCTATCCTGATCTTGGGACCCTGTAAATCCTGTACCAGGCAAACGTTTGTATTGTGTTGCCTGTTTATCTCGCGCACATGGTTTATAACCTCCTGGTGGGCGGCATATTCGCCATGCGAAAAGTTAAGTCTAAAAGCATCAACGCCCTCCTTGATAAGTGCCAGTAATCTTTCCGGCGAGTTGCAGGCGGGGCCTACGGTAGCAAGAATCTTTGTTTTATTGAATAAAATTTCCATACTTAGAAAAGTAGATTCTCTTTGAATTTTAGTGTGTTAGGATCAAATTTCTTCACATACTGTACCAGCTGAGTTCTGAGAATCCTGTTTATAAACTCTTGTGGATACAGTTGTTGCATAGCGCCTGCTACCTGGATCACGTAATTATACTCTTTGATATCGGGCAGCAGAAACGGTTTTTTCAGTGTTGTGGCTACCAGCGCCTTGTTACGAAGCAGCCTGAAAACATTATGGTCCGTAATGTACTGATAATTTGAAATAATTAAACGGTCTTTTTCGAAAAGATCATAGCAAAGATCTTTTTGCCTGTGCAGCCGCAGGTCAAAGATCTTGTTAAGCGCCCATGCCAGTTTATAGTCCTTTACCGGCGAAACAATGCCGTAAAGGTCAAAGTCATAGTCGTACTCGATATTTAAATGTAATGTTTTCATTCAGTTTGCTGACAGTTTCCAAAAGTAAGAAGCTATCCCAGTAAATGCGAAGGCATCAAGTAAAACTTTTGTTAAATGCCTAATAGCATAAATTTTTTTGACATTGTCTACCTAATTATATTTCTTTGCACAGTGTTTTAATAAACTATAAGAAAAATGTCAGAAATCGCAGAAAAAGTAAAAGCTATCATCATCGATAAGCTTGGTGTTGAAGAGTCAGAGGTTACACCAGAGGCTAGCTTCACTAACGACCTAGGCGCTGACTCACTGGATACAGTTGAGCTTATCATGGAATTCGAAAAAGAATTCAATGTGTCTATTCCAGATGATCAGGCTGAAAATATCTCTACTGTAGGTCAGGCTGTTAGCTACCTGGAAGAGCACGCAAAGTAATTTTGCTTAAACCTATTGTATAAATCTCTACTATCTATCCTCTACTAACAGCTTATGGAGCTTAAGAGAGTTGTAGTTACTGGGCTTGGCGCACTCACGCCAGTTGGTAATACTGTTTCAGAGTACTGGAACGGCTTGATCAATGGCGTGAGTGGCGCAGCGCCTATAACCCGCTTCGACGCGAGTAAATTTAAGACTCAGTTTGCCTGTGAAGTAAAAGGATACGACGCAGAAAAATACTTCGACCGTAAAGAAGCCCGCAAAATGGACTTGTTTACGCAGTTTGCAATGGTTGTGGCCGATGAGGCCGTAAACGATGCACAACTGGTGGAAGGAAGTTATGATCCGGATCGCGTTGGTGTGATCTGGGGTTCTGGTATTGGTGGTTTACGCACGTTCCAGGAGGAATGTGTGAATTTTGCCAACGGCGACGGTACGCCGCGTTTCAACCCGTTCTTCATCCCTAAGATGATCGCTGACATCAGCGCGGGCCACATTTCTATCAAGTATGGTTTCCGTGGACCAAACTTTGTAACCGTTTCTGCCTGCGCGTCAGCCACAAACGCTATCCTCGACTCTTTCAACTATATCCGCTTGGGTATGGCTGATGTGATCGTAACGGGTGGTTCTGAGGCGGCCGTAACAGAAGCTGGTATTGGTGGTTTCAATGCCCTGAAAGCCCTTTCAGAGCGCAACGATTCCCCAGAAACCGCTTCCCGTCCTTTTGATGCAGAGCGTGATGGCTTTGTGTTGGGAGAGGGAGCCGGTGCCCTTATACTGGAGGAGTACGAGCATGCAAAAGCCCGTGGCGCTAAGATCTACGCCGAGATAATCGGTGGCGGTATGTCTGCGGACGCTTACCACATCACTGCTCCGCACCCGGAAGGTTTAGGCGCACTGAACGTAATGAAGAATGCCCTTCGTGATGCAGGAATAAAGCCGGAAGAGGTAGACTACATTAACGTGCACGGTACATCTACTCCACTTGGCGACGTGAGCGAGGTGAAGGCGATCCAGACTGTTTTTGGAGATCATGCCTATAACCTTAACATCAGCTCTACGAAATCGATGACGGGCCACCTGCTGGGTGCTGCCGGTGCGATAGAGGCGATCGCTTCAATTCTTGCTGTAAGGAACAATGTGGTGCCGCCTACCATCAATCATTTTAACGATGATGAGTCCTTTGACCCGAAGCTGAACTTCACGTTTAACAAGGCACAGGAGCGCGACGTTAAGATAGCGCTGAGCAACACATTTGGCTTTGGCGGCCACAATACGTCTGTTTTATTCCGTCAATTTGAGGATTAGTGTTTGGCCCTATTAAACCAGTTCGGCGCGTCTATCATAAGCTTTTTACCAGAGACAAAGAACTAGTACGCGCTATTACTGGTATAATTGGTATTACGCCAGATAACATTCGTCTTTATAAACTCGCTTTAACGCACACTTCGTTTGCGCGGCAAAACGCTGCGGGCAAACACGAAACAAATGAGCGACTCGAGTTTTTAGGCGATGCCATACTTGGCGCTGTTGTGGCGGAGCACCTGTTCAATAAATTCCCGTACGAAGACGAGGGTTTCCTGACAGAGATACGCTCACGGATCGTTAACCGTGAGTCCTTGAATCATATTGCCCTTAAAATCGGTTTGAACCTGCTGGTGAAGGTAGATACCTCTAACTACAGCATGCGTAACAAATCGGTTAACGGCAATGCCCTGGAAGCCTTGGTGGGTGCCGTATACTTAGACAAAGGCTACGACAGAACACGCCATTTCATACTTAAAAAGCTTATCCGGCCACACGTTGACCTGCACAACATTGTGAACACCACGGCCAATTTCAAAAGCAAGCTGATCGAATGGGCCCAGAGCCAGAACAAAGAAATTCGCTTTGAGATAGTGAAGCGCAAACAACAGGGCAACACCACCGAATTTACCTCCGAAGTATACTTAGACGACCAGCCTATTGGTGTAGGCGTTGGCTTATCCAAGAAAAAAGCCGATCAGGCAGCCGCAGAAAAAGGTCTTGCCCATCTTAATATTGGTTAACCGTTGTTGGTTATTGGTTATTGGAATTTGTAGAGACGGGATTTCGTTATTGGTTTTTAGTTATTAGTTGTTCAATTGTAGTGGCGATAAAGCGATAAGCTTCGATTTTCATTTCCGGTTGATTGATCTTCGGACCTGTAGAGACGCAATACCTTGCGTCTTGTTTGTTCCTGAGCATTTAAGTTAAATATTTAACATCTCCACAGCCTCCATAGCGCAAGTGTTTAACGAAGTGCCACTTGTGCTGGTGCATGAGACAAATCTTCAGACTTGCGGAAGTATAAGTCAGAAAAAAGTAAAGCATGGCTCACGGAAGTCTGAAGACTTCCCTCAATGAAAGTCACAAGTCACCGCTGTGCTTAAGACTTGCGCCAGGAAATTTCTATTACTATAGCCGGCAAGACGCAAAGTATTGCGTCTCTACAGGTCCGAAGATCAATCAACCGGAAATGAAAATCGAAGCTTATCGCTTTATCGCCACTACAATTGAACAACTAATAACTAAAAACCAATAACGAAATCCCGTCTCTACAAATTCCAATAACCAATAACCAACAACCAATATCCATCAGCTAACAATTAACAACCAACAATCAACAATTAACTTTAACTTGCCTCCTGATACTTGCGTTATAAAACTCCATGAAAGAAACCAGATTACAGTTGGCGGCTGCTGCGCTCAACCAAACCCCGCTGGATTGGGACAACAACCTGCAGAATATAAAGGACGCCATCACAGAGGCTATTACAAATAAGATTCAGATACTTTTATTGCCAGAGCTTTGCATTACCGGTTACGGCTGCGAAGACATGTTTCTGAGCCCGTGGGTATCAGAGGTGGCATTTGAGAAACTGCTGGAAATAAAAGAGTGGTGCGAGAACATTACGGTGGCCGTTGGCTTACCCGTTTTCCTGGACCGCAAAGTATACAACACTGCTTGCGTTATCAAGAACAAAGAGATTGTGGGCTTCACGGCCAAGCAGTTTCTGGCTAACGACGGCATACATTACGAACCCCGCTGGTTTACGCCTTGGCCTGCAAACGAAGTACAGCAATTTGAGATGTTGGGCCAGACTTATCAGATAGGCGACATTATTTATGAAGAGCAGGGCGTAAAGTATGCCTTTGAGATATGCGAGGATGCCTGGAGACCTAACCGCCCTGCGGAGCGGCATATGCCTAAAGGGGTGCAGCTTATACTTAACCCAAGTGCCAGCCACTTTGCCCTGAGCAAGACCGATGTGCGTTACAGGCTGGTGGTGGATGCCTCTAAAAAGTACCAGTGCGCCTACATGTATGCCAATCTGTTGGGCAACGAGGCCGGACGCGTGATCTATGATGGGGAGGTGCTGATAGCCCAAAACGGTAAGCTGATAAGGAGAAACGAGCTGCTGTGCTATAAGAACGTGGATATGGAGTGCGCAGAAGTTTGCTTCTCAGATAAGCCTGAAATTGCAGAGGTTATAGAATATCTGCCGCCTATCGATGAGAACAAAGAGCTGATAGCTGCCCTTAGTCTGGCCCTGTTCGATTACATGCGCAAAAGCCGCAGCCGTGGTTTTGTGCTTTCCTTGAGTGGGGGCGCAGACTCTTCGCTTTGTGCAGTGGCGGTTGCCGAAATGGTGCGCCGTGGCATTGAGAGTTTAGGATTGCTGGGCTTTGTGGCGAAGCTGCAGATGTTCTCTTTGCGTGATGCGGCTACTATCGAAAGCATGTCTAAGGAGCTGGCACAGAAAGAACTCGTAAACCGACTGCTCACCTGCGCTTACCAAGGCACTGTGAATTCATCGGATGATACTTATAACTCAGCTAAAGGGCTAGCCGAAAGTATAGGCGCTAAGTTTTACGACTGGACCATTGACGATGAGGTGCGTGGTTATACTTCCAAGATTGAAGCCGCCCTGCAGCGTCCGCTTACCTGGGAGCAGGATGATATTACCTTGCAGAACATTCAGGCAAGGGTACGTGCCCCCGGCATCTGGATGCTGGCTAACATACAGAATGCGCTACTCATGGCCACTTCAAACCGCAGCGAGGCATCAGTAGGGTACACGACCATGGATGGCGACACTGCCGGAAGTATCTCTCCGATTGCGGGCATTGACAAAGCCTTTATCCGTCAGTTTTTGATTTGGGCACAACAGGAATTAGGCTATGAGGGCCTGCAATACGTAAACAACCTGCAGCCAACAGCAGAACTCAGGCCTTCGTCGGAAGCACAAACGGATGAAAAAGACCTGATGCCTTACCCGGTGCTGAACCAGATCGAGCGACTAGCATTCCATGACCGTTACTCACCTAAGGAGGTATTTGATATACTAAATGAGCAGAACATCGCCGAGCCGGAAGTGTTGCAGACCTGGATCACGAAGTTTTATAGCCTATGGTCCAGGAACCAATGGAAACGTGAGCGCTTTGCACCGTCCTTCCACCTGGATGATTATAACGTTGACCCGCGCAGCTGGCTTCGTTTCCCGATTCTAAGTGGTGGTTTTAAAGAAGAACTCTCCAAAATGAAAAGCTAAAGTATAAAGGCGTTGCCCATAAAGCAGCGCCTTTATACTTTTTAGTAGTCACCAAATTTTCGCTTCAGGTGCTCGTTGGTTAAAAGTATACTCAGCATGAAAAGTATGAGCATAAAACCAAGCGGAACCAATATGCTTGCCAGCATGGGTAACAAGTAATAGCAGGCCAGACCGATAAGCATAGACAGAAAGCCGATCCCAAGTATTAACCTGGTATAATACCGGTTGCCTTCCTGCCAGTTTTTCTGGTCGCGCATGGAGTAGTGGGTCCGGAATCCCCATATCCAATTTATGCGCTTTGGGGGCCAGGTATAAAGTATAAACCCTATCAGGAGCACCAGCAGGCCCGGTAACACATGGAGGAATAACAACATTATTTTACAGTCATACTTGTCTGTGAATAGCGGTATCGGGTGATACCGTTTTTTACATACCCGATTTATTGTAACTTTGGCTACATGAGCATCACCCTAATGAATTTACTGAACTATATCACCTGGAACGTAGATCCGGAGATATTCAGCATCGGCCCTTTAAGTGTTCGCTGGTACGGCTTGCTGTTTGCTTTTGCCTTTATTTTCGGTCAGCGGATTCTAACTAAAATATACGTAGCCGAAGGCCGCACCGAAGGCGACGTAGACGTGATCACCTTGTACATGATCGTTGGTACGGTAATAGGTGCACGCCTGGGCCATACCTTGTTTTACTCACCAGAGTATTACCTGAGCAACCCGATCGAGATCCTAAAGATATGGGAAGGTGGCCTTGCCAGCCATGGCGCCACCATTGGTATACTTCTCGCGCTGTGGCTGTTTAGCCGCAAGCAAAAGTTCGACTACATGTGGGTACTGGACCGTATCGTGATCGTAGTGGCCTTAGGTGGAGCTTTGATACGATTGGGTAATCTGATGAACTCCGAGATCATAGGCCACCAAACCACCGTGCCGTGGGCTTTCCTGTTCGAGCGTTTAGGTGAGAACCCGACCGTGCCACGCCACCCGACACAGCTTTACGAATCGATCAGTGTATTCCTGTTATTTGTGCTGCTGTACTGGCTTTGGAAGAAGTATAAAGCGGCTTTGCCAAAAGGCCTGCTGTTCGGTATTTTTGTTACAGCGCTCTTCACGTTCCGCTTCTTTGTGGAGTTCCTGAAAGAGGACCAGGTGGAGAAGGAGGCGACCATGGTATTGAATATCGGGCAGCTTCTGAGCATTCCGCTGATACTGGCCGGCCTGATCATACTTTTTATGGTATGGCGCAACCCTAAGCCGGCGTTTCCAGGCGGCCGACTGGAAGAAAGCTCTAAGGCATAAAAATTACAAATATGAAAAAGCCTCTTAATCGGTTTCGGTTGAGAGGCTTTTGTGTTTACAGGGTGTAGCGGTACAAGTTGCCACCCTCACTCGTGATGATCAAGTTTTGGTTATTCTCGAAAGCCACGCCCTCCGTTTGTCCGGCATCTTTTAACCTTATCTGCTTATACTTTCCTTCATAAAAAGAGGCTGCAGAAGTATAATCCGTGAACAGGTGCAGCTTGCCTTCGCTTAACAGCACTACTGTTTTTGCATCCGGGCTGATGGCAGCGCCGGTAACCATCGTGTTCAGGCTGTGCTGCCCGATCAGTTTTGCTTCGTAATTTCCTGGCTCGTCGGGGAGTCGGTATACTTTAGCGGTAGTTTCTGAGCCTCTGTCTTTTGAAACAAGGTATAAATCGCCCTTATACCAGAATATAGCCTCGCAGTCAAAGTTACGGTCCTCGCGTTTTGGCGGGTACTCGGTTTGGTCTTCGTAGGTAAAGCGAATCGCCTGGGGTTTATCCGGGTCATTCAGGTTGATCTTGTAAATGGCCAGTTCACGGCGCCTGTTGTCGTTATTGCCAGTGTCGGCAATGTAAATGTTACCTTCATCGTCATGTGCCAGGTCTTCCCAGTCTACGTTGGGTAACCTTAGCTTTATCACCTCCTCAATCTCGGCCTTTGAATTGATCTTGTAAAGGTATGGCCTGTTGCCCGCATCGTTGTGGGTAAGGTATTGGCCGCTCGCACCTATCGCCTCGACACCGGAACTTTCGTTTATCTCACCGGGCAAAGGTGCCAGCCTCACAAATCTTTCGGTAATAGGTTTTGGCTCTACAGCTGGTACTGGGTTAAACAACGTAGGGCTAAAAAAGTATAGCATTGTCGCGATTGCCACCACAAATACAATCAAGACTTTAATCATAAGCTTCATAAGTTAAAAAACACAGACTAGGTGCAGTTACTAAACTAAACGAGAAGTTTTAACAGACGTTAAAACATTTATGCAGCAATTTTTCAGTATAACATCACGCAATTTATAAATCCCGGCTAGCTCCATGACAATCAATAAAATAAAAGAAACGTGCCTGTACGTAGCCAACCTTGAAAAAAGCAAGGCCTTTTACCATGGTAAAATGGGCTTTGAGGTGATTGGGGAAGTTAAAGACCGTCATGTTTTTTTCAGGGCAGGGGAGTCGGTGTTGCTTTGCTTTATTGCCGAAGCCTCTAAACAGGGTGGTACTTTGCCGCCACATTTTGGCTCCGGACAATTGCACCTGGCCTTTGAAGTCAGCAAAGCAGATTACCCCGCTTACAAACAAAAGGTTAAAGACTCTGGAATTGCGATTGAGCAGGAGTATGACTGGGGAGGTGGCTATCTGTCGTTTTATTTCCGCGACCCGGACAAGCATTTACTAGAGGTTGTGATGGAAGGAATGTGGGAGAGAAGCTAACCAACTTATACCTGAGTATGAAAACAAAGAGCCCCGGATCTCTCCAGGGCTCTTTCAGTTTGGAAGGGTAATTTTCAGTTTGGAAGGGTAATTACTTTAGTCGGGCCTGTACTTCTTCCACAATACCGCCGTAGCGTTTTAGCAACCTGCCCCAGTCCTCAAACATCTGATCTTCTTTTACACTTGTTATGCCATCGGCACGTTGGCTTACAATTTTTACCATATAAGTGAGGTCATTGGCATTGCCACCGCTGCTCACGATCATTCTTGTTCTAATGGTGCTCAGGCCATCGAAACTTTGCACTTGCCAGGCTGTGGTTAAGTAGCCAGTGTCGAAATCTACTGTCTCCAACACGTCAAAATTCTTTGTGATCACCGAGCTTAGTACACGCCACGCCGTTTCGCGGTCTATGGTTTTGTTCACCGGCACCGTTATGCGCACATTTGCCATGTCCGTGGATATGGAAGAATTATAGGCTCCGTCTGCAACCATTTCTACAAATTCTGTTAGAGGCGGCTCCTGCATATTAGGCTGGTTGCAATAGCTTTTCACATATTTAAGGAAGCCATCTTTTACTACCCTTACCTCCACACAAGCGTTTTTAGGCACCTTTAAGTCATACTTGCCAACACCCAATACTTTGCCGGCAACCTCAATGTTAGCATCTGCAGGTGCAGTGGTAATTTTTACCAGCCTGTCTTCGAGGGCGGCCCTGAACCTTACCGGGGGCACCGGATCGGTGGCTGGCTTGTTACAGAAAACCTGGGCCACATCGGCAAAGCCCTCCCTGTGCACGTTTACGGTAACGCATTCCCCGGCGGGTACTGTCACATCTGTAGTGCCTCTGCCTTTTGTCGCCCCGTTTATAGATACAGTGGCATCGGCTGGGAACACTTCCAGGCGTACTTGCCTGTCTTTCAACTCAAAAAAGTCTTTAACTGGAGGTACTTCACGGTCGGGGGAGTTGTAGTATACTTTGGAGACAGGTGCGTAGCCAGCTTTTTTAAGCTCCAGTGTCAGGAACTTGCCTTTGCCGACGATCAGGTTAATTCTTTTGGAGCCTACCATTCGGCCATCCACATAGATCTCGGCATCATAAGGCTCCACGCTTATATCTACCATGCGGTTTTCCAGGTCTACTTTCTGCTCCTTGTCCCATTTTACGGTTTTAGGGTATTCTTTTATCAAGGGTTCATATCCTTCCTTAACCACTTTAATTCTGTTTCTGGAGTTTTTGTCGAGTTTCAGTTCAATGCTTCCAACACCCAGTTCGGCAACTTCGGTGTTGTCAGTGTCTCTGAGCAGGAAGAATTTGGCATCGGGGTGGTTGGCGGAGATGTTGATTTTACTTTGTGCAAAAACAGCGCCTGCTACGAAGTATAGGCAAATAAGCGCGTATAGCTTTTTTCGCATAACTATAAGGGGTTAAGGTTACTAAGAAATATATTATAATTATGGTACTTACGCTGTAAAATATATTAATGTTTTAATTATAATATATAGCTATTATGCGGTGAATGTGATTGAAGCTTTTGATTATGTGGCGATTGAAGACAATATGCAGCAACTAACGCTGTTTGGCTTTAGACCCTAGAGTATGGTAAATGATTAAGCTCTGCTTAACCGGCGGGCAGGGAAAAATTAGAAGTGCGAAGTACTTTAAGGCGGCTTAAGGTTTAGTGAACTTTGCTATTAGTTTATCGTGGGCGGGGAATTTTGCGGTAAGCTCTTGCCTGGTGGGCAGCTCAAAATCTTCGAAACTGAAACCCGGCGATACGGTGCACCCCACCAGTGAATAATCGTTCTGAAGTATGACTTCGGCAGCAAACCAGTGGCCTCCCGGCACAACAAGCTGAGGCACTTCCCCTGCGGCAAGATTGCGCCCAATGATGAAAGTAGTATGTTCACCTGTTTCTGAAAGGGTATGTAGCCGGATCGGGGAGCCATCGTAGAAATGCCAGATCTCGTCTTGTTTTATCCGATGAAAAGCGGAGAAACTATCGGAAGTAAGCAGAAAATAAATGCAGGTAGCATAATTTCTGGATCCCTTGTAAGCGGGATCCAGGCTATCAGGCATAATGGTTCCCTGGCTTCGATAAGTCTCTCTGAAATAACCACCTTCAGGGTGTGGCTCTAAATTCAAGGCTTTAATTATTTCTTCAGATCGGTTCATAGGTGGAGGGAGGTAACGGTCTGGTTTCTTAGTATGGAAGGGTGTAAGCTATACTTTGTGGGGTGCTTTAGTTTTTAGTTAATACAATGGCAGCAAGTATAAAACAGTTAATCAGGTTTACCCAAGATAGTGCTACTACATACTTTTTATACTTCTGAAGGCTCTTGTCATTACAGTTTACTGGTTTTATTAGTATGAAAGGAAAGTATACTATCATTTTTGTAAAGAAATAGCTAAAAGGATTAATGTAGAAGTCAATAAAGCTTATATCCAGATTGTTTGCTGCTTTGAACAACTTAAAGTGGTAATACGCTTTCAACATAATTCCCACGCTAAGAATTAAACCGATAAGTACAGCTGTATATCCAGCAAAATCATCTATGTACATCCTATTAATTACCTATTGCACCTAACGGACTGGTACATAAAGCGAGCAAGGCTTAGCCGAAGCTTGGCTTATGTGCAGGGTTAGCAACTGTAATTTTACAACTTATATAAAAGTAGATAGTAAATGGGGGTGAATAGTAATGCTGCAACTAAAAAGTTAAGAATTGCATAGCCAACCGTTAATTTTTGAACTAAAGCCAAGCCCTTAATTAAACGTACTAGAATCCATATAGCTAACACACCAGCTATGAGCTTAAGTACACTCAAAAATAACGCAAGAGTTATCTTATTTTCTTGGATAAAATTACTCTCAAAATAGTATGCTATTATCACCTGTATAATTATTATAGCAACAGAATAAAGGTGTGGCCAATAAGCCCAAGTAAAAGTATTCAAGATAGCTTTATAAGAACCATCTGCCTTAAACAACCTGCCAGTAATCTTAATGAGATAGCATATTATAAAGTTAGATACACACCCATATAGAAAGCCCAAAATTACTAGCGATATTATAAGTGGTGGTAAATCAGCTTCCCAGTTAAGAAAATAATCCTGCTTTAAGGTAAAATAAGAGAATACACCCTGTAACGTAAAAAACCAAATCGTCTTTCCCCAGCGAACTTTCTCTTGACGTGCTCCTTCAATTGCTAAACTTGAGTTGTTCAAAGCTTGATCCATTTATTAATTAAATATTTTTGCTAACGGGCTGTACATAAAGCGAGCAAGGTATAGCCGCAGCTTGGTTTAGGTACCGTGTTATAGCCAGTTTTTATTTACCAGTCGCCAAAAATGCGATACCAATTATTTCCAATCTTCCAGTTTTCCTTCGGGTTCTGTGTGATTTTTTCTTCTATTCTCTTTATTTCAACAGGATTGTCAGTATATACAAAGTATATAGAAGGTGAATCGAAGAAATTTCTAAAAACCCAAAATTGTACAGTCGTTTTTCCATTCTCTTTGCTTCTGAATATCCCAATGTCGTTACCACCGTTAGAGACAACAGGGAATTCAAATGGTAGTTCACACACCCAACCGTTCCAACTCACATTCGGGTTTAGCTCTTTCTCGATTACCTGCCTTACAATATCTGTCCGTTTATTATAAAGCAATAACCAATCAGCTTTTTCTATAACAAGGTCTGGAATTGACCTAAAAAATGTCAATAGAAAAAGACCTGTAAACACTATAGTTTTTGTTAGTCTAAGCCTTGTAATGTTTTTTCTTTCCTTTATTAGTCCTACGAGTTGGGTGATAGAAACTATCAGAAGCGTTAGTGAGAGTCCCAACCAAATAAAGGGCAAGAAGAAAAATGGCATATAGTAATAGTTCATGAGCGTAATAAGCACCCATATTATTTCTGTCCATGCAAGACCTTTTCTTGTCACAATTTCTGTCTTTAAATTAGCTATAACTACTAGCTAGTAGGAGTACCTACTCCTACTAGCTGCACTATATGAATAGTCATTCAGGTGCTAGTTACAAGTATAAATATAGCTAAAATACATTACAGCTGTGCATCTATAAGCTGCAGTGTTTCAGGATGCAAAGTATGGCCTCCTTCGAAAGTATAGATGTGCGGTTTGATGCCTAGTTGTGTCATCAGGTTTTGCTTCTGGGCAAGGGCTTCAGGTGTAATGAATTCATCCTGAGTGCCGTAGACCATGGCCACAGGCAGGTTGGAAAAGGCTGTCTGGCCTGTTGTAAAGTCTATGTCTTCGGGGAAGGAGGCGGCCCAAAGTATTAGCCTGTGTACGGGTACGTTTTCGGTAGCAAGCCAGCGGCTTACGGTAGCGCCACCCTGCGAAAAACCCAGCACTGTAACGCGCACATTATCGGGTAGCTGTTTTAGCTGTTCGTGCAGCAGCAGGTTAAGGTAAGCAGCCTGGTCCCTGATCTCGCTGAGGCGGTCTTCTTTGGTCATCCAGGTTGCCCCAACACGACCAGAAAAACCATCCAGGTAAAACCTGGAAAGGGCCTCAGGTGCCACCACCACTGTTTTGCCATTATCCAGCACCTGGAAATGCCGCAGAAAGTAACGGGCCAGTTGCCCATAGCCATGGCACACGATCCAAAGGTCCTGAATATACTCAGAAGGTTTTCCTAAAGTATAAAATCGCGCGGTGCGGGGTACGGTCAGGCTGTGCTCATTCATAACGGTAAAGTTAACTGAATTAAGCGTCAATTATGCTTGCTTTTGCAGTACTCAGTAACTGCCAGTGTCCTAAATTCTGGAATTTGATTTATGGAATGCTGCAAGGTGTTACACCCCCATGCCGTCAAGTTAAGAGCTATGTAAAGCTTTTGCTCTTCTGCTCTTCGGGATTTGTAATCCCGAAGTTTATACTATTAGGATCTGTAATCCGACTTATCATCGGTATCGCTATAGCAAGGTTAGAGGAATGAAAGCGGATTACAAATCCTGATAGCAGCCTGCTTTCGGATTGCAAATCCGAAAGAGCATTTAATTTAACTTGATAGCATTTCCCCTACTCCCTTATTTGTAGAAAGCCCGAACTCCCAAGGGGGACATTTGTGCATGTAGGAATGTAACCTAAATAAAAGGAAGCATCTGCAGCTGTAAAATTCCCCTCCTTGGAGCTAATCTTGTAAGGGAAAATAATCATTTATTTTCATTTAGTTGAATACCGCCAGTTTGAGCAAAGCGGTAACAGGTGGTTTGTTTTGGCAGCCAGTATTTAACAGGCGTACTTATACTTTCGCCAGTTACAAACTGGCCTCATGGTAAGCCACAAGTTGCGCTGACGCTAAACTTGCGGCATTATTAATCTTTCCCTATAAGATTAGCCTTGGAGGAGTTAGGGGTAGGTTAATCGTAAAGAGATACCGTAATTGATAATTCCAACTACAGGCTTTCGCGGTTAAACTGGAAAGGCAGCAAATCAGCTACTGAGCGGAAGCGGTAGAACTTGCCATCCGGAGCCTGCAACAATACTGGGATCGCCTCGCCCTGCTTGTATTCATACTCTGCCATTACCTGACGACAGGCACCGCATGGCATGGCAGCTAAAAACGCTTTGTCCTCGCGGCGGCGGGCTGTTACGGCCAGTAATTTAATTTTTTCGTTTGGGTGATGTGCGCTAAAGGCAAACAAGGCAGTACGCTCAGCACAAAGCCCTGATGGATAAGCGGCATTCTCCTGGTTGCTTCCTTTAAACATGGTGCCGTCTTCCAGCACCAGGGCAGCGCCCACTAAAAAGTTAGAATACGGAGCGTAAGCATCGCTGGCAGCCTGTTGGGCTAAGTCCATCGCCTTGCGTTCCTGTTCGGTTAGTTCAGTTGGTTCCAGCACGTCAATGCTGATATTTATATTCAGTTCACTTGCCATTTCTTAGTGAATAGGTCCAAAAAGTAGAAAAGGGCTATAAATTTAAGGTAATATTCTGAGAAAACCATATTTATCATTTGCCTTATGTCGGGTTATTTTTAAATTAAGGCGAAACAAGACTGCCACTATGAAAAAAATACTGCTGCTTGGGGCTGGCCGCTCTGCCTCCTCGTTGATCACATACTTACTTAGCAACGCACCTGCCGAGAACTGGCAAATCACCATCGGCGACATCACGGTAACCCACTTGCGAACAGTTTTGGAGAGTTACAGCTTTGCTACAGCTATCGTTTTTGACGTACATGTTGCGGCGCAACGTGCAGCAGAGGTTGGCAAAGCAGACTTAGTTATCTCCCTTTTACCGGCAGTTTTCCATATCGAGGTTGCAAAAGAATGCCTGAAACAACATAAAAACCTGATCACTGCAAGCTATGTTTCACCGGCTTTTCTGGAGCTGCACCAGGAGGCGCAAGAAAAAGGACTCACTTTTCTGATGGAGTCGGGCCTGGACCCAGGCATAGACCACATGTCGGCTATGGCGATTATCCGTAGAATTAAAGCGGAGGGCGGCAAGCTTACCTCGTTCAAATCGTTTACCGGTGGCCTCGTAGCCCCCGAATCCGATACAAACCCCTGGCATTACAAGTTTACCTGGAACCCCAGAAACGTAGTGCTAGCTGGGCAAGGAACTGCCAAGTATATCAAGAACGGGGCTTATAAGTATATTCCGTACCACCAGCTTTTTACCCGCACCGATGAGTTTTATGTAGAGGGCTATGGCCACTTCGAGGGTTATGCCAACCGCGACTCCCTGAGCTACCGTGAACCCTATGGCCTGCAGGACATCCCAACCATGCTGCGTGGCACCCTGCGCCGCCCCGGCTACTGCGCCGCCTGGAACGTGTTCGTGCAACTGGGCCTAACCGACGACAGCTATACTTTAGATAACTCCGAAAATATGACGTACCGCAGCTACCTGGAGGCTTTTCTGCCGCCAGTTGCCAAGGGCCAAAGTATAGAAGAGTGCCTGAGTTTATACTTGGGTATTCCATCAGATGGGGAGATAATGCAAAAGTTGTCGTGGCTTGATTTGTTTGAAGATACTCAGGTTAATTTGGCCGGTGCTACGCCTGCGCAGGTACTGGAGAAAATACTGAAAGAAAAATGGACCCTGAGCCCCGGCGATAAAGACATGATCGTGATGCAGCACTTGTTTGAATATGAGTTGAACGGCGAAAAACGCGAGATAACATCGTCGTTGGTAGCGCTTGGAGAGGATGAAGTGCAGACTGCCATGGCTAAAACTGTAGGATTGCCCGTGGGTATACTTGCCAAACTTATGCTGCAGGATAGAGTTACGCATCGTGGTGTAGTGATCCCGATTTACCCAGAGCTGTATGAGCCGGTACTGGAGGAGTTGAAGGCGTATGGGATTGATTTTGTGGAGGAGGAGAGGGTTTTAGTAGGGTAGCGGTTTTTTATATCTTTTCAAGTTTGCTGTATTCCTCAGTTTTACTTGCCTATCGTTTCATCTCTAGCTTTGGTGCCCTCAAGGCCGGGAGGCCTCGCCTTTGCGCATCGCGCTGTCTATTGAAGCTGCTCCTCGCTCCGCTGCGGGCTGCTGAGCAAGCTCAGCACCGCAACAATAGAAGGCGCTCAACGCAAAGGCTGGGATTGACACTGCTTAGCTAGCGGCTGTCGCAATTGGAAAGGAAGTATAAAATACGATTTGTAGGGACAGGTCGTGACCTGTCCGAGGAATAGCCGAAGCTATGAATTTTATACTTTGGCTAAAGCAATGGCAAAAAATTCCCCTCCTGTTTTTAGGAGGGGCCGGGGGAGGTAACTCCCCTCTTGCAGACTAGCCAAAACGAGCGTTTTGAGCTAGCGAGCGTAGCTCTGAGGGGTGTGTTAAACGTTCACAGTCATGAAAGAGAGGCGATTTAGGCAACTCGCCCAGCACCCAACCTAAGCGAGTCCGGAGACTCGCACACACTTGGCGGCACCAGTTGGATACTGGCGCCAAGGGGTGCTTCTTAAATACCCTAAAAAATCAAATAATACTCCTTCAGCAACTGCACAAACTCAGAAGTATAAGTTATACCGTCAGCTTCTCTAATGGCGATGCTGCTTTTGGTGGGTAGGGCAGTGGGTTGGAAAGTATAGGTTTGATTATGCCGGATGCACTTGCCGTTTACTTTGGTATATACCTCCAGACTATGCGCTAAGTATAAACCGTTCTTACTTGCCAACTTCTGAAATAGTGCAGCCTCTGGTGGGGGCAACAGCAAGTATAACTTTCCGGTGCTGGTTAAATGCTTTTGAGTAAACCGTAAAATCTCCCCGAAAAAAGCCTCCTCCACATGTCGGGCTGCGTTAATGGCTGCATCCGGTGACTTAAGCGACGACACAAAGAACGGCGGATTGGAAAGTATAACGTCGTAATTCTGTTGGTTGTGCTTAGCAAACTCCTGAAGAGACTCCGGGTGCAAGTGCAGTCTTTCTGCCCAGGGGCTGTCTGCAAAATTCTGAGTGGCCTGTTGCTGCGCTTGCGGGTTAATTTCTACAGCATCTATACTTGCCTCACTGCGCTGAGCCACCATCAGCGAAAGCAAGCCGGTACCAGCCCCGATGTCAAGTATATGCTCAGCGTTGGCTACATCCACCACAGCCCCGAAAAGGCACGAATCCGTGCACACTTTCATGGCGCATTTGTCCTGCTCTACCCTGAACTGCTTAAACTGGAAGTATGAGTTAGCCAAAGTTTAATTTTGAATGAGTGAATGAGCGAATGAGTGAATCTGGACTTAAAAAACTGAAAACATTAGTTCTCAACTCGTAACTCGGAATTCGGAACTAGTAACTCTTAAAGCGAGTTGTACATTCCTGACTCAAAGCCCTCGTCGATGAGCAGGTTATGGGAGAGGGCGCTGGCTACGGCCAGCTGGTCGCAGCGTTCGTTTTCGGGGTGGCCGGCATGACCGCGTATCCACACAAATTTTACCTTGTGGTTTTTGTACACCCGTAAAAACCTGGTCCAGAGGTCGGCGTTGGCTTTGCCTTTAAAGCCTTTCTTCTGCCAGCCAAACACCCAGCCTTTCTCCACGGCATCCACAACATACTTTGAGTCGGAGTAAATAGTAACCGGTATGCCGGGTTTTGTGATTGCCTCCAGGCCCACGATCACTGCCAGCAGCTCCATGCGGTTATTGGTGGTTTTTCTAAACCCCTGGGCTATTTCTTTTTCGTGTTGCCTCCAGCGCAGAATTGTGCCAAAGCCTCCCGGCCCCGGGTTTCCACGTGAAGCACCATCGGTAAATAGTTCGATCATATTTAATTGTTAGATGGCTAAATTGTTAAATTGTTGATCTGCATTTGTGAAAACAACAATTTAACCATTCAGCAATTTAGCCATCAAAATTACAAATTAGTCTTAAACAGCTTAATGGCGATGGCCAGAAGTATAATGCCGAACACCTTGCGCAGAACGTTGGCGCCGTCTTTACCCAGTTTACGCTCAATCCAGCTGGAGGCTTTTAAAACGATGTATACAAAAACCAGGTTGATCACGATGCCCACCAGCACGTTTGGCAGCGAGTATGCCGCACGCAAAGAGAGCAGGGTAGTCATGGTGCCGGCGCCTACAATAAGCGGGAACGCCAGCGGAACAATGGAGCCGCTCTTGGTTTCGGGGTCGCTGTGAAAAAAGTCCTTGCCCAGGATCATCTCCAACCCGATCAGGAAAATGATAATGGCACCTGCCATAGCAAACGACTGAAAATCAATGCCAAAAAGCTTAAGTATAGACTGCCCCAGGAAAAGGAAAGCGATCATCAGAATACCGGAAATGATCGTGGCCTTCTCAGACTCAATTTTGCCTTCGCGCTTGCGCAGGTCTATAATAATAGGGATAGAACCCAGAATATCGATAACGGCAAACAGCGTAAGCGTAACAGAGGCTATCTCTTTTAAGCTGAACATGATTTTTTAATTGTTGAATTGTTGATTGTTGAATTGTTTGTTCCTGATAACTACAAAGCTAAGTATAGAAAACCGCAATTGCAGCCATCAACCATTTAGCCATTAAGCAATTCAGCAATGTAATTATGCATAATAGTGCAGAAAGAAGCGCTTGAGTTCTTCGTATTCCTCGTCGAGGATGGCAGGGAAGTTGGCTATACGGAAGGTGCTGCGGGCCCAAGGGCCATACCCGTTGCCTAGCCTGATGTTATGGTGCAGGGCGCGTTTCTTGATATCGTCGACCAGGCGCTCAGGAGCTTCGATGGTAATGACTGTTTTGGAGCGCACTTCCTCGTTATCCACTAATAGCTTGAAATCAGTGAACTGGCTGAAGAAAGTATAAAGATCCTCTGCCCGGTCCGATAGCTGCTGATCAATGGTTTTGATGAATTCACGGTCCTCGAGCATGCGCTTGAGCAGGTAAATGTTAAGCACATTGGGCGTATGGGTAGTCTGGTAGTTCAGCATCTTCTCGTACATAAACACCAGGCTGTTGTAATGACCGCGTTCGTTCATTTGCTTTGCCCTGAAGATAGCCCTCGGTGAGCATGCCATAATACCCAAACCGGCTGGCAATCCAAAGCATTTCTGCACAGAGGCATACCAGATGTCGGCTTTTATCAGTTTCAGGTTCAGGCCGGCCATCGATGATGTGGCATCCACGGCAATTAGGGTGTCGCGGTATTTGTTGTGCAGGTTAAGTATGGTAGTAGCGGTAACCTGCGTGCCGTTAGAAGTTTCGTTCTGTGTAAAGCAGATCAACTCAGTGTCTGAGCTGATGTTCAGGGCGTCAACAGGTATCGGCTCGTTTACATCAAACTTAAAACCTTCGGACTTGGGGCGCAGGCTTTTGGCGTACTGGCACCATTTCTCCCCGAAAGAGCCATTGTAAATATGAAAGCTTTTATGCTTGGTCAGGCTTTGGACCAGGATCTCCCAGCACTCGGTGGCCGATGAAGTGAAAAAGATGTAATAATCCTGGGGGATGTTGAGCTTTCGTTTTATAGAGCCAACCACTGCCCTCGAAAGCTGTACAAACTGCTCGCCTCTATGGGGCGTACTCAAAATGCCTTCTTCATACGCATCCTGCAAATAGGTGCGTACCTCATCGTATACTTTTGAAGGCCCTGGATAGAAGTTAAGCATGGAGGGAATCTATGAAAAATATAGCAATTATACTATGCTTTGTACAAAAAGTTGGCTTAGTCTTAACGATAGTTTAAACTTTAATTATACATTAAAGCCTATTTGTTTTGGTTTGAGCCGCTCAAAGTATTGTAAAGCAAGGCGATAGCTTTCCAGTCCGAAGCCAACAATTACGCCCTCGCAATAGGGGGCCAGCATACTTTTGTGGCGGAAGGCCTCGCGTTTGTACACATTAGAGATGTGCACCTCCACCACCGGGGTATCGATGGCTTTAATGGCATCCGACAAAGCCGCTGAAGTATGGGTATAAGCACCGGCGTTCAGCACAATTCCCTTATAACAGAAACCCACCTCATGCAGCTTGTCAATTAACGTACCCTCGTTGTTAGACTGAAAATAGCTTAGCTCCAGTGCCGGAAAGGCCGTTTTTAACTCCTCAAAGTAGTCTTCAAAAGAGCGGCTTCCATAAACTGCCTTTTCGCGGATACCCAACAGGTTCAGGTTCGGGCCATTCAAGATCAATATTTTCATAGAGCGGTAAATTGATTTTAAGGTGATTTTCCGTTAAGACAAAGGTAAGGATTAACTATATTTGCTTTACATAATAATTGTTGAATTGTTGGAAGGTTAAACTGTTGATTCGGTTTTTATAAATCCCAGTTTAACTTTTAAATCTCAACTCATAACTTTTAACTCTCAAAATGAATTGGGTCATCACAACTAAGCAATTCGGCGAGTATCTTAAACTGGAGAAATCACTCTCTAAACACTCCGTGGAGGCATACCTGCGCGATGTGTCCAAGCTTACCGATTTCCTGGATGTGAAAGGCCTGAAGGTGTCTCCGCAACAGGTTACCCCGGCACAGATACGGGATTTTCTGGAGTGGGTGGCAGAACTTGGCATGACACCGCACTCGCAGGCACGCACCTTGTCAGGCATCAGGGCTTTTTATAAGTTCATGATCATGGAGGATATGTTGCAGACAGACCCCACCGATACTGTTGAAGCCCCCAAGCTGAGCCGCAAACTGCCAGATACCCTGAACTTCCATGAAATAGAGCAACTACTGAACGCCATTGACATGTCTACGCCGGAGGGTACGCGCAACCGTGCCATGCTGGAAACGCTTTATAGTTCGGGTTTGCGTGTATCAGAATTGCTGGACCTGCGCCTGAGCAACTTGTATGAGGACATGGGCTTTCTGAAAGTGGCCGGTAAAGGAGACAAAGAACGCCTGGTGCCGATCGGGCGTGATGCTTTAAAGCACATTAAGCTCTACAAAGAGGGTGTGCGCTGCCACCTCAACATCAAGAAAGGCCACGAAGACATCATTTTCCTGAATCGCCGCGGTGCCCGGATGACGCGTGTGATGGTATTCACCATTATCAAAGACCTGGCAGCCAAAGCCGGTATCCAGAAAACGGTGAGCCCCCATACGTTCCGGCATTCTTTTGCCACGCACTTAATTGAGGGTGGTGCCGACTTAAGAGCCGTGCAGGAAATGCTCGGCCACGAGTCCATCACCACCACAGAAATCTATACCCACCTGGACCGGGATTACCTGAAACAGGTGATCAAGGACTATCATCCGAGAAGTTAGGTTTAGTATTCCAGCATCAGTGCATCATCCCCCTACCCCCTTCAAAGGGATGGGGTATAAATGTACTATCTGCCGCGAGTTTTCAACTCGTGGTTGTCTATGACAGTGAGCTTTTAGCTCATTTTAGCCAGAAGCAGACCTAATGCAGGCTTTTGCAAGCTGAAAGCTTGCCTCAAGCAGAGCCACAAGTTGAAAACTTGCGGCAGATTAGAAGAGAACTGAAAAAGTCCCCCCTTTGAAGGGGGTAGGGGGATGACAATTACCCTCGGCAAGCTGTTGCGATAAACCCTATTACAGCTAGAAACCTTTCAGATCTATACTTTCAGTCTCAACCAGTTCAACCCGCTTGCCCATTTTCTTCTGGATTATCTTAAAGTGGTGTTGGTCTTCGGGGGTGATAAGCGAAACGGCCTCGCCGGTGGCACCTGCGCGACCTGTGCGGCCAATGCGGTGGATGTAGTCTTTGGGTGAGCGGGGCAGGTCGTAGTTTACCACGTGTGGCAACTGCTCAATGTCTATTCCGCGTGAGGCCAGGTCGGTGGCTACCAGCACACGAAGCTTCCCAGATTTGAATTGTTGCAGGGCCGAAGTGCGTGCGCCCTGGCTTTTTTTACTGTGCATGGCCGCTGCCTGTATGCCATTCTTATTTAGCTTGTCTACCAGGTTATCTGCTGTGCGCGTAGAGGATACAAATACCAAAACCTGCTGCCAGTCGCCTTGCTTTATCAGGTAGCGAAGGAAAGGCCCTTTCTTCTCGGGAGTTATGTTGTATGCTACCTGGTTAATCTGCTCCGGGCTTATACTTTGGGCTTCAATTTCAATTGTGATCGGGTTGTGTAGTAGTGCCTCATTTATGCTTTGCACATCGTTGCTAAGCGTGGCCGAGAAAAGTATACTTTGGCGTTTGGAAGGCAGCAAAGCAAAGATCTTGTCCATCTCTTCTTTAAAGCCAAGGTTCAGCATTTTGTCGGCCTCGTCCAGCACCAGTACCTCTACTTTCCCCAAGTGCACAGCTTTCGAGTTTATCAAATCGAGTAGGCGGCCCGGGGTGGCTACCAGTACATCGGTGCCTTGCAACTGCATCATCTGCGGGTTTATACTTACACCTCCGTAAACCGCCAGCGTCTTTACTTTTCGCGGCAAGCCAACCGAGAAAGTATGAAATACCTCTTTTACCTGTTCTGCCAGTTCGCGTGTGGGTACTAAAACCAATACCTTTACAAACCTGTTACGGCTCTGCTCGGCCTGTTGCAATCTCTCCAGAATAGGTAGCGCAAATGCGGCCGTTTTGCCAGATCCCGTTTGTGCAATTCCCAAAACATCCTTGCCTTTTAGTATAGCTGGTATAGCAAGCTCCTGAATTGCATGGGGTTGCTCGTATTGCTGAGTTGCGATATTTTTTAAAAGTGGGGCAGATAATCCGAGTTTGGAAAATGACATGGTGCGCTATGTATTAAATTGGAGCAATGGGTTTTACTTTTCGTAAGCCATAAGTATTGCTGCTTGCACAAAGGTATAGCTTTATACTTTCGTTCTATGTGCTGGCTAACATATCCGTTTAAATATTGTAGGCGTATCTCCGGAGTACAGGTATAGTTTAAGTATTACAATCAAACATCCTCACCCCAAAAAAACTAAGGTATGGCCGAGGCACATGATACAGGTAAGTTATTGGGAATAAGCAAAGATTTTTTGCCGGAGTTTGTTTACGGTGGCATCGATGGATCCATAACCACTTTTGCGGTAGTGGCTGGGGCAACCGGCGCCAACCTTGATATTCCGGTGGTAATCATACTTGGGTTTGCCAACCTGATTGCCGACGGTTTTTCCATGTCGGTTGGCAATTTCTTCTCTGCCAAAGCCAGCGCCGATAGCTACGAGAAAAACAAGAACATTGAGTACTGGGAGATAGAGAACAAACGGGAAAGCGAGGTGGAGGAGATACGGGATATTTACCGCAATAAGGGCTTTAAAGGCGAGTTGCTGGAACAGGTAGTAGAGGTTATCACATCGGACAGGGAGGTATGGGTGGAAACCATGATGAAAGAAGAGCTTGAAATGACCAAAGACCGAAAATCGCCCTACCAGACCGCAGGCGTTACCTTTTTCTCTTTTCTGCTCGTGGGATTTATACCGTTGGCTGCTTACGTATATGCCCTACTCTTCGAAACCAATAAAGACCAGTTGTTTATTTATGCCTGCGTACTTACCGGTGCCGCCTTTTGCCTGATCGGGGTGCTTAAAAGTATAATTAACCAGAAGAATGCCATTAGGGGTATCGCCGAGACATTGTTCTTAGGGGGAATCGCTGCTGTTTTGGCTTATTATGTGGGCGCAGTTTTAGAGAACTTGTTTAAGTAACTCAGGTTGCGAACCTGGCAAATACAAATTTGTGGACTAATTGAAGTCTTAACCCAAAAGAAGGCAAAGTGTATAAAATAGGCCTAAATTCTATGTACATTAAATTATGAGCTTATATTTGTAAGCAGCAATACAAACCCTAAACCCGCTGCCGTGTATAAAAGCCTGCTCCGCCCACTGCTGTTCCAGCTAGACCCTGAAAAAGTACATTACCTTACTGCCGATGCCGTTAAATTCGGTTACAAGCTGCCGCTGGTAGAAAGTATAACCCAGAGCATGTTTCGGGTGCAGGACCCACGTCTGGAGCGGGAATTGTTTGGGCTGAAGTTCCCGAACCCGGTTGGCCTGGCTGCCGGATTTGATAAGGATGCCAAACTGATAGATGAGTTCGCCAGTTTTGGATTCGGGTTTACAGAGATCGGTACGCTTACACCAAAGCCACAGCCCGGCAACGAAAAGCCCCGCTTGTTCCGCTTGCCAAAGGATAAAGCCATCATCAACCGCATGGGTTTTAATAACGAGGGTGTGGATGCAGCGGTAAGAAGGCTGGAGAAGCGAAAAAGCAATATCATTGTAGGAGGCAACATCGGTAAAAATAAGGTAACGCCAAACGAAGAAGCCACTAACGACTACCTGTACTGCTTCAAGGCTTTGTTTGATGTAGTGGATTACTTTGTGGTAAATGTAAGCTCTCCAAACACACCTGACCTCAGGGCGCTTCAGGATAAAGAGCCGCTACAAAGGTTATTGCTGACACTGCAGGAGGAAAACAGTAAGCATGCCAAGCCAAAGCCGCTTCTCCTCAAAATTGCCCCAGACCTTAACCTGAACCAGCTCAACGATATCATCGAGATAGCCAATGAAGCAAAACTGAGCGGGATCATCGCCACCAATACCACCATTAGCCGCGAAGGGCTTCATACTTCCCCTGAAACCATATCCCAGATAGGCATGGGAGGACTCAGCGGCAAACCACTCACACAACATTCTACCCAAATTGTAAGGCACCTGCGCACCTTCCTGCCCAAAGAAATCAAACTGATAGGTGTAGGCGGTATTATGACTGCTGAGGATGCGGTTGAGAAAATGCAGGCCGGCGCAGACCTGGTACAGTTATACACTGGCTTCATCTACGAAGGCCCATCCCTGATCACGCGCATTAATAAGAAGTTGTTAGTTGCTGGTTGATCGTTATTAGTTGTTGGGATTTGTAGAGACGCAATATTTTGCGTCTTGTTACCAACGGAGCAATAAATCCTGCTGTTCGTTGGAGTAATATTTTAACGATTAGCAATTAGTAGCCTATAGCCTTGTAGCAGGCAAGACGCAAAATATTGCGTCTCTGCATGCACGAATAACCGATAACGGACAACGAATAACGAAATCAACCGCCCAGTAGCCAGCAAGACGCAAAAAATTGCGTCTCTGCATTCCCATAAACCAACAGCGAATAATGGTATCGTGCCTCTACATATCCAACAATTTATCAATTTAGACATTCAACATTCAACAAAAATAATTTCTCAAATTTGAGTAAAAGCCTGGCCTTTTGCTGTGTGCGTGTACCCAAAAATTGTAAATTTGAAATCTTAATTAGTCAGAGGGTATGGCCAAGAACACTTACAGAAACGATACGCTCAATTATGGGCGGCAGAATGAGGTGCGGGGTAAGAATGAGCCACGCAGGGCAAATGTGCCCAGAAGCGAGATGGAGAAGAAACCAAAGAAGAAGTGGTCTGTTAAGCTGCCGTCTTTTTCGTTGCCAAGTATAAATATTGCTTTCTTCAACGATCGTAGGGTAAAGCTTTCGGTTGGCTTTACGTTGCTGCTCATTTCCTTCTGCATGACCATCGCTTTCGTGTCATACCTGTTCACGGGCAACGCAGACCAAAGCGTGGTATACTCCGTGGAGGGTACCGGCCTGAAAGAGTCGGGGCAGGAAGCGGAGAACTGGCTTGGTTTGTTCGGAGCCTGGTTATCGCACATTTTTATCTACCAGTTGGTAGGTCTTGGCGCCTTCTTTATCATTCCTGTCTTTTTTGTGGCTGGTTTGCGCATTGTATTTAAACGTGTTACGCTGTCCCTTTCCTATATACTTGGCCTGTGCAGCTTTAGCACATTGTGGCTTTGCCTTACCCTGGGCTATGTTGTTTTTGCTTTTGATGCGATTGGCCGCTATGGCTTTTTAGGTGGTGGCATTGGCGTAGAAGCCGCTATCTGGATGAACAGCCTGATCGGGTGGGGTTCGTGGTTAGTATTAGGCTTTCTGATGCTGGTGTTCCTGGTGGGCTTCTTTAATATCACAAGTATAAACTGGGGCTCAAAGGCAAAAGAAACAGAAGAGGACACTGAAGAAAAGCCTTTCGGAAATTATGCAGCTGCGCAATCGCTGGGTGATGTGCTGGGCAATGGCAGCCGTGGTGTAAACCATAATTCAGATCCGACGGCCTCGCTGGAGCAGGAAGAGGAAGAAGTGCTTTACGACAACGAGGAAGACGAGGAGATAAACCGTGCCCTCGAAATGGAGTTAAGTGCTCTTACAACTATAAATGAAGTTCCTGCCAAACCTGCTGGTCCTACGCTTGAATTGGATATTGACGATGCACTGCTGCAGGAAGATGAGTTCGACAATACCGAAGAGCCTGAATTAGAGCCCGAAATGGAACTGGAGATTGAGCAGACACCCGAAGAGGCAGAAGCTGATGTGATCTCCGGTGAAAACTATGATCCAACCCTGGACCTTGCCCGCTACCAGTACCCGCACATTGATTTGCTGAACGACTACGGCACTAACAAGATACAGGTAACAAAAGAGGAACTCGAGGAGAACAAAGATAAGATCGTGGCCACGCTGGGTCATTACAATATTGGTATTGCCAGCATTAAAGCTACCATTGGCCCAACGGTTACGCTTTACGAGATCGTGCCGGATGCCGGTGTGCGTATCTCCAAGATCAAAAACCTGGAAGACGACATTGCTCTGAGCTTAGCAGCCTTGGGTATTCGTATCATTGCGCCGATTCCGGGTAAGGGTACCATTGGTATCGAGGTGCCGAACACCAAGAAAGAGATGGTTTCCATCAAATCCATACTTTCTACGGAGAAGTTCATGAAGAGTGATATGGACCTACCCATCGCCTTCGGCAAGACCATCACCAACGAAGTATTCATCACCGACCTGGCTAAAATGCCGCACTTGCTTATGGCGGGTGCTACGGGTCAGGGTAAGTCGGTTGGACTTAACGCCATACTTACCTCATTGCTATACAAGCGCCATCCTTCGCAGCTTAAGTTCGTGCTTGTAGACCCTAAGAAGGTGGAATTATCGCTGTTTAATAAAATAGAGCGCCACTTTTTAGCAAAGTTGCCGGATAGCGAAGAGCCGATCATTACCGATACCAAAAAGGTAGTGAACACGCTGAACTCGCTGTGTATGGAGATGGACATGCGATACGATCTGCTGAAAGATGCCGGTTGCCGTAACCTGAAAGAGTATAACAAAAAGTTTGTAGAGCGTAAGCTGAATCCGAAAAAAGGCCATCGCTTTATGCCGTTCATTGTGTTGGTGATAGACGAGTTGGCCGACTTAATGATGACTGCCGGTAAGGAAGTGGAAACCCCGATCGCGCGTCTGGCACAGCTGGCCCGAGCCATTGGTATACACTTGGTAGTAGCCACGCAGCGTCCGTCGGTAAACGTGATCACGGGTATCATCAAAGCCAACTTCCCGGCACGTATCTCTTTTAAAGTAACCTCTAAGATCGATTCCCGCACTATTCTGGATGCCGGTGGTGCCGACCAGCTGATTGGCCAGGGTGATATGCTCTTCTCCATTGGTTCGGATATGGTGCGTATCCAGTGTGCTTTTGTGGATACCCCGGAAGTAGACAGAATCTGTGACTTCATAGGGGAGCAGCAAGGGTATAGTGATGCGTATTTGTTGCCTGAGTTTATCGGCGACGAAGGCGGCAACGAAAAAGCTGATTTTGACCCAAGCCAGAAAGACCCACTGTTTGAGGAAGCTGCCCGCATTATCGTGCAGCATCAGCAGGGAAGTACCTCGCTGTTACAGCGCCGCCTTAAGTTAGGCTACAACCGCGCAGGCCGCCTGATTGACCAGTTAGAGAGCGCCGGAATCGTTGGTCCGTTTGAGGGAAGCAAGGCCCGTGAAGTTTTAATTACCGACGAATACAGTTTGGAACAGTTATTGAATACAATGGGGTAGATATACCTAACAAGTAAATTTTAAACATGAAACGATTATTATCTCTACTGCTGGCGTTAGCGCTTTTTGTGAGCCTGGCAAACGCGCAGCAAGACCCTAAGGCAGGCAAAATACTGAATGCCATGAGCCAGAAGTATAAAACGATGAAGGCTTTCAAGGCAAATTTCAGCCAGACACTGGAGAACCCCTCTGCCAAGGTGAAAGAAACTATGAATGGCGAGATTGTGGTAAGCGGCAACAAATACCGTTTAGGTGTTAGCGGCCAGGAGATCATTAATGATGGCAAACTGATGTATACTTACTTAAAGGATGCCAACGAGGTAACGATCACAGAGACTGATGCTGAGGCCGAGGCCATGTCGCCGAGCAAGATATTTGACATGTATAAAAAAGGCTACAAGTATGCCCATGCCGGCACCGAGACTGTGGAAGGTGTAAAGTATGAGGTGATCGAAATGGCCCCTGAAGACCGCAGCAACCCGATCTTTAAAGTACGCCTTTTCATCAACCAGAAAGACAATACCTTAAAAAGCTGGCAGATGTTCCGTAACAACGGTAACCGTTATACTTATACCATTAAGAATTTCCAGGCTAACCCAACGCTTGCTTCCGATGCCTTTACTTTTAACAAGGCAAAGTATAAAGGCGTGAGTGTGGTTGACCTAAGATAAAATACCAACCTTTTATGATTTAAAAAGGCTGTTCCCGGTGTGGGAGCAGCCTTTTTTATTTTACCTCACCCAGCCCTCTCCTAAAAACAGGAGAGGGAGCTCTTGCACTTTCTGAATTCCCCTCTTGAGAGGGGCAGGGGTGTGTTTACTGTAGCTGATGCTTAATCTTCCTACTACCAAGATATTTGCAGGATGACAAAGACAAAATACGGTCCGGTGAGATGACAGAGAAAATAGCAGGAAATGCTCCCTCTCCTGTTTTTAGGAGAGGGCCGGGGTGAGGTAAATTACAGGTTGGACCCGGTGCTGCATAAAGCAAAGTATACTTCAATCACCCTAACCCTAAAATCAGTTTTCACACCATCGCTTAATCTCTTACATTTGTATAAACCTTTCCCTATACTGCCCCATGACCAGAGAACAGCTTTTCGAGCAAATCCTGCTGAAGAAATCATACTTGTGCGTTGGCCTTGATACCGACCCCAAAAAACTGCCGCAACACCTCCTCGACACCGAAGACCCGGTGCTGGAATTTAACCGCCAGATCATAGAAGCCACTGCCGACCTGTGCGTGGCCTACAAGCCAAACATTGCCTTTTATGAGGCACAAGGGCCAAAGGGTTGGGTAAGCCTGGAACGTACGCTGCAGTACATCCCGAAAGAGATTTTTACTATTGCCGACGCCAAGCGCGGCGACATTGGCAACACCTCGGAACTGTATGCCCGTGCCTTTTTCGAGACCATGAATTTTGACTCGGTGACGGTGGCACCTTATATGGGCTCCGATTCTGTGAAGCCGTTTTTGGTGCAGGGTGGAAAGTGGGTTATACTTCTGGCCCTTACCTCAAACCCGGGCAGCAAAGACTTCCAGATGCTGCGCCTTTCCGATGGCAGCGAAGAATACTTGTTTGAGCAGGTACTAAGCGAAAGCGCTGAGTGGGGCACGCCGGGCCAGTTGATGTTTGTGGTAGGCGCTACGCAGGCAGAGTATATTCAGCGTGTAAGGCAGATTGTGCCGGAGCATTTCCTGCTGGTGCCGGGTGTAGGTGCACAGGGTGGTAGCTTGGAGGAGATCTCAAGACTAGGCATGAACCAGCGTTGCGGCTTACTAATAAATGCCTCCCGTAGCATCATCTACGCCTCCTCCGGCCGCGACTTCGCCGAAAAAGCAAGAGAAGCTGCACTGGAAATTCAGAAGGAGATGGAGCAGTACCTGGAGCAGTATGTGCAGCATGTTTAGGTTTAAATAGCTATTTATGATGGTTGAAAAAGGTAAAACAAATTGGAAATCAACTACAAATAGATTTGTAGCTTTTTTTGATATTCTTGGCTTCAAAGATAAAGTAATGAGGAAATCTCATAATGATATTTATGAAGAACTAAGCCAAATCTCCAGGATTAAGAAAAAAATAGAGAGTACTCATAGTAAGGGCTCAAATATGCGTTATTCTGATGCAGATGTGTATGTAGTTACTTTTTCAGATTCAATCGTTATCTTTTCAAAGGATGATTCTATTGAGAATTTTGAATATTTTCTAATAGCTTCAAGGTATTTCTTTGCGAATGCTATTAAACATAAAATACCCATGAAAGGAGGGCTTGCTCATGGTGAGATTAGTCTTAATAAAACAGAACAGATATATTTTGGCCAGCCTATAATTGATGCTTATTTAATCGAAGAGGAAGTTAACTATCTAGGGGTTGTTGCTCATAATTCTATTAATAGCTATATCGCAAACAGCCTGGAATCATCATTGTCACCTATAGTAGATAAAGTTTTAATCCAAGAAAAGGCATTTCTTAAATCTGGAAAAATTAATCACTTAAATGTGGATTGGTTTAAACTATTGACAGATGATAATGATGAATCTGCTGTAGTTGAAGCAGTAGAGGATTGTCTTAAAAGAATCTGTGATTCAGTCTCTGGTTCACCACGAAGATATATAGATAATACAATTGATTTTTTTTACCAAGCAAGGAATCAAGGTAAGCTAACATATGAAAAAACCTTAATTAAATAGTTTGTTTCAAATGCTCACCCTAACCAAAACCGACTCCACCAATCCCGACTTCATAGCCCTCGTCCGGCTGCTAGACCAGGACCTAGCTATTAAAGACGGAGACGAACACGCATTTTATGCACAGTTCAACAAGATTGCTAACATAAAGCATGTGGTGGTGGCTTACAAAGATGGTGTGCCGGCTGGTTGCGGTGCCATAAAGCCATTTGCTGAGGGAGTGGCAGAGGTGAAGCGCATGTTCGTACACCCGGATTTCAGAAGGCGAGGCGTGGCTAAAGCTGTATTGGATGAGTTGGAAGTATGGGCTGCAGCTTTAGGGTTTAAATCGTGTATTTTAGAAACCGGTAAAAAACAACCTGAGGCCATAGCCTTATACCTGGCCAGTGGCTACCAGCTTATCCCGAACTACGGGCAATATGCCGAGGTAGAAAACAGCGTTTGCATGCAAAAAACAGTGGGCAGTTTAAGTAAGCAGTGCCATGAAGTATAAACACAACAAGCTAATGCTTATACTTGGCCTGCTATTTATACTTGTGCCAGCAGTAAACGCGCAGCAGCCAGTTGGTAACATGCCGGCTTTTTTTCAGGAGTATGAGCTAAAGCCCGATAATAAGCTAACCAGGTATAAAAAGTATGATTTTGCATCGCTCTGGACGCAAACTGAAAACCGATATGTCTATGGCATTATCGGGAAGGATAACCAGCGCATCAAAATAAAACTCACCTCCATTACCCGAAACCCCAATAACCCCTCTGAATACCTCGTAACCGGTAAATCGGCTGTGAAAAATAATATCTGTTTGTTCCAGGGCACTATTCGGGTGCGCGAGATCAGGGAAGTAAAGCAACTGTATTATGGCGTTGATGATGCTTTTAAAAATAGTGGGATAAAAGCGCAGGGCATTTTAGTGGCCGATTACGAATTCTTCGAAACAAAAGGACAGCCGCACAGTGGTGTGTTCAGAGGCAAACTTTATACTGCCTGGTACCTGGATAAGGCAAACAACCTAAAGTATAATGGTATCCAAAGCCAGACCGATGGGTATTTGAACAACGCATTTGTGGGTAACTGGAGTATGTATGATGCTGACCTGGTGCAGGTATGTAAATGGGCAGATTACAGGGTGCCAAATCCTGCGGCGGGTTTCGATATGGGTGCCGGCGAGTTTTCACCAGCAGAAAAGCACCTCGCAAAAGGGTGGGAAAGCTATCGGAGGGCAATGGATGGGGATAGGCTGGCAATAGCACTCGAAAGCGCCGCCTGGTGGGAATAAACTGTATCTTTGTACAACGTATAAATTCTGCGGACTCCCTATTCGCGTATAATTAAGGCTAATCTACGGGGACTCGGAAGTTCCCGGCAGAAAGCTTTCGGACTAGGAAATCCGAAAGAGCAATATGGGTGTTAGATTATAGCTAAGCTGCAAAAATTAACAAGAGAATAACATAAACATGACCAATAACGACGTACTTCGCCGCATTCGCTTTACTTTCGACTACAACGACGCGAAAATGATTGAACTGTTTGCCTCTGGTGGCATGCAGGTAACACGTGCCGAGGTAAGCGACTGGCTAAAGAAAGAAGACGACCCGGAGACCAAGGAGATAGGCGATGAGCAACTAGCGGCATTCCTGAACGGCTTTATAAACGAGAAGCGCGGCAAGAAAGAAGGTGAGCAGCCTGCACCGGAGAAAAAGCTGAACAACAATATCATACTTCGCAAACTCAAAATAGCCCTTAACTTAAAGGATGAGGACATTATAGGTATACTTGAACTGGTAAGATTCAGGCTGGGCAAAGCAGAGTTGAGTGCCTTTTTCCGTAACCCGAGCCAGAGCCAGTACCGTCCGTTAAAAGACCAGATTCTGCGTAACTTCCTGCACGGTATGCAGCTAAAATACCACGGAAAGGAAAACTAAAAGCAATCTCCCGACACCAGCATGAAAGAGGATTTCCTGCACTACATCTGGCGGCATCAGTATTTCGATAGATCGGAGGTGAGCACTACCGATGGAGAACCTGTGCAGGTGATCAGGACCGGATTTTACAATACCGAAGCCGGACCCGATTTTAAGGAAGCCATCGTCAAAATAGGCGAGGTGGAATGGTCAGGTAGCGTAGAGGTGCACCTGAAAGCCTCTGACTGGAAACGTCACCAGCACCACACCGATGGCAAGTATGACCAGGTAGTGTTGCATGTGGTATGGGAGGCCGATAAACCAGTTTATAGGCAAAACAATACGCTTATACCTGTGCTGGAATTAAAAGGTCGGGTAAATCTACAGCTACTTCATACCTACCAGCAGTTACAGCAAGCCCGGCATGCCATACCTTGTGCGGCTTTCTGGCATGCAGTGCCGGAGGTTACCAAAATAGCTATGATGGAGCGCGCCCTGATTGAGCGGCTGGAGCTGAAAGGGGAGGAGGTGCTGCAAACCTACCAAAGCACGGGCCACGATTGGGAGCAAACAGCATACTATACTTTGCTGCGCGGTTTCGGCTTTAAAACAAACCAACTGGCATTTGAGCAACTGGCCAAAACCTTGCCTTTTAAAGTGTTGCGCCAGCATGTAGCTTCACAGTTCCAACTGGAGGCTTTGCTGTTTGGTCAGGCAGGCTTTTTAGCTGACCCAGCCGATGACTATGCGGCGCAATTGGCAAAGGAATATACCTTTCTGGCGCACAAGTATAAACTACAGCCTTTGCAGCCCCACCAATGGAATTTCCTGCGCATGCGCCCCGGCAATTTTCCGACCATGCGCCTTGCCCAGTTGGCTGCTGTACTTCATAAACGCCCTTCACTTTTTGCCACTTTACTTGAACTGGACACGGTAAAAGCCTACGAAGCGCTTTTCAGGGCACAGGTTTCGGAGTATTGGCAGCGGCATTATATGATTGGTAGGGCAGCTAAAGGCAAACAGCAAAGTATGGGCAAAAGCAGCGCACAAAACCTTATCATTAATGTAGTAGTGCCTTTGCTGGTTGCCTATGCCAGCCACACCGGCAACCGCCACTACCAGGACAAAGCCATTGCCTTGCTCGAGCAGCTAAAAGAAGAGAGCAATAAGTACACGCGCTTATATGAAGAACTGGGTTGGCAGGCGAAGTCATCTGCAGATAACCAGGCAGCGCTGGGCTTGTTCAGGTTTTACTGCGAGCCGGTAAACTGCATGCAGTGTGGCATTGGTAACAAGATCATGAAACAGCGGGCAAGCTAAGTATGGAGGTACTTTTATACTTCGTAAACGCTTTGCTGCTGGCCGGACTTATCTGGCTGCTGTACCGGCAACAAACGCTTCAGGCCAAAAAAAAGCATTTGCTGCCGGCGCTGGCGCTTAAATTACTGGCTGGTATACTTTTAGGCTTACTTTACCACCATTACTACCGTGAAGGCGATACCATCACATTCAAAAATGCCTCGCTTATACTTTCAGATTATGCCCGGCAAAACCCTGGAGGCTACAGCAAGCTTATACTTTTCAATGTGTTCGAGAGTGATGCATTCAGGGCTACAATCCCTTTTTCCAGGTTGCCCAACTTTTCCAACTCCTTCTTCTTTATCAAAATACTCAGCCTGCTAAACCTGCTAACCAATAACCAATACTACCTTAATGCGCTGTACTTGTCGCTGTTTAGTTTCTGGGGAACGGCTACACTTGTTTCAGTACTTACAAAGCATTTTCCAAAGTATAAAATGGCGGCTGTATTGGCGTTTTTATACTTTCCGTCGGTGGTGTTTTGGAGTTCGGGGGTGTTAAAAGATGCCATCCTTTTCGGGAGTATATGTTGGGTAGTTGCCAAGGCTATAAGGCTGGCTGAAGAAAGGCGTTTAAGTATAGCTAGTTGGGTACTAGTACCCTTTATGCTGTATGTTTTTGTCCGGATCAAGTTTTTCCTGGCGCTAATAGCCATACCGCTGTTCTTGCTCTACATTATCGTAAAGCTAACAGCTGCTAAAACGAACCTGCTAAAGTATACCTGGCAGCAGCATCTGACACTGTTACTGGGCTTTGGAATGGTTGGCATGTTGGGTTTATACTTTGTATTGGGCTACAACAACGCTTTTTTCTTCAACAACCTGGTAGATACCTACGAAGGCATCCTAAAACTTTCTCAGGACAAGCCGCATATTCAATTCGATCAATTGGAGCCAAGTATAAGTAGCTTTCTTTTGAATGCGCCTGAAGCTCTTTTCAGTGCCGTGTTCCGGCCATTTCTTTGGGAAGCGGTCAATGCGTTATACCTGCTCATGGCTTTGGAAAACCTGCTTATACTTGGGCTAGCCATACTTGCCGCGATAAGTCTGTTCAGAAACGGGCTCAAAGAACTCACGCCACTGCAGCTTGCCTTTATACTTTTGGTCGTAAGTTTTGGGGTGATCATCGGGCTTTCCACGCCTAACTTTGGCACCCTAAGCCGCTACCGCATCGTGTTTCTGCCGTTTTTGGTGTACCTGCTTTTGCAGAACCAATATGCCAGGAAGCTGCTTGCGAAGTTGCCGTTGTAGTTATATTTTGTAGGGACAGGTCGCGACCTGTCCGCGGAATGGCCTATCGATGAAACGTAAAGTATAAGTACAAATAAGCCTAAATTATCAAACATCCTGTACATCCATTTTAATCCTGAAAATCGTGGTCCAGACGATTTACTGTGTGCACGATTCGGACAGGTCGCGACCTGTCCCTACGAAAGCGATTCTTACATCCAACAACGTCACTCGATCAACGATCAACGAACAACGACAAACGCCACTCTTTCAAACTCCCGTGCTTCTTTGTACCTTTGCGCTTTATTTAAGAGAGCTATGCAAAATCCTGTAATCATATTGGGTGCCCAGAAAGTGGGTACAGCCGCATTGGATATCTTTAACAGCAACAACGTGGTGGTGTACTGCTTCCTCGACGACAGCAAAGACCTGCAGCAGCAGGAGGTTAACAATGTGTCGGTGATGAGCAGCACAGATGACAGCGAATTCCTGAAACTGATAGGCAAAAAATGCGACGTGTTTGTAGCCGCAGAAGATTCGGCTGCCCGCAAAAGTATGATCAAGATGCTGAAGGATGACTATAAGGTGGTACCTTTGAATGCGATACACCGCTTCAGCTCTGTATCAGAGTTTGCCTGGTTGGGCCATGGCAACATGATCGCTTCGGGTGCGGTGGTTAACAACAATGCAAAAGTTGGCAACTACACGCTTATCCACTCTAATGCTGTGGTTGACAGCTACGCCGAGCTGGCAGATTTTGTGCAGGTTGGTGCAGGCGCTGTGATAAACTCAGATGTAAAGATCGAAGAGGGTGCCTTTATCGGGTCAGGTGCTGTAATTGTATCTGGTGTTAAGATTGGTAAGAACGCACGCGTAGGCGCAGGAGCTGTAGTTATAGCCGATGTACCAGCCAAAGCAACCGTTTTCGGTAACCCAGCCGCCCCGGTAAAGTAAACTTTTATACTTGGCATTGCTGTTACAGAACTGACAAATGTCATTTTCAGGTATAGGAGATGCTTATACTTTTGCAGAATAATTTTGAATGAGTGATTGAGTGGATGAGTGAATGTTATAAGGTATAATCCTGTTTATCATTTAATCATGTAAATCCTGATCCAACAATTTAACAATAGCTCCGAAGGAGCAAACAATTAACAATTAAATTTAACACTTAGCGAGAAACTAAGCAGTTATGAACAAACCATATAGCATACTACTTTACTACTGCTACGCGCAGATCGAGAACGCGGAGGCTTACCGCGACGAGCACCATTTGCTTTGCCTGGAGCTTAACCTACTGGGCCGCATCATTGTATCCGACGAGGGGCTGAACGGTACCGTTTCGGGTCTGAAAGAAGACTGCGAGGAGTACATGAGACGCCTGCACGCAGACCCGCGTTTCGCCAAAACAGATTTCAAGGTTGACCCATCGGATGCCCATGCCTTTACAAAACTGCACGTGCGTTACAAGCCAGAGATCGTGCATTCTGGTTTGCGCCACATCGACCCGAACAAACGTACGGGTGTGCATCTTTCGCCGCAGGAGTTTAAAGAACTGAAGGACAAAGAAGATGTAGTGGTGCTGGATGTACGCTCTGATTACGAGCATAGCGTGGGCCGTTTCAAGAATGCCGTTACTCTGGATATCGAGAACTTCCGTGAGTTTCCGGATAAGGTAGATGAACTGAAAGAAAAGTATAAGGATAAGAAGATCTTAACCTACTGCACCGGCGGAATTAAGTGCGAGAAGGCAAGTGCCTTTTTGCTGGAGCAGGGTTTCGAGAACGTGTACCAGTTGCATGGCGGCATTATCAAGTATGGCATGGAGGCCGGCGGCGAAGATTTCGAGGGCAAGTGCTATGTGTTTGATAACCGCGTGGCCGTTGATGTGAACAAGGTTAACCCTACTGTTGTATCATGCTGCCATGTATGCGGAACCAAGTCGGATAGAATGGTGAACTGTGCCAACCCGGTGTGTAACCTGCACGTGCCAATCTGCGAAGAGTGTGGTGTTAAAATGGATGGAGCTTGTTCTGATGAGTGCAAGGAGCATCCCGAAAAACGCCCTTACGATGGTACAGGCTATTATCAGAAAGAGATGAATGGCTATAATCCACTGAAAGGTTTCAACCGTAAGAAGAAATCTAACGTACAAGTATAAGTATTCTCTAAAGCTCAAGAAGAGCGCAGCCGACGTATGGCTGCGCTCTTCGTTTTTTTTATATATTGTGAGTAATAAATTCAGCCCGGTAATTTTTAAGAATCGGGTATTACAACCAAGAATTTTAAAGGCATAAATATGCAGAACACCAATACACCAAATGCTACTATAATTCCGGAATCGGAGTTGATCATTAACAAGGACGGTAGCATTTACCACCTCAACCTGTTGCCAGAGCATATCTCTGATACTATCATAACAGTTGGCGACCCGGAGAGGGTAGAGCGTGTGAGCCGCCACTTCGACGAAATGGAGATACAGATCGCGAAGCGTGAGTTTGTAACGCACACCGGCTATTATAAAGGCAAGCGAATCACGGTTATCTCAACAGGCATGGGTACCGATAACATCGATATCCTGATGAATGAGCTGGACGCGCTGGTGAACATTGATTTTGCAAGCAGAACCGTTAATGAGGAAAAGATAAAGCTAAAAATCGTACGTGTTGGTACTTCTGGTGCTTTGCAGGACGATGTGCCACTGGGCAGCCACCTGGCTTCACACTACTCGGTAGGCATCGACTCGCTGATGGAGTTTTACCCGCTGGAGCAGAATGAGAATGAGCAAAGTATAACTTCTGCCCTGCAAAAAGAGTTGGGTCTGACCTTCAGACCTTACTGCGTGGGCGGCTCTCAGGAGCTTATCCAGAAAATCGCCTTCGACATGATTCCGGGAAATACGCTGACGTGCCCTGGCTTTTATGCGCCGCAGGGCAGAGTACTGCGCGCAGGCCTTAAAAACCAGAACCTGCTGAAGACTTACAATCAGTTCAGGGTATGTGACTTTAGGTTGACAAACTTTGAAATGGAGACAGCCGGTTACTACAGCATGGGCCGTTTACTAGGTCATGAGATGCTTTCGCTAAATGCGATTGTGGCAAACCGCATCACGCAGAAATTCGCCGAAAACGCCGAAGCTGTTATCGATGATCTGATCCTTAAAGTATTGGATAGGATATAACAGGACTTGCCTTAAAGTATAAACCCCGCGCTTTGTAGAAGATCTGCAAAGCGCGGGGTTTATACTTTTATACTTAAAGAGAAGCTCTAGAAGAATTCAATGTTCACTACGGAGGCAATCGGGATGCAGCAGCCGGCCTTCAGGGTCAGGTATTTATCATCAGCAGCCCAAACGGTAGTGTCCACGCGCTTTAACTCTCCTTCAGCGGTTTTGAATGTGATCTCCACTTTTCCGCGGTAAACGTTGCCCAGCATGGTGGCGCGGTTCAGGTCCCACAGGCGCCGTTTCCGGTCTTCTGTGCTTTCCAGAACATCGTTGTGGTTAAAGTGCAGAGACGGAATTACTTCCTTCTCCACGATTGGGATGCGGTTGGCCTGGGCTTTCATATCGGTGCGTTTTAAAGTGGAACACCTGATTATAAATACTAACTATAAATACGAAAGCAGCGGCCTGAGCGAATGACTGTTTGGTTAAATTTTTTGCAGGAAAGCTATCGTATCCACCGCATCTGCATAGTCCCAGGGCATAGGGCGCTGCGCTTCTCCAAAAGGTATGCTGCCTTCCAGCCATCCGTGCGCCGAAACAATGCATTCGGTTTTATCTTTGATGGCACTCAGTTTTTCGCGCAGGTCTGTTAGTGAAGAGAATGTTTCATAGAACAGCACTGAAATAGGCGATATGACATTCTCGCTTTCCTGCACCAGCATAAAGCCATTGTCGAAGTGGTGCACGCGGTTTACCAGTAGCAGTGATTTGTTGTAATCGTAGTGGTTCTGGTAGCGGTGCATGTCTAGTATGTTGCTGTGGCTGGTGTTGGCTTCAAAAAACTTATCAAAAGTATAGCCCTCCGGCACAAATACCTTAGACACGTTTCGTCTGTTCAAGCCATAGTATAGTATAATGTCATCTCCAAGCGCCTTCAGGTCGTCTTCCTCCTCGTGGCCGGTAAGCACACCTATACTTCTGCGCTCTGTGCGCACAATATGTGGGAGTTTCGAGAAGTAGCGTGTAAGGTACTCTATGGCGCTGTCGGAGCCGGTGGCAATCAGTGCATCGGCCTCTTTCAGCATACCCGCAAACTCGAAGCTATTGGCAAACGCCGGCTCAATGGTAACCAGCATATCGGCAACACGACGCATGAGCACCTCATCGTCGGGGCTTAACTTAGCAAGCAAGGTATGGCCACTAATCAAAACAGCCATAAAATCGTGGAAGCCAGCCAGCGGTTTGTTGCCAGGCATTACTACGCCAACTTTTTTGGGTGTAACCTGTTTGAGGTGGTAAGGGTAAAGCCACTCGCGCAGGTACTGTTCGTCCAGTAACCTGATCACACCTGCAATGGCCGCCGAAACATTCTGTTCATCAAACCACGGATTTCGTGACGAAGCCATACGGGTCCATACTTGAATATCCTCCGGGCTAAGCTTCTGAAGTTGTTTTCCGAGTTCGATGAAGGCTTCTATGCGGTTCTCTAAGGTCATGGCAGTGGGTATTGCGTAAAAATTTATTTGATAAGGAAGGCGATTGTTCCTAATTTTGTTTGTTAAACAAAGCAGATTACAAAAGTATAAAAAATATACAGGAGATACGACTATGGCGATAATGATAACGGACGAGTGTATTAACTGCGGTGCCTGTGAGCCGGAGTGCCCTAACACTGCCATATACGAAGGCGGTGCTGAGTGGACCTGGGGAGGTGGCACAGCGCTGAATGAGGTGGAGATCGACGGGGGTGAGGTTATCCCTGGCGATGAGCCGCAAACGCCTATTTCAGACGAGTTCTATTACATCGTTTCAGATAAATGTACAGAGTGCATGGGCTTTCATGAAGAGCCGCAGTGTGCTGCCGTTTGCCCTGTTGATTGCTGTGTAGACGACCCGGACTACCGCGAGACAGAGGAAGAACTGCTAGCCAAGAAATCCTGGCTACACCAGGAAGCTTAAGTATAAGAGCTTCAGAAGTATAAAACCTGTCTCACAAAGGCAGGTTTTTTTATTGTTCTGAATCAGGATTTACAGGATTATTGGATGGACAGGATTGCTTACAACAATATTAGTTAATTAAGGTGTTGTGTCTCTGAAGTGCTATCGTAATATCTATCTTTTTCAAAATTTATGATAAGTACTAGTGTACACATCACCAATCCTGTCCATCCAATAATCCTGTAAATCCTGATTCGGACAACAATCATCAATTAACAATCAACAATTCCCCTAAATTGCCTATTTTTGCTTTTTAGCCCGAAAAGCAGCAAAAAAGAGTAAACGATGTCGATTTCAACGAAATATAACCCCAAGGAAATAGAGAAGAAGTGGTACGATAGCTGGATGCAGCGCGGCTTCTTCCACTCAGAGCCTAACCCGAATAAAGAGCCTTACACCATTGTGATTCCGCCGCCAAACGTAACAGGGGTGCTACACATGGGCCACATGCTTAACAACACGATCCAGGATGTGCTTATCCGTCGTGCGCGTATGCAGGGCAAAGAGGCTTGCTGGGTACCAGGCACCGACCACGCTTCTATTGCCACAGAGGCAAAAGTAGTGGCGATGCTTAGGGAAAGGGGAATTGAGAAGAAAGACCTTACCCGCGACGAGTTCCTGAAGTATGCCTGGGAGTGGAAAGAGAAATATGGCGGCATCATTCTGGAGCAGCTAAAGAAACTGGGCGCATCCTGCGACTGGGACCGCACCCGCTTCACCATGGAAGACGACCTGAGCGCAGCCGTTATCGAGGTGTTCGTGGACCTGTACCGCAAAGGCCAGATCTATCGTGGCGTGCGCATGGTAAACTGGGACCCACAGGGCCGTACCGCCCTTTCTGACGAGGAGGTTATCCCGAAAGAAACGATGGCGAAGATGTACCACCTGAACTACGAAGTAGTGGCAGAAGGTGCAGCAGCGCCAACATACATAACAGTGGCCACATCCCGCCCAGAAACCATTATGGCCGACGTGGCGGTTGCTGTTAACCCGAATGATGAGCGTTACAAGCACCTGCATGGCAAGTCGGTTCGCATTCCGTTGTTGGGTAAAGAGATCCCGGTTATACTTGATGAGTACGTCGCCATTGACTTCGGTACAGGTGCCCTAAAGGTAACGCCTGCCCACGACCTGAATGACTACGAACTTGGCCAGAAGCACAACCTGGCTTCTATCGACATCCTGAACGACGATGGCTCTCTGAATGAGAAAGCGCAGCTATACGTTGGGCAGGATCGTTTTGAGGCGCGTCGCAATATCGTGAAGGACCTGAAAGAGGCTGGCTTGTTGGTGAAGATCGAGGAGTATGCCTCTGTGCTGCAAACTTCTGAGCGTACGGGTGCTGTAATCGAGCCGCGCTTGTCTATGCAGTGGTGGTGCAAGATGGACAAGATGGCAAAGCCTGCCCTTGAGTCTGTGATGAACGATGAGATTCGCCTGCACCCGCCTAAGTTCAAGAACATGTACCGTGCCTGGATGGAGAACGTGCGCGACTGGTGCGTTTCCCGTCAGTTGTGGTGGGGCCAGCAAATACCTGCCTATTACCTGCCGGATGGCTCATATGTAGTAGCTGCTACACCTGAGGAGGCTCTTGCTTTAGCCCGCAAAGAAAGCGGTAACGAAAACCTTCAGGCCGAAGACCTGCGCCAGGACGAAGACGTGCTGGATACCTGGTTCTCGTCGTGGTTATGGCCAATCTCTGTTTTTGATGGCTTTAAAGACCCGGACAACAAGGATATTTTATACTATTACCCAACCAACGACCTGGTTACTGCCCCTGAGATCCTTTTCTTCTGGGTGGCGCGTATGATCATGGCTGGTTTCGAGTTCCGTAACGAGATGCCGTTCAAGAACGTGTACCTGACAGGTATTGTGCGTGATGCGCAGGGCCGTAAGATGTCTAAGTCGTTGGGTAACTCGCCAGACCCGCTTGACCTGATCGATCAGTACGGTGCCGACGGTGTGCGTGCAGGTATGCTGTTCAGCTCTCCGGCTGGTAACGACCTTCTGTTCGACGAGAAACTGGTAGAGCAGGGACGTAACTTCACGAATAAGATCTGGAATGCTTTCAGGCTGATAAAAGGATGGGAAGTTGATGAAAACCTACCATGCCCGAACGAAACAGCCATGAAGTGGTTTGAGTCAAGGTTCAATGAAGCTTTTACGCAGATCGAGGACCACTTCAGCAAGTTCCGTATTTCGGATGCCCTACTTACGGTTTACAAACTGGTGTGGGACGACTTCTGCTCGAACTACCTGGAGATGATCAAGCCGGCGTATCAGCAGCCAATCGACAAGAAAACGCTGGATCAAACGCAGGAATTCCTGGAGAAGGTGCTGAAGGTGCTGCATCCGTTTATGCCTTTCATTACAGAAGAGATCTGGCACGACCTGAAAGAGCGCAAGGACAAGGAATACCTGATCGTGGCGCAGTGGCCGAAGCGTGACAAGTTCGACAAGCAGATCATCGAAACTATGGAAAGCGTGTTAGAGGTGGTTGGTGCTGTGCGAAACATCCGCAACTCGAAGAATATTCCGAACAACAAGCAGCTCGACCTGTACATTAAAGCCGTATCCCGTGAGCGCTACGAGCCATTTATGGTCGTAATTAAAAAGCTGGCTAACCTGGATAAGATTGAGTTTGTAGGCGAGAGCATCGATGGCGCTATCAGCTTTATTGTTTCCGGCGATGAGTTCTTTATACCGATGGAGGGAAACATTGACGTGGAGGCAGAGCGTGAGCGTCTGCTGAAGGAACTGGAGTATACTAAAGGTTTCCTGATTTCGGTTGATAAGAAGCTGAGCAACGAGCGTTTTGTAAGTGGTGCCCCAGAAGCGGTTATCGCTAACGAGCGTAAGAAGAAAGCTGACGCCGAGGCCAAGATCAATGCCATTGAGCAGAGTTTAGCTTCGCTGTAAAGTATAAAATTCTGAGTATAAAAAGGCCGTTCCTGATGATGGAACGGCCTTCTTTTTTTAGATTGTCCCGTCCTAAAATAGGTTGACACTTAAAACAACCTATTATGGAAAAACCGACAGAGAAAAAAAGCAAGCGCACCCAGCGGGACTACACACTTGGCTTTAAACTGGCCGTGTTGGCCGAGGTAGAGCGGGGAAACCTCACCTACAAACAGGCCCAGAAAAAGTACGGCATCCAGGGAAGAAGCACCGTTTTGGTTTGGCTCCGAAAGCACGGGCGCTTAACTTGGGACCTCAACCCAGGCACCATGTCAAAGACACCCAACCAACGCATCAAAGAGCTAGAGGGCCAGCTGGGGATCCAGATCCGAAAAAAGTCTTTACCCAAACAGTCGACAAACTCAGAGAAGGAAAAGCAATGAGTTTGTCTGAGGCCTGCAGACTGTTTGGGTATTCCAGGCAAGCCTATTACCAGCGCCAGGCAAGAGCGCTGGAGCAAAAGCAGACAGCCGAACAAGTGGTGGAGCTGGTGCGGCAGATCCGCCTGCAGATGCCGCGGCTGGGCACCCGCAAGCTCTACCACCTGCTCAAGGGCAAGCTCGGGGAACTGAAGGTGGGAAGAGACAAGTTCTTTTCCATCCTCCGGGAGAAGGGGCTGCTGGTCCAGCCAAAGAAAAGCTACCATAAAACCACTAACTCAAAGCACTGGATGAAAAAGCACAGGAACCTGGTGGAGGGGCTCCGCATAGAGCGCCCTGAGCAGGCATGGGTGGCAGACATCACCTACATCCCCACCAAAGAAGGCCACAGCTACCTCTCACTGGTGACCGATGCCTATTCCAAGAAGATCATGGGCTACCACCTCTCCGGGGACCTGCGCAGGCGCTGAAGATGGCCATCGGTAGAAAGAAGTATGGCCACAGGCTGATCCACCACTCGGACCGGGGGCTGCAGTACTGCGCGCAGGAGTACCAGCAGCTGCTGGAAAAGGCGCAGATAAAGCCGAGCATGACCGAAAAATACGACCCTTACCAGAATGCGGTGGCTGAGCGCGTGAACGGCATTCTGAAGGATGAGTTTGGCCTGGAGCGGGGCTTTGCCCACCACCTGGAGGCAGTGCATGTGATCGCAGAGTCAGTGGGCATCTACAACACCCTCAGGCCCCACCTCTCGTGCCATTACCTGACACCCGAGCAGATGCACCTGCAGCAGGAACTCAAAGTAAAACAGTTGAAAAAGAAAACCTCCAACACCAAAGCATTGGAGGTCTCAAAATAAAAAGTAATTTCGTCTCAAAACCGTCAACTTATTTCAGGACGAGACAGATAATAGTTGCAGTACCGAGTCCAACCAGCCCTAACCCCTCCTGGGGGTGAAGGGGCCCCCTTTAGAGTCTAAGGCGGGGAATTTTACCTCCCCTAGCCCCTCCTAAAACAGGAGGGGGATTTCTGAAGACGATTACACACCCCTGCCCCTCTCTCTAAAAGAGGGCCCCTTCCCCCGCCTTGAGCGCACCAAAGTCAGATGTGAAACAATATGTAAGTAAGACTTAGGAGTAGAGGCAGCTCGATAAAAAGGCGGAAATACGAATTTAAACTAGAAAGCGCTTGCAAAGCAATTCAAGCTTAAAGGCTATACTACTTCACCACACCATCTAAAAGCTTCTTTACCTTCTCCTGATATACCGGCAATAAATGATTCAACCCGTTTTTAGGAGAGAGGTAGCTGATCTGGGCTTCTTTTTCTCCTAGCCTGTACATCAGCAGCCCCTGATCCGCTTCTGAGAGGTAAAATAGTTTGGCTGGTTCGCTGGCTGTGTCTATCTGGTAAACCCTGAACGTGAAATTGTTCTGAACGCGGTGTTGGGAAGGAGGACGGTTTTCGAGGTAGCGTTGCGTTACCACAGTATCCAAAGCGATCATGCTTTCAAGCTGGGTTATACTTTTGATCTCACCGTCAGTAAAATGCCACTGCTGTACCTGATGTTGACCTACCTGCTGTTGGCTATACTTTGCACTAGAAAGGTCCAGGTTCGATACCAGGCTAAATAGCTGCAAGTCGTTGTTTATACTTTGCAGCGATGCAGTTTCGGAGGTATTGTCGCTGATGAAGTATTGTTTGCTCTGCTGCAGTTTTGCAATGTCTTTCTGTATGTCCTCCCGCAGTTTTAGGTTTCCAGGGTTGGCAAATAGTATAGAAAAGAGCAGGGGAAGTATGGCGTTTAGTATCATCGGCGTTTACGGTTTATACTTTATACTTCACCTGCTCAAATCTTGTGCTAGAAATTACAGTTTAGAGTTGTCCACTACTTTCCAGGTAATATTTCCGTTGTTTACTTCATACTTCAACAGCAGGTAGCCTCCGTTGTGGCCATCTTCATAATAGGCCATGGCGTAGCGGTCGTTTAAAATACGGCTGTCGCGGATGGCCATGGTGCCGCCCATGGTGCCCTCTACGGGTATAAGCTGGCGCTGCTTGCGGTTCAGATCGTTCATCAGGTCGGTTTCAGGGTTACTCAGTCCTTTGCGCTTTAACCGTTGAATGTCGCTTTGGCTCAGTGCGCCAAGTTCATCCACAAACTCGGCCCCCGGAGGAGGCGTCATGCCCATGGTGTCAGGGGGTAACATGATGTCGGCTAGGGTGTCCTCTTCGGCAACCTCCATTTCAGGGGTGCTTCCCATTTCAGCCAGTTTATTATCGGCAATTATCAACCTGCTTTCGGCCTCGTTCTTTTTCCAGTAAAAATACATGGCCAGAAACAGCAAAGTGGCTACTAACAGCCAGGGAAGTATACTTCTCATAGTTTTGTTATTTATACTTTATGATAACCAAAGGTTATACTTCTAATATTATAGAAAAGATATGTATGAAGCTATCCTATAAAAAAAACCTGCCCCGATTACCGAAGCAGGCTCTTTATACTTTAAGTCTTTTGTCCTAAGTCAAAAGATCCTTTGTCAAAATTAAATCGTCTGGTTTACGTCGAAGTTTTCCAGGTAATCAGCCACGCGGCGCACGAACATGCCACCCAGCGAACCATCCACTACGCGGTGGTCGTAAGAGTGCGACAGGTACATGAAGTGACGGATACCGATCAGGTCGCCTTCCGGAGTCTCGATAACGGCTGGCTTTTTCTTGATAGCGCCAACTGCCATAATTGCCACCTGCGGCTGCATGATGATTGGCGTACCCATTACGTTGCCGAAAGAACCTACGTTAGATACTGTGTAAGTACCACCTGCCAGATCATCTGGCGTAAGCTTGTTCATACGGCCACGGTTTGCCAGGTCGTTCACTTTCTTGGTCAGGCCATTCAGGTTCAGCTGGTCAGCGTTCTTGATGTTCGGAACGATCAGGTTGCCAGAAGGCAAGGCCACGGCCATACCAATGTTGATGTCTTTGTGGCGGATGATCGTGCTGCCATCAACAGACACGTTGATCATTGGGTAATCTTGGATCGCTTTGGCGATAGCCTGGATGAAGATAGGAGTGAAGGTAAGGTTTTCGCCTTCGCGCTTCTTGTACTCGTTCTTCCACTTGTTTCTCCAGTTTACAATGTTGGTCACGTCGGCCTCTACAAAAGAAGTAACGTGCGGAGAGATGCGCTTGCTGTCTACCATGCGGTCGGCGATCATTTTGCGCATGCGGTCCATCTCGATAAGCTCGGTGTTGCCGCCGTAAGAGGCAGCAGGCTTAACCTGAGGCGCGGCAGCCTGCAACTGTGCGGCAGGAGCTGGTGCAGCGGCTGGTGCTGGTGCAGCGGCTGGTGCCTGTACTGGCTGTGCTTGCGGCTGTGCCTGAGGAGCAGCTGCCTGTGCCGGAGCGCCTTTACGGTTCTCCAGATAAGCCATAATGTCTTTTTTAGACACTCGGCCTTCGCTACCTGTGCCTGGCACATATTCCAGTTCCTCCATCGAGATGCCTTCTTCGCGGGCAATGTTCAGCACCAGCGGAGAGTAGAAACGGCCTGTAGCTGGCTTATCCAGTTTAGCGGCAGAAGAAGTGCTTGCGGCCGGTGCTGCTGATTCCTGTGGTGCGGCAGCCTGAGGAGCTGCTTCAGCCTGTGGCTGTGCGGCAGGGGCAGAAGAAGCGGTGTCCTCACCGTTGGTAGAGATAATAGCGATTGGTGCGCCTACGGCAACCACATCACCTTCTTTAACCAGGATCTCCTTTAAAACACCACCCTGAATTGCAGGTACTTCTGTATCCACTTTATCTGTAGCTACTTCCAGCACCGACTCATCCTGCTCAATGGTATCACCCACGTTCTTGAGCCATTTCAGTACGGTACCTTCCATGATACTCTCGCCCATTTTGGGCATAACCATTTCTACAAGTGCCATATTTTTTTATTCGTTGATCGTTTTTGAGACGTTAGATTTCAGACATAAGACACAAGAGAATCCTATAAACTGCTTAGTAAGAACAAACGCATTAATTGCTTTAAAACAAGTCTTGCATTTTGTGTCTTGCTACTTGTGTCCTAAATTCGCAAACAAAGTTAATGATTTTAGCCTATTCCTCAACGGTTGCGGTTAAACTTTGGCGCATCAGGTTTAACACGGCCATGGCGGTGTATTCAATGTTCAGGAGCCTGTCTTTGTTAAAATGCAGCAGCTTGGCCTCTGTTTTATACTTGTCGGCATAGGCTATCCAGATCGTGCCCACCGGTTTTTCTGGGGTGCCGCCGTCAGGGCCTGCAATGCCGCTGGTAGCCACGCCAATGTCGGTGCCGAACTTCTGCCTTACGTTTTCTGCCATCTCTTTTACCGTAGCCTCGCTTACGGCACCATGCTGTTGCAGGGTTTCGGGGTTCACGCCAAGTTCTCTTATCTTCACGTTGTTGTGGTAGGCAATGATGCTGCCCTGGTAATAGGCTGAGCTGCCGCTTATACTTGTAAGTTTATGCGCCAGGTAGCCGCCGGTACAGCTTTCGGCAGTGGCTATGGTCAGTCCACGCTCTTTTAGCAAGTCGCCTATGGCCGCCTCCAGGCTTAGCTCGCCAATAGCAAAAATATAGCCCGGGATTATTTGCTTTAGCTTCTCAACTTCTGCCTGTAGTTCCTGCTCCAGCGGAGCTGCATCTGAGCCAGTACCCGTCAGGCGCAGCCGAACGCCACCCAAATGCGGCAGGTAGGCCAGTTTTATGTGTTCCGGCAGGCTCATTTCCCAGTGCTCCAGTTTGTCTGCAAGTATAGATTCCGGTATGCCCACCGTTTGGATAACCTTGTGGATGATCTCCGGCGTTTTAAAGTATGATTTGAGCTTAGGCAACACAATGTCTGTCATCATGCGCTTCATCTCGAAAGGCACTCCCGGCATCGAAACGTATACTTTCCCTTCTTTCTCGAACCACATGCCCGGCGCAGTGCCTAACACATTGCGCACCGGCGTGCATGCCTCCGGCAAAAATGCCTGTTGCCTGTTAAGCTCCGTAATCTCAATGTTACGTTTCTCGAATATCTTCTTCACATCCTCCAGGGATGGCTCGTGCAATTTAAGCGTGGTGTTAAAGTATGAGGTAAGCACTACTTTGGTCAGGTCGTCTTTGGTTGGACCCAAACCGCCGGTCAGTAAAATCACATCGGCCCTGGTAGTGGCATTGTCCAAGGCCTCAATTATGTGCACGGCGCTGTCAGACACGGAGGTGATCTGCTTTACCTTGATGCCTATTTTAGTTAGCTCAGTGCCCATCCAGGCAGAGTTGGTGTCCACGATCTGGCCGTAAAGTATCTCGTCTCCGATGGTGATTATTTCGGCAATAACAGATTTCATATATATCTTGGTCTGATTTATGCGTAGGAGTTTAAAACTGATTCAAGTTAAAGATGTTCTAACGATATGAAAAAATTACTTTATACTTCTTTCATTGCGCTGGCTATTGGCGCATCTGCCTGTACGGCCACCGACATACAGCGTACCGTAGATGGCGTTATTGCCGGTACGGCCGGTGCCCCTGTTACACAGAATGAGGTTGCAGCAGGTTTAAAGCAGGCCCTGGAAATTGGTATTAAGAACGGGGCAAACCAGGCTTCTCAAACGGATGGTTATTATAAGAACTCACTTATCCGTATCCCTTTCCCGAAGGATGTGCAGCGGGTTGAGAATACCTTACGCCAGGTGGGGCTGGGCAACGAGGTAGATAAATTTATACTTACCCTGAATCGCGGAGCAGAAGATGCCGCCAAAAGTGCCGTCCCGATTTTTGTGAGCGCCATTAAGCAGATGACAATCGCCGATGCCTGGGCCATACTTAGAGGCGATAAAGATGCAGCTACACAATACCTGAAACGAACTACCTCACAGCAACTTTATAATGCCTTTAACCCTGTTATGGTAAAGTCGCTGGAGAAGACCAATGCCACCAAATATTATGGAGACCTTGTAAACCAGTATAACAAGATCCCGCTTGTGCAAAAAGTAAACCCTGACCTGGATGATTATGCCACACAAAAGGCAATAGATGGCCTGTTTATACTTGTAGCGCAGGAAGAGGCAAATATTCGTGAAAACCCGATTGCCCGTACCACAGAATTGCTGCGCCGTGTTTTCTCAAAACAGAATCAGTCTTAAGATATAGTGCCCTTTACATGGCTGAGCACCCGCTTTACTCAGAAGTATGGCGGGTGCTTTTTTTTGTGGAACATAAACCGTTGAATAAAAGTACAATACACCAAAAATGCCCAAGGCGCATTGCCGGGCATGCAGCTTACAGTACCGCCATGGAAAACAAACTTTTTAAGTATAGCCCAATTACGAAGGAGAAGGACCTGGATATTTTAATTGAAGAGGTTGGAGATGCCAGCGTAGTGATGTTGGGCGAGGCCTCACACGGAACATCAGAGTATTATACCTGGCGCACAGCCATCACAAAGCGCCTGGTGCAGGAGAAAGGGTTTAATTTTGTGGCGGTAGAAGGCGACTGGCCGGAGTGCTATGCTGTAAACCGCTTCATAAAGGGGTATCACAATTCCGGGAGTAAAATAGCCGATGTGCTGCAGGTTTTTCGTAGGTGGCCTACCTGGATGTGGGCGAACTGGGAGGTGGCAGCCTTGATAGAGTGGATGCGCGACTATAATCACTTGCGCAACCCTAACGAGAAGGCGGGTTTTTATGGTTTGGATGTCTACAGTTTGTGGGAATCGCTGGAGCAGATCATCAAGTTTCTGGAGAGCAACGACGGACAGGCAGTAGAGGCGGCAAAGATGGCGATCAATTGCTTCGAGCCTTTTAACCGTGACCCCCAGACATATGCCCGTGCAACTGCTTTTGTGCGCACAAACTGCGAAAACGAGGTAGTGGAGATGCTGCAAAAGATACAGGGTCACCGCACATTCACAGACGATCCTGAAAATGACTTTAACACACGCCAGAATGCTCTGGTTGCGGTAAATGCCGAAAAATACTACAGGGCCATGGTGAGGGGTGGAGGAAGCTCCTGGAACGTGCGCGACAGCCATATGATGGAAACCCTGGACAGGCTGCTGGAACTCCACGGACCAGACGCTAAGGCAATAGTATGGGAACACAACACCCACATCGGGGATGCCAGCTTTACCGACATGGCAGATCATGGAATGTATAACATAGGGGAGCTGGCCCGCAAGCAGTATGGGCAGAACCAGGTAAAGCTTGTTGGCTTTGGCACCTACCAGGGCAGTGTTATTGCCAGTAAGTCGTGGGGTGCCCCCATGCAGAAAATGGAAGTGCCGCCTGCCGTGGAAGGCAGTTGGGAACACATGCTACACAAGATAAGCACTGAAGACAAGATCATACTTTCCCGGGACCTGGCCGATATTCCAGATTTAGCAAATAGGATCGGGCATCGGGCAATTGGCGTGGTGTATGATGCAAAGTATGAGGCGCTCGGAAATTATGTGCCAACGGTGATTCCGGGCCGCTACGATGCCTTTGTATACTTTGACGAAACAGAGGCAGTGCATCCATTACACATGAAAGCAACATCGGGCAAAGAACCGGACCTGTATCCATGGAACTACTAATTACAGCCTAAACCCTGATTAAAAGAGAAGCCTGCAGCTATAAGATGCCGCAGGCTTCAACTTTATTAAACGAGAAAACTATTCTTGGTTATACTTGATGCCCAATGTTTATCAGACATGCTTCTGTAAGTGGCTATACTTCGACGCTAGGGTCTGTTTTTTCTACCCTGGAGCCGGCAAAGCCATAGTATACTATGTACAGGTAGCACAACAAAGGCACGATGAACGACAGCTGAAGGCTACCGGTTACGTCGGCTACATATCCCTGCAACGGAGGGATGATAGCACCTCCCACTATGGCCATTACCAACAGCGAAGAGCCCTGGCTGGTATGCACACCCAAACCTTTAATGGCAAGCGTAAAGATAGTCGGGAACATGATGGAGTTGAACAAGCCAACTGCAATTACGGCCCACATAGCTACGGCACCAGTGGTTAACATCGTGATCAGAAGCAAGGTAATTACCGCAGCGGCAAAGAAGCCCAGCGTCCTGTTTGGCAGGAACCTGCCCAGTAACAGCACCAGGAAGTTCACAGCGATAAGGCCCAGCACGATCAGGGCTTCCTGCTGACCATAGATGGCGAATATCATGGTAACCACAATGGCTGTAATGGCTGCGATGATCATGTACTTACGGCCTTTGTTCTTGAACTCTGCCAGCGCCACTGCCCCGAAGAACCTTCCGATCATGGCACCACCCCAGAAAAAGGCCAGGTAGTGTCCGCCTTCTGCCTCCGAAAGGCCCGCAATCTCCGGTAAACTGAAGAAGTTGATAAGTGTGCTGCCAATAGCTACCTCACCGCCTACATACATAAAGATACAGATCACACCCAGCACCAGGTGGCGGTATTTTAGCGCACCTGCATCGGCCACAATGCGGCCTTCACCTTTAATGTGCGGCAGATTAGCAAGTTTGATCAGCACGGCAATAGCTACCAGCGTGGCGGCAAGCCCCAGGTAAGGGAGTTTTACAGAAGCGGCTGTATCATCCATCGCCTGCACACCTTCAAAGATCAGGTAGCCACCCACTAAAGGCGCCACAGTGGTACCAAATGAGTTGAGTGCCTGCGTCAGGTTCAGGCGGCTGGCAGCGCCCTCGGGCCTGCCCAGCACGGTAACGTATGGGTTGGCCGCGATCTGAAGTATGGTAATGCCCGAAGCCAGCACGAACAAGGCCATCAAAAAGAAGCCATAGCTGTGGTAATCGGCTGCAGGGTAAAAAAGGGCACAACCGATGGCAGCTACAATCAGCCCCACAATAATGCCGTTCTTATAGCCTATTTTCATGATAGGGTCTCCCTTAGTCATGGAAAAAACAAAGTATAGCAAGGAGATAATAAAGTAAGCCCCGAAAAAGGCTGTCTGGATAAGCATGGCCTGCCAGTGCTGCAGTACAAACACCTGTTGCAGTTTTGGTATCAGGATGTCGTTCATGCAGGTAATAAAGCCCCACATAAAGAACAGCAGCGTTACAACGATCAGCGGACCGGTAAAGCTTTTGCCATTGTCCAGTCCAGTATCTGACGAAGCAACGGTTGGTTTAGAAGAAGGTGAGGTTACAGCCATAGTATAAAGGTTAAACGGGGTTAGTGTTTTCGGTTAGTTTTTTAAGCTTGATTCATACTTCACGGAGCCATCCTTCAGTAATGTAAAGGCGGCTTCCTGCACGTCACGCGAGTTAGGGCCAACAAATACCTTGAAGTCGCCGGGTTCTGCACCGTAGGTAAGGTCGGCACGCCAGAAAGCAAGGTCTGCAGGAGTGATGGTAAACGTAACTGTCTTTTTCTCGCCAGGCGTAAAGGCCAGTTTCTGGAATTTTTTCAACTCTTTCACTGGTCTTGTGATGCTGCCCACCAGGTCGCGGGTATAAAGCTGTATTACTTCTTCACCGGCATACTTGCCTGTGTTGGTAACATCTATACTTACCTGCAGCTGGCCTGCCGCAGCTAGCTTGTCGCTGCTTATCTTCAGGTTGTCATACGTATACGTGTTGTAGCTTAGTCCGTAGCCGAATGGGTAAAGCGGCGTGTTAGGCACATCGCGGTACCTGGATCTGTACACACGCTCCGAACCTGGCTCGGAATGGTTGCCTTCGTAGGCGCGGCCTGTATTTTTGTGGTTGTAGTATAAAGGCAACTGGCCAACGGCTCTCGGGAAAGATACCGGCAGCTTGCCCGATGGATTATACTCCCCGAACAACACGCTGGCTACGGCATTGCCAGCCTCAGATCCTAAAGACCAGGTGGCAAGTATGGTTGGCACATGCTCATCAAGCCAGGTAAGTTCTAAAGCACGGCCACTGCTAACCAGCGCAATGATCGGTTTACCTGTAGCATGGATTGCCTTTACAAGGTCCAATTGCACGCCTGGCAAACTGACATCAGCTCTTGATGCGCCTTCGCCGTTCATTACGGCACTTTCGCCAAGCGCCATTACCACTACATCAGCATTTTTAGCGGCAGCCACCGCTTCATCAAACTTAGCTTTGGAGTTGCTGTACAGCTCACATCCTTCGGCATAGCTTACTTCTACGCCTTTCGCATACTTTTTTATGCCTTCCAGGAACGATACTGGGTGCTGTGCCTCTCCGAAGAAAGACCAAGTGCCGTTCATGTCTTCTTTGTTATTTCCCAACGGGCCTATTACAGCTATCTTTTGTTTTTTCGATGGGTTTAATGGAAGTAGGGTTTTCTCGTTTTTCAGTAGCACGATAGAGCGCTGCGCCATCTCAAATGCGGCCTTCAGGTTCTCCTGAGAGCGGATCTCCTTCTTCTCGGTTTTAGTGTTACTGTATAAGTATGGGTTATCGAACAGGCCAAGCTTAAATTTTAGCCACAGCACTCTGCGTACGGCATCGTCCAGGTATTTCTGGTCCACTTTACCGGTCTTTACCATTTTAGGCAGTTCTTTCAGGTAGATCTCAGCCATCATGTCCAGATCGGTACCGGCTTTTAGGGCAAGCTCTCCGGCGTGTGCGCTGTCGCGGGCATAACCGTGCGCTGTCATTTCCCAGATATTCTGCCAGTCAGAGATCACTACGCCTTTAAAGCCCCACTCGTCCCTGAGTATGTCGCGCATTACTTTTGTGTGGGCAGTGGCAGGTATACCGTTCAGCTCGTTAAAAGAGGTCATGATAGTGGCGGAACCGGCATCCAGGGCCGCTTTAAATGGAGGCAGGTAGGTGTTGCGGAGCTCATACTCTGATATGTCCACTGTGTTGTAATCACGGCCGGCCTCTGCTGCACCGTAAGCCACAAAGTGTTTTACGCAGGCAGCAATGGTATTAGGGTCTGCTAAGCTTTTTCCCTGAAAGCCTTTAACACGTGCCGCAGTCATCAAAGACACCAGGTAAGGGTCTTCGCCGGCGCCTTCTGCCGTTCTTCCCCAGCGGGCATCGCGCGCCACATCGGCCATAGGTGCAAACGTAAGGTTAATGCCCGATGCTGCAGACTCCCTGGCAGCCACGCGTGCACTTTTCTCAACAGCAGCCAGGTCCCAGCTTGCTGCTTCGCCCAATGGTATCGGGAACACTGTTTTGAAACCATGTATCACATCGGCGCCAATCAGCAATGGTATACCCAGTCGCGACTGTTCCACAGCGATTTTCTGAAGTTTTCCAATATAGGCGGCTCCATGGATGTTGAATATGCCGGTGATCTGCCCTTTCCGGATAGCTTCGTTAAACACATCTGATTCCGAGGTTCTGACGGTAGGCCCGGTGTTAAACAGGTCGCCGACTACAAAATTCAGCTGGCCGGCTTTTTCTTCCAGCGTCATTTTGGCGAGCAGGTCTTCGATACGCTGCTCTGTTTTATCCTTTTTTTCTCCTTGCTTAAACGAGGAGAAGAGCATTGCAGAGCCGATTACGGCAAGCAGCAGGATGGGGATAAAAGTTTTTTTCATACTATTTCTTTTAGTGAACCCGACTTTCAAAGTATGGCCAGAAGGGTTAGCTATTTTATATTAAATGATCAGTATCCGTTTTATGATGATGCCTTCCCGGGTATGCAGGTGGCAAAAGTATAAGCCTGGGGTCACGTCGGTTTGTACGCTAAGCCCACTGGCTGCACTTGCTGTAATTTGTGCGCTTACTTCTTTGCCAAATGCGTTGTAAAAGCGCATTTCTTTTATTCTGATGCTTTGGTTTAGCTGTATGCTAAATTTTCCGCTGCTAGGGTTAGGGTAAACACGCACCTGCTCGTTATTGAATTCTGACTTTATACTTAGCAGTGAGGCATTGCTGGCAACCAGGTTCGAGAAGGTGGAGGTGCCGTTGTTATTGGCAGCCTGTACCTTGTACACATAGCCATTGTCCGGATTAACCGCATCGGTGTATTGCTTTGTGTTGGCTGCCAGTGATGCTATTTCGGTAAAAGGACCGTTCTGCGACTGAGAGCGGTACACTTTAAAGTTGTCTTCGTTGGCGGCGTTATCCTGCCAGGTTAAGGTTACGGAGCTGGTTGTTTTCGTTAATCTTAAGTGAGAAGGGCGTTTAGGTACAGACGGGATACTTTGGCGAACGCTGAAGTGATCGATCCAGAAGGTGTCGCTGCCCGGAGAACCCAGAATGCCATAGTTCACCAGTATTCTGATCTGTTTTACCTTGGTGCCGTCTATTTGCCCGGAGCCGGTGCCAAACAGGTTTCTGTAATCAAAATAGTAGGTAAAGTACTCGTTATCGTCGATCAGGGGGCTCAGGGTGAAAACACTGCTTGTGCCGGTTACCTTCCCTGCCTCATCAATCAGGTCGAGGCGCAGCAGTACGTTTTCGCTTTCGTTGCGTGTTCTCAGGTTAACAGCTAAAACAGGATAGCCGCTCATATTGAGCGGCTCTGTTAGGGTATAGATTATCTGTGGTAATGCACTTGGGTTCGTTACCTGGTAGCTTACCTTTAGTGCGTTATTTTCCTGGCTAAAGTTAAAAGTGCCCCCGCTGCTTATAAGTTTAGCTGATGGCAAGGCATTGAAATCTTCAATCAAGAAAGCTTCGCCTTCTGGTGTCTGAGTTGTGGTTACATTCAGTGTTTTCTGGTAGTTCTGCCCGTTCAGGTGCATCGTTACTTTTACCTGGCCTGGGTTAGTTCCCCAGTTTACCTTGATCTCAGAAGTACCAACACCGGATGTGATGCTAACCCCAGCGGGTACTTCCCAGGTATAAGCGGCACCATTTACTTTACTGGCTTTAAAGGTTATGTTCTGTGCACCAGGGTTTACAGAAGCTGGTCCTGATAGCTTTAACTCTGTGAAGGTCTGGTAAACGCGAACATAGTCAACTTCGAAGCGTGCAGTAGTCAGGGCCGGGTCAATACCATTTTTCTGCCCGTTGGTTTCATACTTTGTGTCGCTTCCCCAGTTACCGCCCATAGCCAGGTTAATAATGATAAACTGCGGGTCAGTGAAAGGCCAGGTAGCGGCATCTTTGTTAGCCGGGGCGTAAGTATAAAACAGGTTATTGTCGATGTAAAATTTGATGGCATCAGGTGTCCATTCGGCTGCGTACACGTGAAAGTTATCGCCGTAATCGCTTACTATGGTTGAGCCAGTGTTTACAGTGTTGCCGTAACTGGATGGCGTATGCAAGGTTCCGTGCATCCTACCGGGGTCCTTTCCGACATGCTCCATCACATCGATCTCGCCGCAGGCAGGCCAGCCCTTTGTAGTTATACTTTCACCCAGCATCCAGAGGGCAGGCCATGTGCCAGAGCCCTTTGGCAGTTTTGCCCTGAACTCAATCCGGCCGTAGGTAAAGTTAAATTTGCCTTGGGTTTTAATGCGTGCTGATGTCCAGGCACCGTTTACTTTGTTGGCTTCAATAACCAGGTTGCCGCCACTCCGGCGTACATTGCTGCTGTTATTAGTATAGGCTTGTACTTCGTTGTTACCCCAGCCGCCTTGCCCTGTACCCAGGTCGTAGCTCCAGAAGGTTGGGTCCGGGGCACCTTCGCCTTCAAACTCATCATTCCACACCAGCTCGTTAAAGCCACCGGTCTGAGAAAACGCAGGCAACGACAAGCATAGCAGCATGGAAAGTACTGTTAAGGCTTTGTTTAAAAATTTCATTGAAAAGCGGATTTGAGCAATGGCAGAGCTACAAGTGCTGCCGCCCTGCCATTGCTGGTAAATTAATTATTGATAGAGCTGGAAATCATCGATGTAGAAGATACCAGCGTTGAAGTGGCCTTCACCACCTATCTGTATCAGGATGCGGTCCAGGTCCTTGCGGCTGGCGGCGCTGCTAAAGTCGAAGGTTAACTCTACCCATTTGTCGAGTTGCGTTACCTGCTGTTTCACTTCCACCTGCGATACCCAAGGCTGACCATCTTCAGAGTTCTGCAGCTTTACAGATACCTGCTTCAACAGGTTCTTTACAGCCCAGTCGTAGCCTGCCTCGGTTGTATAATCGTTGAAGCTCGGCATGAACACCTTTAACTTGATCTTGTTCTTTGCAGTAAGGTCCATTTTGTGATCAAGGGTAACAGAGATGTTCGCAAAGGCAAACTCTTCACCGGCTTTCTTGATGTACTGCCCAACTTTAGCGGATGTGTTGATCGGCAGGGGTGCAGGGTTATCGTATGTTTCGTTGAATACGGCCTGGTCTGTTTTCCAAACTACATTACCAGGCGTATCGAAGTCATCTTTCAGATCTGCTGGCACTTTGTATGGCTTTACAGGAACCGGTCTGGTATAGCCTTTAGGCACTAAGCGCTGATACCAAGCCAATGCATCATTTTTAGAGTCAAGCTGGCGAACATACAGTTCATTTTCAGTTAGTGTCAGGATCTCATACTTCGAAACGCCTGTAAAGTAGCCGAAGAAACCGTTGTTGGAGATGCTCAGGTATTTCTTACCGCCTTCTTCAGTAATTGTCCAGGTCAGGCCTGTTTGCGGCTGGTAAGACACTTTCTGGTCACCATTTGCAGGATTTCCGCCCAATGTTGCAGCATGCGCGCCGTTTACGAAAGTATCGCCGTTGTTATTGTACACATAGCTGAAACCATCCAGTTTAAAGGTCATTTCATCATCATAAAGACCCAAACCGGCTTTATCGTTCTTTGGGGCTTGCCACCACTCCGGTGTAGTACCAGAAGAAGGACCAACTCCCATGTGGCCAATCTCTTCTTTATCTACTACCCAGGTTTTGCCTTGCAGGGCGTTGGCGCCACCAGTCAGGAAGTTGTAATCCTCACGGTCCAGCATAAGCGCATTGGTCTTCGCAATGGTTACTTTCTTGCTGTTGGAGGCCGCTCCGCCACTGGTGTACATGGTAAGCGTTACCGTATACTCACCTTTTAAAGGGTAGGCAGCAGTTACCTGCATGCCAGTTGCGGTTTCACCGTTGCCAAAATCCCACACGGCCTTAAACCCAGGGGCGTTTGCCTTAAAATTAACAATGTTAGGGTTGGTAGCATCAGGCTGTACTGTAAACTGTACCTGCTCAGAGGTAGGTGCTGGGCCCAGGCTACCATCCTCTTCTTCGCAGCTGCTGAAAGTGAAAGTTAGTAGCAAAAGAGCCGTTATATAGGAGAGATATCTTTTCATGATATGAATCTTTTAAATGATTAATAACCTGCGTTTTGTTTCAGCAAACCATTGGAGATCGCGATCTCGCTCTGCGGTATCGGGAAGAACCCTTTGGTGGCAGGCTTGAACGAGATGTTAAAGTCGGCCTGGTCGCCAACATACTCAGGGCCACGGGTACCACTTACCGTAATTCGTTGGTTAGCGACTGTAAGCCCCTGTCTTAACAGGTCCCAGTAACGATGGCCTTCCAGCGCAAGCTCAACCCTGCGTTCTTTGTAGATGTTATCCAGGGTTGCCGGTACGGGGGCTAATCCCACACGTGTGCGTACCCTGTCCAGGTACTGCTGTGCGTTGCCACCTGTTTTAGCAGCCAGCTCCGCCGCCATCAAAAGCACGTCGCTAAAGCGGACAGAACGGTAGTTGTTGCCCCAGTTAAGCTCCTGCTGACCTGATTTAGGCGTGTAGTCTTTAGATGTTGTATACTTCTGGCTGAAGTATCCGGTGTGCTGGTAGCCTTTGTCAAGTTCTCCGTTCAGTTCTTTTTGCTCCAGTATGGTGGCATCCCGGCGTGGGTCGTTGGCCTCGAAGGCATTGTATAAGGACTGTGTGGCCGGTGCAAAGCTCCAGCCGCGCTCATAACTTTCTACAGCAGGGGTAACAACGCGTGGGCCCTGCATTTGCGGCTGCATGTTGCCTTCGCCTCCCTGAATATAACCCCAGTCATACCATGGGTTAGCGTCGGAGTAAGCTATTTCCCAAACAGATTCCGGGCTATACTCACCACTCTTCTTAAAGTTATCAGCATAGTTTGCAAGCAGTATGTGTCCGCTGTTGTCTATGATGTCTTTTAAGTGGTTCAGGGCACGGGCAGCGTCTACGGTGGTGTTACCGGCTTTAAGCTGCGCATTGTAAACACCGTTATAGAACAGGTAAGTACGCGCCAGAAGGGCTTTAGCAGCCCATTTGGTTACACGCCCCTGGTTGGCACGCAGGGTGCTTGCCGGCAGGTTCGGGATAGCCTCCTCAAGGTCTTTTGCAATCTGGTCGTAAACTGCCTGAGGAGATGCCTGTGGCTGGTTATACTCACTTGGGTTTACCAGTGTGTTTAGTACAAGTGGCACGTTCTCATACATGCGTACCAGGTCCAGATAGAAATGCGCTCTCAGGAATTTAGCCTCGGCCGTAATCCTGTCTTTAACCTCTTTGCTTGCGTCAATGCCATCAATTTTCTCAAGCAGGAGATTTGCACGGTAAATCCCGATGTAATGCTTTCTCCACATCCCTTGTATCTCAGGGTTTGAAGTACGGATGTTGTGCATATCCACCTCAATGATGTTTGGCGCATCAGTACGGCTTGCTCCGCCTGCGAAAGCATCATCAGAAGCGATGTCCATAAACATCGGGGTAGGGTGGAAGCCGATAACTGTGTTCCACTGCAGTACATCATAGATACTTGTCAGGGCTTCCATGGCATCTGCCTCTGTCTGGTAGAAGTTGGACTCTACGCGTGCGTCTTTAGGCTGAAGGTCAAGGAAATCGTCGCAGCTTGTTGTGCCCAGGGCAAGGGCGGCAACAAAAGCAATTCTTGCAGTATTTTTAACTATATATTTCATAAATGTCTTGGCTTAGAATGTTGCGTTTAGACCAACTCTGAAAATGCGTGCTTGTGGGTAAATACCTCTGTCAACACCTATATCCAGCGTACCACGGGCACCTATCTCAGGATCGAAACCGGTGTATTCTGTAAATGTCAGCAGGTTGTCACCGGAAACATACACACGCATGTTTGTTAGGTGAATCTTGGAAAGCAAGCTGTTGGAGAAGTTGTATCCCAGCTGTAGGGTTTTCAGACGAACGTAGTCACCATCTTCGATGTATATATCAGATATTCTGGTATAGTTGCCGTTCGTGTCGTTCCAGGTAAAGCGCGGATACTTGTCAGAAGTGCCTTCTCCAGTCCAGCGGTTCAGGAATTTCGTCTGCATGTTGGAAGTAACCAGGTCGTGTCGGCGTGTACCGTTGAAAATCTGGTGGCCGAAAGCACCATTGAAGAAGGCGCTCAGATCAAAGTTTTTATACTTCAGATCCAGGTTGTAGCCAAGAACCATCTTAGGAGTTGGGTTACCGATGTTGGTTCTGTCAGCGTCTGAGATCACTCCATCACCGTTCAGGTCCTTAAAGCGGATATCACCCGGCTGTGCGTTTGGCTGTAGAAGTGCTCCGGATGCGTTTTTGTAAGAAGCAACCTCTTCTGCGTTCTGGAAGATGCCATCTGTTTCAAAACCCCAGAAGTAGGCGAAAGGCTGTCCAGGTATACTTCTGGAAACGATGCCATACGTAGCAAAGTTGGCACCGATCAATACACCTTCCGCATTATTTATACTTATTACTTCGTTGCGGTTAAAGCTGCCATTGATAGATGTTCTGTAGCTGAAATCATTTATACTTCCATTATAACCAAGTGCCAGCTCAATGCCTCTGTTTCTTACTTCGCCGCCATTCACGGTTGGGGGATTGTTACCAACAGTACCAGGAATTGGCGCTTCTACCAGCAAGCCTTTTGTTGTTTTGATGTAATAGTCTGCCTCAAGCGACAAGCGACTGTTGAAGAAGTATAAGTCAAGACCGAAGTTAGATTGCTCTGATGTCTCCCACTCTAAGAAAGGGTTGGCTACTCTTACTGGTGATGCACCGCTAATGTATCGTTCATCTCCATCAAAGAAAGTATAACCACGGCCTACCCCGATTACAGATGCCCAGGTATAGTTACCGATGTTCTCGTTACCGTTCTGGCCCCATGAGGCACGAAGCTTGGCAAAGTTTATAAAGCTCTGCTCCGGAAAGAAAGATTCATTGGAAATGATCCAACCTGCTGAAATTGAAGGGAAAGTGGCAAATTGTCTTTCACGGCCAAATCTTGAAGAACCATCTCTTCTCAAAATACCTGATAGAAGATATTTTTCATTATAGTTATAGTTTACCCTGCCAAAGAATGATAACAAGGCATTCTCTCCGAAGAAACCACCTACCTGAGCGCCGTTTGCATCCGTTGCCAGGTTTAGGTAGGCCATGGCAGGATCGTTGGTAACCAAACCAGTTTTTGATGCAAATACATTGTCGGCTTCGCTTTTCAGGGCAGTTGTGCCGAGTGTTACGCCTACATTGTGGTTGCCAAAGGCTTTGTTATAGTTCAATACATTCTCAGCCTGCCAGGTATAGTATTTAATAGTCTCTTTAGAAACCAGAGAATTGGTGTTCTTCTGGGCAGAGTTTAAATAAAACCTCGGATTGAAATTGTTGTTGGTAACGTAGGCCAGGTCAACACCGAAACTAGATCTGAACGTGAAATTCTTTAAGAACTCAATATCTGCATAGGCATTGGCAACCAGCTTGTCTACTTTAGTTGTGCCATTGAGCACTGCTAGTCTTGCCAGTGGGTTAACTACTTCCTGTGCCACGTAAGGAGAGATGCCATATACGTTACCGTTTGGATCTCTTACTATATAAGGAGATGCGTAAGTTGATGATTTTAATTTGGCAGGGTCAGTTTCGAAGATCGGCGTTAGTGGGTCCAGGTTGATCGCATTGTTTAATAAGCCGCCAAATTCCTGGTTAGGGTCTATGGCTCTGCGGTTGATGTTAGTATACGCCAGGTTAGTTCCTACTTTCAGGAAGCTCTTTACCTGGTTGTCTGCATTCAGTCTTAAAGTATAGCGCTTAAAATTAGACTTGTCGCCGCCTACTATACCATTCTGGTCGAAAAACGAGAAGTTGGAGTAGTAACTTGTCTTTTCATTGCCACCACTTACTGCTACCTGGTGGTTCATGATCTTTTCGTTCTCACCGAATAGGGCACTTTGCCAATCCGTACCGCCGGTTAGTGTATTAGCATTTGGGAAGAGCGGTGTTAAGTTTGCGTTGGCGGCGCCTTCATTCATCATAATGGCGTACTCACGTGCATCCAGCAGGTCCAGCTTTTTCCAGGGATTCTGTATACCTACATAACCTTCATAAGATACTCGCATCTTGCCGTCCTTTGAGCCGCTCTTTGTTTTTATCAGAACCACACCATTAGCTGCTCTGGCACCATAAATAGCAGAAGAAGCCGCATCTTTCAGTACCTCCATCGACTCAATGTCGTTCGGGTTAAGGAAATCGATGCCACCTACCGGGAAGCCGTCTACTATATAAAGTGGAGCAGCATTGCCAGATGTACCGATACCCCTGATGCGTACTGTTGGGGCATCACCTGGCTGACCTGAAACGTTTGCTACCTGTACACCCGTAACACGGCCTTGCAGCGCCTGCTCAACTCGTAAAACTGGTGTTTCGGTAATTTCTTCAGGTCTAACTGAGCTGATAGCCCCTGTCAGTTCGCTGCGGCGTTGTGTACCATAACCTACAACCACAACCTCTTCTAACATTTTTGTGTTCTCAGCCAGTTTTATGTCGATCACTGACCTGTTATTGATAGGCACATCCTGAGATATGTAGCCTATGAATGAAAAGCGTAGGGTATTCCCGTTATCAGGAACCTTAAGCGAATATTGTCCCTGAGCGTCTGTAGTCGTGCCAACAGACATCCCTTTGACCACTACACTAACTCCCGGCAGTGGAATACCTTCTTTGGCGGTTGTTACCCGCCCGGTCACGGTAGTTTGTGCATAAGCCACCCCGTAGAGCTGGAGTAGCAGTAACAGTATGATTTTCCTCATGATTAAAGCTTATAGGTGAGTGATCGTTTAATAGCTTGAAGTACTCGAATTATTGCTATAAAAACTAAGAAATGCCTACATCAAGAATACATCAGATGCTTGTAAGCTATACAACAAGAATACATCAAAATGGTTAAAATCTTTGTTTTTGATAAAATAATGAGGTTTTTGAATTTTATTAGTTAACTTTTTATTCTATATTGAATACATCAATAGTAAATCAATTGCTTTATGCATTAAGATACTTAATTATGAAGTCTGCTGTACAATTGGTCATCTGTTTTTTTGCAGTTTTCGTGCTCATGCCATTTACAACATTATTGGCGCAAACACGGTACTGGGGCAATCCATTTGTCAGAAACTTTACCACCGAGGATTTTAAAGGAGGTATTCAAAGCTGGGGCATTGTACAGGATAGCCGTGAAGTTGTCTATGTCGCAAATAATTTCGGACTGCTTGAGTTTGACGGTGCAGAGTGGAACCGGTACCCGGTAAACAATGGAACCAAGGTGCGTTCGCTTTATACTTCTAAGTCGCAGGGCAGGGTGTATGTAGGCAGCCAGGCCGACTTTGGCTATTTTGCACCCAACAAGTTGGGTAACCTGCAATATCATTCTTTAAAGAGCTTAATACCCGAGCAGCACCGCAATTTTGATGAAGTATGGCGCATCTATGAAATTGATGGAAGCATCTACTTCACGACCTTCAAGAATATTTACATATACTCTCCCGACCACAAAATAAAGGTAGTTGCCCCCAATAACCCCCTTGAGTTGTCATTCAAGGTAAAGAACAGGCTTTATACTATGGCATGGGGCAAAGGCCTCTCAGAACTTGAGAACGGGAAGCTGAAAGTACTGCCTGGCGGCGAGAAATTTGCCCAAAGCCGCATTGCATCCATACTTCCCCTGGATCAGTCGCAGCTTCTCATTTTTACTGTGCAGGATGGTATTTATGTTTACAACGGCGTAAGTCCTGTGCCCATGAAGATGGAGGACGAGGGCGTACTGCAGCATCTGGTAATTAATCAGGCTGTGCTTTTAAAAGACGGCTCCTATGCCATGGGTACCCAGAACGATGGCCTGTTTATTATGAACAAGCAGGGAGCACTTTTGCTGCATCTAACCAAAGCAGACGGCCTCTACGACAACACCATCCACACACTGTATCAGGATGTGCATGAAAACCTTTGGCTGGGCCTTAATAATGGTTTGTCTTTGGTTGAGATCAGTTCGCCGTTTAGCCGGATCGATGGTGCCAAGGGCATATCAGGTGCCGGGTATGCTGCTTTAAGGCAGGGTAATAAACTATACCTGGGCACCACAAGTAGTCTGTTTGTTGCTGATGTAGGAAAAGGCGACAAGTATAAGCCTGTGCCAAATTCTACGGGGCAGGTGTATAAGCTCCGTAATTACCAGGAAAGTATACTTATGGGCCACCACACGGGGCCCTATATGCTCGTAAACGGGCAGGCTCAGAAAATTGCCTCTGGCAATGGCTCCTGGGATTATATTCCGGTGCCCGACAAGCCTGGCTATTTTATACTTGGCTCTTATGATGGTATTAGTCTTCTGAAGAAGCAAGGGGATACTTATCAACTGATAAGAAAGTATAGTGGTTTTGAGGAATCATCGAGGGTGCTGGATTTTGACGAGTATGGTGATCTGTGGATCGCGCACGGCTATAAAGGTATATTCCGGATTAAGTTTGAGCCGGATTATAGTAAAATAAAAAGTTATCGCTTTTATAACTCCAGAAACGGCTTGCCCTCAGACCAGCTGGTGAACATGGAGCGCTTACAGGGCAAGTTGTATTTCCCGGCCCTTACGGGAATTTATCGCTTCGATTATAGTAAAGATGCTTTTGTCAAAGACAGCGTTTTCTCGTCATACTTCCGGCCAAATGAACACCTCGCCGAGATGGAGGAAGATGTGCAAGGCAATATCTACTTTATCTCTGATCAGCGGGTAGGCATATTAACACTAAACAATTTCGGGGAACCGCAGATCAGGAGCAAAGAGTTTAACACCATAAGCGATAGGCTAAACGACGACCTCCCTTACATCAAGATACTGGACCTTAATAATGTGCTTATCGGGGCTAAAGACGGTTTTATTCACTATGACGGCCTAAAGGATAAGAAGCTATATCCTTTTAACACCCGGATAACGAAAGTTGTGAATACTTCTTTTGAAAAGGACTCCGTGCTGGTGTCTGAGCATGGTTTTCAGGGTGCAGAGGAGCTAAGGCTGCCCTACAAGCAAAACTCGCTCAGGTTCACTTACTCCAGTTCTTTTTATGAGCGTCCTGAAAAAACGCAGTATCAGTACTACCTGGAGAACTTTGACGAAGACTGGTCTGGCTGGACGACAAAGACAGAGAAAGAGTATACCAATTTGCCGGAGGGCAAGTATGTGTTTCATGTGCGTGCCCGGAACATACATGGCAATACCAGTGTGGCCGAGAGTTTCCCTTTTTCGGTAAGGCCTCCGTTTTACAGGAGCAGGTTGGCCATTGTTATTTACATATTGGTGGGGCTGGTGTTGCTGGGTGCTTTGCTGCATTACCTTGATAAAAAGTACAGGCGTGAAAAGCAGCAGATCATCAAAGATAAAGAACGTGCCCTTAGCGAAAAGGAAACCCAGGTAAAAGAAGCCGCCAAGCTTAGTGAGAAACAGATCCTGCGCCTGAAGCATGAGAAGCAACAATCTGAGATCGAACACATGAACAGGGAACTGGCTTCATCCACTTTTCACCTGATCAACAAGAACGAGCTCTTGAATAATGTGAAGCTGGAGTTACAGTCGATTGTGAAGCAGGGAGAATTGCAGCAGCGCAGCGAGGAGGTAAAACGCATTATCAAGAACATCGAGCAGAATATTACCAGCGACACCGACTGGAAGCAGTTTGAACTGCATTTTAACCATGTACACGGCGATTTTACCAAACGCCTGCAAGACAAATACCCCGATATGACACCGCAGGAAGTAAAGCTGAGCACCTACCTTCGCCTAAACCTGACCACTAAAGAGATCGCGCAGTTGCTGAATATATCGGTGCGAGGCGTTGAGATAAGCAGGTATCGCCTGCGCAAACGCCTGGATCTGGAGCGAAGCGATAACCTGACCGATTTTATACTTAGATTTTAGGACATTTAGCCCCTGTATACCAGGAACATGATGTAGCTTAGGTAAACAGCCAGAAAAATAAGCCCGTTCCAGCGGTCAATGGTGTTTTTGCGGCCAATGGGTATGGTGATGATCAGGAGGGTGCTAGCCAGGATCATCATCACTATATCCGAATTGCTTACCACATCGAAAGGCAAAGGGTGAATTAAGGCCGTTATGCCTAATATCCAGAGCAGGTTAAAGATATTGGAGCCTACAACATTACCGACAGCAATATCAATATTTCGCCGGTAGGCGGCAGTAGCCGAGGTTACAAGTTCGGGTAGCGATGTGCCGAAGGCCACCACGGTTAACCCAATAAACGACTCGCTCATGCCCAGGTGCTTGGCAATATCGATGGCTCCATCCACGACCCACTTACCGCCTAGAAAAAGCCCTACAATGCCAAGTATGATATAGACAGAGGCTTTGCCTATACTTATTTCTTCCTCATCTTCTTCTTTGGGAGCCTCGTCGCGGTTGGTACGGGCTATGTTGTAGATGTATGCCATAAATAGCAAGAAGAAGAAAAGGAGAATGCCTCCGTCTGTCCTGCTGATGTAAAGCTCTTTTCGGTTGTCTATCAGGGCTGCGTTTGCCAGGAAGCCTACCAGCAGGGTAGCTATCAGAGAGAAAGGAATCTCAGTTAGAACGGTATTGCGGCGAATGGGTAAAGGGCAGATAAGAGCAGTTATGCCCAGGATCAGGAGCAGGTTAGCCACGTTGCTGCCAAACACATTGCCTATCGCCAGTTCAGACTCCCCTTTTATACTTGACACTATATTAATGATAAGCTCTGGCAGCGATGTCCCGAACGAGACAATGGTCAGGCCTACCACCATATCAGAGAGGCCGTAACGCCTGGCAATAGAGGATGAGCCGGATACCAAAAGGTCGGCACCTTTAATTAGAATAACAAAACCCGCTATAAACAGGAAGTATAACATCATAGGGCAATCTTACTGCTGATTTGTATGGCATACGTTTTTTAGCAGGAGTGGCTATAAAAAAGTATGGCTGCCTTGTTGGGGCAGCCATACTTTCAGTGTTATTAATAATGCTTATGCCATGTTGTGGTAAACGGCCTGCACATCATCATCTTCCTCGAAACGCTCGATCAGGCTTAGCACTTCTTCTTCCTGCTCTTCGGTTAGCTCCGTGCGGGTAGTCGGAATGCGTTGTACCTCCGCGCTGATAACCTCCAGGCCTTTCTCCTCCAGGCCTTTCTGCATGTTGCCAAACTCGGTAAAAGGCGTCTCGATAATGATCTCGCCTTCGTGCTCGTAAATGTCCTCTGCGCCGAAGTCTATCAGTTCCAGTTCCAGGTCTTCCAGGTTTACCCCTTCAGATGAAATCTTAAAGATGCCTTTACGGTCGAACATGAAGTCCAGGGAGCCGGTTTTGCCGAGAGAGCCGCCGCCTTTAGAGAAGTGCATGCGCACGTTGGCAACTGTACGGTTCAGGTTGTCTGTGGCGCACTCCACCACCACTGCAATGCCGTGTGGCGCATAGCCCTCGTATACTACTTCTTCGTAATCTTTCTCCTCCTTAGAAGAAGCTCTTTTAATAGCTGCCTCTATGCGGTCTTTTGGCATGTTAACGCCTTTGGCGTTTTGGATAGCCGTTCTTAAACGAGAGTTTGTCTCAGGGTTAGGTCCGCTTTCTTTAACGGCCATGGCTATCTCTTTGCCGAGGCGGGTAAAAGCCTTCGACATTTTATCCCAGCGTTTAAACTTGCGGGCTTTTCTAAATTCAAATGCGCGTCCCATAGTATGTCTTATGTGGTTTACAAAGTTAACCAGCTTCTGCTAAATATGGTAGTGTTTTGGTTGTTAGTTGTTGGTCGGGCGTTGTTGGTAATTCGTTGATCGTTGTTCGTTAATCGTTATTCGATTGTAGAGACGCAATATTTTGCGTCTTGTATACTACAGCGCAAAAATGCTCACTGATCAGGAAGATATTGTGGGGTGGCGACTTTATGAAGTGTACGGGTTAGATAAAGCGTGACAAACGGTTTGAAAGGAGAATGTTATGGGGTTAGCTATACTTTATGCTGCATTGACTTAGCATGGCCAATTGCGCTGTAGCTGGCAAGACGCAAAATATTGCGTTTCTACAGTCCGAACTACTAGTAACTAATAACAAATAACAAAATTATCTGCCTTGTAGCTGGTAAGACGCAAAGTATTGCGTCTCTACAATCGAACAACAAAATTTACACCTTTATAGACCTAATAACCAACAACCAACAACTAATAACTACTTCCTGGTGTGGTAATCTGAGATGCGGAGGTGATGTTCGCAGAAGGCGTATTCGTGGTGGATGTTGGAGCCTACGATTATCAGGCGACCAGCTTTGTTTTGGTCTACATGCTCCTGATACCAGGTTACCCCTTCCTGGTCCAGGTTGGTGGTGGGCTCATCTAAAAGCAATAGTTGTGTATCAGAGTATAAAGCCAGTGCAAGTTTCAGGCGCTGCTTCATGCCTGAGGAGAAGTCCTTCACAAACTTGTTCTTAGAGCGTTGCAGCCCCATTCTGTCAACTAATTCAGCGTTGCTGAGGTTGTTTCGCAGCTTTTTGAAGCGGGTATGGAATTCCAGCATTTCAAGCAAGGTGAATTCCTCTACCAGTTCTAAGTATGGCGCAGTTAAGGAAAGGTATTTATAAGCTTCCTCGTGGGCCAGGGCTTGGGTGCCCAAAGTATAGCTCAGGTCGCCTTCGCTGTGCAGGTTGTGCCCTGCTATAATAGTAAGAAGAGTGGATTTCCCGGACCCGTTATGCCCAAGTATGGCATATGAGTTATCTGCCTCAAAAGTATAGGTCAGGTTCCGGAAAATCCACTCGTAATTGTATCGTTTACCTAAATTGCTTAGGTTAATTTGCATCTTTAGAGAAATAACTGCGGATTACGCCACGGCCAGAGTTGCGTACGAAGTTTACCACCTCATCGCGCTCTTTGCTCGGCGACAGTTCCAGTTCTATTTTATCCAACGCCTGCGAATTGTTCAGGCCACTGATAAACAGAATGCGATAGATCTGCTGAATTTCGTTGATCTGCTCGCTTGTAAAGCCTCTGCGGCGCAAGCCAACGGAGTTGATACCTGCGTAAGCCAGTGGCTCACGCGCTGCCTTTACATAAGGAGGTACGTCTTTCAATATCAGGGAGCCACCTGAGATCATGGCGTGTACGCCTACTTTAGCAAACTGGTGTACTAATGTGCCAGCGCTGATAATGGCATGATCCCCAACTTCTACGTGGCCGGCCATTTGCACGGAATTGCCAATGATACAGTTGTCCCCAACGATACAGTCATGGGCAACGTGTGCGTAAGCCATTACCAGGCAATTGCTCCCGATCACGGTCTTCATTTTATCAATGGTGCCGCGGCTTACGGTTACACACTCTCTGATCACAGTATTATCACCGATGTGCGTAGTGGTAACCTCGCCGGCAAATTTCAGGTCCTGTGGCACAGAAGAAACAACAGCACCAGGGAAGATCTTACAGTTTTTGCCAATGCGCGCGCCCTCCATGATCACTGCATTTGGACCGATCCAGGTGCCTTCGCCTATTTCAACATTTTTGTGAATGCTGGCAAATGGTTCTATTACAACGTTTTGAGCAATTTTTGCCTCCGGATGTACGTATGCTAGTGGCTGATTCATGCGTCTTTCTTTACAATACTTGCCGACATTTCAGCTTCCATCACCAGTTGGCCGGCAACAAATGCCTGACCACTCATTTTGGCAATTCCACGTTTAATTGGAGCCAGCAGTTCACATTTAAAAATTATGGTGTCGCCAGGTATCACCTTGCGCTTAAAGCGGCATTTGTCTATACCCAGGAAATAGGTCCAGTAATCTTCCGGATTCTCCACTGTGTTCAGTACCAGGATACCACCTGTCTGTGCCATAGCCTCGATCTGGATAACACCCGGTAAAACAGGGTTTCCTGGAAAGTGGCCAGGGAAAAACGGTTCATTCGTGGTTACGTTCTTAACGCCTGTAACTGTGGTTTCGTCGAGGTGGATGATCTTGTCGATCAGCAGGAACGGATAACGGTGCGGTAGTGTGGCCGAGATCTGGTTAATGTCCATCACCGGCTTTTTCTTCGGATCGTAGGTTGGCACGTTTTTGATCGTAGCCTCGTGGATCATCTTCTTTACCTTTTTGGCAAAGGCCACGTTTGCCGCATGGCCAGGGCGTGCGGCAAGTATCTGCCCTTTTATCGGACGGCCGATCAATGCCAGGTCACCCATCAGATCCAGCAGCTTGTGGCGTGCCGGCTCATTTTTGTAGCGCAGCTCCGTGTTATTAAGTATACCTTCCTCTTTAACCTCTACTTTTGGTTTCTTCAGCAGGTCAGCCAGGTAATTTAGCTCTTCGTCCTGCACCACGCGGTCTACGATGACAATGGCATTATCAAGATCGCCGCCTTTGATCAGGTTTTGTTTGAAAAGGGCCTCCAGCTCATGCAGGAACACAAACGTACGGCTTGGCGCGATCTCATCCACAAACTGGTTCATGTTGGTGATGGACGCATGCTGGCTGCCCAGAATAGGGGAGTTGTAGTCAACCATTGCCGTCAGACGGTAATCGTCCAGCGGCAGTGCTGCGATCTCTACGCCACGTGCCTCATCTTTATAGCTTATACCCTGAGTGATCTCAAAGTAATTTCTGAGTGCGTTCTGCTCCTCAAGGCCAACTTCCTGCAATGGCTTTACAAACTGAATAGAAGAGCCATCCATTATTGGAGGTTCCGGGCCATCCAGCTCTATCAGCACGTTGTCGATCTGCAGGCCAACGAGGGCTGCCAACGTATGCTCGATGGTGTGCACTCTGGCTCCGTTTTGCTCAATGGTAGTCCCCCTTGACAGATCTACTACATTTTCAACATCTGCGGCTACAATCGGTTGTCCGGGCAAATCGATGCGCTGAAACTTGTACCCATGATTTATAGGAGCAGGCTTAAACGTCATGTTTGAGACAACGCCTGTGTGTAAACCAATACCGGATACAGTAACCGGTGCCTTGATAGTATGCTGTTTATCGTTCATTCACGTATCTGTAGTCGTATTTCTGGCCTCTGTTAAGGTTTAATACATGGCTGGGCATGTGATTCCAAGCCATTGCTAACTCCTGAGGTTAACATTTGCCGATGCAAACTTAAGACATAATCTACCACCTTGCCAATTTATTTTAACCGGCAACGTAAGTTAGGTATGTATAAAAGGTTTATACTCTTTCTTTAAGCTGTTCGAGTTCGCGCTGCAACTCGGGTAGTTTGCGGAAAACTGTCATGGCGCGCAGGTTTTGTTTGTAGTCAAAAGCAGGAGAGCCCTGAATGATGTTACCCGACTCTTTTACTGATTTGGATACGCCTGACTGGGCGCCGATGGTGGTTTTATCAGCGATAGTAATATGGCCCACAATACCTACCTGGCCGGCTATTACACAGTGGTTGCCCACTTTGGCTGAACCTGAGATCCCTGTCTGTGAGGCCACCACAGTGTGTTTCCCGATCTCAACGTTATGCGCTATCTGCACCAGATTGTCGATCTTAGAGCCTGACCTGATGATGGTTGAGCCCATAGTGGCGCAATCAATGGTGGTGTTGGCACCGATAGAGATGTCGTCTTCCAGGATAACATTGCCGATCTGTGGTACGGCTTTATAGGTGCCATCGGCCTGAGGTGCCCAGCCAAAGCCATCGCTGCCTATAACAGCGCCGCTGTGAATGGTGCAGTTGTTGCCCACAACCGTATTGGCGTAAAGCTTGACACCAGCAAAAATGGTTGTATTGTCGCCAATAATAACATTATCCCCGATGTATGCCTGCGGGAATATCTTTACGTTATTGCCAAGCTTGCAATTGGAGCCGATGTATGAAAAAGCGCCGCGGTAATGGTTTTCACCGATCACAGAACCCTGGCCTATAAAAGAAGGCTCCTCTGTTCCCACCTTGGTGGCGATCAGGGCTGTCTGGTAATACTGGAGCAAGGTAGAGAAACTACTGTATGGGTCCTCTACACGAATAAGGGCCGCCGAAACGGGCTGCTTAAGCTCGAGGCTGTTGGCCACTATAACGGCACTGGCCTGCGTTGTGTAAAGGTATGGTTCGTATTTTTGATTAGACAGAAAAGCAAGAGCACCTTGTTTGGCCTCTTCTATTTTGGCTAATGTGCTGACCTTTATGTTATTGTCTCCTTCTACGTTGCCCTGCAGAAGATCAGCTACCTGTTGAACAGTAAATTCCATAATGTAAAATTATAGCAAAAACTTAAATGTGCTAATGCTTTGGGGGTGCAAACTTAACAAAAAACTAATCTTGCCTATACTTATCCCCTCAACTTGTTGCTATAATACCAACCTATGTTTGATTGGTAATCTTTCGGTGTTTCGCTTCTATACTTTAGTGTGCCACCTCTTTAGGATAACAGACGAAATATTTCTCTACTTTATTGCTTAAGGCCCTGATATTTGGGAGGTCAGATGCCTCAGCCACATCGATCACATACCCCGACTTTGTGAGCATGTCAATCGTTTGGCCCTCCACATCATAGGCGTTGTTGCTTATTTTGCCAGCTATCATCAGGTACTTTACATCCTCCTCCTGCACATTAAAATGTGCCTGCACCAGTTCGCTTATGCCCAACTGTAACTCTGGGTCGATGGGTTTGTTGGCAATCAGTACCTTATATAGCCTGCGGTTAAGTATACTGTTGGCGAGGTAGGAGAGAATATTGTCGGGGTGCGAGGCCCACATTTTAATGCCGCACCATACATCGTGGTCATCCAGGCTCACAAACCGCTCGAGTATACTACTGTCTTGCTGGAAATCCTGCATCGTAAGGTCTGTGGTAAGGAAGAACTTGAGGTATGGGCTGGCCGGAACCTCAATGCCTTGCTGCACCAGTTCGCGGGCACGCTGCACCACTCGCAGTACCATATTCTCGGCGCTGATAACGGTTTTGTGCAGGTATACCTGCCAGTACATCAGTCGCCTGCTAACCAGGAAGTTCTCGATGCTGTACACACCTTTTTCCTCAACAACCAGCTTGTCGTTGGCTACGTCCAGCATCTTTATGATACGGTCAGCGCCGATCTTGCCCTCATACACACCAGTGTAAAAGCTGTCGCGGTTCAGGTAATCCAGCCTGTCCACATCCAGTTGGCTCGAAACCAGCTGATGAAAAAACTTTCGGTGGTAAGTATCAGTAAATATTTCGATTGCCAGGCCAAGCTTGCCGTTAAACTGCTCGTTGAGCAGGTGCATGATGTGCAGCGAAAGGTGCTCGTGGTGCACATTCTTGAAAATAGCGGTTTCGAGGGCATGCGAGAAAGGACCGTGCCCGATGTCGTGCAGCAAAATGGCTATTAGCGACGCCTCGAATTCTTTATCAGAAATTTCGTTATTTTTACTTTTTAATGTATTCAGGGCGGTATTCATGAGGTGCATGGCACCCAAGGCATGGTGAAAACGCGTGTGAAGCGCCCCCGGGTATACCATCTCCGTTAAGCCCAGCTGTTTTATGCGGCGCAGGCGCTGAAAGTATGGATGGTTGATGATATCGAAAATAAGATCAGTTGGAACGGTAATAAAACCATAAACAGGATCGTTGAATATTTTCTTTTTGTTCACAGAGTAGTGGGTTGAATGGTTTGATTGTTAAACTGTTAACTTGCCTGATATGTTAGATGGTTAAGCGATTTGTTGTATTGCTTTTACCTTTTTGACCATCTGCAGGTACTTTATGGCCTGTATTATACTTGCAGTTCATACTTTGCGTAAGCGGGTCAGGTTTAATATTGTAGCAAGCAGGCTTAGTTTTTAGCAACCTAAATTATACTATATGGTAAACCTATTCGTGTATACATGTATGGTCTGTTAGCTTCGAGCCATTAAGATTTAGCAGGAAACAAATTAACCGTTAAGCCATTTAGCAATTTATTCAGATAAAACTATGCAAAGATATAACATTTTATGGGCCGATGACGAGATCGACCTGCTCAAGCCGCACATTCTTTTCCTGGAAGACAAAGGCTATGATATAACCCCTGTTAACAGCGGCGCCGATGCCATTGAAGAGTTTCGGGAGAAAAGTTTTGATATCGTATTCCTGGATGAGAACATGCCCGGCATCAGCGGCCTTGAAACCCTGAACGAACTTAAGATCATCCGTCCTTCCGTACCTGTGATCATGATCACGAAAAGCGAGGAAGAGCACATAATGGAAGAGGCAATCGGCTCTAAAATAACCGATTACCTGATTAAGCCGCTTAACCCGAACCAGATCCTGCTTTCCGTAAAAAAAGTGTTGGATAATAAGCGCCTGGTGTCTGAGAAGACCAACATGAGTTACCAGCGTGATTTCAGGCAACTGGGCATGGCTTTTGGCGAACGGCTTAGCCCCGCAGAGTGGGCTGATATCTATAAAAAGCTAGTGTTCTGGGAGTTGGAGATAGACGAGACAGAGAACAAAAGTATGGCCGATGTGATCAATATGCAGAAAGATGAGGCCAACTCCAATTTTGCCCGTTTTATCATGGACAACTATGAAGACTGGATAAACGGCGACAGTGACGAGGCTCCGCTTATGTCGCACCAGTTATTTAAAGATCGTGTTTTCCCGATGATGAAGGAAACGGAGCGGCCCGTATACTTTGTGCTGATTGATAACCTGCGCTACGACCAGTGGAAGATTCTGGAGCCGCTTATCTCGGAGTACTTTACCGTAGACTCTGAAGAGATGTTCTACTCCATACTTCCGACAACCACGGCGTACGCCCGTAATGCCATTTTCTCGGGCATGCTACCCACCGAGATCGCAAAAAAATACCCGAACATGTGGGTTAGCGACGATGAGGAAGAGGGCAAAAACCTGCATGAAGCGGATTTTCTGGAGATTCAGTTTCAGCAGAACAGGGTTACAGACAAGCATAGTTACCACAAAATTACCAATGTGCAGGCTGGCCGCGACCTGTTAAACAAGTTCAGCAACCTTGATAACAATAAGCTGAACGTGATCGTGTACAACTTTGTGGACATGCTCTCGCATGCCCGAACCGACAGTAACATGGTCCGTGAACTGGCCCCCGATGAGTCAGCATATCGTTCCATTACAAGATCCTGGTTCCTGCACTCGCCGTTGTATGATACACTTAAGATGATCGCGGATAAAAAAGGCAAGCTGATCATTACCACAGATCACGGCACCATTCGCGTAAAAAGGCCGTTCAAGATCATCGGTGACCGAAACACTAACACCAACTTAAGGTATAAGCATGGTAAGAATCTGGGCTACACCGATAAAGATGTATTTACAGTGCGAAAACCAGAACGATTTTTCTTGCCAAAAGCCAACGTTTCCACTACGTTTGTATTCGCAATAGAAGACTATTTCTTTGCATACCCCAACAACTATAATTACTATGTGAATTATTACAAAGACACGTTCCAGCATGGAGGTGTGTCTTTGGAGGAATGCATAATACCATACATAACGCTATCGCCTAAAAATGTATAATACAGGAGTTGAGAGAAAGCAAATCACGATGTCGTCGTTGGCTGACCTGCCGGCGGCGGCTTCTGTGCTTATAGAGGAAGCTAATGAGGAGCCGATTATACTTTTTGAAGGGCCAATGGGCGCAGGCAAGACCACGCTTATTAAAGAATTGTGCCGCCAGTTGGGCGTAAAAGACAACGTGAGCAGCCCTACTTTCTCGCTGGTAAATGAGTACGAAGGCAGCGACGGGAAACTAATTTATCATTTTGACTTTTATAGATTAAATGAAGAGCGCGAGGCGCTGGATATCGGGGCATTGGAATATTTCGACTCAGGCAGGATTTGCCTGATCGAGTGGCCGTCCATGATCCCCAATATCCTGCCCGAGCACTATTTGCTAGTAACGTTGCAGCCTGACGCCGAAGGCCAGGTGCGTACCATGACCATAAACCAAGTATAGCATGACGCAAAAGATTGCCGTAGATCTGGGAAAACTTGCTGCCAGCCCTGCATTGTACCCCAAAGAGTCGATGATGGCTGTCGAGGAACGCCGCAAAAGCCTTTCCATTGGCATTCCTAAGGAGTCGTCTTTCCAAGAAAATCGCATCGGCTTAACGCCAGATGCCGTGAAGCAATTAACAGACTATGGTCATCGCATTCGCATCGAGACAGGTGCCGGAAGCCCCTCTAAATACTCCGATAACGAATACTCCGAGGCAGGTGCTAAAATAGTTTACGCCACCGAGGAAGTATACGAAGCCGACATCATCCTCAAGATCGCGCCACCAACTTACGACGAGATTGAGTACCTGCGTCCCGGCCAGACACTTATCTCAGCACTGCATTTTGGTAACCTTACATCGGATTTCATAAATGCGCTGATGCGCAAAAAGATAAACGCCATTTCGTTTGAGCTGCTCCGCGATAAATCGGAGTCGAAACCGGTGGTAAGGGCCATGAGCGAGATAGCGGGTAGTACGGTCATGCTCGTCGCCGCAGAATACTTAAGTATAAGTAACGAAGGCAAAGGAGTTATACTTGGTGGCATCACAGGTGTGCCTCCGAGCAAGGTAGTCATACTTGGCGCCGGCACCGTGGCAGAGTATGCAGCAAGGGCAGCTTTGGGGCTGGGGGCAGAGGTTAAGGTTTTTGACAACCACATCTACAAACTCCGCCGTTTGAAGCACAATATAGGTGCTCCGCTCTTCACATCCACGTTGGATAAAGCCGTGTTATACCCGGAAATCCGTCAGGCAGATGTTGTGATCGGTGCCCTTGTGGCTGACGAGGGGTATATGCCGTGTACAGTTGAAGAAAACGTGGTGGCGCACATGAATCCTGGTTCAATTATTATTGATGTGTGTATTGACCAGGGTGGTTGCTTCGAAACCTCCGAAATGACATCACACTCCAGGCCTGTTTTCAGAAAGTATGATATCGTGCATTACTGCGTGCCAAACATCGCCTCCAGGGTGCCACGTACTGCAACGCAGGCGCTCAGCAATATCTTTACGCCTATCTTCAACGAGTTTTCCAAGTATGGCGGCATCAACGAAGTGCTGTTCATGAACGAGCATTACCGTAGCGGTGTTTACATCTACAAAGGCAGCCTTACCAATGCGCAGGTCGCCAAACGCTTTGGTATGCGCTACAAAGAACTGGGGCTGATGATTGCAGTGCGCAACTAGGACCGGTGATTAAAGGGGATTAAACCGCAGATTAAGGGGATTTATATGATCAGCAGGATTTTGAATCTAGGGTAAGCGGGATTTGGTTGATTGCAAGGATTTTGTAGAGACGCAATATTTTGCGTCTCTTTTTTATTTGTCAGAGTCAAGATTTACAGGATCATAAGAAAGACAGGATTGTTCTGCAGTGCCTGTCCCAACTACCCCTGGCCCCTCTCCCGAAACAAGTCTTGGATCTTCGACTTGTCTAAGGCGGGAGTTTCGAACTCGCGTTCTCGGTAGTCTAAGGCGGGAGTTTTACCTCACCCCAGCCCTCTCTTAAAAACAGGAGAGGGGGCTCTGCTGTTACTTTAGCTAAAGTATAAACCTTGTAGCTGTTGCTTAACCTCCCTTCCACCAAGATCTTTCCAAGATGACAAAATGGAGGAACGGCACTAATCATTGAGATGGCAGAAGATACAGTAGTACCCGATTCCCCGCCTTAGACAAGTCGAAGATCCAGGACTTGTTTCGGGAGAGGGGCCAGGGGTGGTTAGAACCGGCGCTTAAAAGAATCAAAAATCTCTGCTTTTACACCTTGTCACTCAACAAAAGCACTTTCCAAGCCTCTTCTACCTGGTTGTTTTCGAGTAGTTTCTTGCTTAAAAGTACTAACTCATACTTTAGCTTGGAGTGGTCATGCTGATATTTGCTGAAAGTATATGCCACGATCGGGTCCGATTTAAAATTCAGCACTTCTTCAGGGGCAGGAATAGATTCGGAGTTTCCCAGTCGGGCCAGGTTATTGCCGGTAAGTACAGGGCTGTTGCGAATAAAAGCTGGCAGCTGGTCTACACCAATCCCTTTGTTGCGGATCGGTTTCGGAAGTTCAAAGATACAATCGCCATTGGCGCGCAGGTAATAATCACCTCCCATTCTGGCTACTGCATCCAGTTTGTAAGGGTCGATCTTTCCGTTATCGTCAAGAATACTTTCATTCACATGCATCAGCAACATCTCGCATATCACCAGGTTACCTGCGCCACCCTCTGGGCCAAGGCTGATAATGTCGTTTACTTTGCACTCGAAGGCTACTGGGGCTTCTTTTACACGTGGGGCTTTTACCAATACTGATGCCTCTGGCGTTAACCCGGACTTGATGAATTCGTTTATGCCACGGTCATACTCCGTGCTGGCCAGCGACATCTGTTCCACAATATCAAAATTGGCAATATTGATGACCACCTCTTTTGTCAGTTCAGCATTCTCCAAAGTATGCTTGCTGGTATTGTCGCGCACACGGCGTGCCGGCGAGAAAACAAGTATAGGAGGCTTGGCGCTGAATACATTAAAAAAACTGAAAGGGCTCAGGTTTACATTGCCCTCCAGATCAGTTGTGCTGGCGAAGGCTATAGGCCTTGGTGCAATAGCGCCTAAAAGCATGGCATGTACCTCCGCTGTTTTGGTTTCCCGTGGGTCTATGGTTATGATCGACATAATGCTCGCTTAGTTTATGCTGTAAAACAGGTTTAATGGCAAGTTACTTTTTTATAGCCCATATAATCAATCCTGAATTTATAAATAGCACGTCAATTTATGTTTTAGCAAGTTTGCCAATGTGTATGAAGTGCTTATTTATACTTGTATGGCTATACTTTTACATCGTGCCTGTATCGTATGATTCAAATTTTTAAATACTAGAAACATAGAAACAATTGTTTGAATAGTTATAATTTGTCAAAAGTTAAATATTTATAAAAATGAATCATTCTGCTTGAAATTCGGTTCTTCACACAATTTTAACCTTAATTGAGGGGTGTGATATCATACTTTTTTCATAATTTTGAAAATCTGTAGTGAGGTTGAAGCTGCAGGCACCACTTAATAAGTTTGATTATTCAAGTGGCTTAAAGTGATTCTTCGAAAATGAACTATAAAATACTTTCATACTTCATAAGCCTGCTGCTTTTGGCATCGTGCGGTAGCTCCAGAAACCTCGCCTATTTCGATAACCTCCGCGAAAGCACAGTGTATACCGAAAAGGTAACGCACACCTCCGAAGCCAAAATCCAGCCCGGCGACCTGTTAAGCATCCATGTTACCAGCCTGAGTCCGGAGTCAAACATACTTTTTAATAGAGGTACCTTGCCGGTTGTAAGCAATGCCGGTATCGGGAATGTGGCCAGTGTGCAGGAAACTGAAGGCTACCTGGTGGATAAATCAGGCTCTGTGGTGCTGCCTATACTTGGAAAGGTGCAGGTGGAGGGTATGACAAGGGAAGAAGCTGAAACCAGACTTACGGCAAAGCTGCAAACCTATCTGAAAGAGCCAGTTGTAAACGTGCGCTTTCGCAACTTTAAAGTAACCGTGATCGGGGAGGTGAACAGGCCATCTACGTTCCAGGTGGCAGATGGCAATGTGAATTTGCTGGAGGCACTGGGCATGGCAGGAGATATGACAGCCTTTGGTAAGAGGGAAAATGTACTGGTGATTCGTGAAACCAAGGACGAAAGGGTAATGGCAAGGTTAAATCTCAATGACAAGGGGATCCTGCAATCGCCATTTTTTAACCTTCAGCAAAACGACATTGTGTATGTAGAGCCGGACAAAGCCAGAGCGGTTCAGGCAAGCACCAATGCCCGCAATATTTCCCTGCTTGTAGGCGCTATGTCAGTTATCACCATCGTTATTTCTAGACTTCTATAATTCAGGTCGGGTATGTCAGAGAAGGAAGTATTCATGCTCGAGTCTGAGCAGATTGATATAAAAAGTATAGTTGCCAAATACCTGCGTTACTGGTATTTGTTTGCTATTGGCGTGGTGCTTAGTATGATCGTGGCGTTTTTATACTTGCGTTATACTACGCCGGAGTACAGCATCAGTAGCACACTGTTGATCAAAGACGATAAAAAAGGACCGGACCTTTTAGGTAGTAACGCAGCCTTCAGCGACCTTGAGATTTTCCAGTCGAGCAAGAGCCTTGATAACCAGATTCAGATTCTAAAGTCGAAAAGCCTGATGCAGCGTGTGCTGACTGACCTGTCGCTGTATACAAGCTTCTATGTGGAAGGTCGTGTAAAGACCACAGAGGTGTTTGGACGCTCTCAACCTATAAAAGTGGTCGTAAGCGACCTGGACTCTGCCGCATTTAATAAAACCATACTTGTATATCTTAAAGATAACAACAGCTTTGAGATTGAGGATGGAGAAAGCCTGACCACGCACAAGTATGGTCAGCAGATCAAAACGGATTACGCCACCTTTACGGTATTGGCCGCCCCGGCATTAGCCAACAAGAACGGAGGTCAGGTAACCGTTAAGTTCCACGACATCAGAAAACTTGCCAATGCCTATAACCAGCGTCTGACTGTGGCGCCTGTAAACAAAGAGGCAAGTGTACTCACCATCAGCCTAACCGATGCGGTTCCTGAAAAAGGAGTTGCCATCATCGACAAACTGATTGAAGTATACAATAAAGAGGCAGTGGAAGACAAAAACCAGATCGCTGCCAATACCATTCAGTTTATTGATGACAGATTGACCTACCTGACGGAAGAGTTGTCTACAGTTGAAAAAGACGTTGAGGCTTACAAGCGCCAGAATGAGTTGACGGATGTGAGCTCTGAGGCCAAAATGTACCTGGAGCGCGCCAGTGAGTATAACAAGAAACTCGCTGAACTGGAGATTCAGATCGATGTCCTTAACTCTATTGAGTCATACCTCAATAATCAGAAAAACCAGTTTGACCTGGTACCAAGCACGTTAAGCATTCAGGACGCAACTTTGTTAAACCTGATCGCAAAGTTTAATGAACTACAGCTGGAACGTCAGCGCTTGTTACGTACCACACAGGCCAGCAACCCAATCGTGCAGAATGTTAACGACCAGCTGGCAAACCTGCGAACCAATATCCTGGAAAACCTGGGCAATATTAAAAGCAGCCTGGCTATAACGCGTAATAACATCCGTGCTAATTCTTCTCAGTTTGAATCGAGGATACAGAAAGTGCCTGGCATTGAGCGTGAGTTGCTGGAAATCAACAGGCAGCAAAGTATAAAAGAAGGCCTGTACTTATACTTGCTGCAGAAGCGTGAAGAATCTGCATTATCCTTGGCGGCAACAGTTTCTAACTCCAGGGTTATCGACTCTGCTACTGCCGGCGACCTTCCTGTAAAACCAAAGAAGCAGCTTATTTACCTCCTGGCATTTTTAGTAGGTCTGGGTGTTCCATTTGCTTTCATCTACGTGCGCGATATGTTAAACGACAAGGTGCAGGAAAGCAAAGATGTAGAGAATGCTACTGCCACCCCTATACTTGGTGAAATAGCACATAACTACACCGGAGAAACACTGGTGGTTACCAAAGACAGCCGCGGACCTGTATCAGAGCTTTTCCGCCTAATTAGGGCCAACCTGCAGTTTGCCACCGTTGGAAAACAGAACCGTGTTATACTTGTAACTTCCAGTATGAGTGGCGAAGGGAAAACCTTCTTCAGTATAAACCTGGCAGCAAGCTTAGTGCTTACAGGTAAAAAGGTGGTAGTAATCGGCTTCGACCTCCGCAGACCAAGATTGTCGCAGAGTCTGGGTATTGTAAACGATATAGGTGTATCTAATTACCTCATCTCTGACTATCTACCAATAGAAGACATTATCAAGCCGGTGCCAGGTATCGACGGCCTGGATATCATTGGGTCTGGTCCTATTCCTCCAAACCCGACAGAGTTGATGCTACTGCCAAAGGTGGATAAGCTGATAGAAGAACTGAAATCAATCTACGACTATATAATCATTGATACATCACCAGTTGGCCAAGTAGCAGATGCCCTTGCCCTGGCACCTTACATAGATTCCAGCATTTACCTGGTGCGCTACAACTATACCCACAAAAATCAGATCAGCATCATCGACGACATCTTTAAGAGCAGAAAGCTGGTGCATCCGATGATTGTCCTGAATGATGCAAGAAAAGAAAATGGCTATGGTTATGGTTACGGGTATGGCTACGGCTACGGGGAAGAGGCAAATGGTGTCAAAAAGTCGGGGAAGAAGAAGCAATTAAATCTATCCTGATACAAGTTTTAAATTAGTACGTCAACATTAATTAAAATATAAATGGCTCATAACGCGATGTTAGAAGGCGCAAGAATTGGAGTAATAGGTTTAGGCTACGTTGGTTTGCCTTTAGCAGTAGAATTTGCTAAAAAGTTTAAAACTATTGGCTTCGATATTAACCAGGCGAGAGTAGATGAACTTAACAGTGGTCACGACCACACCCTTGAGGTAGAAGACGATAAGTTAAAAGCTGTACTAACAGATAACTGCTCTACTCCGATAGGTTTATACTGTACAAATGATTTAAGCAAACTGGAGAGCTGTAATTATTACATTATTACGGTACCAACTCCTGTTGATAAGCATAACAGGCCCGACCTTACCCCTTTGTATAAAGCAAGTGAAACAGTAGGGAAGGTGCTAAAGCGAGGCGACATCGTTATTTATGAGTCAACGGTTTACCCGGGCGTTACCGAAGAAGAATGTGTACCTGTTCTGGAGCGTGTTTCTGGATTAAAATTCAATGTTGACTTCTTTGCGGGTTACTCTCCGGAGCGTATCAATCCGGGTGATAAGGAACATACAGTAGCCAAGATACTTAAGATCACTTCAGGTTCTACGCCAGAAGCAGCAGAGAAAGTTGATCAACTTTACAAAGCGGTTATTTTAGCTGGTACACATAAAGCTACTTGCATTAAAGTAGCAGAGGCAGCCAAAGTGATTGAAAATGCCCAGCGCGACATCAATATTGCCTTCGTTAATGAGCTTGCAAAGATCTTTAACCGACTGGATATTGATACTGACGAAGTGCTTCAGGCAGCTGGTACTAAATGGAACTTCCTAAAATTTAAACCCGGCTTAGTTGGTGGTCATTGTATAGGCGTTGATCCGTACTATTTAGCGCAGAAAGCACAGGAAGTTGGCTACCACCCAGAGATCATACTTGCCGGACGCCGTTTAAATGATGGCATGGGCGATTATGTAGCACATGAGGTGATCAAGATGATGGTGAAAAAGGATATTCCAGTAAAAGGAGCCAATATTTTAGTGCTTGGTATCACTTTCAAAGAAAATTGCCCGGATGTACGCAACACCAAAGTAGTAGACATCCTACGAACACTGAGAGATTATGATACGAACATCACCATCTACGACCCTTGGGCTGAACCAGCAGAAGTAAAACATGAGTATGGCTGGGATTCTGTAAAAGAACTTAACGGAACTACAAACTGTGATGCAATCATTCTTGCCGTTTCTCATGAGGAGTTTAAGTCCTTAGAATTAAGTAAGCTCTGCAAAGAGAACGCAGTAATTTATGATGTGAAAGGTGTGTTGCCGAAAGAACTAGTAGACGCAAGGCTGTAAGCAACTGACTATATCATAATTCCCCTCCTTATCCAAGGAGGGGTTAGGGGTGGTTGGATATTCACTCTGCCCATTCATAATTTCTAATTCATCACTCATAATTCTCCCCCAGTCGTGTACGAGACTCCCTACCATACCGAAGATCTTAGCCAATACAGCTTTCTAGTAACCGGAGGCGCCGGCTTTATAGGCTCAAATATAGTTGAATACCTGTTAAAGTATAGCGCAGGTAAAGTAAGAGTACTGGATAACTTCGCTACTGGCTCTCATGCGAACATAGAGGAATTTAAGAGCAATCCTGCCTTTGAGTTGATAGAAGGAGATATACGTGACCTGGAAACATGCAGAAAAGCATTAGAAGGAATTGACTATGTTAGCCACCAGGCAGCTCTAGGTTCTGTGCCTCGTTCTATCAACGACCCGATCACCAGTAATGATGTAAATGTAAGCGGTTTCCTGAACATGTTGTTAGCAGCTCGTGATGCAGGGGTTAAACGCATGGTATATGCCGCCAGCTCCAGCACCTATGGCGATCATCCCGGCTTGCCTAAAGTGGAAGATAAGATTGGAAAGCCACTTTCTCCTTATGCCATTACCAAATATGTGAATGAATTGTATGGAGATGTATTCTCCAAAACCTATGATTTCCATTCCATAGGTCTTCGCTATTTTAATGTGTTTGGTCCAAAGCAGAATCCGAAAGGACCTTATGCGGCTGTTATTCCTTTGTTCATAGAAGCGGCTTTAAAAGGGGAAGCTCCTTTTATTAATGGAGATGGGGAAACTAGCCGTGATTTTACATTTGTGGAAAATGCTGTGCAGGCGAATGTTAAGGCAATGTTAGCTGCTGATATAACACAGCATGAAGTGGTGAATGTTGCTTTTGGGGAGCGAACTACTTTGAATGAGTTGTGGAGTAGGATTAATGAGATTTCTGGGATTTATGTTAAGGCACTTTATCGGGAAGAACGAAGAGGGGATGTGAAGCATAGTTTAGCTGACATCAATAAAGCAGAGAGGCTATTAAACTATCAACCAAAATATGATATTACTAATGGGATAAATAGAACATTATCATGGTATAAACTAAGAAATAGTTAGTAAAAGTTAACAAAATAGGTATTACTTGTAGTTTTTAGCTTCACAAAATAATTTAGCAATAATAATGTATAGTATATGAATTTCTTTCAATTTGGATTTAGCGTTAAAGTTTTGGAGTAGCTCAATGAGTGTAGAAATTATAAATACGATGATAAAGTTTGATAAAGGAAAGATTATCAAAATAGTCAAAGGTAACGTATTCTGGTCTTTCTTGGGCAATAGTGCTTATGCATTTTCGCAATGGTATTTACTTTCTGCTATATCAAAGCTAAGTGGGACTAGCGAGATGGGGGTTGTGGCCTATATATTAGCTATTGTTACGCCAATGAGTCTTTTCTTTAACTTTCAACTCAGGAATATACAAGTAACAGATAGTAATAATTCCTTTAGCTTTTTACAAATCTTAAGTATCAGAATTTCTTTAAACTGTTTACTAATACTTTCTCTTTTTGTAATGTCGTATCTAATTGAAGATGAGTATGTTTATTATTTATTAATTTTTGGATTAGTTAAATTATTTGAATCAATTTCAGATGTATTTCATGGCTATTTACAAAAGAATGTGAGGCTAAAGCTTGTAGGTGTTTCCCTTTTTGTAAGGGCCTTATTATCAATAACTTCTCTTACTCTTGTGCTATTGTTTACGAGAGATCTAAATTTAGCACTACTGTTTTACTGCTTATCTTTTTTGCTATGTCTGATATTATACGATTTGCCAGTATACTTCAGACTCAGCAGCCAGAAAGAAAAGACTCAAAGTCGTTATAGTACTAAGCATGCCTTTACTATACTTTTAAAAACAGGTTTTGGCTTAGGAGTTTCTTCTTTGATTATTTCTTTAATACCTAATATACCAAGATTTCTTCTTGAAGAATTTACAGATGAAAAAACTGTTGGAATTTTCTCAGGCTTAGTGTATATAACAATATTTGGTAGATTACTTGTGCAGTCACTTTCACAAGATTCCTTAGCGAGGTACTCTGATGCAATAAAAAATAAAAATAATTACACACTTGATTCATTATTAAATAAAAACCTAAGAATAGTCTTTTTATTAGTCTTCATGATGATAGGTCTTGTAGTTCCGTTTGCTGATGATGTTATGTTGTTATTATATAATTCTGATTTTGTAGATAAATGGGAATTGTTGCTTATTATCTTGATAGGGTCATATTTTACATATTCAAGTTATTTTTATAATAATATAATGTACTCCTTTCAAAAATTTAAAGTGCAGTTACCTGTGAGTATTTTTCTATTATTATTTTGCTTGGTATGCAATTATTTTATGATTAGAATGTTAGGTCTGGTGGGTGCTGTTTGGGCAGGAGGTCTCACGAGTGTTTTCCAGTATATAGTTCTTAAAACATTAGTTGCGAAATATAAAAAACAAGCAGAAAAAGAGTGGCTAAAGGAATCAACTTTAAATGTTATATAATTGAATAATAATCTGTTAAGATTTGTATAGTAAAAGATGTAACGATTAGTTAGATTGAAAGAATTAACAAAATTAATATGCAAAATAGCAAGCTGTCGAACACACCTGTTAGTGCGATATTAGGGGGGATATTTGCCTTGTGCATTTTCATATTCGAAGATGTTACAATAAAACTTCTATTGCTGTTTTGCTACAATTTTTATCTCATTGTTAAAGCTAAGTTTGATATATTAAGCCCACTAGTATGGTTGACTGTTTCTGTAAATATATATCACAGCACTTTTGTAATAGCTGGAGAGTTATTAAGTCTATATAGAGTTTACAATGCTAGTCAAATTTTAAATTGCACAGTAGTTGCTATATATGCTATTGATGTAGTTTTTTTGACTTTTAAATTTAATACTGATATCAAATGGGATAGTAAATCTGATACAATCATAAATATGAGGTACGAAAAGTGGGGCGCATATTTAATATTGTTAGCTTGTTTCTACTTTCTTATAGACGTAGCTGCTTTTGCAATTAGTGGTGGTTATGTGTCTAAAGGAAATACACGTTTGACTGGTTTGACAACTTACTACTCCTATTTCAAGATTGCGACTGTTGTAATAGGATTTATATTAATTAGGTACTGCTTTATTAGAGTAAAGATTATCCATAACAATGACAAAGGCCGAGGGTTTTATGATAAAAGAATATTATCTCTTATGATTTTGATTGCTCTTTTAAATATAATACCAGGTGTGCTACTTTCTGAAAGAGACATGATCTTATATGTATTTCTTATGTTCATACTCATAGATTATACTTTTAGGAAGAGACCTGTACAATTCTATATCATTGCAATGTTTATAGGTTTATTAAGTGTTCCTTTTCTAAAATCACTAAACCCAAACCAAATTGATTCAAGCTTAGATGTACAAGGTGAGTCGCTAATGGTATCATTAATGACTGATGAGTTCATCAGTGGAGGTCGAAACCTAGACGTATTGCTTGCTAATAGTGCATCGTGGGACTTCTTGCTTGGTTATTCTCTTCTCACAGATATAATTAGGAGTATAGTGCCAGTCTTTATTGTAAATGTTGAGAACACAAGCATGTGGTTCAATAGGACTTTTTATCCAGAAGCATTTTCAAAAGGATTTGGTTACGGACTCAGTCTAGTTGCAGAGGGATATTTAAATTTTGGGTATTTAGGCGTCTTTCTGTGGTATTTTATATTATCATTTGTAATAAAGATATTTCTAAAAAAATCGTTTAGTTCCCCTATCTTTTTTACTATGTATATTTTTTTGATACCAATTACAGTTTACTCACAGAGGGGTGATTTTTCAACTTTTTTTTCTCCTCTGATTAAGCAAATTGTTATACCTCTATTATTTATGATGTTAATAACCAGAGTAGTTAGACCAAAATTATCAAAAGTCTATTAATAGTTTGTCTACAGCTAAGTTGATATATAAGTTAATTTTTACTATTGCTAAAGTATAGACTAAAAGGGATTTAACTTGCCTAATTTTAATTTTATATATAAAAATAAATATTACTAAGTGAAATTATTAATAGTAACAGATCACAAGTTTATAGTTTCAAAGAATCAAGTGTTAGATGATTATTGTTTTGATTATAGCTTCTTTCAAGACTACATAAAAATATTTGATACTTTAAACGTGTATGCTCGTCAAAAGAAGTATGATGAAAACGTACACTATCTTATATCGAGTGGTAGTGGCCTAAAATTTTGGTTTAATGAAGCTTCTAGTTTTAAACAGCTCTTTTTTCCATCAGTTTCTGAAAAGTCTCAGTTAGCAAAGTTAGTAAAAAATTCGGATGCTATTTGTCTGAGAATACCGTCCATACTTTCATCAAAAGCTTTCAAGTTTGCGGTAAAATATAATAAACCCTTGATGTTTGAGATGATTGGAGATCCTGTCGAAGCCCTTAAATCATCTCAGGATGGATTAATGAAGAAAGTATTAGCAGGAGTTGTTGGAAAGAAGTTGGCCTTAGATTGTAGGAGGATTACGAAATATGCTTCAACTGGTAGCTATGTTAGCTTTGGGCACCTTCAAAACAAATATCCTGTTTCAGAAGGTATACTGACAGAATCGATTTCAAGCATTAGGTTACCAGAAACCGATTTACTATCACCAAAAACAAAATATAATGATATATTACAGCTAGTACTGGTCGGTAGCCTTGTTCCTGTAAAATGCCATGATGTGTTGTTGAAAGCCGTAAGTGTTATAATAAAATATGGTTGCAAAATACATTTAAACTTAGTCGGAGATGGACCACAGAGAGGAATGCTAAAGAACTTGTGTGATGCTTTAGGAATAACTAAGCATGTGACATTTCATGGTCATATTTCTGGAAGACAACACATTAACAATATATTAGATGCTAGTGATATTTTTGTAATGACTTCCTCTAGTGAAGGGATGCCTAGAGCTATGATTGAAGCAATGTCTAGAGGCTTGCCAGCTATTGGAACAAGAGCTGGTGGTATAGCTGAACTTTTGGAAGAGGATCAACTTGTGGACATCTATGATTATAGAGCTCTTAGTGATACAATAATACAGTTACATAAAAACAGGGATAAATTATTAGAACTAGCGAAGCGTTCTAATAAAATGGCTGGTAACTTTGTTCAAAGTTTATTAGAAATGAAACGAATAAATGTTTTAAAAACTCTAAAGGGAGAGGCAACAAAGAGAAATGAAGCAAATTATAGTATTGCTTAGGTGGTCTATTCCATTCTGGTTTGTCCAATTTATAACATCTGCATTACCAGATAACCGGTACACAATTAGGTTTAGAGGAATTTTGTCAAAGCCTTTTATAGGCAAATGTGGAACAGGGTTAACTTTGGCTACTGGTGTTACAATAAATTACCCAAACAAACTTAATCTTGGATCTAATGTGTATTTGGCGAAAGGTGTTTGGCTAAATGCTATTGGAGGTATCAAATTGGAAGATGAAGTAGTGTTGGGACCATATGTTGTAATCAGCTCATTGCAACATACATTTAAAAATAATTCGGTTAAACAAGGAGCTAGCATAGCTGCACCTGTTGTAGTCGGTTATGGCAGTTGGCTAGCCTCTCATGTATCTATTAAATGTGGTGTAAAAATAGGGAAAGGCAATTTGATTGCAGCAAATGCCTTTGTCGCATCTAATACACAGAACAACTCTATATATGGCGGTGTTCCTGCTAGATTTATTAAAGAGAATAAAGACTCTGAAGGAGATATTAAATCTGCTGCAGACCTACTATGAATAAACCTAAGATAGTTATTGGTGTAACAGACTCTGTTAGTGCTGTCTTGATACAAGGTCAAGCAAATTTCCTTAGAAAAAATGGATTTGAAGTTGCTGTTTTGTCTTCTGAAGGCCAGGAAATGGTCAGTTTAGCAGAGAGAGAAGGCTGTAAATTTTATCCTCTTTCTTTTCATAGAGAAATATCAATTTTAAAGGATGCCAAGGCTCTCATACAGTCTATAAAATTTATAAAAACTTTTAAACCTGACATAGTTAATGCTGGAACTCCCAAGGCAGGCTTTATTTTAATGGTTGCAGCTTATTTATGTAGAGTGCCTGTGCGTATATTTACATTGCGAGGTATACGGTCCAGTTCTATTAATGGACTAAAGAAGTCAATTGTTAAGTTAACTGAGAAATTAAGTTGCAAGTTATCTAATAGGATAATTTCAATTAGTCCTTCTTTAAAGACGGAGGCAGTTAAGTTAAATATAGTTAAAGAGAGTAAATGTATAGTATTTCATAAAGGAAGTAGCAATGGAATAAACCTCAAAAAGTTCTCCAAAAACCCAGATCTATCTATTATTAGGGAACAAAAGGTGAAATTTAAAATTGAGGATGATGCATTTGTTATTGGTTTTGTTGGACGTATTGTAAAGGAAAAAGGAATTAGTGAATTATATAAAGCATTTACTGATCTAAAGGAGCTGTATAAAATTAAACTTTTACTCATTGGTCCAGAGGAAGTTGATGATGCTTTGCCCGTAGCTGTCATTGAAAAGTTAAAAAACGATAAAGATGTTATTCTTGTAGGTAAAGTCTCTGAAGTACAGGTTTTTTATCCTTTAATGGATCTTCTGGTTTTACCATCTTATAGAGAAGGTTTTGGAAATGTTATTATAGAAAGTGCTGCAATGGGAGTTCCAGCTGTCGCCTCAAATATTTCAGGTTGCAAGGATGCAATAGAAGATAACTTTTCTGGACTTTTATTTAAATCTAAATCAATTAGTGATTTAAAGGACAAAATTGAGTACTATATATCACATCCGAATGAAAGGGCACAGCACGGAATAAATGCACGAAAAAGAGCGTGGACTTTTTTTCCAAATGAGGTTATCTGGAATGAGCAACTTATATTATATAAATCGTTGTTAAGCAAAAGTTAGTACATGTACAAAGAACTCTTCAAGCGCCTCATTGATTTTACTTGTGCTTCAATTGCATTTATAATAGCCCTTCCCATTTTTGCTATTGTAACTATATGCCTTACAATTGTAAATCATGGAAAACCATTTTTCCTGCAGCCACGCCCTGGTAAATATGGTAAGATCTTTCGCGTTATTAAGTTTAAAACAATGAACGATCTTAAAGATGCTAATGACAACCTTCTGCCAGATGACAAAAGGCTTACAGCTATAGGCAAATTTGTACGCAAGACTTCTTTGGATGAAATTCCACAACTACTAAATGTTATTAAGGGAGACATGAGTCTTATAGGGCCACGACCTTTGCTGGTTGAGTATCTGCCATTATACAACAAACAGCAAAGGAGAAGGCATGAGGTAAGACCAGGTATAACAGGATGGGCACAGGTTAACGGTAGAAATACTATAAGCTGGAGCAAAAAGTTTGAGTACGATGTGTGGTATGTCGATAACTGCAGTTCATTACTGGATTTAAAAATTGTGTGGCTAACTATAATAAAAGTATTTAGATCTGAAGGAATCAACCAGGAGGGGCAGGCTACTGTGCAATACTTTACTGGAAATTATGAGTGAGAATCAGGTTGTTCTGAAAGAACTATATTATCAGTTTAAGAGAGCTGATAATGCTTATGCAAATTATCTAAAAGAGAAAATTTTCCTTTATGCAACTGCAATTAGAAAGGCAAATGATAGAATCTATCAGCTGCTTGAAGTAAACTTAGGTCTATTTGATGATGAGCAAAGTATTTATGCCCTTGAGCTTATCGCCCATTATGATGCATGGATGGCACAGTTTGATGAACTTGTACAGGAATTAAACCCTTCTCTTTCCACTACATTTGTTTTTGAAAGGTTTCAAGGTAGTTCACCATTTCCAAGAGAGGCGAAAGAGTCGTTTTTGGAGGCCTATAACAAAATTAAAGTATGAAGTATATTTTTGCAGGTGACCGTGATATAGCGGTAAGCGTCTTAAATCATCTAACGCAGCAAGGCTATGAACCAGCAGCATTATTAGTTTCTGGAGAAGACAGAGCTTCACATGCGGAGGAACTGATTACGTTAAGCGGATTACCTCAAGAGCTAATTTTTAGAGGGGGAGATTTTAAGACTACAGAAGCAATTGCTCTTTTTGAAGAGTTGCAACCAGATTATATAATTGGTATTCATTTCCCCTATATCATACGGAAAAATGTGCTGGATATACCTAAAATTGGGTTTCTGAATCTACATCCTGCCTACCTGCCTTATAACAGGGGATGGCATACACCTACCTGGGCTATTTTAGAAGGAACTCCAATCGGAGCAACTTTACATTTCATGTCTGAGGAAGTAGATGCAGGTGACATAATACATCAGAAAAAGTTAGATGTACTGCCAAATGACACCGCAAATAGCTTGTACAGGAGGCTTAAGGATTTAGAATTAGATGTGTTTAAAGAAGCTTTGCCATCTATACTTAAACTAAAACCAACTCGTCAGGTGCAAGATTTAAGTCTTGGTACATCTCATAATCGGAAAGATCTTTTTAAGCCTGAGATTCAGAAAATATTTCTTGACAAAGAGTATAAAGCGGAAGAGCTGCTAAACAGGCTGAGAGCCTTAACGACAAACTCTCTGGCAGAAGCGGCATACTTTGAAGAAAATGGAAAAAAGTATCGGGTTCAGATGCAGATTATAGAAGAAGATAATTCAATAGAAATATAATGAATAATAAAATATGGCTCTCTTCCCCGCACATGGGAGGTACGGAAGAGAAGTACGTAAAAGAAGCTTTTGATACAAACTGGATCGCACCGCTTGGCCCGAATGTAGATGGGTTTGAGAATGATCTGGCTAACTACCTAGGTAATAATGTGCATGTGGCGGCGCTGAGTTCAGGTACAGCTGCCTTACATCTGGCTTTGATCATACTTGGTGTAAAGGCCGGGGATGAGGTAATTTGTCAGTCTATGACGTTTTCTGCATCTGCCAACCCAATTGCATACCAGGGAGCAACGCCTGTTTTTGTAGACAGCGAAGATCGCACCTGGAACATGTCGCCGGAGTACCTGGAGGCGGCTATTCAGGACAGGATCAGCAAAGGCAAAAAGCCGAAAGCCATTATTGTGGTGCACTTGTACGGCATGCCAGCTGAGATGGATCGTATCATGGCGATTGCCGATAAGTATGAGATTCCGGTGGTGGAGGATGCAGCAGAGGCACTGGGTTCGAGTTATAAGGGCAGAAAGCTTGGTACTTTTGGTGCCATGAGCATACTTTCGTTTAACGGCAACAAGATCATTACTACTTCTGGAGGCGGTGCTTTGGTTTCCAATAACGAAGAATGGATAAAAAAAGCACGTTTCCTGGCTACACAGGCACGAGACAATGCGCCACACTACCAACACTCGCACATTGGATACAACTACCGCATGAGCAATGTTTGCGCTGGTATAGGTCGTGGGCAAATGGAGGTGCTGCAGGACAGAGTTGATGCCAGGAGAGCAAATTATACTTTCTATAAGGATCAGTTGGATGCGAGCCTCTTTACGTTTCCAAAAGAGCCTACACCGGACTACTACTCTAATCGGTGGTTAACAACTGTGTTGGTGGCTGACGGAGCTTTAAACCGTGAAGTTATCAGGTTAGCCCTTGAAAAAGAGAATATTGAGAGCAGACCTTTGTGGAAACCAATGCATCTCCAGCCTGTTTTTGCGGATGCACCTTTTTACGGAGATGGAACCAGTGAAATGCTTTTTGACAAAGGCCTTTGCCTTCCTTCCGGATCTAATTTAACCCCAACCGAAAAAGCCAAGATAGCAGAGACAATTGCTGCTGTTTGCGCTATCGCATAAATCTTTTTTATCGCCCTGACAAGTATGTAATTTAATTGCTTATTGTCAGGGCGTTTTGTCTTTGGCCACCACTAGTACAACAGTTGTTATTGTATAAGTTTAAATAAGCTGGCAATAGTAAGTTCTGCTTTGTGTTGTAAAAGTTATATTTATACTTGCTGGAATAATTGTTTTTTATCTCAGAATTCCTACGGCTTTTAGTTAAAAAAAACTATAGAATTTCTTTTTAGAAATGATTGTGTTGTTAATCTTAAGAGCTTGCTAATCATTGTAATTGACTTGTTGTGGGATGTTTCTGGAGACAGAGAGGTGATCAAATGAATTAAAATATAATTATACCTATACGCTGAATTGAATTATAAAGAAAATTAATTCTTAACATATAATTCACATTTGCAATATCAAATCTGTGCAATTTTATTTCTAATTTTAGCGAGGCAAATGGCTTAACGAAGTATAAAATCTATTGTACAGCTTCACCCTTACATGAAAATATTCTTACTTAATAAATCTCTGCCCAAGAGCCTTATCCTGCTTGCTGACCAGGTGATTACGACCTGGGCTTTTATTTTCTCCTACTTTATTATTGCACAGTTTGAATTTTCGCAGATGCTGCGGGGGCATTTTTTCATACTTGTAGGAGCCTATGCATTCATTTGCCTTTGTACCTTTTATGCGATGCGCATCCATACGGGTTTGATTCGCTATTCCAGTACCCAGGATGTGGTCAGGATCTTCTCCGGGGTATTAACTGTCAGTCTTATCTATGGCAGTGTTTTTACGTTTCTGCTTAAGCCTGTTTATCGCTTAGATTCCATTAACGTTTATGTGGTACTGCTTATTAACTTTTTTATCTCCGCATCCATTTTAGTGCTGCTTCGCATCGGCGCTAAAAACCTATTTCATTTTATAAAACGCAATACCACTGATAAGAAAGAGCGTGTGCTGATCTATGGTGCCAATGGCTATTCGATTCTTGTGAAGCAGGCCCTTGAAACCAGCGGAATGGGCAGGTACGTGATCGTAGGGTTTATTGAGGAGAATGCCAGCAAAGTAGATAAAGACATACACCAGAAACGCGTGTACCATATCAATGATATTGAGAAGGTCGCGGAGCGCTTTAATGTTGACAAACTGGTAGTAATGAGTGAGGACCTGAAGGCGGAGACTAAGAAAGAAACAATTGAGCGTTGTGTTGAGCTAGGGATAAAAGTTGTAACAGTGCCACCTGCAGAGCAGTGGATGTCAGGTAAGCTGAGGGCGAACCAAATCCAAGATCTGAGAATAGAAGACCTGCTGCAGCGACCTCCCATTGTAATTGAGAACGACCGTATTTCAGCAGACCTGTGTGGCAAACGCGTACTGATTACAGGGGCTGCCGGCTCTATCGGGTCTGAGGTTGTGCGCCAGGTACTGGCTTATGATCCGGCTTTGGTTATACTTTTCGATCAGGCAGAATCTCCTTTGCACGAGCTGCAGCTGGAAGTAGAAGAGCAGTACCCGAATGCCAATGTCGTGATCAGCATTGGTAACATACAGAATTTTAACAGGATGTATACCCTTTTTAAAGAGCATACTCCTGAGATCGTATACCATGCTGCCGCTTACAAGCATGTACCTATGATGGAGAACAATCCATCTGAAGCTATACTTACGAACGTACTCGGTACCAAAAACCTCGCTGACCTGTCTATGACATTTGATGTAGAGAAGTTCGTGATGATCTCTACGGATAAGGCGGTTAATCCTACAAACATCATGGGGGCATCCAAGCGCATCGCGGAGATTTATACCCAATCGCTTAATAACCTGGGCTCTGAGAAACTGCAAAGGATATCGGCTGGCGGAAAGCGTTTGCCACAAACCAAATTCATCACTACCCGATTCGGGAATGTGCTGGGGTCTAATGGTTCCGTGATCCCGCGATTCAGGGCGCAGATCGAGCGTGGAGTACCGATAACAGTAACACATCCGGATATCACCCGCTACTTTATGACCATACCGGAGGCAGTGCAGCTGGTATTGGAGGCCGGTACGATGGGCAACGGCGGTGAAATCTTTATTTTTGATATGGGTGAGCCGGTTAAAATTGTTGATCTGGCCAAAAAGATGATCAAACTAGCAGGTTTAACACCTGGTATTGATATCGACATTGTGTATACCGGGTTAAGGCCAGGGGAGAAGCTCTTTGAAGAATTGCTGAACGAGGAGGAAACTACTATACCAACCCATCACAGGAAAATTAAGATATCGAAGGTTCGGAAGTATAGCTACAACCAGGTGGTGCACGATATAAATGAGCTGATCGCACTTAATAAGAATAACGAGGAGTTCCAGGCGGTTAAAAAGATGAAAGACATTGTGCCTGAGTTCCTGAGCAAGAACTCAAAGTATGAGGAGTTGGATGAAGAGATAAAACGCATCGCCTAAATGATATTAGGAAGCCCCTGCTAGTATAAACCTGCAGGGGCTTTTTTTATTGGGATTAGGATTGAGTACAGCTTCGGGTCCAACCACCCCTAACCCCTCTCATTGAATCTTATAAATTTTGATTCTAACTAAATTAATTCAGTCTGTTCGAAACCTGCTAAAATAAAGAGGCTCTATAAATATTTTTACAGAGTCTCTTACGATATTAAAACTATACCTTACAGAGCAGGCAGTATCTTACCTCTTACCTCTCCAAACCCAATACGGATGCCGTTGCGTTCACCAAAACCGCGCATGATCACCTCATCGTGATCATTGATGAACTTGCGTTCGGTGCCGTCTGATAATTTGATTGGGTTGGTGCCGCGCCATGTTAACTCCAGCATAGAGCCATATGAATCTTTTTCGGCGCCGCTGATAGTGCCGGAAGCATACATGTCGCCAACCTGGATGTTGCAGCCATTGCTGCTTTGGTGTGCCAGTTGCTGGTTCATGTTCCAGTACATATACTTGTAGTTAGAACGGCAAATACTATTCTCTTTCCCGCCTTCAGGTTTAATCAGCACCTCTAAGTTAATGTCGTAGTTATGGTTACCATGGAACTTAAGGTAAGGAAGCGGCTCGGGGTCTTGCTCAGGGCCTTTCACCTTAAATGGCTCCAGCGCATCCAGCGTAACCACCCACGGAGAAACAGAAGAACCAAAGCTTTTCGCCAGGAATGGTCCCAGCGGAACATACTCCCAAGTCTGAATATCCCTTGCAGACCAATCATTAAACAGCACCAGACCAAAAATATAATCGCTGGCTTCGTCCGGATTTATACTTTCACCTAGTTTGGTTTCTTTACCCGTGATGAAGGCAACCTCCAACTCAAAGTCCAACAGGCGGCTTGGGCCAAAAGTAGGGGCATCGGCATCAGGTGCTTTGGTTTGCCCGTTTGGTCTGTGTAAAGGCGTGCCAGACACAACAATGGATGAGGCACGGCCATGGTAGCCGATCGGAATATGCTTCCAGTTGGGCAGCAAGGCGTTTTTAGGGTCGCGGAACATGGTGCCCACGTTGGTGGCATGCTCTATGCTGCTGTAGAAATCAGTATAATTCTGTACTTTAACTGGCATCAGCATTTCCGCGTCGCTCTGCAAAACCAGGCACTCGCGAATCAGGTCGCTGCTGCCGCTTATTTCCTCGTTGTCGTTGCGAAGTAATTGCGATACCCGGTTGCGCACTGCACGCCAGATCGGCTTTCCAAGTGCAATAAAGTCATTCAGATAAGGCCTGTGGAAAACTGTAGGGTCAATGTCAATCAGCTCAAACAGATTGTGCTGCGCCACTACACACAAGTCAAGTATGTATTCTCCGATGGCTACACCCACCCGCGGATCTCTGGTTGGGGTCCTGAAAATACCGAATGGAAGGTTTTGTATCGGGAAGTCGCTGTTTGGCGCTATTTCTATCCAGGAGTGCAGGGAAGGATCGTTCGCTTTGATCATAGTATGGGTTATTTTACAAAGGCAAATATAGTTTTTTTTGAGTGGAAGGTAAAGTACGCACCAGTGCACATGGCCTTAACCTTAACGTTTGGTAAGGCATGCCTGTTCAGGTAATGAAACAAAAAAGCGGAAGCCCCTGCATTTACAGAGGCTTCCGCTTTCGGGAGCTGAAGTATGATTAAATGGCTGAGGTTACATTTACAGCCTCTACAGCTTTTATTTCAGGTACAGCCTTTAGCACAGACTGCTCTACACCTGCTTTTAGTGTCATGGAAGACATCGGGCATGAACCACAGGCACCCAGCAATTCCAGCTTCAGCACCATGTCGTCGGTTACCTCCAGTACTTTCACATTTCCACCGTCAGCTTCCAGGTAAGGCCTGATCTGGTCTAGGGCATCTTCGATGCGGAGCATGAAATCTTGATCTATGTTTACAGCTGCCATGTATAATTAGCTTTTAATTTCAACAGGTTTTGTTTTTGCCAGTGTAGCGTTACGCACTGATACTTGCTGCGCAACAGCCTGGGCCAACTCTTTGAAAACACCGGATGCCGGAGAATCGTTCTGTAATACTACCGGTGAGCCCGCATCGCCGCATTCACGTATACTTTGCACAATTGGCACCTGGCCCAACAACGGCACCTCATACTTTGCAGCCAGGCTCATGCCGCCGCCTTCTCCAAAAATGTAGTATTTGTTCTCGGGCAGTTCTGCAGGGGTAAAGTATGCCATGTTCTCAACTATACCCAAAACAGGCACATTGATCTGAGGCTGTCGGAACATTTGCAGACCTCTAACGGCATCAGCCAAAGCTACTTTTTGGGGTGTTGTTACAATAACGGCACCAGTTACAGGCAGCGCTTGTACCATAGTAAGGTGGATGTCTGATGTTCCCGGAGGCAGGTCCAGAAGCAGGTAGTCCAGCTCACCCCACTCCACATCAGAAATAAACTGACGCAGCGCAGAACTGGCCATCGGGCCGCGCCATACTACAGCACCGTCAGCAGGAGTCAGGAAGCCGATCGACATCATTTTAACACCGTACTGCTCTACGGGCATAATATAGTTCTTGCCGTGGTCGCCCTGTACCATGTGCGGACGCTCGTTCTCAACGCCAAACATGGTTGGGATAGATGGTCCTGAGATATCCGCATCGATCAAACCAACTTTTGCCCCAGACTGAGCCAGTGCAATAGCCAGGTTGGTGGTAACCGTAGACTTGCCTACACCGCCTTTACCTGATGCCACCGCAATAATGTTCTTCACACCACGAAGTACTTCAGAAGTATCTCCACGGCCGGAAGTAACGCGTGAGGTCATGTTAACCGTAACGTTTGCCTCTTTGTCAACCATCGTATGAATGGCTGTAACACAGGCGTTTCGGATAAGGTCTTTAAGCGGGCAGGCAGGCGTGGTAAGTATAACTGTAAAGCTCACGTCTTTACCATTCACTTCCACCTCGTCAACCATGTTCAGGGTAACCAGGTCCTTGCCCAGATCCGGCTCCTCTACATAGCTAAGTGCTTTTAATATATCTTCTTTTGTAATCGCCATAAATTAAAATCGAGCTGCTTTTGCAATTCAAATGCAAAGATACAAACAAAAATTGCCAATAACACATGTAGGCTTTATGTACTAACAAGTATGGGGTTAGTCAGTTTATTTTTATTTACTTAGATGATGAATCAAAAGACTGATAACGATTGAGTAACTGCCCTCGTTTTATACTTTGCAACGGTAATAAATACAAAACTATGAGCGAAGTTAAAATTGAGGTAATACAAGGCGATATCACAAAACAGGATGTAGATACCATTGTAAATGCAGCAAACAATAGCCTGATGGGAGGCGGCGGTGTAGATGGTGCTATTCACCGGGCAGGAGGTCCAGCCATACTTGAAGAATGTAAGCTGATTGTTGCCAGGCAGGGCGAATGTAAAACCGGAGAAGCTGTTATTACTACTGCAGGCGAGTTGCCGGCAAAGTATGTCATCCATACAGTAGGCCCGGTTTGGAGAGGCGGAACCCACAATGAGGAAGAAAAGCTGGCAAACTGCTACCGAAACAGCCTGCGCCTTGCCTCCGAAAAACAGCTGACAAGTATAGCCTTCCCGAACATCAGCACAGGCGTTTATGGTTACCCCAAAGATAAAGCTGCTAAAGTTGCTGTAAATGCCATCCGGGAGTATCTTGAGAACAACCCATCCAACATCAGGTCAGTTACATTTGTGTGCTTCGATGAAGAAAATTACGCGCTTTACAATTCAATTTTGAGTGAGTAATTTAATTGTTGAATTGTCAGATTGTTAAATTGTTATTTTATTTACAATTGACTGATTAAGGGAGATTTACCTTTTCAGTATTTCAACTTAAATATGATTGTCTTCTTCTATAACTGCCAGTTGCAGTAACAGCAGAAATAATCTTTCCCAACAATTTAACAATCCAGCAATTTAACAATTCACTTCTTATCTTTGCTATCCGCTTATACTTTTACCCATGTCCCTGATCCCGAAAGAAACCGTTGACCAGATTTTAGCCCAGGCCGATATAACAGAGGTTGTAGGTGATTTTGTGTCGCTGAAGAAAAAGGGGCAGAACCTGTGGGCGTGTTGCCCTTTCCACCACGAGAAGTCTCCTTCATTTTCGGTATCACCAGCAAAAGGTATTTACAAGTGTTTTGGTTGCGGCAAGGCGGGTAACTCGGTGCAGTTTATCATGGATGTGGAGGGTACCAGCTTTCCGGAAGCACTGAAATACCTGGCAAAAAAGTATAGCATCGACATTCCTGAGGACAACCCCAGCCCGGAGTATGCACAGGCCCAGAGCGAGCGCGATAGCCTATTTATAGTTTCGGATTTCGCCAACAAGCATTTTCAGGAGCGGCTGCATAAGCATGAGCAGGGCGCCATAGGCCAATCATACTTAAAACAGCGCGGCCTTAGCGCGAATACTATTCGTAAATTTGAGCTTGGCTATAGTTTGGATGAGTGGACGGACCTTACGGATACTGCCCTGAAAGCCGGCTATCAGCAAAAATACCTGGAGGCAACCGGCCTTACCATTGTCAGGGAGGACGGCAAGAAGTTTGACCGTTTCCGGGGCCGTGTCATGTTCCCGATCCATAACGTTTCGGGTAGGGTGATAGGCTTTGGTGCCCGTACTTTAAAATCCAACGACAAGAAAAGCCCTAAATACCTCAACTCCCCGGAATCTGATATCTACCACAAAAGCAATGTGCTGTATGGTTTGTATCAGGCAAAGCAGGCGCTTCGCATGCAGGACATGTGCTATATGGTGGAGGGGTACCTGGATGTGCTTTCACTGCACCAGGGCGGTATCGAGAATGTGGTAGCCTCATCGGGAACTTCGCTTACCGAAGGGCAGATAAAGCTGATCTCGCGTTATACTCAGAACATAACCGTGCTCTACGACGGTGACGCAGCAGGTATAAAGGCATCCTTGCGTGGTATTGACCTTATACTTGAGAACGGTCTGAATGTGGATGTGGTAACTTTTCCGGAAGGGGAGGACCCGGACTCATACATTCAGAAAGTAGGCGACACTGCTTTTAAGGCTTATCTGAAAGAGAACGCAAGAGACTTTATATCTTTCAAGACCAGTTTATTTGCTGCTGAGGCCAAGGATAATCCGGTAAAAAAAGCTGAGGCGATCCGTGAGATCGTTACGTCCATCGCCAAGATTCCGGACTCGATCAAGCGCACGGTTTTCTTCCGAAGTTGCAGCCTCATTTTTGATATAGACGAGCAGGTACTGATTTCGGAGTACAACAAGATGCAGCTGCAGAGCAAGCAGCAACCCAAGACCGGAAGCCCTGAGCTGGATAGTATGGTTATGCCGGAAGAAGCAGAGCCGGAAAAGCCAGCATCGGATGAAGACCTGTTGCTACGCTATGAACGGGAGATAGTGCGGATGCTGCTGAACTACCCGGATAAAATGCTTGATGAAGGTATGACCACCTGTCAGTATATGCTGGAACAGCTGGAGGATGTGGAGTTCAGGACGCCGCTTTACCGCCGTTTTATGGAGCTTATCAAAGAAAAGCTTTGTGATAATGTGCTGCCAACTGCTGAGGACTTTATACATTACCCGGATCAGGAGATCAGGACTGAAGCAACAAACCTTTTATCAGACCCACACGAACTAAGCCACAACTGGGAAACGCACCAGATATTTGTGCCAACTGAATTGGACCTGTTGCCTTATGGCGCTGAGCGTGCCGTGCTAAGGTTGAAATGGCGCAATGTGGAGCTGCTCATGAAAAACGAAATGGAGAAGCTGCGCCTCGTTACCGACCCGCAGGAGCAGGACCGACAGCTGCAAACCATACTTATGCTAAAGAACCTACACATGCAGCTCGGCGATATGCTGGGGATTGTAGTGAATAAGTAAGAAACTGAAGCAGGATAGAGCAAGAGTGTTTTTTTTGATCTCCTAATGTTTTGTTAAATGCCTTGAAATGATGGGGTTTATATATCGTATTGAAGAGGTGATCTCGTTTAAAGGAAACTTATTTGCTGCTAACCACCTTTTCGCCTCGCCGGCTGGGCCTTACTTTTCTCCTTGATGAGAAAAGTAAGCAAAAGAATCAAGACGATTTTGAACTCGCTGAACGCTCAGACAAAAAATCGTCATTGGTGCACATGGCAATAGCTGTTGCCAAGTAGCAATTCAGACAGTTATACTTCCTCTCCTTTGCAAAACCGCTAGCCAAGAAGTGTCCATCCCAGCCTTTGGGTGGGGGAAGGGGCCCTCGATAAAGAGCGCCTTCTATTGTTGCGGTGCTGAGCGAAGCGAGGCAGCCCGCAGCGGAGCTTAAAGGGGGCCCCTTCCCCCGGAGCAGCTTCAATAGACAGCGCGATGCGCAATGGCGAGGCCTTGAGTTTACCCCGAAGCATTTCGGGGCCTTGAGGGCACCAATGCCAAAAGTGAAACTATAGGCAAATAAGATTGAGGAATAAAGGCATTAGAGAGAAAGTCAATATACTATAAATGTAAGTATAACCCCAACAAGCTATAGTGGTTAAACACAAATTCAACTAAAACCCCATCAAAAGTGTTACTCAAATAAAAAGGGATTGCGGTATAAACTTTATACTTTTGTATCGCTTTACTAAAAAATCAACAGCAGGCCTGAAAACATAAAGCGGGTGTGCACAAAATGAATAGTATGGAAACCAATACAACTGGTGAGATCAGACCATTAGACACAATAGAGTCTGCCATTGAAGACATCAGGCAAGGCAAAGTAGTTATTGTAGTGGATGATGATGACCGTGAGAACGAAGGCGACTTTGTTTGCGCTGCTGAAATGGTAACGCCAGAAATAGTGAACTTTATGGCAACGCACGGACGCGGGTTGATCTGTGCGCCTTTAACCGAAGAGCGTTGCGATGAGCTTGGCCTGGAGCTGATGGTTGGGCGTAACACGGCTTTGCATGCCACTCCGTTTACAGTGTCCGTGGACCTGATCGGACATGGCTGTACTACTGGTATCTCAGCCTCTGACCGCGCTAAAACCCTGCAGGCACTTGTTGACCCTAACACCGACCCGCATTCTTTGGGTAAGCCAGGGCACATTTTCCCGCTTAAAGCGAAAAAAGAAGGCGTTCTTCGCCGTGCCGGTCATACGGAGGCATCTGTGGATCTGGCTCGTTTAGCTGGTCTGGCTCCTGCCGGTGTGCTGGTAGAGATCATGAACGAAGACGGAACAATGGCCCGTCTACCGGATCTGGTTAAAGTGGCAGAGCGTTTCAACCTGAAGCTTATCTCGATAAAAGATCTGATTGAATACCGACTGAAGCATGAGAGCCTGATAGAGCGTGAGATTGCCGTTCAGTTGCCTACTGACTTTGGCGTGTTCGACCTTTATGCCTTTACACAGCTAAGCAACGAGGCAAAACACCTTGCGCTTGTAAAAGGCACCTGGGAAGAAGGTGAGCCTGTGATGGTGCGTGTACACTCTTCCTGCGTAACCGGCGACATCTTTGGTTCTTGCCGATGCGATTGCGGCCCACAGTTACACGAAGCTATGCGCATGATCGAGAAAGAGGGCAAGGGTGTTATTGTTTACATGAACCAGGAAGGCCGTGGTATAGGTTTGGTAAACAAGCTGAAAGCTTATAAGTTGCAGGAGCAGGGACTTGATACCGTGGAGGCTAACCTGGAGTTAGGCTTTGGCATGGATGAACGTGACTATGGGGTTGGTGCTCAGATCCTGCGCGACCTGGGTGTTACCAAGATGAGACTTATTTCGAATAACCCTAAGAAACGCTCCGGCCTGATGGGATATGGCCTGGAAGTAGTGGAACGTGTGCCCATCGAAATTAAGCCAAACGAGCATAATCAGAAGTACCTGACAACCAAGCGCGACAAGTTAGGACATGAGATTTTAAGAAGTGCTGCAATAGATAAATAGCACACTGGATAATAATTAATGCACATTTTCGTTTGTGCAATTTTATAAACCGGCTAGGGCGCCTAAAATGGGCTCTAGCCGGTTTTTTTTGGATTTTATCTTAAAGCTTTATTCTAAGCGCAACTTTTTAGTGCTTAAAACAATACAAAAGTATATACAGTTGATTACTAGTAGATTGGGTATGTGGTGTGTGATAGTAATTTCCAAAAAATTTAAGTGCTTTAACTATGAAAAAGATTCTTACCGCCTTGTTGGTAGTGTGTGTGTTGTTGGTGAGTGATGGGTTGTTTATAAATGCTGCAGAAGCGCAGGTAAGGCTGGCGTTGGATGTGCAGGAATGGCCTACCGGTAAAGTTGTAATGGTAAACGGCGATACGCTGTATGGTGCCTTAACCTACTACCGAACACCTGACATTGTAAACGTTCACCACCAGAATGGCTCTATGACCTCGGTTTCGCCGGTGAATGTAGAGTATTTTGTAGCGCAGGAAATGCCAAGCGGACGCTCTTTTACTTTCAAGACCCTGCATTGGGATCTTGGTAAACCTTACTCCAGGTTTAAAAAGCCCACTTTCTTCGAGATACTTAACCAGGGAGCCTTAACCTTGGTTAAACGCGAAGCCTACAGCCATAAAAATGGAAACATGAGTCCTGCCTTCCCGGTTGCAAACCAGAATGCTGGGCAATGGGACCCTGAGCAAATAAGGGATGTATACTATATCGTATTGCCTGATGGTGATATTGTAGGCCTGAAAAATCCGCGCAAAGACCTGCAGACTTTATTTGGGAGTAAGTATAAAGATGTGAAATCTTACATCAAATTAAACCGGCTTGACTATGAAAAGCCACATGAGTTGGTTGCCATCGTAAACTACTTTAATACACTTACAAGTTCTACAAGTCTCGCTTATTAAGTATAGTATAAGCTATAAGCAGTAACAAACCGATATAGCCAATGGCAAACAAAGCAGCCTGCTGCTGCGTCAGTTGCTCGGTTGGGGTGGTCATTTGGTCTAACAGGCCCTGCCCAGGCATGGGAGTTAAGCTTTTCAGCACCTTTACCGGCATATACTTGTCATATGCATCCGGCAGGCGAAAGTGGATCAGCGGCTCTATTACCTGGGCATAGGCTATAAAGGCGATGATAGCCAGGCCGCTCCTTTTTATCAATATAGCAAACACCAATGCCAAAACCATATAGCCGATTGCCTGCACAAAGTAGTAGGCCAGGGCATCCATCTTGGCAAACACGGCATTTGCATTAATGTTGGCTGTATGCTGTAATCCGAAGAACAAACCGAGTAACAGTAGAAAAAGCGTACTCAGGGCACCCAGGCCAAGTATAACATAAAACTTTGCCAGCACCAGTTCTGCCCTCGAAAGTCCATCGATCACCTGCTGCCGAAAGGTCCGGAAAGTGAACTCATCTGTAATGATAACGATAACTAGTATACCAAAAAGCAAGTTGAAGAAGCTGGCTGCATAGGAAAGGGTTTGCCAGAATCCGGGTAGCTTGTACATCTGGCTGCCAAGCGCCTGGCCGTTTATGGTAACATTACTGCTGGAGTATAGCACCAGTAGCATCAGTGCAGCGTAAATAGCCAAAATTACCCACACAGTACGGTAAGGTATAAGCTTGTGCAGTTCTATCCGGAGCAGGTTCATGGGTTGGTGTTTTTAATGATTTCCAAGAATTGGGCCTCCAGCGATTTACGGTGCAAGGTAAGCTGGGAAAGTATGGTGCCGGCCTCAAACATGGCCCTGTTCAGGTCTTTCCCGTCATAGCCCTCATGCAGCGTTACATGTATCGTGTCGCGTTCCGGCTGAAAAGACTCTACGAAAGGTATCCGTTTCAATGCTTCCAGCAACTCCCCGGTATTACCAGAGCTGATCACAAGCTGGTCCTTAGCAGAAAGGATGTTATCCACGCGGCCTTCCGCTTTAAGCTGACCCCGCTGCAATACGGCCACATGCGTGCATACTTTTTCTACCTCATCTAACAGGTGGCTGGCAAGTATAATTGTTTTCCCCTCTGCGGCTATTTTAAGTATAAGGTCGCGTACTTCGGCAATGCCCTCCGGGTCCAGGCCGTTGGTGGGCTCGTCCAGTACCAGTACTTCAGGGTTGTTCAGGAGTGCGGCAGCAATGGCAAGCCTTTGTTTCATGCCCAGCGAAAATCCCTTAAAAGTTGTGTGTTTACGTTGCTCCAAACCTACCTGGTGTAGCACCTGCAGTATGTTTTTGGCGTTAGCGCCTTTTATGTCGGCTATAACCTGCAGGTTTTTACGGGCAGTAAGGTATGGGTAAAAATTTGGTGTTTCGAGCAGGGCGCCTATACGTCGTTTTGTAGTATAGCTTGTTTGCTCCCCAAACCATGAATAGCTGCCGGAAGTGGGCCGCACTACATCCAGTATCATGCCGAGCGTGGTGGTTTTGCCGCTTCCGTTTGGGCCCAGCAGTCCGTAGATGCTGCCGCTGGCAACCTCTATAGAGAGCCTGTCTACGGCTAAGATGGACCCATAGCGTTTTGTAAGTTTGTCTATGTTGAGCACTTCTGTCATGAGGGCAGCTTTATACTTTGCTAGGCGTTACCTTAAACAAATATAGTATTTCTAAGCTGCTTTGCAAGCCATATGCTTTAAACCACCTTTTGCCTTTAATTCAGCCTGGGCAACTATATGGCAAGCTTTCAGCTTGCGCAGGTATGCAAAAGTATAAGAAGCGGCTCACGCAAGCTGAAAGCTTGCCCACATGGACAACCACGAGTTGAAAACTCGCGGTAGATAGAGAATTTAATACTTGTGCCCTGAGAGTAGCCTTGGAAGGTTTAGGGGTGGGTTAATTGCAACTTGAGTTAAATGATCCTGCTGATCAACTTATCGCTAAGATTGCCAGGTGACAGTGCAGAGGTTTTACTGCTTACTGAAGTCGATGTTATAGGTAAAGCCAAGTTGCAGGGTATGGTTGTGCTCAAATACAATACCGTTTGCCTTCTGAACGATCTGGTTCAGGTAGCCTGCTTCTATTGCCGCTGCATCGCTTATTTTATAACCAAGAGCTATGAAAGCCCTGTTCTGGTCAAAAATGTTGCGCTGTATGTTATTGCCAAAGCCGATAAATACTTCATCATACACGGCCAGGTAGGGCTCCTTAGCCTCCGTAGTTGCGCCTACCAAAGGCAATGTTGCGCGCAGCATGTAGCGTGCACGGTTGAGGTAAGTATAATCGGAGGTTACCGGCGATTGCACCCAGCGTTGCTCCAGGCGATAACGATGTACAAGCCCGACGCGTTCAATATTGCCTTTTAGTTGCAATTGCTCATATATGCGGTGCTCCACAAAATCGTCAGCTGCCGGAAACTCCCCGTAAGGGTATGTTTTGATGAAGCCGTACCCAAGCGTGAACATGGCGCTCTCGGTGAGATTATAGTTCACACCCGTTCGTATCAGCAGCTGCTGCGGGTCTTTTAACAGGTTGTGCCTGCGTACCTGCAGCTCGGTGTGCAAGCCCCATTTATCGGTAAGTTTATGGTCGCCGAAGTACATGTACCAGCCATTCTGGTTAAAGTCTTTAACGCGGCCACTCTGCGATGCGGCATTTTTGGGGAAACTTGCCAACAGGCATATAAGTATAACTAGCAGGTAGTAACGAGGTGTAGTAAATTCCATGTCCAAAATTGTCTCCTCAAGACGTATTGTGCAAGCTTCTGCTATACTTTTTTAACAATAGGTAATGCAGCGCTTTTCCATAAATAAAATCTTTATCTCCCCTTTATACTTTTTAAAAGAAAGCTGTAGCTTAGGTTGCAGTAAACACTTTAGCTTGCCAGCACCATGATTTTTTTAGAACGAGACTATCTGCGAGTGTGGGTGGATAGAAGTATAAAGCTGATGTATTCAGAGTGGCGCAGGCCTGTAAACAGCCAGGAATACCGCGACGGAAACACGCTCTTATTGGAGCATCTCCATAGCTATGGCGTAGTAAACTGGATTGCCGACTCGGCGCATCTGGGGGATATTACCGTAGAAGATGAAAACTGGACGCTGCAGCATCTGGTGCCCGGGTTCACGCAGACACTCCTTCAGAAAATTGCCAGAGTTAGCGGCCATGACAATTCCAGCTACACAAAGTTTGAGAACTTTGCCAGGCGCGCCGAAGACATGTACATCGGGCCTATACAGGTGCGCCAGTTTATTACCTACAAGGAAGCCGCCGACTGGATAGGAGATATTATCGCTTAATTTTTAAGGTAGATAAGAAAGGTGCCGGGCTTACGTTATATGCCTGCCTAGTGCATTAAATGATGATCAGATAACAGCAGATAAATTATGAGCGTTAAACACCTGCTATGCCTGTGCGGCTTTATACTTATAAGCTTCTGCAGTTTCGGGCAGCAGCAGAACAATACCATCTGGGTAGTAGACTACGTGAAAATAAAAAACGGGAAAACCGCCGAAACGCTGTTTTACTACAACCAAAACTGGAAGCGGTACCGGGAGGAGGCCCTCAGGAAAGGCCACATCAAATCTTACAAAATACTGATGGCGCAACCCGACGACCAGCAAAACTTTGACCTGATGCTGATGACCGAGTTTGCCGACAGTACGCAGTTAAGGAAAGTGGAGGAGCATTTTCAGCCGATCATAAAAGCCCTTAACCCGGATGGCCCGAAACTTTTGAATGATGTAAAGCCGGCTGAGTTCAGGGAAACCGTTTACAACAAGCGTTTTTACCAGCTAGCCCCATTTTTGCCGTAATCTGCAGGTTATGTTATAAATGAAAGTATAGAAGCCACTGCCAAAGTGGCTTTTTTGCTTCAGTGGTTTATACTTACTTTGCTGTAGATTTAGCCTTGGATATGAAGCACGGGAATTATGTAAAGGTAGAGTTGACTGTGAGTGCGGCAAAAGCGAACCTGTATGCGCTGTACTTTATCGTGCCAATTGTGCTGCTGTACATACCGGTGTATGTGTTGGCCTGGCCGGAGCAGTTCAGCTTTACGGGCCTTAAAGAACTGGTGGCAGCACATAAAACCATACTTCTTGTTTCGCCGGCAATTATGCTGGGGGTGTTTGTGCTTGGCGCAGTTGTTCATGAACTGCTACATGGCCTTACCTGGGCTATTTTCTGCGAGCGTGGGCTTAAGTCTATAAAGTATGGGGTTTACTGGTCGCTGCTAACGCCATATTGCCACTGCGAAGAGGTGCTGCCGCTTCGGGCTTATGTTTTAGGTGGCATGATGCCGGGCCTTATAATGGGCTTGCTGCCTGCCCTGGCCGGACTTGTGTTGGGAAACCTGCTGCTGTTCCTGTTCGGGCTTTTCTTTTCCATTGCAGCCGGCGGCGATCTGCTGGTGCTCTGGATGCTGCGGCACCAAAAGAAAGATGACCTGGTACAAGACCACCCGGATAAAATTGGCTGCTTTGTGCTGGTAAAGAATAACTGAGAATGAACAACACTTACGATAGCATCATATTTGACCTCGACGGCACCCTCTGGGACTCTACCGAAACCATTGCCATTGCTTGGCAGCAGGCTTTAGAGGCCTTCGGGATGGACGGCAGAAGTATAAACGCCGAAATGGTGCGCGGCCTGGCCGGCATGCCATATAATGCCATCTACGATAAACTGTTTCCGGAACTGCAGGGGGAGAAGCGGGAGCAGTTGCAGAGACTATGCGCCAGTAAGGAGCTTGAGGTGCTGCAGCAGCTTGGAGGCAAACTTTACCCGGAGGTAAAAGAAACGCTTTTGCATCTGGCCACAAAGTATAAACTGGCCATTGTGAGCAATTGCCAGAGTGGCTACATCGAAATTTTTCTGGACCATCACCAACTGCATCCGTATTTTATTGACCATGAATGCTACGGCAATAAAGGCATCTCGAAGGGGGATAACATACGGGAAGTGATCAGCAGAAACAAATTCAAGAATGCTGTTTACGTTGGCGACACTACCGGAGATTATGAGGCAAGCCTGCAGGCCAACGTTCCTTTTATACTTGCAGGTTTCGGCTTCGGAAATGTGAAGGAAGAGGTACACACTATCAAGAGTTTTTCGGAGCTTAAAAGGTTATAGTATACTCAATGCTATACTATTTTAGTGCTGAACAGAGTTGTTAAAGTATAGATTGGAAGTGCGGCATGGACAACCTTTAACATCAACTGGTATGCACATAAAGTTTCTTACCTCCGCTTCCTTACTGTTCCTGATCTCTATCTCAACTCTTGCACAAAACAGCGGCAGCCTTAACGCAGGCCTTGGGCTTAAACTGCTAAATAACCACCGGGACTGGAGTATTATGGTGCCTGCCATGGAAGTTGAGTATTTCAGACCCTATAACACATTGCTTAGCTTTTCGGGGGTGGCCGGGGTAGGGGCTGGTAAAAGGGAAAGCCTCGTCAGCCATGATCTGGACCATTATGCCTTTATCTCGCACCTGGATGGTAATATTTTTATATCCCCTTTCGGAAACACAAACAAGTATAACCTGAAAATCGGCACTGGTTTATCGGTAATGTATGCCTCGGAGTGGTTTAGAGGAGCTGCGCGTGCTGAGAGCGCTGCACCGATTAATAGGTTCAGGGCAGGCCTTAGCATGATAATGGAAAACGAGTGGCATATCGGAAGCGACAACACCCTGGGCCTGAAAACAATGGTGCAGCCCTATACAAACCAGGAGTGGGTGTACAGTTTGATGTTTAAGTATGGGTGGCGTCTGTAACATGCATGTTATTCTGTCCAATGCTGCAATAAAGGTCCTCTTTTACCGAAAACCGGATCTGCTTTTGGTAAGGCCACCTGTGCTATGTTCTTTTGCTTTTCTTGTGGGTCGTCTTGTTCTGTGCAGATGTCGTAGTTTTCCTGGCCGCCTGGGTAGGCTCCCACTACTTTAAAGTTTGGAGAGGCACTTTTAAGGCAGTGGCCGGTACCGGCAGGCAACACCACCATATCACCGGCTTTTACCGCTGTCTCTTCGCCTCCTGGTCCGCCAAGTATAAGTATGGCCGAGCCATCTGCCACACCCAGCACCTCATGCGATTTGCTGTGGTAATGGTGATAGTCGAACACACCGTTTACCCACGAGCCACCCCAGTTATTCTTTGCAAAAACATCTTTAAAGCGATCAGCCAGATTATCTGGCTCAGGGAATAACTGCTGGTAAAGCAGCACAGGCAGATGCGGGTTGTTTGGGATGTTGCCGTGTGGCGCTAAGTATAGCGTTTTATTCTCTGGTGCATCTTTCATACCTAATTTTACTTACCTGCATTGTCAAAAGTTTATACAGGTTTTAATGTATGGCCATACTTCTTTCCTTCCTCAGAAAGTAACCTTAACTTGTGCGCATATCAGAACACATAAACCTGAACACTATGAAGAAAACCTTGCTTTTTATACTTTTTGCGGCCAGTTGCTGGGCCTGCACCGCTACCAAAGAAACGGAGCAAGCCACGGTAACGATGGATGAACTTGCCGAACGTTACGTAAAAACGCTTCTGAAACTTGGCCAGTACGACGGTGATATTGTGGATGCTTACTATGGTCCGGAAGAATGGAAGCCCACCGACGAACCAGCCGACACCTTGCCTGCAGCAGAATTCCTGACAGAGTTTAAACTGATACAGCAGCAACTGATGGCACAGAACGCAGAAGCCATGACAGCGGATGAAAAGCGCAGGCTGGAGATGTTTAAAAAGCAGGTGCTGGCCGCTATCACAAAAGTTGAGATGATGCAGGGCAAAAAGTATAGTTTTGACGAGGAAGCCAGGCTACTGTACGACGCGGAGCTGCCACACTACAAACTGGCTTACTTCGATTCTATACTAACCGCCATAGACAAACAACTGCCGGGCAATGGAAGCGTTGCCGAACGCTGGGATGCCTACCGTGCAAAGTTTGAGATCCCGAAAGCCAGACTCGACACAGTGTTTAAGGCTGCGATTGCCGAGGCGCGTAAAAGAACCAAGGCCTATTACAACTTGCCGGAGCAGGAGAACTTTAAGCTGGAGTTTGTGACAGATAAGGCCTGGTCGGGGTACAATTACTACAAAGGCAACGGCTATAGCCTCATCCAGATCAACACCGATTTCCCGATCTATATTGAGCGTGCCGTGGACCTGGCCGCACACGAAGGCTATCCCGGGCACCATGTGTTTAACGCATTGCTGGAGCAAAACCTGGTAAATAAAAAGGGTTGGAAAGAGTATGCGATCTACCCACTGTTTAGTCCGCAGTCGCTGATAGCCGAGGGTAGTGCAAACTATGGCATACATGTGGCTTTCCCGGCAGGTGACCGGCTGGCTTTTGAGAAAAACGTGCTGTTCCCATTGGCCGGACTTAACCCCAATGAGGCAGATCGCTATTATGCCATACTTGAAAAGATCGGGCAGCTGGATTTTGCCGGAAACGAGGCCGCCCGGCGCTACCTTAACGGGGAGATAAGCCGTGAGGAGGCCGCTGACATGCTGGTAAAGTATAACCTCTACAAAAAAGACAAAGCCCTGCAGCGTACCCGCTTTATGGATAAGTACCGCAGCTACGTGATCAACTATAACCTGGGCAAACAGCTTGTAAAGGACTACGTGGAGCGGCAGGGAGGCACAGATGCCAACCCTGAAAAACGCTGGGAGGTATTCGGTGAACTACTTTCCAACCCGAACACAGCCTCTATGCTTAAATAAGCCCGACCATACTTTCTAACAGATGCAAAAGATAAAATTATACCAGATAGATGCCTTCACTGACAAGGTATTTGGTGGCAACCCTGCTGCCGTTTGCGTACTTGACAAATGGCTCGACGATGACACGATGCAGAAGATAGCAGGGGAGAATAACCTGGCCGAAACCGCTTTTGTAGTGCCTGACGGGGACACTTACCAGATCAGGTGGTTTACCCCGACTGTGGAGGTAGACCTTTGCGGCCATGCCACGCTGGCTTCGGCTTATGTGCTGTTCAGATATTACCAACATCCCACAAACAAGATCATGCTGCACTCCGGGCGTAGCGGGCAGTTGGCAGTTACTAAAACAGGAGAGAAGCTTACCCTTGATTTTCCGGTGGATGCGTTTACTGAGATTGAGGTGCCACAGGTGCTGGTAGAATCGCTGGGTAAAAAGCCTATGGCCGCTTTCCGGGGCAAAACCGACTTCATGCTGGTATTCCCGTCTCAGCAGGACATCGAGACGCTTAACCCTGATCAGGGATTATTGGTACAGGTTGGAGGCCGAGGCGTGATCGTAACTGCACCCGGAAACGAAGTCGATTTCGTATCGAGGTTTTTCGCGCCTCAGGTAGGCATCAGCGAAGATCCTGTAACCGGATCAGCACACACTACCCTAACGCCGTACTGGAGTAAGCAATTAGGCAGGAAAACACTTACGGCAAAGCAGCTTTCCAGGAGAGTAGGTGATTTAACCTGTGAGCTTGCCGGCGATAGGGTTTATATAACCGGTAATGCTGTAACCTACCTTATCGGTGAGATTGAAGCATAAACCAAAAACATCCGCCCTTGCTGCGTGTTATCACTAGCAAGCACATTTATTCGCCCTTTTTATTGTTGGTGAAAAACAACAGCAATGGCAATAAAAACGGAGAGCCATCCAGTATTTGGATGGCTCTCCGTTTTGTTTAATACTTATAATTTGCAGGTACTACTTCGCTATCGCTTTAAAGACCAGGTCCGATAGGAAATCTTCTAGCTGTCCGTTCCGGTCATTGTCAATGTTCGTTAACGAGGGCAGGTGCTGCGAAAAGAACACCTGGTAATGGGCGCTCTCCGCCACCGTGGATACCAGCGAGTCAGGATACTTGTAATCGGGGTTAATTTCCTGCACTATACTGGAAATGCGCCTGCAAAGCCGCTTGTAGCTCAGGAAAAAACCGTGCTTGTTATCAGTGTCAACTTCCTTGGTAAGGTAAGCCTTGGCCGCCTCTGCGATCACGATGCGTTGCAGCGCCACCTCACTGATATGGGAAAAATTGTCGTCGTTCTCAATCTTTCCGGAAAGTATATGAATGGCGATCCTTAGCCTCTCAGTTGCCGACTCAATGTTGGAGGTAGCGAAAACCAGCCTGTATTCCAGCCAGTTCCAGTACCAGGAAATAAGATATACCAGCAAAGTATGCTTACTCTCGAAGTACCGGTAGATAGTAGCTTCTGTTGTCCCTATCTTTTCGGCCAGCTTTCTGAAAGTAAACGCTTCCAGGCCTAACTCGTCGATCAGAAGTATACTGTTCTCAATGATCTGTTGTCCCTTTTTAGAGCTTTCCGGATCTTTCAGGTATACTTTCTCGTCAACGGTTATCCTAATGTTTGCCAGCAAGCTCTTCATTAGCCGTTCCCTTCAGGTTAAATGTATGCTCGTAAAACTCCACAGCCCCGGTTTCCACATCATACATGCCACCAATAATGCCAATCTCGCCATTCGAGATCATTTCTCTCAGAATAGGACTTTTTTCCTGGATCACGTCCAGCATTCTGTGTACGTTTTCCTGCGCCACTTTCTCCACAAACTCCGCATTCGACGAGTTTTTTGGTCCTGATGTCTCAACAGCATTTACAGCAGGCTCTATTTTCTTTACCAGGCCTGTCAGGTTGCCCATCTCCACGTGATCGCAAGCGCCTTTTATGGCACCGCACTTCGTGTGCCCCAGCACCACGATCAGTTTAGAGCCAGCTACTTTGCAGGCAAACTCCATACTTCCCAGAATGTCTTCGTTAACAATGTTTCCTGCAATTCTGGCGCTGAAGATGTCGCCCAGGCCCTGGTCAAAAATAAGTTCGGCAGAGGTTCTGGAATCGATACAGCTAAGGATGATCGCAAATGGGTGTTGTCCGGTAGAGGTTTCGTTAACCTGCTGTAACAGGTTCCGGTTAGCTTTTAGGTTACTGATAAAGCGTTTGTTTCCTTCTACAAGTATCTCTATGGCTTTTTGGGGCGTAAGTTGTGCCTGTGTTTCTTTTGTTTGTGTTCTCATTGTAATTTCTATTTATAAGTTTAGGTGAGGCTAAAATGGGTTATTCACGTTTACTTCTTCTTCCTGCAGTTCGTGTATAGTAAGCTTGATGTTTTTGGTGTGGGCAGTCTCTCTGAAGTCTTCTATCAGTTCCCTCACGTCGTGGTCTACCACAGCTGATCTGGCGTAGTCAATCTCCAGTTCAGCGCCTTCCGGAACTGTTCTCAAAGTGCGTAAAATATTGCCTTTGTTCAAGAATGTCACCTCTTCGGCCAGTATCATGTGGTACTTTATGGTACCATCGGGCATCTTTTCCTTATGCATCAGGTGAGACACCTGGTAGCTGTTTTTAAGTATAAAGAAGATGGCCACCGCCATACCGATGCCAATACCTGTAAGCAGGTCCGTGAATACAATTGCAATAATAGTGACAATAAATGGCAAAAACTGCATCATGCCGTAGCTATACATGCTTTTAAACAGTGCGGGCTTGGCAAGTTTGTAGCCTACCATTAACAGAATGGCGGCAAGGCTGGCAAGCGGTATCAGGTTCAGGATGTCAGGTATAACCATGACACACACCAGTATAAGTATACCATGTATGAAAGCTGATAGCTTTGTTTTACCCCCCGACTGCACATTTGCGGAGCTACGAACAATTACCTGCGTGATAGGCAGGCCGCCAAGCAAACCGGAAATAATATTGCCCACACCCTGCGCTGTTAGCTCGCGGTTGGCCGGGCTGATACGCTTGTAAGGGTCTAGCTTATCTGTCGCTTCCAGGCAAAGCAGTGTTTCCAGGCTGGCAACCACAGCCAGCGTGCCAGCCAGAAATAATACCTTGTAGTCAAAAATGTGGCTGAAGTCCGGTGCTGTGAACTGACCAAAGAACCCTGTTAGGCTATCGGATACAGGCAGCGTAACCAAATGATTATCACGAAGCGCCAGCGCCGGGTAGGAGTTCTGGAAGAGTAGGTTGAGGCCAATGCCCAGTAAAACCACTACCAAAGGCCCCTGTATCAACTGGAATATTTTGCTCTTTTTCACGAGCACCTGATCCCAGAGTATAAGTATGAAAAGGGAAAGTATACTGATGATAACAGCCGACGGTGTGATGTAATTTATACTTGCAAAAAGCTCTGAGAAGGTTGTGCCACCCTGCGGCTCCAGAAAGTTGAAGTTACCCTCGTAATTCTCGTCATAGCCAAAAGCATGCGGAATCTGCTTCAGGATGATGATAACACCAATACCGGCCAGCATACCTTTGATAACAGAAGTAGGGAAGTAGTAACCGATATTACCCGCTTTTAACAGGCCCAGCACCAGCTGTATCACACCGGCCAGCACTACTGCCGAAAGGAAGACATGGAAATCGCCCAGCTCCTGTATGGCATTTAAAACGATCACCGCCAAGCCTGCCGCCGGGCCACTCACCCCAAGCTGCGATCCACTGATCAGCGACACAACGATGCCGCCTACAAAACCGGCAATAATGCCTGAAAACAAGGGGGCGCCGGAGGCCATTGCAATACCAAGGCAAAGCGGAACAGCTACCAGGAAAACCACGATTCCGGCTGGCAGGTCACTTTTAATTTCTCTAAAGCTTATCATAATTCTTAACTAACAGTATTAATAAGTATTACAATAGTATTACTATAGAGTTTCAAAGTATAACATATTTATTGCTTTTGCAAACCTGTTTCTTGGTAAATACCATGTTTTCGGTGGGCAACAACATTTTAGGGCGTAGGTTTATACTACCTTAGGTATACATAGGGCTGTTGCTGTACTGCCTGGTTATCAGTTGTAAATGATTGCTTTGCATTGAAAGGCTTATAACAAAACATGAATCATCCCGAACTTTTTAACCTAGAGTAATAGCTAAGTTCGTCGAAGAGGTTGGCCAGTGCCAATCGGATGCGGTAAAGCGGCGTGGGAGTGTTCCTGCACCGCTTTCCTGT